>CANFHF010000011.1 GCA_947446635.1 Flavobacteriaceae bacterium
ATTAACTTTCAAAGTTAAAATTAAACCCAATTAGAAATTAAATGTCAGTCTGAGCTTGTCGAAGACAAAAAAAAGAGACACTTCGACAAGCTCAGTGTGACAAATTCCAATAAATTAAGCATGAAATATAATTGCACCCAACGGGTTAAATAACAATAAAAAGTAGCGGTATTAGTAGGTCTACTATTAGTTATTTTTTGTAAAAAATAAAGCCAAGAAACTTTTGGCCAACCCAATCCAAGCGCAGTTTCACAAAAAGGCGATTGAATTACTAAAATTATAGTAATCAGTGCGATTTGTTTTAGTTTTTGATTATATTTAAACTAAATACATCACTGCTATTTTTTATTTTCAAATGGATTCTTATGATAGAAAAAATAAACCTCAACAACATTCTGTTTCTCGATATCGAAACCGTTCCAGAAGTAGCCGATTTTAAGGAATTGGACACCGAAATGAAAGACCTTTGGGAGCATAAAACCCAATACCAACGCAAAGACGAATATACCCCAGAAGATTTTTATGACCGAGCCGGAATTTGGGCAGAGTTTGGAAAAATCGTCTGCATTTCAGTGGGGTATTTTACCATCAAAGGCGACATTCGAAATTTCAGGGTAACGTCTTTTTTTGGGGAAGAAAAGAAAATCCTCCACGATTTTATCAATCTTTTGAACAATCATTTCAATCAACCCCAACACGTTTTATGCGGGCATAATGCTAAGGAATTTGACATTCCGTTCATTGCCAGAAGAATGATTATCAACCAGATGGCTATCCCAAATAAATTGAATTTATTTGGCAAAAAACCATGGGAAATCCCGCATTTAGACACGCTAGAATTATGGAAATTTGGCGATTACAAACATTTTACTTCCCTAAAATTAATGTGTAAAGTGCTGGGAATCCCTTCGCCAAAAGGCGATATTGACGGCAGCCAAGTGGGGCACGTTTTCTACGTCGAAAAAGATATCGACCGCATTGTAACCTATTGCGAAAAGGATACTATTGCCGTGGCACAGATTTTCTTGCGTTTGCGACGGGAGGATTTGTTGATTGCCGAAGAAATTAGCCATGTTTAAATTACTTTGTAAACGTTTAGGTTAAATAATTACATTTACAAAAATTATAGATTATGGTATTGAGCAGATTTTGGTTGACAATCTTCATTTCTTCGATTGCGTTTATTGTAGTGAGTTTATTTACAGGAAACAGTTACACGATAGATTTTGTATTGAACGGTAAGAAAGACGATCCTATTTTAATATCCGAAAAATACATCGACCAACTGCCTGCTTTTATAAAAGACAGCATCGCTAAGGCGCCAGACAAAACCATGCTCATCAACAGAGACACCCTGAATGCCGACACAACCTATGTTTATTCCAGTAAAACAGTCAAGATTTATAGCGGCATACAAAAATCGGACGGGCTTTTACCAACATGCAAAAACACGGTGTTGGATTTAATTATTCCCCTGATAGCCTATTTGGCTTTCTTTTGCGGCTTGATGGAGTTGCTTATCGTTTCTGGGGCAGCCGAAAAACTCGCCAAAAAGCTAAGCCCTGTTTTTGTAAAAGTGTTCCCTAGCGTTCCAAAAAATCACGAATCGATTTCTTATATGACCTTGAATTTTGCCGCTAATTTCCTGGGCCTAGACTCTGCCGCAACCCCATTTGGATTGAAAGCGATGGAGAGTTTACAAACCCTGAATCCCGACAAAGATAAGGCGAGTGATGCCCAAATTATGTTTTTGTGTTTGCATGCCGCCGGACTCACCTTAATTCCCACGTCTATCATTGGGTATCGTGCCGCCGAAAATGCCGCCAATCCCGCCGATGTCATGTTGCCTTGTATCATCACTTCGTTTATTGGGACCATTGCCGCCTTTTTGATTGTGGGCATCCGGCAAAAAGTAAATTTCAAAAGCGCCACATTGGTGGTCGCCTTGATGACCATTATAGCCGCGATTGTAGGATTGTTGATGTACGTCAATCAGTTGGATTTGGTGGGTAAAAATTTCTTTACGGCCAACCTTTCAGGCTTGATGTTAGTCGCTATTATCGGGTTTACTCTGGTTTTTTCGTTGGTGAATGAGAAAAAATTTACCCAAAAAGAAACGACGGTTTTTGACACTTTTGTGATAGGGGCCAACAACGGTTTGAAAACCGGAATTACCATTTTTCCTTATGTTCTTGCCATGTTAGTAGCCATTTCACTGTTTAGAAACAGTGGTTTGTTTGAGATTATTAGCAACTGGCTTTCTTTTGTTTTCTCCCAGCTGGGCGTGAGTAAAGAAATAACCGATGCCTTGCCCGTGGCGATGCTACGTCCTTTTAGTTCGGGCGGTTCCAGAGGATTTATGATTGATTCCATGCGTACTTTTGGCGTAGATTCGTTCACTGGGAGGCTAAGTTCTATTTTTCAATGCAGTGCCGAAACTACGTTTTATGTAATCGCCGTTTATTTTGGATCTATTAAAATTAAAAATACGCGCTATACGCTGAGCACCATGCTACTAGTAGATTTAGTTTGTGTGATTACGGCTATTTTTGTGGCGACTTGGTTTTTTTAAACCCGGTTTCAGGAATTTTCTCGTGGGCTGTTTTTGCTGAATCCTTAAACCCCTTTACATCTTTCCTTTGCGATTTATCTTTCCTGTAAATAATTAGGAATTCCTATATAAAAAGGTATACTTTGTTAAAAAGATTACAATTGATCTAAGTTGTCAAAATTATTGTATTACTAAGCTGAAAATGAATTAAAATAAAAATTCATTGTTGTCCGATAAAAGTAAATAAAGACAATAAGAGCAAGCTCAAAAGTTGCTTAATTAAATTAAAAAAGGGAAGCTGAAAACTTTATAGAGTAGGTAAAAAAATAAACCAAAATAAATTATGAGTTACATTAAAAAACATTTGATGAGCGGAGAAACAATTGTTTATCAAACAAAATTAAATTGGAGTGAATATCTTAAAGGGATAACTATTATAATTATTGGTATTATAATTATTGAAAGTAGTAATACTGCAGGTTCATTTGGAGGATTTTTAGTTCTGGTGGGTTTGTTTTTATTAGGTAAAAGTTTTTTAAAAATGAAATCTTCTGAATTTGCCGTTACAGATAAAAGAGTATTAATAAAAGTTGGGATTTTAAGAACCCAGTCATTAGAAACAATGCTAAATAAAGTTGAAGGGATTCACGTTGAACAAGGATTGGTTGATAAAATGTTCGGGTGTGGTAACATTGATGTAAAAGGAACTGGAGGTACTAAAAATTCATTTGCAGGGATTGACAACCCATTTGAATTTAGAAATGCGGTTAACGAACAGATTTCAAAACAATAATAAGTTTTATTATTAAAAGAAACCTCAACATTTGCTTAAATCAAGCCATTACGAAAGTAGTGGCTTTTTTATGGTAACTGCGTTGAGGTAAAATAGCAATGCCATTTTAGTACAATTCCTCCGATCGCTCAAAAGGAACGCGTAGTTTAAATTTTCACAAAACCAAACAAATTTCAATAGTTAACGCCGTAATTTAGAGGTCATAGTATTGTATTAAAAAAAGAGGCTTCGCACTTCCGAAATGATTTTGTTTAAAGACCTAAAAACAAAAAATAGTATTTATTTTGAAATACGCTACGTTAGTAATGCTCTAAAACAGTCCTGTTGTAATCCGTTTAAACATCTTCTAAAGCGCCAATTCAGTGGGTTTGTGAAAAAATCAGGAATGAGCTGGTAAATTGGCAGCATTTTTATTGTAACAATAGCATTAACACTAAAAAGAAATGGAAAGGCAAAATGGAAAGGCTATTTTTAAATCATTTCGGCAGAACAGAAGTGGTAAATCATGGCAAAAACGGCTTTGGGTATCGTATATAAGTACAGAATAAAATTGGCATCTTTATTTCTTTTTTTTAAATTTGCTCCCATTGTTTCAATTAGGGCTAAAGGCGTACGATTGAAAAAAAGAAATACACTTAAAAAAATAGTTAAAATGAGTACTACATTATTCGACAAAGTATGGGATTCGCACGTAGTGCGTAAAATTGAAGATGGACCAGACGTTTTTTTTATTGACCGTCATTTCATCCATGAAGTTACCAGTCCCGTTGCTTTTTTAGGTTTGAAAGAAAGAGGAGTTACGGTTTTGTATCCAGCGCGCACTTTTGCCACTGCCGATCACAACACCCCAACTATAAACCAACATTTACCCGTAGAAGATGCCTTATCGGCTAATCAGTTAAAAGCCTTGGAAGATAACGCTGCCGAATATGGTATTTCTCACTGGGGATTAGGGCATCAAAAAAATGGAATTGTTCACGTGGTAGGTCCTGAAAACGGAATTACTTTGCCGGGCGCCACTATCGTTTGTGGCGATTCACATACTTCTACACATGGTGCTTTTGGCGCTATTGCTTTTGGTATCGGAACTTCAGAGGTGGAAATGGTTTTGTCAACCCAATGTATCATGCAACCGAAACCAAAGAAAATGCGTATCAACGTGAATGGTAAATTGAGCAAAGGAGTGGGTCCAAAAGACGTGGCGCTATATATTATTTCGCAATTAACCACTTCTGGCGGAACGGGTTATTTTGCGGAATATGCAGGTAATGTTTTCGAAGAAATGTCTATGGAAGGTCGTATGACCGTTTGTAACTTAAGTATCGAAATGGGTGCTCGTGGCGGAATGATTGCTCCTGACCAAAAAACATTCGATTTCTTGGAAGGAAGATTATACGCTCCAAAAGGGGAGGCTTGGACAAAAGCCGTGGCATATTGGAAAACCTTGAAAACCGATGCTGATGCTATTTTTGATGCGGAATTAAACATCAATGCGGCTGATATCGAACCTATGATAACGTATGGTACAAATCCTGGAATGGGAATTGGTATCTCAGCAACTATTCCAAACGCCAACCAAGTTAAAGGTGGCGCCGAAACCTACAAAAAATCTTTGGCCTATATGGGCTTTGAAGAAAACGACGTAATGATTGGTAAACCAATTGATTTTGTTTTCTTGGGAAGTTGTACCAATGGTCGTATTGAAGATTTTAGAGCTTTTACAGAAATTGTAAAAGGGCGACAAAAAGCAGCAAATGTTACGGCTTGGCTAGTTCCAGGTTCGCATGTTGTAGAAGCACAGATCAAAGAAGAAGGCCTTTTAGACATTCTTACCGAAGCTGGTTTTGTATTGCGTCAGCCAGGTTGTTCGGCTTGTTTAGCGATGAACGATGATAAAGTTCCTGCTGGAAAATACGCGGTAAGTACCTCAAACAGAAACTTTGAAGGCCGTCAAGGTCCGGGTTCTAGAACTTTATTGGCTAGTCCAATTATGGCAGCAGCAGCAGCAGTTACAGGAAAATTAACGGATCCTAGAGAGCTTTTTTAAAGATTTCAGAATGTAGATTAACGATTTCAGATTTCGTTAATTCTCAAATTTAGATTTCAACTTACAATTTAGATTAAATAAAATAACATTAGCGTTTCTATTTAGAAAATCAGCAATCGCTAATCAAAAATCAAAAATCAAATGGCATACGATAAATTTAATATCCTTCGCAGTAGTGCAGTACCACTACCAATAGAAAATGTTGACACCGATCAAATTATTCCAGCTCGTTTCTTGAAAGCTACAAAACGCGAAGGTTTTGGAGATAATCTTTTTAGAGATTGGAGATATAACGGAGATGAAACTCCAAAAGCAGATTTCGTATTAAACGATAAAACATACAGTGGTAAAATATTAGTAGGCGGTAAAAACTTTGGCTCTGGTTCATCAAGAGAACATGCAGCTTGGGCCGTTTACGATTATGGATTTCGTGCCGTAGTTTCTAGTTTTTTTGCAGATATTTTCAAAGGGAACTGCTTAAATATCGGTGTTTTGCCAGTACAAGTTAGCCCGGAATTTGCGGATACTATTTTCAAAGCTATCGAAAAAGATCCAAAAACGGAATTGGAAATCAACTTGCCTGCACAAACCATTACTTTGTTAGCCACGGGACAAAAAGAATCTTTTGACATTAGTGGATACAAAAAAGACAACATGATTAATGGTTTTGACGATATTGACTATTTGCAAAACATCAAATCAGAAGTAGTGGAATTTGCCAATAAACTTCCATACTAAAAAGATATAGATCAACTTAATACTGGCAAGGTTTGAAGTTCTGTTGGGATTCAGAAAATAAACACATTTTACTTGTTGATTGGGAGACGTTGGGCGGTCATTTCAATTAGTTTTATAAAGGCTAAACATTATTTAGAGGATAATCGCATCATAATTAATACGATCCGTTCCTTATTTTAAGATGCTTTTGAAACATAAAGTTTCATAAACAATAGGAAGGTTTGATGAGGCGTTAGTCGTAAAGAAATAGTTGAAAGAAGGTTTTTTTTGAGAGACAAACAAAATGGAAAACGATGAGTGGCAATTTGATAATCCCAGAAAAAACAATCACGGATAAGATTTACATTATTCGAAATCAAAAAGTGATGCTAGACAGAGATCTGGCGGCACTTTACGGGGTTGAAACAAGGGTTTTGAACCAGGCAGTTAAACGAAACATTGGGCGGTTTCCCGAGGACTTTATGTTTGTGGTTTCAAAAGTTGAGTTTGACAACTTGATATCACAAATTGTGACATCAAGTTGGGGCGGAACCAGAAAAATTCCTTTTGCCTTCACTGAACATGGTGTAATGATGCTTTCAAGTGTTCTTAAAAGTGACAAGGCTATTCAAACTAATATTCAAATCATGCGAACTTTCACAAAAGTAAAACAAATGCTTTTGGACACAAGCGAGATAAAGATAAATATAGTACAAATACAGAAGAAACTCGAAAATCACGATAAGAATCTTGAGCTGGTATTTTCCTATTTAGAGAAACTTAATGAAAAAAAACAGGGTGAAAAACCACGAGTGAAAATTGGTTACAAAAAATAAAATCATTTTAGCCAAACGCAATAAAAAAATGGAAAAAAGAAAAATTGAAATAATGGATACGACGCTTCGTGATGGTGAACAAACCTCAGGCGTATCCTTTTCTGCTGCAGAAAAATTAACCATTGCGCAATTGTTGCTAGAAGAATTAAATATTGATCGAATCGAAGTCGCTTCTGCGCGTGTAAGCGAAGGGGAGTTTCAAGGTGTGAAAGGCATCATGGCTTGGGCAAAAGAAAAAGGCTATTCGGATCGTATTGAAGTCCTCACCTTTGTTGATAAAGGGCTTTCGATAGATTGGATGAAAAAAACGGGGGCTAAAGTTCAAAATTTATTGACCAAAGGGTCTTTGAATCACCTTAGCCATCAATTAAAAAAAACACCCGAACAGCATTTCTCTGAGATAGCTGAAAGTATTGCTTTGGCTAATGAAAATGGCATTGCAACCAACGTTTATCTCGAAGATTGGAGTAACGGCATGCGGAATTCTCCCGAATATGTTTTTCAATATTTGGATTTTATAACAAAGCAGCCTATAAAAAGGATTTTATTGCCAGATACTTTAGGGGTTCTAATTCCATCAGACACTTTTGAATTTATTTCAAAAATAAGGGCAAAATACCCAAACACGCATTTTGATTTCCATGCCCATAATGATTACGATTTAAGTGTTTCCAATGCAATGGAAGCCATAAAAGCGGGAATCAGCGGCTTACATGTTACGGTAAACGGCATGGGCGAACGTGCCGGAAATGCCCCGCTTGAAAGTGTTGTAGCGGTAATCAATGATTTTATGCCTGAAGTAAAAATCAACATTAAAGAATCTTCTTTATATTCAGTTAGTAAATTAGTAGAGACTTTTACCGGTTATAGAATACCTGCCAATAAGCCTATTGTGGGCGATAATGTGTTTACACAAACTGCCGGAATTCATGCTGATGGTGACAACAAGAATAATTTATATTTTAATGATTTACTTCCAGAACGTTTTGGAAGAAAGCGAAAATATGCTTTAGGGAAAACCTCTGGCAAAGCCAATATCGAAAAAAATCTTCAGGAATTAGGATTGAAACTGAATCAAGAGGATTTAAAATTGGTGACCCAACGCATTATCGAGTTAGGAGACAAAAAAGAAACAGTTACCAGAGAAGATTTGCCTTATATCATTTCGGATGTTTTAGACAGTCATACCTATGAGGAAAAGATTGTAATTGAATCCTATGTATTGGTTCACTCTAAAGGAACTCGCCCGTCAACCACACTTTGTTTGAAAATTGATGGAGAAATAATCGAAGAAAATGCTCAAGGTGATGGACAATTTGATGCTTTTATGAATGCCCTTTCCAGTATCTATAAAAGTAAAAAAATGGAATTGCCAAAACTAATTGACTATGCCGTTCGGATTCCCCCGGGGAGCAGTTCAGATGCCTTATGCGAAACCATAATCACTTGGACAAACGGCAAAAAAGAATTCAAAACAAGAGGCTTAGATTCTGACCAGACGGTTGCGGCCATTAAGGCTACCCAAAAAATGTTAAATATCGTAGCGTCCTAAATTAAAATAAATAGTAAAGTTTAAAACATGAAATTCAACATCGCCCTTTTAGCAGGAGACGGAATAGGTCCTGAAGTAATCAGTCAAGCCGTAAAGGTTTCTGATGCCATTGCGCAAAAATTTAATCACGAAATAACTTGGACTCCAGCATTAACGGGCGCTTGCGCTATTGATGCTGTTGGCGTTCCCTATCCTGATGAAACGCATGAAATCTGTATGAAATCAGATGCCGTTTTATTTGGCGCCATCGGACATCCAAAATACGACAATGATCCTAAAGCAACCGTTAGACCAGAACAAGGATTGTTATTGATGCGTAAAAAATTAGGTTTGTTTGCCAATGTTCGTCCAACATTTACCTTTCCTTCTTTGATTGACAATTCTCCTTTAAAAAGAGAACGTATCGAAGGAACAGATTTGATCTTCTTAAGAGAACTTACGGGTGGAATCTATTTTGGAGAAAAAGGGAGAAAAGATGGCGGCGAAACTGCTTTTGATACTTGTACTTATACTAGAGTTGAAGTGCAACGTTTAGCAAAAAAAGGATTTGAATTAGCGATGACCCGTAGCAAAAGATTATGTTGCGTTGACAAAGCCAATGTATTGGAAACTTCTCGTTTATGGAGAGAAACAGTACAAGCTATGGAGAAAGATTATCCAGAAGTAGAAGTTAGTTATGAATTTGTAGATGCGGTTGCCATGCGTTTGGTTCAATGGCCTAATTCATATGATGTATTAATTACCGAAAACTTATTTGGTGATATTTTAACTGATGAAGCTTCTGTAATTTCAGGCTCTATGGGATTAATGCCATCTGCATCTGTTGGAGAGCATACTTCATTATACGAGCCAATTCATGGATCCTATCCACAAGCTACAGGGCTTGATATTGCAAATCCATTGGCTACCGTATTATCGGCCGCAATGATGTTTGAAGATGCTTTTGGATTAAAAGCCGAAGCCGAAGCGATAAGAGCAGTAGTTAACAAATCACTAGAACTTGGAATTGTTACTGAAGACTTGGCTCTAAAAGGAGCTAAAGCTTATAAAACAAGTGAAGTTGGAAATTGGTTAGTGGCCAATTTGTAAAATAAAATCAATTCCTCCTTCATCCCTTACCGTTTAGAGAAACTTGAGTGAGGAAAAACAAAAAAGGTGTCAATGAAAATTGACACCTTTTTTTATGTAATAAAGAAAATATTAATATCCTCCTCTGTTTCCACCACCACGGTTATCTCCACCACGGCTATTTCCACCACCATAACCACCGCGTGAATCTCCACCACGGTCGTTGTTAAAACTTCTTCTTTCGCCTTCTGGTTTTGGCTCAGACTTATTCACTACGATAGCACGTCCTTGAACAGTCGCTCCGTTTAACTCATCAATTGCTTTTTGAGCTTCTTCATCATTTGGCATTTCAACAAAACCGAATCCTTTACTTCTTCCAGTAAATTTATCAGTTATAATTTTTACAGAGTCAACTGCACCATAAGCCTCGAAAGACTCTCTTAAATCTGCTTCCTCAATACTGAATGGAAGGCTTCCTACAAAAATATTCATATGTACTTATTTAAAATAATTGCCACAAATGTAGTTATATTTTTTCTAATCTACTATGTGTTAGCTAATTTAAAAATATATTTTTACAAATCACTTGAAGTTAAGCCCTAAAAGCCATAATTACGAGTGTTTTATGCCTCTTCCTTCCTAGACAAAAACCCCTTAATCTAGCAGCATAAATTAAAACTCAAATCGAATTAGTATTTACCGATAAAAAATGTATCTTTGCACCCTTAATTAACAGAGGTCGAGTACCTCAAAATTTAATCATAAGATTATGTCAGTAAAAATTAGATTACAAAGACACGGTAAAAAAGGAAAACCTTTTTACTGGGTTGTAGCAGCTGATGCTCGCTCAAAAAGAGATGGTAAATACCTTGAGAAAATTGGTACTTACAATCCAAACACAAATCCTGCAACTATCGATTTAAATCTTGATAGCGCTGTAAAATGGTTACACAATGGTGCTCAACCTACGGATACTGCGAAAGCAATTCTATCTTACAAAGGAGCCTTATTGAAACACCACCTTGACGGAGGAATTCGTAAAGGAGCTTTAACTCAAGAACAAGCTGACGCAAAATTAGCTGCTTGGTTAGAAGCAAAGTCAGGAAAAGTGGATGCTAAAAAAGACGGTTTATCAAAAGCGCAAGCGGATGCTAAAAAGAAAGCTTTCAAGGCAGAACAAGATGTAAATGCAAAACGTTTAGCAAATGCTGCTCAAGCTGAAGCTGATGCAATTGCTGCTGAATCTGCTGTTGAAGTAGAAGAAGAAGCTCCTGCTGTTGAAGCTGAAGTTGAAGAAGTTGAAGAAACCGTAGCTGAGGTTGAAGAAATCCCTACTGCTGAAGTTGTAGCTGAAGAAACTCCTGCTGCTGAAGTTGAAGTAGAAGAAACTGTAGCTGAGATAGAAGAAACTCCTGCTACTGAAGACTCAAGCGTAAGCGAAGAGGCGGATCAAAATAACGAAGAGGCACAAGCTTAACTCATTTAGCGATTCAATGCGTAAAGAAGATTGTTTCTATTTAGGTAAAATCGCAAAAAAATTTAGCTTCAAAGGGGAAGTTCTAGCTTATTTAGATACGGACGAACCTGAGTTATACGAAAATTTGGAATCAGTGTTTGTTGAATGCAACAAACACTTGGTTCCTTTTTTTATTGAACACAGTTCCCTTCACAAAAACGACTTTCTTAGAATTCGTTTTGAAGATATGAATACTGAAGAAGAAGCCGATGCCATTATAGGTAACGCTATTTATCTTCCTTTAAATATGTTGCCAAAACTTAGTGGTAACAAATTCTACTTTCATGAAGTGATAGGTTTTGAGGTTGAAGACAAGCGCCTAGGTGTGGTTGGAATAATACAATCCGTAAATGATTCTTCGGCACAGCCTTTATTTGAAGTTTTAAATGGAGAAGTTGAAATTCTTATTCCCATGATTGACCATTTTCTTGTAAAAATTGACAGGGAAAACAAAAAAGTCATTATGGATTTGCCAGAAGGCCTGATTGAAATGTATTTATAATTGACAATTGATAATTTACAATTGATAATTATTAGGATCTATAGCCTACTGTTCGTTAAATCTTTTACGCCGAACAATGGCACAAAAACACATCACTACCATCAGGGCTAGGGATCTTCTTTCTAAACTATACTTTTCATTATCAATTATCCATTGTAAATTATCAATTAAAATGTTTTCATTCAAACAATTCTCAGTTGAACAAGATCAATGTGCTATGAAAATTGGCACTGATGGCGTTTTACTTGGGGCTTGGACGCCAATAGAAAACAATCCACGCAGCGTTTTAGATATAGGAACAGGTACCGGAATCATTGCGATGATGTTGGCGCAAAGGAGTTTTGCGGCCCAAATTGACGCTCTCGAAATTGACGAAAATGCTTATGAACAAGCCACCGACAATTTTGAAAACTCCCCTTGGAATGACCGATTGTTTTGTTTTCATGCCGCTTTAGACGAGTTTATAGAAGAGCCCGAAGACGAGTACGATTTGATCGTTTCTAATCCCCCCTATTATAGTGAAGATTATAAAACTGATAATTCTCAAAGAGATTTGGCTCGTTTTCAAGACGCTATGCCTTTTGAAGAATTAATCGAGGCCGCGGCTTTATTGCTTTCCGAAAACGGAAATTTCAGTGTAATAATTCCATTTAAAGAGGAAGAAAACTTCATTGATTTGTGCGCGAAAGCCGAACTTTATCCCGTTAAAGTTACTCGGGTGAAAGGCTCGCACAAAACGCCAATTGTAAGAAGTTTATTGGTTTTCAAAAGATATGAATTAGCCGTTTTAACCGCCGATGAGTTAGTTATTGAAGTAAATAGGCATGAGTATACAGCTGAATATATTGCATTGACGAAGGATTTTTATTTGAAGATGTAACTCGATTTCAAGACCTAGAATCTAAAGATTGTAACAAAAATTCCATCTATTTTAAAAAATACAACTTTAAGAATTTGTTTTGTTATATTTCTTTGTGTAGCTTCGTAATACGATACCTAATCGATATGCTTCGTTTCTTTGCGGGGCGCTCGCAATGACATAAAATTATGAAACCAGACTTATTTCAAGCTCCAGATTATTATGATTTGGACGAATTATTGACGGACGAACATAAATTAGTCCGTAATGTTGCGCGCGAATGGGTAAAACGTGAAGTTTCGCCCATCATTGAAGACTACTCCCAAAGGGCTGAATTTCCCAAACAAATCATCAAAGGCTTGGCTAATATTGGGGCGTTTGGTCCTTACATTCCAGAAGAATATGGCGGTGCCGGCCTAGACCAAATATCGTATGGCTTGGTTATGCAAGAAATAGAACGTGGCGATTCCGGTGTTCGTTCAACTGCTTCGGTGCAATCCTCTTTGGTTATGTATCCGATTTGGAAATATGGAAATGAAGCACAACGCTTGAAATACTTACCAAAGTTGGCTACAGGAGAATTAATGGGTTGTTTTGGCTTGACCGAACCTAATTACGGTTCCGATCCAGCAAGCATGATTACTCATTTCAAAGACATGGGTAGTTATTACTTATTAAATGGCGCCAAAATGTGGATTTCGAATGCCCCTTTTGCTGATATTGCCATAGTTTGGGCAAAAGATGAAACAGGAAGAATTCACGGTTTAATCGTGGAACGGGGAATGCCAGGATTTACAACTCCAGAAACACATCATAAATGGTCACTTCGTGCCTCAGCAACAGGGGAGTTGATTTTTGATAATGTAAAAGTGCCAAAAGAAAACAGATTACCCAATAAGTCAGGATTGAGTGCGCCCTTGGGTTGTTTGGATTCTGCCCGCTACGGTATTGCTTGGGGCGCCATAGGAGCTGCGATGGATTGTTATGACACCGCATTACGTTATGCTAAGGAGAGAATCCAATTTGACAAACCTATTGCAGGAATGCAATTACAACAAAAAAAATTAGCCGAAATGATTACCGAAATTACCAAAGCGCAATTATTGACTTGGCGATTAGGGGTTTTGAGAAATCAAGGAAGGGCGACAACAGCACAAATATCGATGGCCAAAAGAAACAATGTAGATATGGCAATTCATATTGCTAGGGAAGCGCGACAAATACTTGGAGGAATGGGAATATCTGGGGAATACTCCATTATGCGACATATGATGAATCTAGAGTCCGTAATTACCTATGAAGGAACCCACGATATTCATTTATTAATTACTGGAATGGATGTGACGGGGATTTCTGCTTTTAAATAGTAGGAAACAACTATTAAAGTATTCATAAAATCGATTGTAAAAGCTTCTTGTTCCCAAGGAGCTTTTTTATTTTTATAGAAAATTTAAACCATGAACATAGAAACAATAAACAATATAATTCAGCCACAAAAAGAAGCATTATTAAGCCATTCTTTATATGAAAAAGTAAAAACCATGGCTGATTTAAATTCTTTTTTAGAAACCCACGTGTATGCTGTTTGGGATTTTATGTCATTATTAAAGGCGTTACAAGCGCAATTAACCTGCACAACGACCCCTTGGTTTGCTACAAAAAATCCAGAAACAAGGTATTTGATAAACGAAATAGTGCTTGCTGAAGAAACGGATTTAACGATTGATGGCCGTCGCCAAAGTCATTACGAAATGTATGTCGAAGCGATGGAGGCCTGCGGTGCAAATACTAGTGGAATGGGGTCTTTTTTATCCGAAATCAATTCGCTTCAAAACATTTTTGTTGCCATTAAGCAAAGTGATCTACACCCCAATATCAAAGCGTTTTTAGATTTTACATTTAGGATTATTGAACAAGGAAAAACACATGAAATTGCCGCAGCCTTCACCTTTGGAAGAGAAGATGTAATCCCAAGCATGTTTACGGTAATACTAAAAAACTTCCAGGCTAATTTTCCTAAAACCGATTTAAATAAATTGATTTACTATTTTGAAAGACATATCGAACTAGACGCTGACGAACATGGTCCTATGGCAATGAAAATGATAACGGAACTTTGTGGGACTGACGCAACAAAATGGAAGGATGTAGAAGAGGTTTCAATTTTGGCACTCGAAAAACGAATTGGACTTTGGGATGCCATTGAAGAAAAAATCACAGCAAATTTGGAATTGGTTTAATAAATGATTTAGCCTCTCCAATCAATAATTGCTAAAATTAAAAAAGTGGGCTATTCTTGAATAGGACACTTTTTTAATTTTCTGGAGCTAATTCTAACTCTAATCCTTCTAGATCTAAGGTTATGGGAATTTGACACCCCAAACGACTATTTGATTTCACGAAGAAAGCCTCCGAAAGCATTGCTTCTTCCTCATCTCCCATTTCGGGCAAGCGAACGTCGTTTAACACGTAGCATTGACAAGAAGCACACATGGCCATCCCGCCACAAGTTCCTTCTACTGGAAGTTCATAGGCTTTACATAATTCCATGATATTCATAGCCATGTCAGTTGGGGCTTGCAAATCATGAACAACTCCTTCTCGGTCTTTAATTTTTATTAATACATCCATTTGTGCGATTTGGAATTAGGTAATTTTTTATTGGGTTGCTAAGTGGCAGGTTTGTTTTAAAATCTCTCCGTATTCTAATTTATGTAATATTGACAACGGTTTCTATTTGTGGCGCAAACTTTTTGATGGTGGTTTCAACACCCGCTTTCAAAGTCATTTGATTCACGCTGCAGCTGGTGCAGGCTCCTTCCAGACGAACCGTCACGTACTTTCCCTCCGCTATGGAAACAAGCGAAATATCCCCTCCATCAGAATTTAAAAAAGGCCGAATCTCTTCAAGTGCTTTTTCAATGTTTGCTGTTAATTCTTCTGTTGTCATTTTGGTTTGAATTTGAAGATAGGTTAATTTGGGAAATTTAGATTTTATTAATTTTTGGATTCCCGAATAAATAATTATTTTTTTACTGCCGAACAACCCGCCATGGTTGTAATTTTAACCGCTTCGGTGGCAGGTAAATTTTTGTTTCTGCTCACTACTTCTTCCACCACTTTTCGCGTAATTTCTTCAAAAACAGTCTCAATTACCGAACCCGATTGAAGGGCTGCCGGACGACCGTAATCTCCAGCTTCACGGATAGATTGCACGATTGGAACTTCCCCTAAAAATGGCACTTCCAAATCTTCTGCAAGGTTTTTTGCCCCTTCTTTTCCAAATATATAATACTTATTATCCGGCAACTCCTCAGGTGTGAAATAAGCCATGTTTTCGACGATTCCCAGAACAGGTACATTTATTGCATCTGACATAAACATTGAAACCCCTTTTTTGGCATCGGCGAGTGCAACCGCTTGTGGCGTGCTTACAACTACTACACCTGTTATAGGGAGGGCTTGAACTATCGAAAGATGAATGTCACCCGTTCCTGGCGGCAAATCAAGGAGCAAGAAATCTAATTCGCCCCAATCGGCATCAAAAATCATTTGGTTTAATGCTTTCGAAGCCATTGGGCCACGCCAAATAACCGCCTGACTTGGAGAAGTAAAAAATCCTATGGATAATATTTTTACTTCATAGCTCTCTATGGGTTTCATTTTGGATTTTCCATCCACGTTTACTGATATTGGTTTTTCAGATTCAACATCGAACATAATAGGCATAGAAGGGCCATAAATATCGGCATCCAAAATCCCTACCGAAAACCCCATCTTAGCCAGCGTTACCGCTAAGTTTGCCGTTACAGTAGATTTTCCCACGCCTCCTTTTCCAGAAGCAACAGCAATAATATTTTTTATTCCAGGGATTGATTTTCCTTTAATTTCCGTACTCTCTGCGGCTTCAACTTTGACGTTTATTTTGATTTTAGCTTCTGGCGAAACTAATTCAAGAATGGTTTTTTTAATATCGTCCTCAGCGCGTTTTCTGATGTGCATTGCCGGAACATGTAGTACTAGATCAACTATAACTTCATCTCCAAAAGTGACTACATTTGCAATGGCGCCGCTCTCTACCATATTTTTACCTTCTCCTGCAATAGTGATGGTTTCTAGTGCCTTAAGGACTTCTTTTTTATCTAATTTCATGTTGTTTTTATGATTTTCCAATTGACGCTAATCCATCGGAATAGTATGCTTATTTAAACGGATTCTTTTTTAGATTATTGGATGCAAAGATAGCACGAAAAGTTCTTATTATAAACGTTTTGAATGGGATTAATTGATTTTAGAATTGACGATTTCAATTGGAGTATTGTTGCGCGAATTTTTTGGAGTATTCGAATTGGGGAGTGCCCCGACGTCGATTTATTTAAAGCCAATCATCCGGTTATTTCAGGCTCCCAAAAACACTTCTCGAAATCCATAATCTGGTTATCGACCACTTTAATCCCTTCGTTTTCGAGTAATTGCTGCATTAAATTCGTTCCGTCAAAATGATGTTTTCCCGTAAGCAATCCTTTTCTGTTTACAACTCTGTGTGCAGGAATATCTTCAAGATTATGACAGGCATTCATGGCCCAGCCGACCATTCTGGCAGAGCGTGCCGTTCCTAATGCTTTGGCGATGGCGCCATACGAAGTTACCTTGCCATAAGGGATTTGTCTAGCGACGGCATAGACTTTTTCGAAAAAATTGTCGGTTGGATTCGGCATTTTGTCAGAAATAATATTTGACCACATTCCATAGGGTAATCACCGAAATCAACCCTGTTATACTCCCGATGATAATATTCATGTTTTTAGTAACATAATCGGTTTTATTTCCTATTCCATTAAAGAAGCAGATGTAGCCGTAAAAAACCGAAAAAGACCCTAGTACAACCCCATTCACAAAGATAAAAATGGAGGTGGTGTCGAATGAAAATAGTTTAAAAGAGGCCAAAGTCATGCATACAAAAACATAATAGGGAATCGGGAAGAAGTTGAGTCCCGAAAGCAACATCCCCAAAAAAAACCGACTAGTTTTGCTATTCTTTGTGAGCTTTCTCGTCTTATACTTGGGTTTTTTGGCCAATACTAAAAAATAAATCGTCAAGGTGGCAAAGATACCCAAACCCACTTCGCGCAATAAAGTGACCAAATCCGGGCGCCTATTGATAATTTTTGCAAATACTATAGCGAAAAAGGACTGGAAAAATATTATCAATATCGCTCCCAAAACAAACCACAACGCATTCCGTTTTCCCTCTTTCAGATTCACTTTAGCGGCAGTCATATTGATTAATCCCGGAGGAATAATCCCTATAAAAGCGGTGATGAATCCTAAAAATAATGAGGTTATGGTATTCATTTATTGGAAATCAGGCGTTAGAAACAGCAAATTAAACCACTACAAACGAATTATTATGGTTTAATTTTAAATCGAATATACGTAATTGCTTTGTTAATTTCTAAATATTGTTTTTCGTAAAAAGTTTGGAAAGCAGTAACTTCCTCTGGACTTCCTTCGTTTACATATACATTATGATTGGCATACAACACCTCGTGTCCTTCGCCATGCAATAATCCTAAGGTATATCCATGCATAAATTCGCTGTCGGTTTTTAGGTTGACAACACCGTCTTTTTTGAGGATTTTTTTATACAATTGCAGAAATTCCGAGTTGGTCATTCTGTGCTTGGTGCGTTTGTATTTTATTTGGGGATCCGGGAAGGTAATCCAAATTTCATCTACCTCGTTTTCGGCAAAAATGTGATTGATTAATTCAATTTGAGTACGGATAAAAGCCACATTGTGCAAACCGGTTTCAATGGCCGTTTTGGCACCACGCCAAAATCTAGCTCCTTTGATATCGATCCCGATGAAATTCTTATTAGGGTATTTTTCGGACAAGCCAACGGAGTATTCGCCTTTGCCACAGCCCAATTCGAGTACCAACGGATGGTCGTTTTTAAAGAACTCTGTGTTCCAGTTGCCTTTTAGCGGAAATAAATTCCCCACCACTTCTTCCCTTGTAGGTTGAAAAACATTATGGAATGTTTCGTTTTCCTTGAATCGTTTTAATTTGTTTTTACTTCCCACGCTTTTATAAAATATTTTTACTTCCTAACTATTCGACCCAAAGGTCTCGGGGGGCAAAATTAACCAAATATATAAGACGATAGGCCGCAAATAAAAAAAAGGTAGTTTGAATATGAGAGTAGTCAAAAATCGTTGTTGAATTTCTCCCTATAAAATCAATAAAAAAGGCTTGACTTTCGTCAAACCTTTTCTAATATTATAAAATTGATTCGTTCCTTGAATGACTAGGAATTACAACAATGCGTCTAAGCTATCTGCGTACGTTTGTTTTGGAGCAACTCCTACTTGCTTTCCGACTACTTCTCCGTTGTGAAAAACCAAAACTGTTGGAATATTTCTAACGCCGTATTTTGCTGCAAATTCTTGGTTTGCGTCTACATCTACTTTTCCAACGACTACTTTTCCTTCGTATTCTTCGCTGATTTGGTCAATGATTGGTCCCACCATTCTACAAGGACCACACCATGCTGCCCAAAAATCTACCATTACTGGTTTTGTTGACTTCAAAACTACTTCCTCAAAAGTAGCGTCTGTTATTGCTAATGCCATATTCTTGTTTTTTGAATTTATTTTGTAATACAAATATAGAGAAACATTTGAGTTTATAAGTGGAACTGGAATTACATTTAGCTATTATTAAATTGGTATAATTTATCAATTCAATTTAAAATTAATTTGCATCTTCTCCAACTCCGTCAATAACTCATTCGAAATCTTGATTTTTAATTTCCGGCTGGGCATTGATATTCGCGTAATCACTTTTGTTTCCTCGATTTCTGAAATCATTTCAATTATTACAGGCTCTTCATCTTCGGAGATTTCTTCAGTAAAAATGGCCGTTTCATCAGGTAATTCATCTTCAAATAATACCGATTCTATTTTTTCTTCCACTTTTATAATTTCAGGATGTATTTCTTCCGAAACTTCAATATGTTTTTTAATCTTTTCCAATTCCATAATTTCAAAAGAAACGGTGTTATCTCCTTTGTTGGCTTGGAAAACCGCATTTAATTTTGAAATAAAATCCCCATTCAAATCTTTTATGTCCAATAAAACGCTTAATTTTTTGGCGAAATTATCAAAAACATCTTGTAGTAATTTAAAATCTGAAAATTGTAATCTTGGGTCTCCCTTTTTCCCGGTATCTCTATCTACCCAACCCTCTTTCACCAATATTTTTATGTAGGTGAAACTATTTGGAATCAGATAATGCCGGTTTTTCATATATTCTTCACCAAAAATTTTGAATTCATAACTCTCGTCATATCCTTCCAGATTAAAGGATGCCCAGCCTTTTCCGTTTTTGGCAATTCGGTGTTGCACATTACTGATTATGCCTCCAAAAGTTAAATTTTTATTCACAAATTGATTCAAATCTTTCAGCGATTCTAGTTTCGAATTACAGAAATATTTCATTTCAAATTTAAAATCATCCAGCGGATGTCCTGAAATATAAATCCCAACTACCTCTTTTTCTTTTGCCAATTTTTCCATCGTACTCCAATCCTCACAAGGTGGCACGATAGGTTCCGCAATCTGCACATCGCTGCTTTCGCCAAACAAACTTACCTGCGATGAATTTTCGTTTTCCTGAAACTTTGCTCCATAGCGAATGGCTTTTTCATAGAAAGTAATACCGTCACCATCATCGTGAAAATATTGTGCTCGAGTCGTTCCGTTAAAGGAATCAAACCCGCCAGCCAAAGCTAGATTTTCCAAAGCTTTTTTATTGGCGGCGCGCAAATCGATACGTTTAGTCAAATCAAAAATAGACTTGTAATTTTCTGTTTTTCTGTTTTCAACAATCGTTTCGACTGCTGCCATTCCTACTCCTTTTACAGCACCAATCCCAAAACGTACGGCATAATCATCGTTTACCGTAAATTTATAAAACGACTCATTTACGTCTGGACCTAAAACTTTTAACCCCATTCGTTTGCATTCTTCCATAAAAAAAGAGACTTGCTTGATATCGCTCATGTTATTTGATAAAACCGCCGCCATGTATTCGGCGGGATAATTAGCTTTCAAATAGGCCGTTTGATAGGCAATCCAAGCGTAACAAGTAGAATGCGACTTGTTAAAAGCATATTCAGCAAAAGCCTCCCAGTCTTTCCAAATTTTCTCTAACTTGTCTTCGGCATGCCCTTTGGCCACGGCCTGGCTGATAAATTTAGGTTTCATTTTATCCAAAACGTCCTTTTGTTTTTTCCCCATTGCTTTTCGTAAAACATCGGCATCCCCTTTAGAAAAATCCGCCAGTTTTTGCGACAAAAGCATTACTTGTTCTTGATAAACCGTAATTCCATAGGTGTCTTTTAGCAATTCTTCGCAAACATCGAGGTCGTATACTATATCTTCTTCGCCGTTTTTTCGCCTAACAAAACTTGGAATATAGGCGATTGGTCCTGGACGGTACAAGGCATTCATCGCAATTAAATCCGGAAAAACGGTAGGTTTAAGTTCTTTAAGGTATTTCTGCATTCCCGGCGATTCGTATTGAAAAATCCCAACCGTTTCGCCACGCTGAAAAAGTTCGTAGGTATTCGCGTCGTCAATAGGAAATTCATCAGGATTAAGGTCTATTCCGCTTCTATATTTTACTAATTTTACGGTGTCTTTTATTAAAGTCAAGGTTTTTAAACCCAAGAAATCCATCTTCAACAAACCAGCACTTTCCACGACCGAGTTGTCAAACTGTGTGACATACAAATCCGAATCTTTAGCCGTAGCCACGGGAACAAAATCAGTAATATCACTAGGGGTAATAATCACACCACAAGCGTGAATCCCTGTGTTTCTAAGGTTTCCTTCTAAAACTTTTGCCTGCTGAATGGTTTCGCCACTCAGATTATCTTCCTTAGAAATTCCAATTAATTCTTTTATTTTTTCAAAATCCTCTGGACGCAGAATTTTCTTAATATCGCCTTCAGCATCTTTCAAAAAACGGGATAAACTCCATTTTGAAGGAATTAAATTTGGAATTAATTTGGCTATTTTATCAGCTTCAAAAAGCGGTAAATCCAACACTCTCGCAGTGTCACGAATCGCTGATTTTGCTGCCATCGTTCCGTAAGTGATGATTTGAGCTACTTGTTTCGAACCATATTTATTGATAACATAATCCATTACTTTACTTCGTCCTTCATCATCAAAATCGATGTCGATATCGGGAAGTGAGACCCTATCTGGATTCAAAAATCTTTCGAAAAGTAAGTTGTATAAAAGGGGGTCAATATTGGTAATCCCCAGACAGTAGGCAACAACAGAACCTGCCGCAGAACCACGACCGGGACCAACAGAAACGTCCATTTTTCGCGCGGCAGCAATGAAATCCTGCACAATCAAGAAATAACCAGGGTATCCTGAATTTTCTATAGTCAATAATTCAAAATCAAGTCGTTCTTGAATCTCAGGAGTGATTTCTTTGTAGCGTTTGCTGGCGCCAATAAAAGTAAGGCTTTTCAAATAGGCATTTTCTCCTCGTACTCCTGCATCTATTGCATCTTCCGGGACTAGAAAATCCTGAGGAATTTCAAATTTTGGAAGTAACACCTCACGAGCCAAATTGTAAATTTCAATTTTATCCACTATTTCTGAAATATTCGAAATCGCTTCTGGCAAATCGTTGAAGTTTTGCTTCATTTCCTCCCCCGACTTGAAGTAATATTCCTGATTCGGTAAGCCGTAACGATACCCGCGGCCACGGCCTATTGGCGTAGATTGCTTTTCACCCTCTTTTACACACAATAAAATATCGTGGGCATTAGCATTATCTTTGTCTATATAAAAAGTGTTGTTAGTAGCAACCAATTTAACGTCGTGTTTTCTAGCTAATGAAATTAAACCTTCATTCACGCGATTTTCGTCTTCCTGATTATGACGCATCACTTCGATATAAAAATCTGATCCAAATTCCTGTTTCCACCAAATTAAAGCTTCTTCGGCTTGTTTTTCACCTAGATTCAAAATCTTATTTGGAATTTCCCCGTAGAGATTCCCCGACAAAACAATGATGTCTTCCTTGTATTGTTGGATGATTTTCCGGTCTATTCTAGGCACATAATAAAAACCCTCGGTGTAACCTATGGAAGACATTTTGGCTAAATTATGATAGCCTTTTTTGGTCTTCGCTAAAAGTACAATTTGGTGACCATTATCTTTGTGAGACTTGTTTTTATGGTCTTCACAAACAAAAAATTCACAACCAACAATTGGTTTCATTGAAACTTCGGTCGGTTCCTCCCCTTTTTCAATAGCCTCCTTGTTTTTTGCTTCAGCCGCTTTATTATGGTATAAAATATCTCGAACAAAATGAAAAGCTCCCATCAAATTGGCGTGGTCCGTTATGGCAACGGCAGGCATTTTTCGCTCTGATGCTGCTTTTACCAAAGCTGCGACGCTAATCGTAGATTGCAATACCGAAAATTGGGTGTGATTGTGCAAATGCACAAAATCGGTGTCTATTAAAAGTTGTTTATTGTCCGAAAGTTCCTGTTTAGAAATTGGCGCCGCTTGTTGACCTCCTAATTGCTGACGGATTTTATCAGACGCCTCCTTTAAATTGATATGCTGCAACCCGATAAGTTGAATTTTTACTGGATTTTTTAGTTGAAAATCCTCGAAATAGTCGCGTTCCACTTCAAGATCTGTTTTCGTAAAAACTTCCGTACGAATTAATTCGAAAAAACAACGCGTAGTTGCTTCCACATCTGCGGTGGCATTATGCGCTTCTCCAAAAGGGGTATTAAAAAGATAAGCGTGTAATTCGGTTAATGTAGGTAGTTTATATTTTCCTCCGCGACCTCCAGGAAGTTTCAATAAAGTCGCCGTTACTTCGGTACACGTATCGAGAATTGGCATGGAACTCATTGGGCTTTCAACACCCATTCTATGAAATTCACAGCCCATAATGTTGATGTCAAAACCTAAATTTTGACCCACAATAAATTTGGTTTTCGATAAGGCAATATTAAATTTCTCTAAAACTTCAGCTAAAGAAATTCCTTCGGCTTCGGCCAATTCAGTCGAAATACCGTGAATTCTTTCGGCATCATACGGAATATTGAATCCCTCTGGTTTTACCAAATAATCCTGATGCTCGATAATTTTTCCCATTTCGTCGTGCAACTGCCAAGCGATTTGAATACATCGCGGCCAGTTGTCCGTGTCGGAAACTGGAGCACCCCAACGTTTTGGTAACCCTGTGGTTTCGGTATCGAATATTAAGTACATTTTCTAAGCATTAGATTTTTTTGGAAAGGCAATCAATTGGAAAATTTGATAAAAACAAAAATACATTTTATGAGGTTGTATTTCAATTTTAGTTATTAACAAATGGACCGGTTTAAACTCTAAATTCTATTACTAATCTATAGTATAAAAAAACTGCGCAAAACATTTGCTTACTTCTGTCTAAAAATTGTATTTTTATTTTTTTATTAATCCTGTTTTTTTTAGGATTAGACAAATTAGCAGATATAATATAATGGCGACAAAAATAGCATCCAAAAAGGCAAAACAACCTACAAAAAAGCATCCAGAAAATTTTAAAAGCAAATTAAGAAGGTTTTTATTTAAGGCATTTTTGTGGTTTCTTGGGCTTTCCTTTTTTTCTGTAATACTTTTCAAATTTGTGCCTGTGCCATTCACCCCATTGATGGTAATGCGAGTAATTGAAAACAAATTCATAGGGAAGGAAATATATTTTAGTCATGATTGGGAGCCTATCGAAAATATTTCGACCAATTTACAAAAAGCGGTCATTGCTAGTGAAGACGGAACTTTTCTTGTACACTATGGCTTTGATTTTAACGCTATGCAAAAAGCGTATAAAGGGAACGAAAGAGGAAGAAGAATAAAAGGAGGAAGCACGATATCTCAACAAACCGCCAAAAATGTGTTTCTATGGCAAGGGAGAAGTTATGTACGTAAAGGACTGGAAGCCTATTTTACCGTTTTGATAGAGTTAATTTGGGGTAAAGAGAGAATTATGGAAGTGTACCTCAACAGTATCGAAATGGGGGACGGGATATATGGTGCCCAAGCGGCAACTGAACATTGGTACCGAAAAGACGCATCTAGTCTCACGCCAATTCAAGCCGCGGGAATAGCTGCCATATTACCTAATCCTAGAAAATATTCCGCGACAAGTTCCTCTTCTTATATTAATCGAAGAAAAGACAAAATTGTTCGCGTGATGCGACATATTGGTAAGATCCGATATTAAACCAAAAGCTATTTGGATTTTGACATTCTAAATAATATTTTTTCTAGAGATTAAAATTCATTCCTAGAACGATGTTTCTTCCAATATTTGGAATACCATCTATTTTAAAGCGGGAAAGATGGGAAATATAGGTTTTATCCAACAAATTATTGCCGTTTAGGTTTAAGTCAAAAGCCGTTTTTCCGAATTTTATTTTCCCTCCAAAACCCAAATGTACTAAAGTGTACCCTTTTGATTTTGTTTCGAAACCACTCACATTACCCTGATTGAAAGTAGTTGAAACCTGCAATGAGGCGAATCCGTCATCCAACCAATTTTTAATTTTGAACTCCGTTCTAATGGTGTTATTCCAATTGTTTGCAGGAATCAAAGGCAAGTAATCACCATCTTGCTTTTTGCCGGTAACCGTTTCAAAACTGGTTTCATAATGCAACCAATCCAATGGATGTGGATGAAAATGCAAGCCGATTTCACCACCAAATAATTTGGCGTCATTCTGAATATAATCAAAAACATCGAAACCATTAATTTGGTTTCCTGCTGGCGAAGTATAAATATAATTATTGATGTGATTGTAAAATCCGTTGGCAAAAAATTCGAAATGGGAAGTTTTATATTCCAAATTCAGGTCGGTTTGTACATTTTGCTCCGTTTTTAAATTGGGGTTTCCAACTTCGTAGCGATTAGTTCCTTCATGCACGCCATTTGAGGTTAATTCAGCCAAATTTGGTGCGCGAAAACCAGAAGCCACATTCAATCGCAAAGACAAATCGTTGGCTAAATTAGTTTTGTATCCCAATGAAGCATTAAAACTATTGAACGATTTATCGATGGCTTGAAAAGAATCTTCATCACCAGAAATTCCATGACTTTCACTTATTATTTTCCTGTTGTCAAAACGAATTCCTGCCTGAAATACATTCGATTTCCATTCATAATTTCCAGTTCCAAAAAAACCAAAATCATTCGTTGTGGCATCAGGAATCAGGAATTCTTCGCCCGAATTGGTATTGGTTTGGCGCATTCCTTGGATGCCAAGAATGGACTCTACTTTGCCCATTTTTGGTAAATGGTATTTCGCGTCATAATTGAATGTTTTCAATTTCATATGCAAAACAGCAATATTACCATCTTCTAATTCGCTTCGGTCGTTGTCAATATAACCCAAGTCAACATCTAGTTTCGAGTTTTTAAAGAAGAATATATTGTTTAAACTCAACAAATTATTGTCAATAGCTTGGCTTGGATAATCTGTTTTTTTGCTGGTAGTTTGTTCCGAAACCCCGTTTTCAGGAATTCCTAAATCTAACTTATTGAAATTATAGCGCAAAACACTTGAAAATTTTGAATTACTGTAACCAATTCCAGTTTTGAAATCAGTTTCATTGTAGCGCGTATTGGTAACTCTGTCTCCGTCGGCAATTGCATAATCGGAATGGGTATCATACGTTCCTCTTGCCAAGACTTTCCAGTTTTTACCAGAAGTTTTTAATCCCAATGAAGTGTTGCTACCCAAAGTGTTTGAAAATAATCGTTGATTAAAATCGCCTTTAAATGTATTCGTGTTTGCAAATTTTTCAGGGTTGAAATACAAAACACCACCCAAGGCATCAGAGCCATAAAGCAACGACGCCGGACCTTTTATTACTTCGACACTTTCAATTCCGGCATCGTTTAATCCCAAACCATGTTCGTCACCAAACTGTTGATTTTCGATTCGAACGCCTTGTGAATAGACCAAAACGCGATTCCCGCTCAAACCGCGAATGACAGGTTTCCCGATGGAAGTTCCCGTCGAAACTTGAGAAACACCTGGAATGGTTGCCAATCCTTCAATCAAAGTAGAAGTTCCATTTTGTTGTAATTCTTTAATGCTTGAATGTTCTACTTTCATGACATTTTGCGACTGAATTTTATTGAAGGCTGTAGAAACGATTACTTCGTCTAATTTAAAAGGTTTGTTTTCATGAACAGTATCTTGTTTTATTTTTTTTATTTCTTGTGCTTGAAGTATTGCAGAAAATCCTAGGATTAGGGTAATTATAGTTTTTTTCATTTGAAATGATTTTATTATTAAATAGGAATGTCACACAAAAAATTTGTGCATTAGAGCTTTGGCGGCAAATTATTTAAACAATAAAAATCGGGGGAGCACGAAGCGCAAAAAGGCTTCCTTTGAAGAATTGGGTAATTTTCCTTGAATTGAGTAAAGAATAACCAGAAGGAATAATTATTTTTTGGAATTCAAAATTCGAAATATCTGATGAAATAAAAGTACTTAATGTAAAATTACAAACAAAACAATGATCAAAATTGTGATGTTGATGTGTGATTTCTTTGCTAGAATTGTATTTGTGGTAACATTTTTTTTCAGAAAGTTGTTTTGCCAAATGTTCATAGCTATGCACAGATTGAAGCAGCATTGAAAACAATACTGCAATCATAAAGAAAAAACTGATTATCTTAGCCATCTTTTTCATCTTCTGCAAATTTAGGCATAGCAAAGAAAAATCCGATTAACTTTAACACTTTTAAAGTCAATCGGATTTATAAATTATTCAAATTGAGGTTAAACCAAATGGTTTGCCACTAAATATTCAGCAATTTGAATAGTGTTTGTAGCAGCTCCTTTTCTTAAATTATCAGCAACAATCCACATATTTAAAGTGTTTGCTTGACTTTCATCCCGACGAATTCTACCCACAAAAACCTCATTTTTACCTTCGGCATACCTTGGCATTGGATACGTAAAAGTGTCCAAATTGTCTTGCACCACGATACCGTCCGTTTGACTCAAAATAGTTCGTACTTCGTTGACGTCAAAATCACTGCTGAATTCTACATTCACCGCTTCGCTGTGACCGCCCACAACTGGTACACGAACGGCAGTGGCAGTAACTTTTATACTATCGTCACTTAATATTTTTTTGGTTTCATTGACCAATTTCATTTCTTCTTTGGTATACCCATTAGCCTCAAAACTATCGCATTGTGGAATACAGTTTCGGTTAATTTTGTATTTGTAAACCATATTTCCTTCTATGCCTACACACTCGTTTTCGAATTGCTCTACTGCTTTCACACCAGTCCCAGTGATGGATTGGTAAGTGGAAACAATAACACGTTTGATGTTGTATTTTTGGTGCAATGGGGCTAATGCCAATACCATTTGGATGGTAGAGCAGTTTGGATTAGCGATAATTTTATCTTGTTTTGTTAGTTCATTTGCGTTGATTTCTGGCACCACTAATTTTTTAGTTGGATCCATTCTCCAAGCTGATGAATTGTCGATAACAGTTGTTCCAGCAGCCGCAAATTTAGGTGCCCAATCTAATGAAGTTTGACCTCCAGCCGAGAAAAGAGCAATGTCTGCTTTCATATCAACAGCCGTTTGCAATCCCACTACGGTATGTTTTTGTCCTTTGAATTCAATTACTTTACCCACTGATTTTTCAGAGGCTACTAAAATTAATTCCGTGTAAGGAAAATTTCTCTCCTCCAATACTTTTAACATGATCTCGCCAACCATTCCGGTTGCACCTACAACTGCAATTTTCATACTATATTATTTTATTTTGAATACTGATTTCCTATTGCAAAAGTAAGTAATCTTAAAGTCAAAACAAGGGTCTTCACAAAAAATAACAAATTGTTATATATGTAACAAATAAAAGAACCCCGCTATTGAGCGTGGTTTAGTTAGAATAGGTAATGTAGCGGAAATTATTTTTTCAACAAATCTCGGATTTGAGTAAGCAACTCTTCCTGAGTTGGTCCAGTTGGTGAAGCGGTAGCGAGATCTTCTTTATTTTTGGCAGCATTAATCCCTTTAATAATCATAAATAAGACAAAGGCAATGATAATAAAGTTAATCACAGCCGAAACAAACATTCCATACTTGACGCCGCCAAAAACAGTAAGTTCTTCAATTTTTGACAAATTAGCAGCTGACAATGCGGGTTTTAATACTAGAGGCGTAATTACATCCTCAATTAATGAGTTTACAATCTTGCCAAAAGCACCCCCAATGATTACACCAATGGCTAGATCTACCACATTCCCTTTCATAGCAAAAGCTTTAAATTCTGAAATCATTCCCATAATTTTTTGTTTTGATTAAAATGAACTACTAATATACGTATTTATATTTATTCCCTGTAAAAAACCCTTTTTACTCTTTGCGAAATACTGGTAAGAATTTCATAAGGGATTGTTTGTAATTTTTCAGCCATAAAAGAAACCGTTGGGCTTCCGCCAAAAATAATCACAGAATCACCTTCTTTACAATTGATTTCGGTGATGTCAACCATTAACATGTCCATGCAAATACTCCCAACGATGGGTGCTTTTTGATTATTGATTGTCACAAATCCAACGCCATTTCCCCAAAGCCTTGAAATTCCGTCTGCATAACCAATGGGAATCGTGGCAACTCGCGTTGGTTTTTCCGCCATAAACCGTCTTCCATAACCCACGCTTTCACCTTCTTGAATGGTTCTTATTTGAGAGATAACAGATTTCAGAGTCCCGACGTTTTCCAAGTATTTTTGTTCTTCTGCGTCATTGGAAATACCATAAAGACCAATGCCAAGTCGTACCATATCGTATTGCGCTTCCGGAAAATTACTGATTCCAGACGTATTCAAGATATGGCGAATGGGTTTTATTTTCAATTCAGTCATTAATTTTGCGGACAATTTTTCAAATAAATGAAGCTGTGCATGTGCAAAATCTTGCTGTTCTAAATCATCGCTTGTAGCCATATGCGACAAGATACTTTTAACGGCTACAAATTGGTTTCCTTTTAAAGTTGCAATTAATTCATCCAGATCTTCTTCTTCAAAACCCAAACGATGCATTCCGGTGTCGAGTTTGATGTGAATAGGAAAATGTTTCAGCTTACGCTTTTCGGCAATTTTCAGGAAAGCGTTCAATCCTTTCAAACTGTAGATTTCAGGTTCCAAATGATGTTGAATTATAGCGGAAAAACTCGTTGTTTCCGGATTTAACACCATTATGGGTAACATAATTCCGGAATTTTTCAACGAGATTCCTTCATCGGCGAAAGCCACTCCAAGATAATCCGCCTTGTGATGTTCTAATAATTTGGCAATTTCAAATCCCCCGTTTCCATAACCAAAGGCCTTCACCATGACCATCATTTTGGTGGTCGGCTTTAGTTTGGCTTTATAAAAATTTAGGTTGTGACTAATGGCGTTGAGGTTAATTTCTAGAACAGTTTCGTGGGTTTTCTCCTCTAATAAATTAACAATGGATTCAAACTGAAAATGACGCGCCCCTTTAATTAAAATGGTTTCATTTCCAAAATCTAGCTTGTCAAAATCAGCACTAAAATCTTCTGTGTTTTTGAAAGTTAGGCAGTTCGGGAATTTATTTTCAAATGCAGAAATGGTTTCGCCAATGGCAATAACTCTGTTGATTTTATTAGAAAAAACAAGCTGCGAAACTTGCGAATACAATTCCTCTTTTGTCAATCCACTTTCGAAAATATCTGACAGAATTAAGGTTTTCTTCTCAAATTGTTTCTGGCTTTCCAAGAAATCCAATGCGATTTTTAGCGATTGAAAATCGGAACTGTAACTGTCATCAATAAGTGTGGTGTTGTTAATTCCGTTTTTGACTTTTAACCGCATTTCGACTGGAAATAATTGTTCCACTCGATTTTGAATTGTCACTATATCATACTTAAAATAAAGCAAAACCATCAAACACGAAATGGCGTTTTCAACCGAAGCATCATCTTGAAAAGGAATACTAATTTTAAATTCAGTATTGTCTTGTTTGATTTGAAAAATCGTTTTTTCTAAAACTGATTTTTTAGTTAGCAATATGTCGGCGCTTTTGTCAGTGAAACTCCAAGAAAATCTTTTGGGTTTTTCTTCCTTTAAAAGCATATCTACAACCTCGTTTTTTTGATAAATTACTACTTTCGAATCTTTAAAAAGTTTTAGTTTTTCCTTTATTTTTTCTTCCCTATTGGCAAAGCCTTCGTCGTGCGCCGAACCTATATTGGTTAGAATGCCAATGGTTGGTTTGATAATCTTTTCCAATTTTTCCATCTCGTTTGCTTTCGAGATTCCAGCTTCAAAAATCCCTAAGTTATGTTTTTCATTAATTGTGATTACCGATAACGGAACGCCAACTTGTGAGTTATAACTTTTCGGGCTTTTAACAATGTTGAATTCTGGACTTAACAAGAAATTCAACCACTCTTTTACTATCGTTTTGCCATTGCTTCCTGTCAATCCGATAACAGGAATATCAAAAAGATTTCGGTGCTGAATCGCAAAGTGTTGTAAGGCGTCTAAAGTGTTTTCTACAACAAGAAAAGTAGCATTAGCTGCAGATTCTTTTGGGATATGATTGACAACAAAGTGCTGCACCCCTTTTTCAATCAAAGATGAAATATAATTATGCGCATCATTATTGGGTCCGACCAAAGCAAAAAATAAGGTTTTGTCATTGTTTTGCAAAGAGCGGCTGTCAATCGAAATGTTGTCTGTTTTACCATCGAAAACCTCTCCAGTACTTTGGACTCGAAGAATTTTTTCGATATTATTTATGGATGAAGTCAAAGTTTACTCTTGAATTTTATTATTTTTTTCGTTTGCTTTTTCGTTTGCTTTTTTGTGATCTTCTTGATTCTTTTGCATTGCATAAAAATAAGCCGCTCGACTCAAAGGTTCGTATTCCTCGGTTTCTCCAAGCATGACCAATTTATTATTATCGTTTTTTCTGAAGCTGTAATTCGCCAAATTTCCTGTTCGGGTACAAACAGCGTGAACTTTGGTTACATATTCTGCAGTGGCCATTAATGCTGGCATGGGACCGAAAGGATTGCCTTTGAAATCCATATCCAATCCTGCAACAATAACACGGATGCCCTGATTGGCCAAATCATTGCAGATTTTCACGATTTCATCATCAAAAAACTGGGCTTCATCAATGCCAACAACATCGCAACCTTGCGCCAAAATGGCGATGTTAGCAGCTGCAGGAATTGGTGTGGAACGAATCTCGTTAGCATCGTGTGACACCACCATTTCGCCGTGGTAACGGGTATCAATGCTGGGCTTAAAAATTTCGACTTTTTGTTTGGCGAATTGCGCTCTTTTTAGCCTACGAATAAGCTCCTCGGTTTTACCCGAGAACATCGAACCGCAAATAACTTCGATCCAACCAAATTGTTCTTTATGATTTACTGTATTTTCGAGAAACATTTTGTATTTTTCAGGCTTTAAAAAGGATTTGTTTTTATTACTTTGTAACGAAAACAAATTTATTAAAAAAGACACACCTTACTTACTATAATTTCAAAAGTTATGAAGAAAAAACTGGAAGCCGACTTGATAAGCATTGCGCATAGGGTATTGCAAATGAAAAATAAATCTGATGTCAATCAATTGTATATTGAAACGCAGAACCTATTTGAAAAACTGTCCGTTTTACGATTTGTCGAGGAAAATTTTGGGGATACAAAGCCTACCATTGGTCAAGCCGAAATAGTAGAAAAAATGAGTCGTCTTTTCGAAGAAACTAATTTGACGGATTTCAACACTATTGAAGCCATTGAAATTGAAAAAATTGAGGGAGTTGAAGAAAGTGAAGCAATTTTAGAGGAAGTATACGCTAATGTCAATTTTGAAGAAGATGAATTAGAACTAGAAGATTCGATTACTTTAGGGTTTCAGCCCGCTTTTGAATTAGACGTAGAATTTGAGGATGAATCTCAAAAGAAAGCTGAAGCGGTTCAAATTTCCTTTGATGATTTATTGGGTGAAAATTACAACGAAACTCTTTTTGTAAAAGCAAATCCAAGCGAAGATGAACTTTCCACAATAGGTTTTGACCTTTCAAATGAAATTGAATTGCAAGACGAGGAAGAAATCTCCTTGGAAATAAATTTAACAGATGAAACCACTCCGTCGAAAGCGACTTCTCTAAATGAGTCCCTTGCAAAAGGCATAAAAATTGATTTGAACGATCGTATTGCCTTTGTAAAACACCTTTTTGGCAATAGTGAGGAAGATTACAACCGCGTTTTAAACCAGTTGATTACCTATGATAGTTTTGAGGAAGCCGAAAGCTTTATTGAAGACATGGTAAAACCAGATTACAATGGTTGGGAAGGAAAAGAGGATTATTCACAACGTTTCATCGAAATCATCGAGAAAAAATTCGATTAAATGGGTAAGTTATTTATTGTCCCAACCCCTATTGGAAACCTCGAAGACATGACTTTACGGGCGATTCGGATTCTTAAAGAAGTCGATTTAATTCTCGCCGAAGACACCCGTACCAGCGGAAAACTCTTAAAACATTTCGAGATTGGAACGCACATGCACAGCCATCATATGCATAACGAACACAAAACGGTCGAAAATTTAATCGCACGTTTGAAAGCCGGAGAAACTATAGCTTTAATTTCTGATGCTGGAACACCAGCCATTTCTGATCCTGGATTTTTACTCACTAGAGCTTGTGTTGAAAACGGAATCACAGTGGAATGTTTGCCTGGAGCAACTGCTTTCGTGCCGGCCTTGGTTAATAGCGGCTTGCCTAATGATAAATTTATTTTCGAAGGATTCTTGCCTGAAAAAAAGGGTCGTCAAACCCGATATTTAGCACTTGCCGAAGAATCTAGAACTATGATTTTGTATGTTTCTCCACACAAATTAGTCAAAACTTTAGCTGAATTTATTACTTATTTTGGCGAAGACCGACAAATTTGTGTTTCAAGGGAGTTGTCTAAACTACACGAGGAAAATGTACGCGGAACAGTGCGAGAGGTACTCATCCATTTCGAAAAGAAACCGCCAAAAGGAGAGATTGTGGTGGTGGTTGGAGGAAAAATAACCCCCAAAGAAAACAAAAAACAAACCGATTAATAATTTAATTGATGACAATAGCCTCCTTTTTAGAAAAATTAAAACAAACTCCAAAATCAATTTCCTTTGCAGAAACGATTGCTGTAATTTATAAACATTATGATTTTACTCCAACAACCTTCAAAAATGGCTTGCTAGATAATGCCGCAGGAGAAAACTCGGGTTCTTGTAAGTTATTTGCCTTTGCGCAATTGCAAAAATTATCTAAGGAAGAAACATTATTCTGTTTTGGAGCCTATTATTCTGAGGACGTATTGGCAGAACCGGAAGGTACAAATCACCAAAACATTCGTAATTTTATCAAAACAGGATGGAACGGAATCCAGTTGAATGGGGGTGCTTTGGTTTTAAAATAATCCCTAAACTATAAATGACTATTGCTATTAAGAACCAAACTCAAAAGATTCATTTTTTTATTTCAGCCCCGTAGTTCAACGGATAGAATGGGAGTTTCCTAAACTTTTGATCCGAGTTCGATTCTCGGCGGGGCTACTAAATCTAGAATTTAGAAATTATTGGATAAAAGATCCCTTTTCCTCTTCTTAATTATTTATGTAAAAATAAACGCTTAAAGACCTAACAAATTAGTTGTTTTTTAGCGCTTTTAATGAGCAATTATTACCCAATATATTTCGAATTCATTTTTAAATCTCGTATCTTTAGGTAGCAAAATGCTGTCTTATGAAAATTCCCAGAATTATATTCCTGCTTCAAATACTCCTCCTATTCTTTCTGCTCATCACCAGCAGTTGCAATCGGACTAAGGCAGCTGACACCACTTTTGTAGCTATAAACAAGGAGGGCAGAAATCCTAGGCTAGTTTCAGAAAAGAGAGAGCCTACACTTGACACCATCGACTATAACAAAAGGATGTTTGCCCTGAGCAATCACGACAGACGAGGGCGATGGCCTGTAAAAAAAGCGCCTTATCCACTAGCGGGAGCCCTCTTGCCTTATAACAGAATCATTGCGTTTTACGGAAATTTATATTCCAAGAGAATGGGTATTTTAGGTGAATTACCCAAAGAGGCGATGCTAACAAAACTGCATTATGAAGTCGCACGATGGCAAGTCGCCGATCCTTCCATGAAGACCATTCCCGCTTTGCATTATATTGCTGTTACGGCACAAAGTTCGCCAGGCAAGACATACAAACACCGCCTTCGAATGCCTTTTCATCAGATTGATATTATTTTAGATTGGGCTAAGCCCATCCATGCGCTGGTGTTTCTGGAACTTCAGGTGGGGCACAGTCCAGTGAGAGAAGAAGTGTCTGTGCTAGAGAAATACCTCAAAATGCCAAACGTACATCTAGGAATCGACCCAGAATTTTCAATGAAAAATGGGGAAACCCCCGGCACAAAAATAGGCTATTTCACCGCTGCAGATATTAATGATGCCATTGCTATCTTGGCCAAAGTAGTGCGAGAAAACAAACTCCCGCCCAAAGTGCTAGTGGTGCATCGGTTTACCCAAAGAATGGTGACGGACTATCAAAATATAAAACTAGTCCCCGAAGTGCAGGTGGTGATGAACATGGATGGTTTTGGTAGCAAAATATTAAAGAAATCGACCTATCTCGATTACATTTATAGGGAACCCGTTCAGTTTACCGGCTTTAAGCTATTTTATAAAAATGATACTCGGTCGAATCCCAACGGACTTTATACCCCGGTGGAATTACTTCGGTTTACGCCCAAGCCCATTTATATCCAATACCAGTAATTTATTGAAATGCCTTTTGAGTTATGAAAAATTGCCTATTTCTTTTTTTGATGGTCTTTTTTACCTTTGCAAATGGTCAATCCAAAAAAGACCATCAAAAAAAGACAGAAGCCACCGCAGCACAAATTCTTCGAAGACCCGAAGTGCCCATTCTTTGTTACCATCGAATTCGGAATATTCTTCCCAGTGATGGTGAGAACATGAGAACCTACTCCGTGACTCCTGTCAACTTTGCCCAACAAATGAAAACCTTATCCGATGCTGGATTTCATAGTATTTCCCCGAGACAATTGTATCAGTATTTGGTACTCGACGGAAATTTGCCACCAAAACCAATTCTCCTCACTTTTGACGACACACGTGAAGAACAATACCGAATCGCTGCTCCCGAAATGAAAAAGTACGGTTTTAAAGGCGTGTTTTTTATCATGACGGTTTCAATTAACCGCCCGGGATACCTGACTAAAGTCCAAATTAAAAACTTATCGGACAACGGACATACTATTGGAGCACATACATGGGATCATCATCTCGTAACGAAATACATTGGAACGGATTGGACAATTCAGCTTACAAAACCTAAAAAGCAGTTAGAAGACATTACCGGCAAAGCTGTAGACTTTTTTGCCTATCCTTCCGGTATTTGGAATCATGCCGCCATTACCCAGTTGAAAAACAAGAATTACCAACTCGCCTTTATCCTATCCAACAAAAGGGACTCCATAGCACCCCAATATACCATTCGGAGGATTATTGTTGCAGGAACTTGGTCAACCGATAGAATGCTGAAGGCGATCCAATCCACTTTTAATAAATGATGGTTTGGAATCCGAAAAGACAAAACCGGATAGGCTTCGTGCTACAATTTTCTCCCAATTAATCTTAAAATAATAATGCCGGGTGGTCCCCATAATTATATCACCATCACCACCTTATGTAATAGGGATTTTTCTGTTTTTTGTTGTTTTTCCGATTGTAGAATTAAGAAAACAAGGGCAATGAAATCACAAAATCGTCAAAATTAATTGTCAAAATAATCAAAATGGCATTTGTTGCTAAATAATCAGTAAAAATAGATTTTCGATAAAAATAAAACAATAGATTTGTGTAAAACAAGTTTATTTTTCAATAAAAAAATTGAAATCTTGACTATTTAATACCGAATGATATGATGAAGTTGATGCCTAAATTGAACCCTAATGGCTGGGATGAGATGTTTTCAAATAAAGGAGTGCGGAATTCTTACCGCAAAGTTTTACAAACCTTACAAAGCCTAAATCCCGAAAATCTAAATCAAAAACAAAGACAAGCTGCCGATTTTTTCATGAATCAGGGAATTACTTTTACTGTATATAGTGACGACAACCAAGGCATCGAAAGAATATTTCCGTTTGACATCATCCCAAGAATAATCACCCAAAAGGATTGGGACGAGGTAGAAACAGGAATCGCCCAAAGGTTAAAGGCACTCAACTTGTTCTTGGAAGACATTTACAACGAACAACTTATCATAAAAGAAGGTATTATCCCGGCAGCATTGATAGCTTCATGCCCCCACTACATTCAAGAAGTACATGGAATAAAAGTGCCTCACAACATCCACATTCACATTGCGGGAATAGATTTGATTCGGGGTGCAAAGGGAGATTTTTATGTATTAGAAGACAATCTGAGGTGTCCGAGTGGCGTAAGTTATATGCTGGAAAACCGCGAAATCACGAAAAGGATTTTTCCGGAAATGTTTACTTCGAATGATGTGAGCATGGTGGCAAATTATCCCATGATTTTTCACAACATATTGGTTTCTCTGTCTCCAAGAAAAATATCCAACCCGAATGTCGTATTGCTCACTCCCGGGATTTACAATTCTGCTTATTATGAACATACATTCTTGGCTAGACAAATGGGAATTCCATTAGTGGAAGGACGAGATTTAGTCGTTAACAACTGCAAGGTATACATGAAAACCACTTCGGGTCTTCATCAGGTGGATGTAATTTACAGACGTTTGGATGACGAATACCTAGATCCTTTGGTTTTTAAACCAGACAGCGCACTGGGGGTGCCTGGACTTATAAGTGCTTACAAAATGGGAAATGTGGCATTAGTAAATGCCGTAGGAAATGGCGTCGCCGATGACAAAGCGGTCTATGCCTATGTGCCTGATATGATAAAATATTACCTCAATGAGGAACCTATCCTTAAAAACGTGCCAACCTACCAAATGGGGAATAAAGAGGAACGCGAATTGGTGTTTGCCGATATGGGAAACATGGTCATTAAAGAAACCAATCAAAGTGGTGGCTACGGAATGATTATGGGAAACAAGGCTACGGAACAAGAATTGGAAAATGCCAAAATCGCTATTCTTGAGAATCCACGGAATTTTATCGCACAACCCATTATCCAACTTAGCACTGTGCCTTGTTTGATTGATGGCGAACTAAAATTGCGTCACGTCGATTTAAGACCTTATGCATTGTGTGGACCCAATGGCGTTGAAATAGTTCCCGGGGGACTTACTAGGGTGGCACTAACAGAAGGTTCTCTTGTAGTTAATTCCTCGCAAGGCGGGGGAAGTAAAGATACTTGGATTGTGAAATAAAGAAACTAAATTAATAAAAAGGGCTCTTTGGAGACGCGTCAAATAAAATATCGAAATTTTTTATGAAAAAAGAATTTTTAGACTATTGGGCGGAACTTAATTGGAAAAATCGGTTTAAGTGGCAATCGCAAAATATGGATTTTAAAACAATAATGCGATGAGTCAGTCTAGAGTAAGGTTGATGCTTGAAAAATCAACATTCAAAAGAATAAAAGTAAATAAAAAATGAAAGTAAATATGCTCAGCCGAGTGGCGGACGGAATGTTCTGGCTCAACCGATACATGGAAAGGACAGATGGAATGTTGCTTACCCTCAACACTTTTTACATCTTGTCTTTTGACAAAGAACTCGATGATTCGCAAGGATACCAACCTTTGTTGGATTACTATACCAATTTATCTAAAAAGCAAATCAGCGAAGCTCAATTTGACACCAACTTTGTCCTAAAATACTTGGTTTGCGACAATCAAAACAATAACTCAGTAAAAAACCTAGTGATCAAAGCGCGGGAAAATGCCAGGGGTTCACAGGATAAAATCACCAAAGAACTTTGGGAGCACATCAACTCTTTGTATCACTTTATGAATGCTCCTGATTTACCCAAAAAACTGGAAACCTCCGAAGCATTAAATATTGTGACCAAACTGAACAAGGATTTTTTGCTTTATAATGGAATACTTCAGGTTACGATGCCAAGAGGATTGGGCTGGTGTTTTTCAAGCATTGGCAAGCATATCGAAAGATGCCTACAGACTATTTCTTTGACGCAAGCCTACTTTGCCCCTATTCACTATAATCTTGAAGGAACGGAGGATTTACTGTATTGGAGACGGTTATTACTATCTCTTTCGGGTTATGAATTGTATCTTAAAAGTTATAGCAATATCCCACACAACCGAAAGGTAGTGCAACAGGTAATTTTTAACCCTGATTTTGCCCATTCTGTAATTTATACCTTAAGTCTGATTGAAGTGTATTTAAACAGTCTTTTTAAAGACAATAATTTAAGTGAAGCCAGAACCTTACACAATCAATTTGGAAGACTCAAAAGTTCCGTTGAATTTACAGATTACCACAACTTGACGAACAAACAACTAGAAGACGTGCTCAATGATACTAAAACACAATTGATTCAGTTTTCTACCGATTTTTCAAAATTATTCTTCTCTTATACTTAATAAAAAATGGCGGTTTTCAAGATAGTTCATATTACAAAATACCAATACAACTGGCCCATTAAGGAAAGTATCAACGAAATACGTTTGTTTCCGCATCATTTTGACAATCAAGATGTGCTCCAATACCAACTCTTGATAACGCAAAGTCCCATTGTGGAAATATCAAGGGATTACTATGGCAATAGGGTGGGGAATTTCAATAATTTAGAAGCCCATGAGGAGATGACTATCGAATCCCGAATGCTAGTGCGCGTGAACCATTCGCTAAAAATACCCGAAATAGATTCCACCACGGTACAGGATTTAGCCAGCGAAAAGGAAAACAGCATTTTATTACAGCGTCTTAGCTATCCCGAAACCATACTTAAGCAAAAGAAAATTGACCTTATTTTAAAAAAAATAAACTCCCCTGAAAAATCCATTATTGCCATTGCGCAAGAATGCAATGATTATATATTTAAAAACTTCACTTACACCAAAGGGATCACCAATATAGAAACCACCGTTGACGAAATTTTAGAAATCAGAAAGGGGGTTTGCCAAGATTTTGCACACGTATTACTGCAACTATTGCGCAGTGCTGGTATTCCCGCGAGATATGTAAGTGGTTATATTTGTCCGAATGAAAGTGGGCTGAGAGGTGAGGGAGCCACACACGCTTGGGTAGAAATTTATACGCCCACTCAAGGTTGGCTGGGATTAGATCCCACCAACAATATCTGGACTATGGACAATCATGTTAAACTTTCGGTAGGCAGAAACTTCTCCGATTGTACTCCCGTAAAAGGGACTTTCAAAGGGTTTGCGAGACAAACACTTTCGGTGTGTGTGTCCATTGGCTATGAAGATGGAAGACAATTTGAGGAAATTAATGATGTGCAACTTCAGGAAGTGACCATGGAAGAACAAGTGCAATTGGATTATATTGAGCAACTTCACCAACAGCAGCAATAAAATGATTTAATACCCCCCCCCTTGAATATTTATATATAAAAGGGCTCGTTATAATAGAAAAAACGATTTTACATCGACAACCAGCTTGCCGGATTATTATAAGTGGTGTTCTGAAGAATCAAGAATTTGATTATGGTCTTACCGGTTTCTCCACTAGTTCTTACTTTACCTAAAGATTGTTTTCGGCTTACTTTATCTCCTTTGCTGACGCTTACCGAACTTAAATTTTGGTATACCGTAAAGAAATCCCCGTGCTGAATCATCACCGCTTTATTCACGGGAGATAACACAATTACACTAGTAACCTCTCCATCAAATACCGCTCTGGCGTTAGCTCCTTGATCGGTAGTGATTTCTACTCCACTATTGTGAATTGTAAGCGTTTTATACACTGGATGGGGCTGGTCTCCATACCCTAAGGAGATAAATCCTCTTTCAACCGGAAAAGGCAATCGTCCTCTGTTGGCTTTGAAATTATCCGCTATTAATTTTGATTCCGGCGTTAATTCTATTCTGGACGAAGACACGGCTGGGGCAGCAGAAACAAGGGCTTTTGCGCGTGTTTTTAATTCCTCTTTTGTCTCCACTTTCGATTCGGCTTTTGATTGCGCTCTTGCTTTTTCCATGGCTTTTTCCATGGCCGCTTTTCTGTTGGCTTCGGCGATGGCCTCTCGAATCAATCGGTCAATTTGTCTGTCGATGGCTTTGGCTTCCTGCTGCTTTTTCTTAATATCGGCGGTAATTTTGTTCTTGTCTTTTTTAATGGAATCCACTAGTTTTTGTTGTTCCTTTTTTTCCTTTAACAGTGACAATCGCTCTTTTTCATTTTCGGCAATCAGTTTCTGCTTGGCTGTTTTTTGAACATCTAGTTTTCCGTTATAATCAGTGAGTTGAGTTGATTTTGATTTTATTTCCTCGCCTTGCATCTTCCTATAATTAGTATATTGCTTCAAATACTGAGCCCTTTTATAAGCCTGCAAAAAATTTTCTGACGAGAGTATAAACATCGCTCTACTTTGTTCGGAACGGCTTTTGTACGATTTTAGAATCATCTCGGCATAGTCTTCCTTGAGTTCTACCAAGTCTTTTTTTAATTTGTTGATTTGAACCTGATTGATGTACATATCATTGTTCAACAACTTGGTTTGCTTTTCGGTGGTGTTGATCAGCTTTTCTTTCAGCTTTATCTTATTGCTTTGAATAACGACAACATTGACGGCCGTTTTTTCTTTTTTCTTTACCGATTGCAACAAGGATTCATTTTCCCTAATTTCTTTTTGAATTTGGGCTTTTCGTTCTTCTAGTTTTTCTTGTTGTGATGACTGGCTCCACAGCAGCGAAGTCATGCCTATAAAAATCAGGCTTAGGAGAAATTTTGGCATATTGAAAATAAGTTTGTGCAAATTTACTTAATTATAATTCTTTTGTAACCATTTGGAACACTATAAGGAAAAGAAAGTTCTTCATTAAAAGTAATCGTGGTGTAATCTAAATTTATTTCGGTTTTCCCCTTTTCTTGAAAGGTACTAATCAATAGGTTTGAAGGTAATATAGCCTCCTCATAAACGATAGTATTGGAATAATCCACCTGGATTTTTCGGCCCTCGGTAGTTTGTGTTATTTCTTGTTTTTTGACCAAAAATGTGTTGGCGTCGAAAAAGAAAGATTTCTTGATGTTGTTGTCTGAAGCATCCTCTAATCTGTAGGTTTGGCCAACGAGTGACTCCGTGTATTTTCCTTTCTTCAAATCATCAATCGCACGCCCTAATAGCAAATTCTGAACTTTATTGAAATCTAAATCAGTTCCCAACCATTGACTCAAGGCACTGAAATCACCTTCAAAATAACTGCCGTTTATTTTCTCGTAATAGCTAACCGATGTTGGCGTAATTAATGCTTTTGCCATAGTAATCCCCAAAAACCTTATGCTGACCAAGATCTGTTCGTCTTTTTTTATTTTTATTTCGGCTGTAACGTTTTGCGTTTGCTTGCTATCAGCATATTGGGCGTTGGATTTAATATATAAGGTAGAAAATTCCATTTTATTGTTGGAATAGTTTTCTATTATACTATTTGCGCTCATTCGGGACTCCTTTTTGGTCGCCTCCACCACAACTGATTTCGATTTACAGGACACGAGGGTTAGCGAACTAGCAAAGCATACAAGTAGTGTTACCGCTAAAAATCTATTCATCTGTATTCTTATTTTTTATCTTTTAATAATTGATTGGCTTTAGAAAAATACAATTCTTTTTTCTTGAAATCTCCCAAGCCATTGTAGGCTTCGCCCAGTTGGATGTTGAAATTAATTTCCAATACAACGTCATTTCCAAGGTAATCCAATCCCATTTCGAGCATTTCCTTGGCTTTTTTGAACTGCTGTAACTGATTGTTTGCCAAGCCCGAAAAATAATAAAATTGAGGTTGGGTGGGATATGTTTCCACCATGTCAGCTGCTTTTTTGGAAACCAATTCAAATTGTTTCGTTTCAACATAGCCCTGAAGCAAGAGCAAATTGATTTCAATATCTTCGCCAGAGTTGTTTTTTAAAGCCTTTTCATAATAATAAATGGCTTTGACCCATTGTTTTTTATTGTGGTAATACTTTCCTATTTCCTTAGCTATATTTTCGTCTGGGTCGTTATCAAAATAGGCAATCGCTCTTTCTAAATCCGTTTCGTGTCGAGGGTTCGTATTGACAAAAACCAAAAATTCATTGAGTATGCGATGACGAATTTTGGCTTCTATTTTGATACTGGCTAAAACCATATTCATTGAATTTATTGCTTTCTGCGCGTCATTTTTGTTCAAATAATATTTGAATAAACCCACCTGCGCCCATTCAGAACTTGGGATTTCAGCTTCCAGTTTTTTAGTGATTTCAAGTGCTTTTTGAGCATCATTTTGCTCTGAATACAATTGAATTAGTGCAATATAATTAGATTCCTCTTTAGGGTTTTTATTGATTTGCACGATTAAATTATCTATTTCGGCGTTTTGATATTTTCCTTGAGATAAAATCTGCATTTTGTAGGATTCCCTTCTCTCGGTTTTTCCAACTTTCTCGTTCAATTCGTTAATGAGGTCGAGAGCTTTGTCAAATTGTTGGGTGTTCATGTATAGCGACGTCAAATCTTCCTTATAAGCCCAGTCAAATTCTATTACTTTAAGCACCGTGATAATGGCCTGATTATAGTCCTTGGTTTGGTAACTTACATCGTACATTCCCAGCCAAAACCATTTGTTTTTGGGATCAATTTGAGTCGCTTTTTCGAATGAAGCATAGGCGTTATTGTAGTCTTTTAATGCCAATTGGTTTTTTCCCAATTCGAAATAGGTCGTAGCATCATCCGGTTTTATTTTTAAACATTGTTCCAATGCCTTGATGGCCTTGTCATAATTTTGAATCCCCTTTTGCAATAATGATTCATAAAAATAATCCTGAAATTTGTCGGTGTCAGGTTTGATTTGCTCCGGTTCAGTTTGTGCCAATAGCAAAGCTGAATTGCAAAGCAAAGCCAAGAAGAGAAATACTAAAACCGCTTTTTTCATTGTTATTTGTTATCAATCTTCACCCTAACTCTGCAAGGTTTAATCCCTTTAGAAATTAAACATTATTCCAACACCGAATAATCTCCAATGCTGATGCTAGTGAATTTACCATCAAAACTGGCGTGATTCCCAATCATGGCATTGTCTAAATTGGCATTTTTAATGTGCGAATGCGTTTGAACCAAACTGTTTTTTATAATGCTGTTACTAATGCGACATCCCTTTCCTAAAGACACATTTGGACCCACGGTAGCATTAATTAAAATAACATCTTCGGCGATATAACAAGGTGGAATAATGGTTGAATTTTCCAATTTAACATCATAATCCACTAAATGCTCTCCATCATTGTGCAAGAAGCCTAACATTCTGGAGTTGGTTTCTACGGTAACATCTTTGTTTCCACAGTCCATCCACTCTGCCACTTCCCCTGGTACAAATTTCATGCCTTTTGCCATCATTTGCTTTATTCCGTCGTTAATTTGGTATTCTCCTCCGTGAATAATATTATTATCCAACACGAATTGGAGTTCATTTTTCAGAACGGCCACCTCTTTAAAATAGTAAATCCCGATAACGGCAAGATCCGAGACAAATTCCTTTGGTTTTTCGACCAATTCCACTATTTCATTCTTTTCGTTTAAGTTGATTACCCCAAAAGCTTCCGGTTGATCTACTTGTTTTACCCAAATCACGCTGTCGGCAGTTTGGTCTAAATCAAAGTCGGCACGAATTAAAGTGTCGGCATAAGCAATGACGGCTGGTCCGCTCAAAGAATCTTTAGCACACATAATAGCATGACCTGTTCCAAGTGCCTCGTTTTGATAGTAAATCGTTCCCTTGGCGCCTAACTTTTGAGCAATGGAAATTAAATCTTCTTCTACTTTTTTGCCAAAACTTTCGTGAATGATAAAGGCGATTTCCTCAATATCTTGATTCAAAACCCCTGCAATATCTTCGACCAAACGATGTACGATTGGTTTCCCTGCAATAGGGATCAAAGGTTTTGGGATGGTTAATGTGTGTGGTCTTAATCTGGAACCTCGTCCAGCCATTGGTACTATTATTTTCATATTTTATTGAAAGATTAAAAGATTAAAAGATTTAAAAATTCAACATCGCAAATCTTTAAATTTTTCAATCTTTAAATTATTAAATTTTATTTCACTCCCGTACTTCCAAACCCAGCTTCTCCTCGAGATGTTTCGGATAATTCGGAAACTTCAATCCAGTGGGCTCTTTCGTGTTTGGCGATGATGAGTTGGGCTATGCGTTCGCCGTTTTCGATGACGAAAACTTCATTGGATAAATTGACCAAAATCACGCCAATTTCGCCGCGATAATCGGCGTCTACGGTTCCAGGAGAATTAAGCACGGTGATTCCTTTTTTGGCCGCCAAACCACTTCTTGGTCGCACTTGTGCTTCGTATCCTATAGGTAATTCAATGAAAAGTCCCGTTTTTACGATGGTTCTTTCCAATGGTTTTAATGTTATGGATTCGGTTAAATTTGCTCTTAAATCCATTCCTGCCGATGCTATGGTTTCATAGTTGGGCAAGTCGTGTTGCGATTTATTGATAATATTTATTTTCATTTTTATCTATTTCTTTTTAAAATACCTAAAATAGTTTCTTTCTCATTGTGATAAATGTAATAAATAAACCCGATTAACAATGGCACACCAACGAAGTAATTTTCTCGGAAACCGTAGAAGGAAATAATGGAAAATAGGATAGACAATCCCAAATAACCCCCAATTTTATTCATGTCATAGGGAATTGGGTAATACTTATTTCCGAGAACGTATGAAATAAGCATCATGCTTCCGTAAGCCGAAATGGTGGCGATTGCCGAACCGTAGTAGCTGTACTTTGGAATTAAGAGATAGTTTAAAACCAAGGTCAGTACTGCGCCCACAATGGAAATATAAGCGCCCATTTTGGTTTTATCGGTAAGTTTGTACCAAACGGAAAGGTTGTTGTAAATACCCAAGAAAAAATTTGCTAAAATGATTAGCGGCACCACTTTCATCGCTTCCCAATAGGATTTATTATCGAGCAACAAGAATTTCAAAACATCGGCAAAAACGATAACGGCAAGCAGTATTAGCGAGCCCATTATCACGAAATATTTGGTGATGACAGCATAGGTTTGTGGCGCATTTTCGTTGTTGGAATGACTGAAAAAGAAAGGCTCTATGCCTAGACGGAAAGCCGTAGCAAACAAAACCATAAACAACCCGAGTTTGTAGCAGGCGGAATAAGCACCGACTTCGGATTTGGCAGTATTTTCGGGAAGCCAATACCCCAGCAAGATTTTATCGAAATGCTCGTTGACGGCAAAGGCGATTCCTGCCACTAGAATAGGCAAGCCATATTGCATCATTTTTTTCCAAAGTTCCCTATCGAATTTTCTGTTCAGTGAAAGATAATTTGGCGAAAGCACCACAAAGGTCAATAAACTTGCTAATAAATTGGCAACGAAAATGTATCCTATCTCAAAATGTTCGACATATAAATTTCCAATGAAGGAATTAGGGTTTGCTTCGGCTATTTTTGGTAAAAACAACAAGAAGAATAGGTTTAACAACAGATTAACTACCACGTTTCCTATCTTGATTGCGGCATACATTATGGGGCGTTGGTTCGCGCGCAGTTTAGAAAACGGCACAATGACCAAGGCATCTAGCACTAAAATCCAAATAGAATAGGTGATGTATTGCACGTCAACATTTGCCCAAGCTGCCAAAGAGTTCCTGAAAATCAAGGCCCCAAAAAGGAAGAAAATAGACGACCAAAATATAGAAATGGTGGTGGTGGCAACCACGTTTTGCTTGTCAGTTTCAGAATTGTAAAAACGAAAAAAAGCAGTTTCTAATCCGTAGGACAAAATGACATTGAAAAAAACCATCCAAGACAATACGATGGAAACTTCACCGTATTCGGCTGTGGGCAATATCCCGGTGTACAATCGTACCAATAAAAAACTCAACATACGTGGCAAAACCGTAGCTAGTCCGTATATGGCAGTTTGTTTAAAAAGATTTTTATATAATCCCAAGGGTGAGTTTTTATTTTTTAAAAAACAAAAATAACTAATTCTTTGGTTTCCGACACATATTGAATCTTTAATCGTTGTTTATTATTATAAAAAAAGAGCCACGCATATGCGTGGCTCTATATTTTATTTAGAATAAAAAAATTATCCTTTTAAAGCTTCCGCTCCACCAACGATTTCCAAAATCTCATTAGTAATCGCCGCTTGACGCGCTTTGTTGTAAGTCAATTTCAATTGGTCTCTCAATTCGGTGGCGTTGTCTGTTGCTTTGTGCATGGCAGTCATACGCGCTCCGTGTTCAGAAGCAAATGAATCCCTGATTCCTTTGTACAACTGTGTTTTCAATGATTTTGGAATCAAGGTTAACACGATTTCTTCTTTGGATTGTTCAAAAATATAATCCCCAGTTGAAGTCGGTGTATCAGATTTTATGGGTGCTAATGGCAAAAATTGTTCTACCTGAACGATTTGAGTAGCCGCATTTTTAAATTGGTTGTACACCAATTCTATTTTATCATAATCCCCAGAAACAAATTTTTGAGTCAATGTTTCAGCAATTACGGTTACATTATCAAAAGTCAAGGCATCGAAAACGTGACTTTGATTGTCCACAACGGTTAACGTTTTGGTCAAAATGTCGTTTCCTTTTTTGCCAATGGCAAAAACATCAACTTGTTTTCCAGCGTAATAATCGGCACGATTTTTAACTTCTTTGATTACATTGGTATTAAAAGCGCCACACAAACCTCTATTCGAAGTGATGGCAACAACCAATACTTTTTTAACCTCGCGTTGTTTCGTGAATTCTCCTCCAACATCACCATCAAGAGTTGCCGAAAGATTTTGCAATAATTCCGTTAATTTTTCGGCATAAGGTCGCATCGCCGTGATGGCATCTTGTGCCTTCTTTAGCTTTGCTGCAGAAACCATTTTCATCGCAGCAGTAATCTGCATCGTCGATGAAACGGAAGTAATTCTATTACGGATTTCCTTTAAATTTGCCATTCTAAATGTGAAAATATAACCATTTATCAATGTGCAAATTCATTTGCACATTGATAAATTGATAAATTAATTAATTGTATTTTGCTGAAACTTCTTTTGCTACTATTTCAAGCACATCAGTAATTTCATCTGTCAATTTTCCTGCTTTCAATGCATCAAGCGTAGCTCTATTTTTGTTGTTCAAATATTCCAAGAAATCTTTCTCAAATTCTTTTACTTTATTAACAGGAACATTACGCAACAAGTTTTTAGAACCTGCATAGATAATAGCCGTTTGATCTTCAACAGTATAAGGGTCGTTTAGATTTTGTTTCAAAATCTCCACGTTTCTTTTTCCTTTTTCGATAACGTTTAAAGTTACAGCATCCAAATCAGAACCAAATTTAGCAAACGCTTCTAATTCGCGGTATTGTGCTTGATCTAATTTTAAAGTACCTGCTACTTTTTTCATTGATTTTATCTGAGCATTTCCACCAACACGTGATACCGAAATACCAACGTTAATCGCTGGACGAACCCCTGAATTAAACAAATCTCCATCCAAGAAAATCTGGCCATCAGTGATTGAAATTACGTTTGTTGGGATATAAGCAGAAACGTCACCAGCTTGCGTTTCAATAATTGGCAAAGCCGTCAAGGAACCACCTCCTTTTACGATACCTTTTAATGTATCTGGTAAGTCATTCATATTTTTAGCGATATCATCATCGGCAATTACTTTACAAGCTCTTTCTAACAAACGAGAGTGCAAGTAGAAAACGTCTCCAGGATAAGCCTCACGTCCCGGTGGTCTTCTTAACAATAGAGAAACCTCACGATAAGCTACAGCCTGTTTAGATAAATCATCATAAACAATCAAAGCTGGACGACCAGAATCTCTGAAATATTCTCCAATCGCAGCACCTGCCATAGGAGCATATACTTGCATCGGAGCTGGGTCAGAAGCATTAGCAGCCACAATTACTGTGTAAGCCATAGCGCCTTTTTCTTCCAACATTTTTGCTATTCCTGCCACTGTTGACGCTTTTTGTCCTATCGCAACGTAGATACAGAATACAGGTTTTCCTGCATCATAAAATTCTTTTTGATTCAAAATGGTATCCAAACAAACGGTTGATTTACCTGTTTGACGGTCACCAATAACAAGTTCCCGTTGGCCACGACCTACTGGAATCATGGCATCAACTGCTTTGATACCGGTTTGCAATGGTTCAGTAACTGGCTGACGAAAGATAACTCCAGGCGCTTTTCTTTCTAAAGGCATTTCGTACAATTCACCTGTAATTGGCCCTTTCCCATCAATTGGTTGACCAAGGGTGTTTACTACACGACCTACCATTCCTTCTCCTGTTTTAAGTGAAGCAATACGTTGGGTTCTTTTTACTGTTGAGCCTTCTTTGATTCCTGTTGATGGTCCTAAAAGCACCACACCTACATTGTCTTCTTCTAGATTCAATACAATCGCCTCAAGACCATTGTCAAATTCTACCAATTCCCCGTATTGAACATTAGAAAGTCCGTAAACACGGGCAATTCCATCTCCAACTTGAAGTACAGAACCTACTTCTTCCAATGTAGCCCCAGATTCAAAACCTTCTACTTGCTTTTTTAATATTGCTGAAATCTCAGCAGGTTTAATTTCCGCCATAATTATATATCAATAACTAGTTACTTAATTCTCTTTTTAATACTTGTAATCTGTCGGCAATGGAAGCGTTGTACTGCTTATCGCCTATTCTTAGTATAAAACCTCCAATGATGGATGGATCTACCGTGTTTTCAATCGTAATTTTTTTGCTTGATGAAATGCTTGCTATTTTAGCCGAAACTTTCGCTTCTAAAGCCGCATCCATAGGAATAGCAGTAGTAACTTTCGCCACCTCAACCCCATTCATAATATCAAACAATTTATTGTATTCTACTGCGATGCCATCCAAGATTTCAAATCTTTTGTTTTCCAACAACAATTGGAAAAGAATTTTAGTTACGGCATTAACAGAAGTAAAAACTTCTGAAACAACATCCTTTTTAGCATCCGTTTTTATAAGCGGATTTTGGATGAAAGAACTCAATTCTGAATTCCCTGTTATTGTTGATGCAATCAATACCATATCAGCACTAACTTCTGAAGCTACTTTTTTGGAGTCGGCTATTTCTAAAATGGCTTTAGCATACCGAATTGCTGCTCTTGTACTTGACATATTAGTTTAATTTAGCGTCGCCTAACATTTTTTCCACTAATTTTACTTGAGCTTCTTTGTTAGACAATTCGTCTTTTAATAATTTTTCAGCTATTTCAATTGATAAATTAGAAACTTTGTCTTTCAATTCGGCAATTGCTGCATTTTTTTCGCTGTTTATGGCTGCTTTTGCTTGCTCAATCATTTTTAAACCTTGTGCTTGCGCTTCATTTTTAGCATCATCCACCATTTTTTCTTTGATTTCACGAGCATCTTTCAACATAGCATCACGTTCTTGTCTTGCTTCTTGTAAAATACGCTGGTTGTCGGACTGAAGGTTTTGCATTTCTTTTCTAGCTTTGTCAGCAGAAAGTAAGGCGTTTTTTATTCCTTCTTCTCTTTCATTAACGGCATCTAAAATAGGTTTCCAAGCAAATTTTTTCAATAAGAGAATTAATCCTACGAAAATTAGTGTTTGCCAAAAAAATAATCCAAACGAAAAATCATTTATTAACTTATCCATACTATATTTAATTAAAGTCTTTTTTTAATTTAATTTTAAACAATAGCTGCAACCAACCGTTGCAGCTGATTTGTTTTTTCTAGTTTTCAGAAACAGCAAATAATGCTGCAAATCCGATACCTTCAACAAGAGCTGCTGCAATAAGCATAGCTGTTTGGATTTTTCCGTAAGAGTCTGGTTGACGAGCGATAGCGTCCATTGCTGAACCGCCAATTCTACCTACACCAATTCCAACTCCGATAACTACTAATCCTGCTCCAATAATTCTTGGCATGTTCATAAAAATATGTATTAAAAATTAAACATTCTTTGTTAAGGCATAAGGCAAAGGCCGTGAGCCATTAGTGATGAGCCTCTTCTTCATGATGCTCTTGAACAGCTGAACCAAAATATAACGCTGTCAATATTGTAAATATGTATGCTTGTAACAAGGCTACTAAAATCTCAATTATCGAAATCATAAACGATAACATAAAGGACAAACTACTTCCTAACCAGCTTTTGAAAATAAACATCAACCCAATTAAACTCATTAATACAATATGTCCCGCAAACATGTTTGCATACAAACGGATCATTAAAGCAAAGGGTTTTATAATTAATCCCATTAATTCAATAGGCGCTAAAATTATCTTCATAAGTGTTGGAACTCCAGGCATCCAGAAAATGTGTCCCCAATAATTTTTATTTGCCGAAAGGTTTGTGATTAAAAAAGTAATTATAGCTAACCCAAAAGTAATAGCGATATTACCAGTTACGTTAATCCCTAGCGGTGTTAATCCAAAAATATTTAAAAACCAGATAAAGAAAAATACGGTTAATAAATGGCTCATGTATTTTTTATAATGTTTTTCGCCAATGTTAGGAATGGCTATTTCATCGCGAATATATAAAATAATTGGTTCAAAAAATCGTCCCGCGCCAGAAGAAACCCCGCCATTTTTAGCATAGGATTTTGCCAAGCTAGTGAACAGTAAAAACATCAATACCGCAACAACCATTATAGTCAAAACCCCTTTTGTGATAGAAAAATCAAGTGGATGAACGTTTGTCGGATGTTGATGCTCGTCTTCAGTTAAAGTTCCTGAGGCGTCTGTTTTGTATATTTTTTCGTGATGTAGTTTGTAGAAATTACCATTACTTTCCGCAACAGTTTCTCCATGATTGAATTTTGAAGAAGAAAAAAATTGAACGCCATTGTCCCATAATATAATAGGTAAAGAAAATCCTATGGGTTGCCCGTCATATTCAAAAAGTGAAAAATCGTGACCATCGAGAACGTGATGTGCTTTTACTTCTTCTATTTGCTCTTTTATTGCTGCTTTTTCATCAACTTTTTCAGATTCGGTTGCTGCTACTTCATGCGTTTCATGAGCAGGTTGAATAGAACCGTTGGTGTTAGAAAAAGAAAATAATGGAAGACCGGCAATTAAAATTGCTATTATAAATCTAAATGGTTTATTAAAAAGCACCATATCTATTGAATATCTAGGGTTTTGGTTTTTCTGAAATTTGGTGCAAATGTACATCTTTTATTAAAATCCGCAAGAATAAAAAACACTTTTTTTGAAGGCTGTTAGTTTTAGCGTTCTATTGTTTTTTTGGGTTTATTATTCGGATTGTAATACAAGTTTCGATTGTTAAAAACAATAAGAAAACCAAAAGAAAATTAATTTTTTCTATGCTTGCATTCGGTAAATTAGATTTCAAAATGGGTTTCAAAAAAACATAGGCCACTCCCATTTTAAAAGTGGTTAGCAATATAAATATAAATCCTACATTAGTCATGTTTATTTGGCTTATTTTAATTAAAATAAGCAGAATAAAGGCAGATAATAAAAAGAAAATACAGTACAATTCAGGCAAAGAATAGACAAATTCTGATTCGAGATGGTTTGGCGCAAAAAGCAAAAAAATTGTTTTGTGAATTAGCAGTGCAAGGACCGAAATAATTGAAACTAAAAGAAAAGGCTTGTATTGTTTGATGTTCATTTTTAAGAATTATTGATGTCTTTAAGTTGTCTATTGATGTTGTAAAATGCAATGGCCACTCCTACTAAAGTTAAAATCTTGACGTAAATATTGTTTGAATTTTCATATTTTTCATCCAACCAATTCCCTAAATAAGAAAACATATATATAATTGCTCCCATTTGAATAGGAATGTTAATAAGGGCCAGCCACTTATTGTTGTTTTTGTTCGGGTTTTGGTTGTCCATCATTTGGCATCGTGTTTTTTGAATTGGTCTTCATCATACAAGAAGCGCTGAAATCAGCACCAGGTTCAACGGATAGTTTTCCTACTGTTACTTCCCCGTGAATACTGGCTTTATGTTTTACATTCAGAATTTCAGCAACGTGAATCTTGCCGTTGAATTTTCCTTCGATATCCGCATTTTTACATATAATATCCCCTGTAACACTTCCGGTCGGTCCGATGACTATTTTTCCTTTGGATTGAAAATTACCTATTAATTCCCCATCAAGCCTGAAGTCGGCTTGTGAAATAATATCTCCTTTTATTAGGGTTCCCTCAACAATTCTATTTGTCTTACCTAAAAGTTCGGTGTATGATTTTGGCTTTTTGTCAAACATGATTTACTGCTTTGGAGGTGAATTAGAATTTGGATTATCACCACTTTTCAAAATTACCGCAGGAGGAATAGTATCTGCGGGTGTTTTTTGGCTTGGTAATCCTTGGTCTGGAGTTGTTGGTTGGGAAACTTCCTCTTGAGGAACCGATGGTTGGTTTGGAACCGCATCAGCTTTTGGTTGTGCCAAATATTCCGCAAGATTTTTCTTGATTTGTATTACCTTATAGTTTTCATTGGAAACCACAACAGCAGGCTCAGCTATTTTATATTTTTCTTTTAATGTATTAACTATCGCTTTGGCGTATTCTTCCGAATTTATACCATGAATAGTTACGAAAATTTCTTTTTCAGTGTAATTATCGCAGGAATAGGACAATATTTTATGAGTCTCTTTGGCTAGTAAAATGTTAATTTTAGCCTCTATTGCATTGCTGGTTTTGTCATCCCGAGTAGCTACTTTATATACGATTTTCCACTTTTTTGTATCCGTGATGCTAATTGCCATATTCTCAAGAAGCGGGATTTCAGTTGTTATTATTTCCTGTGCTTTTTTGCCTTCCTCGCTATTCGGATAATTGTCGGCAACATATTGCATAGCGTTTTTATACGCTTCGAGTCCTTGAAGTTTTCCAATGGTATTTGCTTTGAGCAATTCAAATTTAGGTACGATTTCTTCCCCAGAAAAATCTGTAATCAGGCCGTCCAATTTTTCCAATAATGTAGAAAATTGTTCATCTTGATATAATTTATACCATTTGTTATAAACCTTTTCTGAATTTTCATTTTCTGAGGTTACAGTAGGATCTGTATTGTTTATAATCTGTGCGTAACGAGAATTGGGATACTGGGAAGAAATCCTTTTTTTCATCTCTTCTGCTTTACTAGTATTTGTGATTTGGTATATCTTGAACAAATTGTACATCGCAGGAAGTACCAATTTTTCTTCCGGATTATGTTGCAATAATTGTTCGAGTTTGTTGCTCGCCAATTCATATTCCTTAAATTTTTCCTTATAAATAACTCCAAGTTGATAATAAACGAAATTACGTTCCTTAGCAATGCTGTCTATCTCAGTTTGTGCTTTTGGAAGTTGTTTTAAATAATAATCAGTAGTGTATTTCTCTTCTACTGGTTTTTCTGCTAACAATTTTTTTTCTGTTATTTTTTCACTTATTGAATCTTTAGCGATTATTTCGACTTTGCTTGCGGATAACCTCCAGTTTCCCGTTTCGGCTCTATTGCCCCATATTTTTTTAAATTCCAATTTTCCAAAGGCTACTAATGACGGATTATAAAAATAAAAGATGCTCGCCGTTTTATTTATAGAAGCATTAGCCATCGTGGGAGGTGCCATCGACGCTTTTTTGATTGGATTCCCTGAGGCGTCTTTAAGGGCGGCATCCCGACTTTGCGAATCGGTTTTGCTGTTTTTGGCTGCATTTTCAATCTTTTCCTTTTGTTTTTCCAAAGCAATTCGCTTAGTCTCGTCAGTATTTTTTAAAACATCAATATACTTGTCAAAATAGATAATTCTTTCGGATTCCGATAATGACGCAACAGCAATAATACTGTCATTTCTCTTGGCGACACCCTCATATTGTATAACTTCGTCCAGATTTTTTCTTACTTTTTGAATATGAATATACTCTCTTGTTTTTACGTCTAGCTTAACAAGGGTACTGTCATAATATTTTGCGGCATTTTGATAGTCGGTGTTTTTAAAATACATATTTCCAATGTTTCTATAATTAGAAGCAAATAAATAGAGATCTGTAGGTGTTTTTCTTAAAGAGGCATTATAAAATACCATCGCTAACTTCTGACGGTCACTTTTGTCATAAAACACTGCTAATTGATGGAAAATAACGTCTAGAAAAGGTCTGTTTTCCCTATCCTTAATTAAACCATTGTAGGTTTTTAAAAAAGCGGTAGTATCTCCTTTTTGGTAATCAAACAATTGCGCTTTTTTAGCCTGTGCCTGAATAATGTATTTCCTATCCGATTTTCTTTTCATCGCAATAACCGATTGATAGCTATCTAAGGCATTGTCATTTTTGCCTAATTCTTCGTACAATTGGCCCAAGATGAAACGGTATCTCGCTTTTTCAGCATTCACTTTGGTAAATCTTTCGGCGATTTTTAATTTTGCCACGGCGCTATCTTTCTCTTCTAAATTCAAAAAAGCCTCTGATAACAACGCATTAGCATCAGCAACATCTTGACTTTTCAATATTTTATTATTCAATAGTCTGTTTATATTTTTTATAACTTGGGCATCATTCCCTAAACGCATATTGGTTTTTTCACGCCAAATTTTTGCTTGAGAAATATTGCTACAATTGGGGTATTTGTATAAAATATAATTGAAGGCGTCTAAAGCAGGGATAAATCTTTGGTCATAATACCTCGATTTTCCAAGTAACAAATACGCTTCGTCTATTTGACTGTTTTTTTCTCTGCCTTCAATGTTCATGGAATGTTTCTGAATTGCCTTGGTAGCCTTTGTTTCGGCTAGTTCGAAATCTGTATTTTTGGCTTTCCCCTCAGCAGGAACATCATCACTTATTTGCATTCTTTCAATGGGCAATCGCTTCCAAAAATTGTCTTTGCTATCGGCTTTTATAGCTAAAATCCCTTTGTCTAATCCAATTTGGCCATTATATAAAATATTATACTTTGTGCTTAAGGCATGGGAGTTTCTAGATACGAAGTTGTCTCTTTTAGTAGAGCAAGCTGCCAAAAAAAATAAAAAAGCTAGAAAAAATGCGTATTTAAATATCTTAGTTTTCAATGGGAAACAGGTTTATTATTTAACTTTTAAAAGTGTCTTTTATTATAAAGACTGGTAAAAATACGTTTCTTTTTGAAATATATAAATTTAAACTAGCAAAAACGTTGCAACTGACTACAATCTTTAAATGTCAAACCCCATTCAAAGATCATTTAAGGGCTGTTAAGGTTAAAATAAAAATATATCCAAATTTATAAGTCCGATTTATTTGGCGTTTCCTATTTTTGTAAAAAAATAATACATGCCATCCTTCAAAAAACTCATCATAAAAGAAGTACAACGCGAGACATCATCCGCTGTTTCGATTCTTTTTAATGTGCCTTCAGAATTAAAACCCAATTATACTTTTATAGCGGGTCAATATCTTAATCTTAGATTGACTCTAGACGGTAAAGAAATTCGTCGTGCCTATTCTATTTGTTCCTCGCCTGAAAGTGGGGAATTACGCATTGCGGTGAAAGCGGTAAAAAACGGTGCTTTCTCCCAGTTTGCCAACACCAAACTAAAATCGGGAGACATTCTTGAAGTGGGAAAACCTGAAGGAAAATTTACTTTTGAACCTCAAGGAGATCGTCAAAAAAACTATGGGGCATTTGTTGCTGGAAGCGGAATTACGCCTGTGATTTCTATTCTGAAATCGGTTTTGAAAAGCGAACCACAAAGTTCTTTCGTTTTGGTTTACGGAAACAAATCGCCAGAAGAAACGATCTTTCATCAAGAATTACACGATTTACAATCTCAATATACTGGTCGATTATTTGTTCATTATGTTTTCAGTCAAGCCAAAGTAGATGGAGAATTATTCGGTCGAATCGATAAATCCGTGGTGAATTTTGTGTTGAATAACAAGCACAAAGAACTCACTTTTGATAAATTTTATTTGTGCGGTCCTGAGGAAATGATCAATACGGTTTCGGCGGTTTTAAAGGAACATAATGTTGCCGAAAAAAATATTAAATTTGAATTGTTTTCGTCTGTATCCACAGAAGATACAATCGAGAAATCATTCGAAGGACACACCAAAATCACCATTCTAGTTGATGAGGAGGAAACGACTTTCGAAATGTCGCAAAAACAAACTATCCTCGAAGCCGCACTAAAACAAGGTGTTGACGCCCCCTATTCTTGCCAAGGTGGAATTTGCAGCAGCTGTTTGGCACGAATTACATCAGGCACTGCCGAAATGAAGAAAAACTCGATTCTAACCGATAGCGAAATTGCCGAAGGTTTGGTTTTAACTTGCCAAGCACATCCCACCTCAGAAAGTATTTCTGTGAATTATGACGATGTTTAAAAAATCTTAAACGATACTGAAAACTTCTCTGAAAAGGGAAGTTTTTTTATTTTAGGGAAGACGTAATTTTTTTCACAACGGTTTTTGGCAAAATCGTCCGCATCGCATTTTCATACCCTGCCACTTTTTTATTTCCATATACCGAAGTGGGTAATTTTGGAAACAAATTTCTATCCGAAATCAAAGCATTTTCAAAAGGCTGACGGAAAGGAGAAAATCCAGTATAAGGATGCGTGGCGCCCCAAAGGGTAATGACTTTTACACCCTGCATTGCTGCTATATGCCCATTCCCGGAATCCATTGAAAGCATTATGTCCAGGTTACTGATAAGTTGTAATTCCTGCTTGAAATTTAACTTTCCCGCAATTGTAATGACGTTTTCTTTTCCCTTTGAAATGGAATTCAGGATTTCCATCTCCTTTTTTCCGCCACCGAAAAGCAATATTTTATGGGTTTTAGTTGAAGCTAATTGGTCAATGACTTCTTGCATCAAATCTAAAGGATAGACCTTGGAATCATATTGGGCGAAAGGCGCAATTCCTATGAGTTTCTTCCCGATAGCTAAGGGTATTTCTTCTCCAATTAAGCTAATGATTCCATCGTCTAAAATACCTTTTGACGGAAATATCGGATTTGATAAATCTACTGAAAACCCCAATTTTTCGAATACTTTGGCGTATCGTTCGAACATGGTGGGCAAGGGGTTGAAAATTTTGTTTTTGAAACGTGTTAAACCTGCTTTTTCCGCTCTGCCTTTATCAACGGTTGCGGTTTTTATTCCGCTTATAGAAAATAGTGTTCGGATGATTTTAGAGCGCAAAACGTTATGCAAATCAGCAATCTCTGTAACTCCTTTTGATTTCAAATCTTTGTATAAACGAAACACTCCCAAAAATCCTTTGTGCCTATGATGAACATGGGCCGAAAAAAATTTAACATACGGAATATTTTCAAAAAGGGGCTTATAAAATTGCCGAGAAACTAGAGTGATTTTTACTCCAGGGTGCTGTGCCGCAAGTGCCCTTAGCACAGGAACCGTCATGGCAACATCTCCCATAGCGGAAAGTCTTATGACGGCTAAATGGTGATTTTTTTTTGACAAAATAAATTATTTCTTGTTTTGGTACAAAACTGGATTCAAATCATCGTCATTGTACATCTTCATTTGCTTGTACACTTTCATGAATTTATCCCCACCTTCGATGTCATTTAATAAATCATCAATTGCCGTTGACAAATCAGTTCTTTGCTCCAACAATACATTTAATTTTGCTTGACATTTGTCCCTGTGATCTTGCGAAGCCTCTTTCCGATTCGCCTCTTCGTTCATATGGTAAATTTTCAAAGCTAAAATAGACAATCTGTCAAAAGCCCAAGCTGGACTTTCAGAATTGATTTTGGCCCCATCTTTTACCTCAACAGCACAGTATTTTTGAAGAAAATAACCGTCAATATATTCCACCATATCGGTACGTTCTTGATTGGAAGCATCAATTTTTCGTTTCAAGGTTAATGCTACAACTGGGTCAATATTAGGATCACGTATAATATCCTCAAAATGCCATTGCACCGTGTCAATCCAATTTTTTAAATATAATAGATGTTCGAATTTTTCCTTTGGAAAAGGATTATTTATAGGCTGGTCAACAGAATCAAATTGATGATAATCCTGAATACTTTGCTCGAAAACGGAATACGCTAATTTTGAAAACATGTTTTTTAAATTGAAGGCCAAAGATACTTTTTTAAACTTTTATAGTATAAAAAAACTTTCAATGTTTCGCGTTTTAGTACCTAAGCCAGAGGTTTTAATTCTATTGCTATCTAGAAAAAATTATAATTGGGAGAAAAACGAAAATAGGCTACAGGCAATAACTGCAAACAAAACCAGTTCCTGTTTCCATTGTGCTTGCTTATTTTCAATGTGACTTGTTGCCATCATTGCCAATGGGGCAAATGTAAACAGTAATAAATCATTGCTCTTATTAGAAGAAATCAGAAAAATGATGATTCCAATAAAAAAGGTTGCAATAATTTTTTTGAAAGAGCTATGCAATAACATGGGTTTGTGTGAAAGTGAGGCGGCCGTGGAAACAACAAAAAACAAGGCCATGGTTATAAAAATGGAAAAGGCTACGTTTTGATAGTTATTAGTGAAATAATCTATTTCGAAATTAGTAGTGGTGTTTGCATTTATAAATTCGAATGTATTTTTATGGAATGTAATTGAAAAAAACAAGGAGATAATCCCTACTGCAAAAAGCGCAATAAAAGGCAAGATCCAATTCTTATAATCTCTGGATACATGAAAAAGTATGGATATAAATACTAGTATAATATAAAGAATACTCCAGAAATGAAACAATGTGGCTACAAAAATCCACAACGAGGCATCAAATATTTTTTCTTTCGAAGCTTTTAACGATTGCAGTGAAATTAATCTGCGAAGAGCTAGGAGAATAAAAAAATTAGAGGCGATTATTTTTAAGTTATTCAGTGCAGAAGGGAAAAATAATAGGAATAAAAAGTAAAATAAAATAGTGTAACCACTGTCTTTGCTCAGTCCGTTTTTCTTTGCAACAAAATTTGCTATAAAAACAGACCCCAACAAAACAAAAAACAATCTGGCTTTCTTACAAATTGAAATGGGAGAAATAACCCCCGTCAAATCTTGAAGTTGATACAACAAAAAGAAAACTAGCATTAAAATTACAACCAAAATTAAATTTAATGGCGTAGATTTTTTAAAAACACTTGTTATCATAAGGATATTTTATACTTTTGTGGCTGTAAATATAATACTTACGCAAAGATGAAACGAGCCAAGTAATTTTTTTAATTAAAATAAATACAATAACGAGTTCCATGAAATACAATTAACACATAAAATTAAGGAGATGAAAGCATTTTTTGAAGGAATTCAATGGTTATTTGAAAACATTTTTTTTGCCCTACATAATTTTCTTAGAGAATTAGAACTCACGCAATGGTTTGCTGCTAACGCCATCAACTGGATTTTTATGATTATCTGTGCTGTTGCCATCGTATATTGGTGCAAGCAATTGAAATTACACCAAGATGAAGGCCAAGAAAATCAAGATACAACAGCTCACTCTTTCTTAAAGTAAATCGTTGCCAATATCTTTTCTAAAATACATCTTATCAAAATGTAGCTTGTCTATGTTTTGGTAAGATTTTTTTATGGCCTCTTGAAAATCATTTCCATAGGATGTGATGGCCAAGACTCTTCCTCCATTGGTAACCACATCGCCATTATTAAGCTTCGTTCCTGCATGAAAAACAATGGAATCTTCAATGAGCTCCAATCCTGTAATCACTTTTCCTTTTTCAAAATCTTCGGGATAACCGCCTGAAACAAGCATAATTGTTGTGGCACTTCTCTCGTCAATTTCAAGCGTGAATTTGTCTAGTTTTTCATTGGCCACAGCCAAAAATAATTCCACCAAATCCGATTTCATTCTTGGAACCACCACTTCCGTTTCCGGATCGCCCATTCTCACGTTGTATTCAATTACGATTGGCTCGTTTTTCACGTTAATTAAGCCAATAAACACAAATCCTTTGTATTCTATTCCGTCTTTTTGAAAACCTTCAATGGTTGGTTTTACGATTCGTGTTTCAATTTTTTCCATCAAAACGGCGTCAACATAAGGAACGGGAGAAACTGCACCCATTCCGCCTGTATTTAATCCCGTGTCGCCTTCGCCAATGCGTTTGTAATCTTTGGCGGTTGGCAATATTTTATAGTTTTTCCCATCGGTCAAAACGAAGCAACTCAATTCAATTCCATCCAAAAATTCCTCGATGACCACTTTTGAACTTGCGGCACCAAATTTTTGGTGTACTAGCATATTTCTTAATTCATCCTTGGCTTCCGCCAAATCGTGAATAATCAAAACCCCTTTTCCAGCAGCCAATCCATCTGCTTTCAAAACATATGGTGGTTGCAAAGTCTCCAGGAATTTGCATCCTTTCTCTACCGTTTCAGCCGTAAAACTATCATAAGCCGCAGTTGGAATATTGTGTTTGATCAAAAATTCTTTGGCAAATTCCTTACTTCCTTCGAGTTGCGCCCCAACTTTAGATGGGCCGATAACTGGGATATGTTTTATATCGTCGTCATTTTTAAAAAAATCGAAAATCCCTTTTACCAATGGATCTTCCGGACCCACGACTACCATCTCTACTTTTTCGGCAAGCACGAAAGTTTTTATGGCATCAAAATCAGTTGGACTGATAGCAACATTGTTGGCTATCGAGGCTGTACCGGCATTTCCCGGAGCTACAAAAAGTTTGTCGCAAAGCGGACTTTGAATCATTTTCCATGCAAAAGCGTGTTCTCTTCCTCCTGAACCGAGTAGTAAAATTGTCATTGTGTAGTAATTAAGTTTGGCAAAAATAATTGCTTTTGGGCTTAAAAAACAATTAATAGTAGTGTTATTATTCTTAAATCCAATTAATAAATTGCAAAAGCGTACGAATCGCATAGAAAAATTAGATTTTTTTCGGCACAAAGAAAAGGATTGATATTCTTTCCTTTGTGTTATAATGGAAAAATTGGCCTTGCTTGCTTCGCGCTTAAAATTCGAAAAATCATGAACCCAACAACTTCTTACTTACCCGGCTACTCGCAATTAAAGAGGCTATAAAACCAAGCGATAAAATGGTTCCGAAAACAATCAACACATTTTCAATACTGAAAATTACAGGATAAGCTAGGGTGGGAGTAATCATCACGAGTTCATAATGTTGTTGTATTAAAACGATTGTAATTCCCAATACTAATCCAATAAATCCTCCAAAAAAGCTTAACAAAGTGCCTTGTAGCAGAAATATTTTACGTAAATCTTTGATTTCGATTCCAAGATTTAATAATGTTTTTAGGTTTTCTTTCTTATCCAAAATCATCATAATTAAGGCGCCTATCAGGTTGAAAAGCGCAATAACAATCACCAAAGTAAATATGAGATAAACGGCAAGGTTTTCGGTGTTCAACATTTTGTACAGGGATTCGTTGAGTTGCGCTCGATTTTTTATGTTGATTTTAGTGTTGAAAATAGTTTGTAATGAATGAGTAATGGCATTTTCATCCCCTCCTTTTTTTATCTTAACCTCAATTCCTGAAATTTGATTGGATTTATATTCTAATAATTCTTGGGCCAAGCCTAAATCGGCAAACACATATTTGGAATCCAAGTCTTCGCTTATGGCATAAATACCCACTGGGTTTAGAACCATTTTATTAAAAGCCTCTTCGGGATTTTCGATAGTTCCTTTTCCGGGTCTTGGCGCTAAAACTTCTAGAGGATTGTTAAAATCAAGTAAACCCATCGAAAATTTTTCAGCGATGCCGTAGCCTACGACTACTTGAGATGTATTTTTTTTAAGCCATTCGCCATTAAAAAGCTTTTTATTGAGGTTGTTTACCGTATTGAAATTTGGGTCAACGCCCTTCATACAAGTGACTTCTTGTTTTCCGTTGAATGTAAATAAGACACGTTCTTCTAGTATTTTACTATAGGAAGCGATGCCGTCTATTTCGTTGATTTGTTTGTCTTGTGAAGGGGATACAAAAAAAGATTTTCCTAAAACACTGCTTATTTTTAAATCCGGATCAAAGTCATTGGAGAAGGAAAGACTAAAATCTTTTAATCCACTAAAAACGGATAAAACCACAAACAAAGCCATCGCGCCAATAATTATTCCCATACTAGCGATACGATTGATGATATTGATAGCATTGTTTTTACTGTTGCTAAAAATATAACGTTTGGCTATGTAAAGGGGAAAATTCAAATTTAGGAATGTCTGCGTTTTTCTAAAAGATCACGGTTCTCAATAGGATTTTCTTTGGAAGATAAAGCGTTGTCAATTTTTTCAATATAGTCTAAGGAATCGTCTATAAAGAATACTAAATTAGGCACTTTCCGCAACTGTAAACGAACGCGTTGAGACAAATCGTGCTTGATTAATTTAGAATTTGTTTTTATTGCCACTAGAGTTTCCTTGGCTTTTTCCTGTGGAAATATGCTTAAATGTACCGTCGCAACTGACAAATCGGAAGTCACAACAACTTTGGATACTGAAATTATTAAATTTGTAACTCCGTTTTTTCTCACTTCACCTTGAAGGATGTCAACCAAGTCTTTTTGGATAACGCCCCCTATTTTTTTCTGTCTATTTGTTTCCATGCTGCAAAAATACAATTTTTTTAGAGCCACAAACCCGCAAACCCGCAAAGTTTAAGTTTAGAGGCATTCAAGAATCATAAAAATTAGCCCCCTCAAAATTTTTATTTCATATATTTACAATAAAACCTTCGAGTCTTAGTGACTTTCTGGCAAAACTATTTACTAATGAAAAAAATGGAACATATAGGGATTGCAGTCCATGATCTACAAGAAGCCTCCATAATTTACGAGAAACTCTTTGGGGAACCCGCCTATAAACAGGAAGAAGTAGTAAGTGAAGGCGTGACCGTTGCTTTTTTTGGGAATGGACAAAATAAAATAGAGTTGCTTCAGGCGACAAATCCGGAAAGTCCCATTGCCAAATTTATAGCCCAAAATGGGGAGGGAATTCATCATATTGCTTTTGAAGTCGAGGATATAGCCATTGAAATTACCCGTTTACAAAAGGAGGGATTTATAGTTTTGAATGAAGCTCCAAAAAAGGGCGCCGACAATAAACTTGTGGCGTTTTTACATCCTAATAGCACCAATGGTGTTTTGATCGAGTTGTGTCAGGAAATCAGATAAGCCAATTTCATAAGCTCCATTTTGATAGTATTCTAATAATCAGTTGTTTTATTGTTTTATTTGCCGGATTAACTCAGCCCAATAAAAATCTAGTTTAAAAATAGTTGCATCAAATTAAAAATAGTGGTAATTTCGCATCCGCACAAAAGGTCCTATAGCTCATTCGGTTAGAGCAACTGACTCATAATCAGTAGGTGCTTGGTTCGATTCCAAGTGGGACCACCATAAAACCCTTGTAAGCACCAGTATTTACAAGGGTTTCTTATTAAAAAGTTGAGCAGAAAGTTGAGCAAAACCCCGTGCTCAACTATTTTAAACTCCAATATTTCTTGTAATTTTTTAATTATTTTGGGTTACCCCACCCAACACCTCATAAAAAAATCGCTCCTCTTTTTGAGGAATATATTGCCCCATACTTTTTTTTATCAAAGCAACTTTGGTCTGTATAAAAAAGGTTTTTTTTATACATATGGATTGAGTAATGATAAATAACCTAATCAGAAAATAATTAGGTTGATTTTAAAATATCTTAATAAATGGATAGTTTTTTAAAATCACATTGAAATGAAAATATTGTTTTAAACTTTCTTTTTCGTCCCAAATATTCATTAAATTTGAGAGAATATCCTATTAAATTAGGATATTCTCTCAAATCTATTTTTTATCAGTTCTTTATAGGCAACCTTAAATTCATCACTGATAAAACTATTATCAATACACCTCATCCATTTATCATTTGCCTTCTCCATTTTATTGAATATATTTTCTTGTTGTTTTGAATCCAACTTAAATGAGTTGAATACCAAGATAAAATCTTTTCTACTGATTTTTTTCTTCTTGGCATTTAGTGTTAAGGCTAAGTCCTCATCATCGGCGGGATTAACGATTGCTGTTGCCACCATATCATAAGCGGGAGATAGAATATAACCTTGTTCATTTGTTTTGATTATAGAGAAGTTTTTTAAGTGCATATCTGCATTCCCGGTTAAAAATGAAAACAATACTTGTTCAAAGAAATTTACTAAATCCAAACCCGGATTGGAGGAATATTTCAAAAGAACTTTGGCAATTTGTTCGTAAGACCCGTGATACTTATTTTCGGTCATTCTTTCTGTCAATTGGCACATATCCTCCATTAAAAGTTTTTGTCCTTTTACTCGGTCAATTCTCTTGGTGATGTAGGCAAGATTCCCTGATTGTAATCGTATCAAACTATGTGGCACCATTTTTATTTTGGCTATGGTTCCCAAGTGCATTGTTAGGTCTTCCACCTCCGGTAATTGATTGAAATTTTTAGTGGGTGGTTTTAATATATAATCCCCCCACAGACCAACTATTGTAAATCGTTTGGCTTCTCCCTTTTCACTTGATGTTAATTCCAAAGATAATTTAGCTTGAACCCCTGTTAAAGTAGTTTGACTTTTCACCACCTGCAAAGCCAATTCTTCCATTTGGTTCTCCGTATATGGTAATTCCGGAGGAGTAGATTGTCCAAATATTTTTTTACAACAAGTGCTGTGAAAATCTACTTCATTTTCAGTTAGATGTTCATAACAATAGAGACATCTTTTCATAATTCCTCATTATTTAATGGATGAACACTTACCGCACCTATGCAATCTTTACAACAAGCTAGCAATAGTCCCATTCGGTCTCTTGGGTTTAGTTTCCAATTATTTTGGGCGATATCCAACAACCACCCTTCGGGAATTAGACCATCAAAAAAAGGAAACAATATTTTACTTGTAAATGGTTTTTCTTGTAGAGGTAGCGTTAAACTAATCGGGTCAGGACTTGTAGAAGATAAATAAGAACTATCATAGTTGAAATGATATCCATTTTCATCTTCTTTCAACCAACCCGCAGTTTTATCATATATTTTTATTTCAGCCTTTCTCATCTTCCTCAACTTTTAGTTGAACTGCTCCAACTTGATATCCAAATAGTTTCAACACCTGATTTACCTTGTCTAATCGCAGTGTCTCTTTACCTTGTTCCAATTCCCGCAGAAAACGAAGACCGACTCCTGCTTTCTCCGCCAATTCAGGTTGAGTCAATTTAGCCGAGGTTCTTTTTTGTTTCACAAACTTACTTAATTCCATAGTATGCACCTTTTCGGGTATAAAAGTATAAAAATATTTTTAATTTATACCCTTTGAGGTGTAAATTTAATCATTAAAGGAATAATATACCATAACGGGTGTAATAGAAGTGATGTTTTTAATATGATAATAAAATGCGATTTTTTTATCAAAGCAACTTTGGTCTCAAAACTCTTCTCATTCAAATGAATTGGAAGGGTTTTTTATTAGAGCAAATAAATGGTGTTTAATCGATTATATTCGCCATTAGTCTGAATAGTTATTATTAGCTAGCCATTAAAGCTGTAAATTTACAATATACGTCAAATGGAAATCAATTATAAATTAGAATTGTTTTTTAAATAATGAAAAACATCATACTAAAAACCAGCAGCTTCATCTTAGTATTGTTTCAGGCAATAATTATGGAAGCCAAAACCAATCCTCCGCAACCAAATCCTAATGGAAGAACAAACAATGGATTGCCACCACCGCCTCCTGGAATGCCTCTTGACACAAACCTTGTTTTTTTACTAGCCCTGGCAATAGTATTGGGAATGTATCTCATTTACAAGAACAGCCTTAACACAAAAACCCCAATATAAAATTGGTTTTTTCTTTTTTTACTATTTTCAATCCAAGTTGAAAAAGAATTATTCTCCAACCCAACAATCAAAAGCATCTTATCTGTAAATTTATTTTTTGTATTTTTGAAAAATAAAGCAATGCTTATTTGGTAACCCGACATGAAAAAAATAATCCTACTGCTGTTTTTAGCACCACTACTTTTTACTTCCTGTCAGTATTTTGAAAATCTAGTGCCTTCAGAGAAGGAGTTATTGCAAAAGGAATTGAAGGCTATCAATTGGAAAGAAGTGGATGAATTTCCTTCGGTGGCTAATTGTGATACAATAGAGGATAAAACACTACGCCGCCACTGTTTTTTTGAGTATATGACTCAACTGATTCAACAAAAATTAAGCGTTGACACCCTGTCGATTCTCTATCCTGAATTGGATACCATTGATGTAAAAGTGACTATTTTTCCGAATTCCACCTTGCAATTTGAACCTAAATTTCCAAAAGACTCTGTTGTTTACGATGCTATAAAAATTGACAGCATTTTAAAAGCGAGATTGGTTGGTTTTCCTAAGATAAATCCTGCCATCAAACGCGGAATTCCAGTAAAAACTCAATTTATTCTCCCTGTTATTTTAAAAGTAGAGTAGGGGTTTTAGAGTAGTTTTTACTCCTACACTAGCAAAAACTGGAGCTATTGACTTTAAATGAACTCTATTTTTCGCAACGCACTAAAAATGCTAATTTTTAAATTTCCGTCCTTTCCATTCATATTTGCCAAAGAGCGAATACAATGCCACCGATGTGCTGAAAAAGGGATATACGAAACTGCTCAAAATTAAAAAACGCATCTTTTCTGTAGTTAAAAACCGGTTTGATTTGTAAATCAAAATGGTATCAACACCAAACTTTATAAGGAGTAAACACAGACTATTTAGAAACGGTATCCAGCCCAAAATTGAACAAAACAGAGCCATAATCCAACATAGATTTCCTCCAAAAACTACTAAAGCCAAACCTTTAGCCAAGCCACTGGTATAAGCGGCTGTTTTTGACGCCCATCGTACTCTTTGACAAAATAAGGACCTCCAATCGTTCAAGGGTTTTGTGCATACAATGTTACTTTCAGCTTTTAAATAACACACTTTTTCTGGGAATTTGGCAATTGCTTTTTGCAGTAAAAAAACATCATCGCCACTAGCAAGAGTGTCATTTCCGCTGAAACCATCAAGTTCCCGAAAAAATAATTTAGTATAGGCGAGGTTCGCGCCATTGCACATGAAACTCTTGCCTAATCCAAAACCGCCTATCGTAGCTCCTTGTAAACTCGCTAAATCCAATTGCTGGAAATGATGTAAAAACGTTTTTTTGCAGTC
>CANFHF010000012.1 GCA_947446635.1 Flavobacteriaceae bacterium
AGTGGTGGCGTATCCAAACCCATCTACTGAAGGATTTACAATTAAATCTAATAATGGAAAATCATTTGGAGTACAGGTGTATGATATGTTGGGTCGTTCAATCGAACAACGTCAGTTAAAATCTGATTCACAAATAGGGTCTAACTATGCAAAAGGTATTTACAATGTAATTGTAACCCAAGATGCACAAGTGAAAACACTACGAGTGATTAAGCAATAAGTAAATAGGTTTTTTAAATAGTTGATTAAGTCCTCCGCAAAATAATTGCGGGGGACTTTTTTATTTTTTATGTGGGGATATTTTATAATATGTGGAGTGTCAAATAAACCAAATATAAAAACATATTCTTTCGCAGCCTAGAAATGCAGTTGCGTTGCATTTTTTTAGTTTATAATCTCTAAAATAATACATTTGTTTTTTATAATAATTTCTATATGAAAATTAAATTTCTCACCTCCTTTTTATTTGTTTTATTGATTCATAGCGCATTTCTGTTTGGTCAAGCTTTGTTGCCGAATACCACGGGCTCTTTTGTATACACGCCAACTGGCCCGCTGAGTTCAAAGCCAATTACCGTATATTATCGTATTCCTAAAGGAGACATTAGTACGATGCCTATTTTACTGTCTTTTCATGGTGACGATAGAGACGCAAGTAATTATAGAGATTATTGGATTTCCATGGCCAATGCTAATGGATTTATGGTCTTTGCCCCTGAATTTAATGCGGTAGATTTTATTGGAGGCGACGGTTATCAAATGGGAAATGTATTTGTTAATGGAGATAGTCCAAGTACAACAACATTAAATCCAACAAACAAATGGACTTTTTCAATTATTGATCCTTTGTTTGAAGATATAAAAAGCAAGGTTTCAGGAACACAACAAACTTATGATGCTTGGGGCCATTCTGGAGGGGCTCAATTTATACATCGATTTAGGATGTATATGCCAGATAGTAAATTAAATATGGCGATTTGTTCTAATGCGGGATGGTATACCGTGCCGGATATCTCCGTCAATTTTCCTTATGGGATTAAAAAAAGCCCATTAATAAACAGCAGTTTAACTATTCCATTTTCTAAAAAGCTAATAGTACATTTAGGTTTAAATGACACAGATAAAAATTCAGCTGGATTAAGGCACAATACTACGGTGGATAATCAACAAGGACTGTATCGATTGGTAAGAGGACGCTACTTTTTTGCTAAAAGCCAAACTGTTGCACAAACGGCGAACGTTCCATTTAATTGGCAAAAGTATGAGGTGACTGGCGTTGGACATGACGCTCAACTTATGGCCAATGATGCTTTGAAATATTTACTGCAAAGTTACCTGTCTACCAATGATGGATTTGATGAACAGTTGGGGGCATCTTTTTCAGCCCAAGTCTATCCCAACCCATCTGAGGGCGATTTTACCTTGAAGGTAGCGAATGATAATTTTGGATTTAAAGTATATGACCTACAAGGAAAATTAATTGAGCAAGGCCAAAAGATACAAACTCGATCTGTCACGATAGGGGCAAGTTACCCGGCGGGGATTTACCCTATTATTGTAACTCAAGACAAGCAGTTTAGTGTTCTTAAACTAATTAAAATTTAATAATATCAGTTTTTCAGCAATACAACTAAGGCTATCTTTAAAAGTAAAAATTCACTAAACCTAAAATCATCATCATTTACTGCTTTAAAATGCATTTACAAAGCAATTTGTTTTTTTTTTAAGCCATATAAAATATATTTGCTAGCTGTCATTATAATTAATCATTCCTCATGAAAAAAATTTACACTTTTATTCTATTTACACTTTTATTTATTTCTTCTTGTACTACACAAGATGTAAGCCCATTATCGCCAACTATAGCAGTATTCAATGTTTCTGCCAAAAAAATGGGTAGCGTTCCTTTTCAAATAACAGCGCCAATATCAAATAGTGCTGGGTCATTTACCTACACAAGTAGTAATAGTGCCGTTGCTACCATTAATGGTTCAACAGTTACTATAATAGGTATTGGAACAACAACAATTACGGCCACCCAAGCCGCAGATGCTGGTTTTAGTGCAGGAAGTACCATAACCACTTTTACGGTAACAGACTTAGAACCTCCAACATTTGGAACTTTTATAGTTTCTTCAAAAATGATGGGCAGCGACCCATTTCAATTAGCCCCTCCAACCTCAAATAGTACAGGTGCATTTTCGTATGCTAGCAGTAATACCGCTGTGGCCACTATAAATGGTTCTATTATAACTATTGTAGGTGTTGGAACAACTACCATCACAGCAACTCAAGCTGCTTTCGGCACTTTTGCTTCTAGTAGTATTTCTGCTAATTTTGTAGTTACGGCCAATATTCCACCTCCTCTTTTGCAAGATAATTTTGAGTATGTAGCTTCAACTGTTCTTTCCGATATTCCTAACTCAGGATGGAGTATACATAGCGGGAGTAGTTATCCTATAAAAACTACTAGTACTACTGGTTTAACTTTTGCCAATTATTATGGGAATGGCCTTGGATTAGCAGCCATTTTAGATGCTAATGGAGCCGATAGTAATAAACATTTTGCAGAACAATCAGAAGGAAATCCGATTTACATTTCATTTGTTGTTAAAGTTAAAGCCCCAATTGTTGCTCTTATTCCTCCTATAAGCTATTTTTTACACACCTCTAGTTTGCCTTTTGTTCCAGCCTCATCTTCCACATTTAGAGGTGAAATTTTTGCGCAACCCATCCCAAATGATTTACTTCAATATAATTTTGGTCTAAGTTTTTCTGCCACAACTCCTCAAGGTTCAAACACCCTAAATAAATTAAATTATGATGAAAATTATTTGGTTGTATTAAAATACACTAGTGTTATTGGAGATAATAATGATTCCGTATCGCTTTATGTTTTTTCAGCAAATGATGATTTTAGCACAGAGCCAAGCCAAGCTTTTATTGGACCATTATCTTTGTCAAGTGCTGCCGATATTAAGCCTGCTGCTGTTTGTTTAAGACAATATGACGCAAATGAAGACATACTTGTGGACGGCGTTAGAGTTTCAACAATTTGGGATTTATTTAAAAATTAACCTAGTTAGAGTAAAATAATGGTAAAGCTAAAAAGGATACTAACCTTGGGACTACTGCTATCAGTTGTAGGATATTCAAATGCCCAAGAAATTGTACTTAATAAATATAGATTTGGTGAGGGTTTGAGTTTTTCTGGGAAAAATGGAAATTATGAAATGGGTTTTTCAGGATACGTTCAACCCTATTTAGAAAGCCGAAAATTCCTCGATAATGACGATGCGACTTCTTACAATCGTTTCAGAATGCGAAGGGCCCGTTTGCAGTTATCTGGAAGTTCTGCCCAAGACAAATTAACCTATCGTTTGCAACTTGATCTCACGGGAGGTGGCGAATTTGATGCCGCCCTTGGGAGCGTATTATATGACGCTTGGATTGGATATGATGTTTCAAAAAGGTGGAATGTATCTTTTGGTCAAAAAGCAACTCCAACAGACAACCTGGAGTTTGCCATGCGTTCCGTGACCCTTCAATTAGTAGATCGAAGTGCTTTGAGTAGTGCTTTTGGGTGTATTCGTGAATTTGGTTTTTTTGCCGATTCAAAGTATAAGATTTCAAGGTATTCTTATATAAAACCACAATTAGCCATCACTAATGGTGACGGCATAAATGTATTTCACAAAGACCATGGAGGATTAAAATATGGTGGGCGAATTGATTATTTACCCTTTGGAATGTTTAATAATTTTGGGCAATACCGTCAAGCCGATTTGGTGCGAGAGTTAGCTCCAAAATTTGTCATTGGTGCTACCTATAGCTATAATGTTGGGATTAGTGATAGAAGAGGAAGACAAAGTGAATCCATACTTTACTTAGATAAGAACAACTCCGAATTGCTGCCGGATTATGTGAAATATGGGGTGGATTTTCTATTCAAATACAGAGGTTTTTCGATGCTAGGTGAATATGTGAATGCCTCCGCAAGAGTTCCGGGAGAGATCACCCAAAGGGTTCGAGTTGATGGCACAACCTCTACAGTTTTTGATGTAAATGGCATTCAAGACGTAGAAAACTACATCAAAGGCAGAATGATGGTTGGGGAAGGCTACAATCTTCAAGGTGGCTATGTTTTTAAAAACTATATTTCCATAGACGGTCGATTTTCTTACTTGAAACCAGAGGCCAACTCCTTTTTAAACAACGGTCTTTATTACAATCGGTCTCATTATTATACTTTAGGGGTAACACGGTATTTGGGACGTTCTTATGGGGCAAAAATCCAGTTGGATTGTACTTATACCAACGCAAAACCAGGTTCTGTCGACATTAATAGTATTCCAATAAAAGGGAATGAGTTTTTAACTAGGATAATGACGACCTTCTCGTTTTAAACACTATGAAAAGAAAAATAAAATATATTATTTTTATTCTTATGGTTAGCCTGCCTATTTATGGGCAGTTTAATCCGCAAAATGATGAAATAACCAATCGGTTTTTTCCGGATCCGATATTAGATATTCATACTCCTTCCTTTGATAAAAAAGGGTTTACCAATTATGAGGATATGATGGGTTATCTCAATAAATTGGTAGTGGCCCATCCAACAGAAATCTCCCTTTCATTTATTGGCGAAAGCCAGAAAAAGAAAAAGATTCCGATGGTAGTTTTACATCGAGATAACGGACAAGAAAAAATTAAAGTTTGGTTCCAAGGGGGCCTTCATGGTGATGAGCCAGCAGGAACAGAAACCATGCTTTTTCTATTGGATAAAATACTAAACGATCCCAGTTACTCTTATTTATTAGATAAAATTATGCTTACCGTTGTACCAATGGCTAATATTGATGGTTATGAAAAACAAGATCGTTATGCCGCAAATGGTTTGGATTTAAATCGCGATCAAGTAAAGCTGATGGCTCCCGAGAGTAATTATTTAAAGAAAGCTTTTAGTGATTACGGAGCAGAAGTAGCTGTCGATTTTCACGAATACAGACCCTTTAGGAAAGAGTTTAGCCTATTAGGCACTCACGGCATTTGCTCAATTTATGATGCCATGTTTATGTTTTCAGGAAACTTAAATCTCCCACAAAATCTAAGGGATTATACTAAAAATGTGTTCGTTGGGAATGCTAAAAAGACTTTAGAATCGAACGATTTACGATTCCGAGACTACATTACAACCGATAAGCAGAACAATGAAATGTATTTCAAACAATGCACTACCGAGGCTCGATCTAGCACCACTTCTTATGCTTTGACCAATTGTATCTCATCATTGATTGAGATTAGAGGAGTAAACCTTCAAAAAACTTCTTTTAAAAGAAGAATAAATACTACTTTTTTGATAGCAACCTCCTTTCTTAAAACAGCGTATGATGATGCTACTAACATAAAAGAAGTATTAAAAATTTCTAATAATACGAAGCCAGAAAATATAGTTGTAGTGGCTAATAAGCCTTTAGAAATACAAACTATTAGCGCAATTGATTTGAAAGACAATACGGAAACATCTTTGGAAATTAATGTCAAAAACGCATTAAAATGCACTCCCGAATTAGAAAGAAAAAGACCTTTTGGCTATTTGATTCTTGCAGAGCAAAAGATATTAGCCGAAAAACTAAATGTACTTGGGCTAACAGTTGAAGAACTTGCTGCGGACAAAAAAGTAAAAGTAGAGGCTTATACCGTAACATCGAGCTATGTTAATCCAGAAGAAGATGAGGGATACAAGGCACAAAAGGTAGAAACGTCGGTATCAACAATAGAAAAATCCTTCCCAAAAGGAACCTATATTGTTTATTTAAACCAAAAAAATGCTAAGATGGCCACCGAAGTATTGGAACCCGAAAGCGAAAATGGATTTATAAAATTCGAAGTCCTAAAAACCATACTAAACAATGAATTACCAATTTATAGATACCTTACTAATGAAAAATTATAACAAAAAAATGAAACTAAAGACAATCGTATCAGCATTGTTATTTCTAATTGGATTTACTGCAATTGCCCAAGTTAATATAAAATCCCAATCTAAAGAATTTCAGTTGGGAGATGGCTTGCGCTTTAACGTTAATGATGGCGAATACAAATTCAATATTAGTGGATTTATGCAAGCGACGTATAAGTACGAAAAAACAGAGGTTTCTGTTGCTAATAACTATATGAATGCCAACAATACCTATTTGTCAATTTCAGGAAGTATGTTTAATGAAAAGTTATCGTTTTTATTGCAAAATAATTATAGTAATGCCAAGGCGCTTTTAGACGCTTGGGTGGCTTATACGCCAGTTAAAAATTTGAAAATTACTTTTGGGCAGAAACAAACCTTTACTAACAATCGTGAGATGACCTTCTATGAAGATAAATTACAGTTTGCCGATAGAGGAATTTTTAGTTCAAAATTTAGCAATACGGGTCGTGAATTTGGAGTATTCTTTGAAGGTCAATTTAAAAATGAAAACTTCATTATAAAACCAAAATTTGCCATTACCTCAGGGGATGGTTTGAATTCTTTTGGCGCCACTTCTATTGATGTAGATCAAGGTGGTTTGAAATATGGAGGTCGTATTGATATGCTTCCTTTTGGTAATTTTAAAGAAGGGAATGATGGGTATATTGCCGATTTGAAACATGAAGATAAATTAAAAGTATTATTTGGTGCGGCATATAGTTATAATGTTGGCGCTAGCAATAAGGTTGGCGAAGGACATGGAGATTTTGTTTTCTACGACAAAAATCTAAAAGTTAAATCGCCTGATTATAGAAAATTTTATGAAGATATTCTCTTCAAGTACAAGGGGTTTTCACTACTTGGTGAATATGTAAACACAACTGCTTTGGCTCTAGGAGGTTCTTTTATAGATTCATCTGCTACAACCCCGCTATTCATAACAGAAATTAGCCAATATCTAGTATTGGGAAATGGATATAATATTCAAAGTGGTTATGTAACCAAATCAGGTTATTCTTTGGATGTAAAATATGAAAAATTAAACAAAGAATTCGAAAATAACGCTTCTTTGTTGACAAATCAAGAAGCCTATACCCTTGGATTAACAAAATATTTTAAAGGGAATAACCTTAAAATTCAATCAGCAGTAAGTTCAACTAATGTCGAAAAAATAAAAACAGTAATCGCACAACTAAGTGTTCAAGTCGTTTTTTAATAAATAATATCTTAAACCATGAAAACATCAAATAAAATTACAAAAATAGCATTTGCAATTATTACGGATCTCACCTTTTGGGTTTTAATATCCATTATAGTTGGTGTTATAGTAGGTCATTATGCCCCGGATACAGGAGTAAAAATGAAAATATTGGGTGATGTGTTCATCCAAATTGTTAAAGTTTTTATTGCGCCAATTATTTTCCTAACGATAGTCTTAGGGATTAGTGGAATGGGCGACTTGAAAAAGGTAGGTCGAATCGGTTTAAAGGCGCTCTTTTATTTCGAGATTGTTACCACTATTGCTTTAGTGATTGGAATTGCGGTGGGCTATTTATTAGAGCCAGGAAAAATCGACATGTCGGGATTAAACAAAGAATCTACTAGTAAATATACTAATAGTACTGCTAAGGGATTTGACTGGATCCATTTTTTTATGGATAATTTGACTCTTCAGGTTTTACTCGGGGCGATTGTTGTTGGGATTTTATTGAATTATTATTCCAAAAGAGAACAAGTTGTGGGAGTATTATACAAAACGTCTCATGTTGTTTTTAAGGCATTAAAATATGTCATGTATGTGTCACCAATAGGAGCTTTTGGAGGAATGGCTTATACTATTGGAAAATTTGGATTGCACACCTTAATTCCTTTAGGAAAATTAATGATATCAGTTTATGTTACCATGTTTATCTTTATTTTTCTGATTTTAGGAGGGATTTTGAAATATTATAAAGTTAGTATTTGGTATTTTATCAAATATATTAAGGAAGAATTATTAATCGTACTCGGGACTTCCTCTTCTGAAGCAGCTTTGCCCAATTTAATGAACAAACTTGAAAGTATGGGTTGTGGAAAATCTATTGTTGGGCTCGTGGTGCCAACAGGGTATTCTTTTAACCTTGATGGGACTTCTATTTATTTGTCTATGGCTATTATATTTTTGGCTCAATTATACAATGTACATCTTTCTATTGGTGAAATTGCTACGATAATTGGGTTGTTAATGATTACTTCAAAAGGTGCTGCAGGGGTTACCGGCAGTGGTTTTATTGTTTTAGCCTCCACACTTACAGCAATTCATAAAATTCCGATTGAAGGCCTAGCTTTTCTTTTAGGTGTAGACAAATTTATGAGCCAAGCCCGAGCCATTACTAATTTTATAGGAAATGGAGTTGCTACGATAGTTATTTCAAAATCAGAAAATGAATTTATTGCTATCGACGAAAATACTAGTTCAGAGTTGAAGTCTTTTGAAACCGAAGTGGTATCTATTCCAATACCAGTGGAATCCGAAAAATCATATTAATATAAACAATCGTTTTTACCAGTTGTTTAAATAATCAAAATCAAGATTTAACTCGTTTTATTTCAGTTATTTAGTTTAAAATATAATTCTTTTAATTAAAAATAATTATATTTTGATAAGGGTTTCTTTGGTCTAAAATTAAGCTTAACACAAAATATTTTTGAATAAGGATGTTTAATTGAATATATGATAAATCATATTAATTGAACAAAAAAACAACCATTACTAATAGTTAAAACAATATGAAAAACATTAAAATTATTAAGGAGTTGCATGATTTAGGAATTATAGGGTATCATGATGTTTCCTATAATCCTTCCTACGAAGAACTGTATCAAGCTGAAGTTTCCCATTTTAGAAAAGGTCACGAAAAAGGTGCATTAACTGATACGGGAGCTGTAGCTGTTAAAACCGGTGTTTTTACGGGTCGTTCTCCAAAAGACAGATACATTGTTGAAGACGATGTAACTAGAGATACTATTTATTGGGATAAAAAAGTTAATTTTCCAACTACAATCCAAGTTTGGGATGATTTAAAAGGGCTTGTGTTAAAGCAGCTTTCTAATTCCCCAAAATTATATGTAGTTGATGCATTTTGCGGAACCAATGCCAATACAAGACTTAAAGTTCGTTTTGTGATGGAAGTCGCTTGGCAAGCTCATTTTGTTACCAATATGTTTATTAGACCTTCCATATATGAATTAGAAAACTTTGGAGAACCTGATTTTATTGTAATGAATGGTTCTAAGGTTACCAATCCAGATTGGGCAGCACAAGGTTTAAATTCTGAAAACTTTGTATTATTTAATCTCACTGAAAAAGTTCAAATAATTGGAGGGACTTGGTATGGAGGTGAAATGAAAAAAGGAATGTTCTCCATGATGAACTATTACTTGCCATTGAAAGGCATGGCATCAATGCACTGCTCTGCTAATGTGGGTGAAGAAGGTGATGTGGCTGTATTCTTTGGCCTTTCAGGGACAGGTAAAACAACCTTGTCAGCAGATCCAAAAAGATATTTAATTGGTGATGATGAACACGGCTGGGATGATGATGGGGTATTTAATTTTGAAGGGGGTTGTTATGCAAAAGTAATTGACTTAAGTGAAAACAACGAGCCAGACATCTGGAGAGCCATAAAAAGAGATGCTTTATTAGAAAATGTAATTGTTGATGAATATGGTGAAATTAATTATTATGACCACTCCATAACTGAAAACTCTAGAGTTTCTTATCCCATTCACAATATAAACAAAATTGTTTTACCATCTAAAGCTGGACATGCAAGTAATATAATATACCTTTCAGCAGATGCTTTTGGCGTATTGCCACCGGTTTCTATCTTAGATGAAGATCAAGCTCAATACCATTTTCTTTGTGGTTATACATCAAAACTAGCAGGTACCGAAAGAGGTATTACGGAACCAGAACCTTCTTTTTCTCCGGCTTTTGGCGAAGCTTTCTTGACGTTACATCCCACGATTTATTCTCAAACGCTTATTGGAAAAATGAAAAAACACGGCGCCAAGGCCTATTTGGTAAACACTGGTTGGAACGGAACAGGAAAAAGAATTTCTCTAAAAAACACCAGGGCAATTATCGATGCTATCATTAGCGGTGAAATTGATCAAGCTCAAACTAAAAAAATTCCGTATTTAAATTTGTCCATTCCAATGATTTTGCCAAATGTAAGCAACGGAATTCTTGACCCAAGAGATACCTATAAAGATAAAGAAGAATGGGTGCGTAAAGCCAAAGATTTAGCATCTCGATACATCAAAAATTTTGAACAATACACTAATACTGATGAAGGAAAACGGCTGATCAATGTAGGTCCTTCGTTAACGACTGATTCTGTTGGAGTTCTATAGTTTTTATTACTTTTATCGGACAAAATTTTTAAAAAACGAATGGATGAATATTTATTCATCCATTCGTTTTAATTTTATTCGGTCAAGAATTGAAATCTTCTTTCCATTTAATTCAATCAACCCTAATTTATTAAAATCAGATAGTAATCGAATGCAACTTTCGGTTGCGGTTCCAATCATACTCGCTAATTCGTCTCTTGAAAGTTGAATTTTCAAAGAGGAATCTTCGTTTTTTCCAAAAGTATCTTCAAGGTAAAGAAGGGTAATTGACAATCGTTTCTTTACACTTTTTTGCGCAAGGTTAACCATAATGTCATCGGCTTCCTTTAAATCGCCACAAATGGTTTTCATTACATTCATCGAAAATTGATTGTTTGAATCAAAGAAGTTCATAATCTCATTTTTCGGTATAAAACAAACCTCCATATCTTCAAGGGCCATGGCACTTAAATTTACAGGTTCATTACTTATTAAAGAGCGTTGGCCTAATAATTCCCCTTTTTTGACCAATTTTACAATATGGTCTTTTCCGTTTGGACTTAGTTTTGTGAGCTTGCAAATACCATCTTTGACGCAGTAAATGCCGTTTATAGTATCTCCTTCTTCAAAAATTAACCCTCCCTTTTTAATAGTAACTGAAGTTTTACATTCAGCCATCTTTACAAGTTCTTCTTTGTTTAATGCTTTTAAAGAGCTAAATTCTCTAACAATACAGTGTTCACATTTACTCATAAGGAAAAGTATTATTTTGTAGTACAAACGTATGAATTAATATGACAAATATCATATATTTATTATAATCAATTTGTAACCTTTGTTATAGGTAAAATGAGCATAGTTTATGGATACACAAAACTGTTTCCATTGTGGTTTAGATATTGTAAAAATTGACGAGATTATTTTTGATGATAAAAATTTCTGTTGTAATGGTTGTAAGACTGTTTATGAAATTTTTAGTCTCAATGATTTGACTTGTTATTACGATTTTGAAAATGCCCCTGGAGCAACTCCACAAGAGATTAAAGGCAAATATGATTTTTTAGAAAATGAAAGCATTGTTTCAAAACTATTGGAATTCCAAGAGGATTCAACCGCTATTGTTTCACTCAACATTCCTCATATTCATTGCAGTTCGTGCATTTGGATTTTGGAAAATCTACAGCGTCTTCAAAAGGGAATAAGTACTTCTCAAGTTAATTTCCCTGAAAAAAAGGTTAGAATTACCTATAATCCTGAAATTGTTTCACTCCAAAATATAGTCTATTTATTAAGCTCAATTGGTTATGAACCTTACATAAGTTTAGAAAATTATGAAACCGGAAAAAACAATGTTGACAGAAGTTTAACTTATAAATTAGGCGTTGCTTTTTTCTGTTTTGGTAATATTATGTTGCTTTCCTTTCCTGAATATTTTGAAGTAAAAGAATATTGGCTCGATCAATATCGTGGTTTTTTCAGAATATTAATTTTTGCTTTATCACTACCAAGTTTCTTTTATTCGGCAAGTGGTTATTATGTTTCGGCGTATAAAAGTATCAAATCTGGAATGCTAAACATCGATATTCCTATTGCCTTAGGAATTATTGTAATGTTTGTTCGAAGTACATTTGACATTGCTTTAGATTATGGTTCTGGCTTTTTCGATAGTTTGACAGGATTAATTTTCTTTATGCTTTTGGGAAAAATGTTCCAAATCAAGACCTATAGTTTTCTTAGTTTTGAAAGAGATTTTAAATCGTATTTTCCTATTGCAATTACAAGAATCAATAAAGACAATTCTGAAGTTAGTGTTCCAATTTACGATGTTGAAAAAGGAGATAAATTACTCATTAGAAATCAAGAACTCATCCCTGTAGATGGTATTCTAATTTCTGAAAATGCCGAAATTGACTATAGTTTTGTGACTGGTGAAGCGATTCCCATTACTAAATATTCTGGCGACAAGGTTTTTGCAGGTGGAAAACAAATTGGGAAAGTTATTGAAATGGAAGTTTTACATACCGTATCGCAAAGTTATTTGACGCAACTTTGGAGCAATGATGTTTTTCAGAAAAATGTAGAACAAAAACATAAAACCATAACCGATAAAATCAGTCGATATTTTACACCTATATTATTACTAATTGCATTTTCAGGTTTTGGCTATTGGATTTTTATTGATGTCAATAAAGCTTTCAATGTTTTTACAGCAGTACTGATTGTTGCTTGTCCGTGTGCATTGGCATTGACAGCGCCATTTACTTTTGGAAATATTTTACGGATTTTAGGAAAACAGAAATTCTATCTTAAAAATGCAATGGTTATCGAGCAATTGGCTAAAGTTGATACTATTGTATTTGATAAAACGGGAACCATTACAACCAATAAAAAATCAAATATTTCGTATGAAGGAATTGCACTTTCAGATGAAAATTTGACGTTAATTAAAAATGTACTTCGTGCTTCAAATCATCCGTTAAGCCGAATGGTTTATGATTTTTTACCAGAAGGGAAAAGATTTAAAATTTCTCATTTTGAAGAAATTACCGGTAAAGGAATACTAGCTGAAATCGATGATAACAAAATCGAAATCGGCTCAAGCCAATTTTTGTCTGTTCCAACTTCTTCGAATTCAGAGCAAGTTGGTGAACGCACTTCTGTTCATATTAAAATTAATGGTATTTATTATGGAATATTCATTTTCAATAACCAATATAGAGAAGGTTTAGAGCAACTATTTAAGAATTTAAACAAGAATTACAAAATCAAAGTTCTATCTGGTGATAATGAAGGGGAACGGGAAACATTGGAAAAATTACTGCCTAAAGGAACGGAATTGATATTCAATCAAAAACCAGAACAAAAATTAAAATTTATTAAAAACCTACAAAGTTCAGGTAACAATGTTATGATGGTTGGTGATGGACTCAATGATGCTGGAGCTTTAGCGCAAAGTAATATTGGAATTTCTATTTCAGAAAATGTAAATGTTTTTTCACCTGCTTGTGATGCAATTTTGGACGCTTCCGAATTTCAGAAGCTAAATTATTATTTCAAACTCTCTAAAAAGGCGATAACTACTATCAAAATGAGTTTTACTTTATCTTTATTGTATAATATTGTAGGATTATCATTCGCAATTACAGGAAATTTATTACCTTTAATAGCGGCGATTATTATGCCTTTAAGCACTGTTACGATTATTAGTTTTGTAACGATAATGAGTAATTATTATTCAAAATCCCTCTCCTCAAAGGGATAATGCCTTTTTTTAATAACACCTACAAATAATAATAAAAGTATGACAAATGTCATATTTTGTAAGAATCTAGTCGATTAATTTTGCCACACACAAATGTAGGTATGAGTGTCATTTATTTATTAATATCCATCAGTATTGTAGTTGCTATTGGCTTTTTCATTGCTTTTATTCGAGCGGTGAAAACGGGTCAGTACGATGATGATTATACCCCATCTGTTAGGATACTCTTCGACGACGAACTCGTAAAGCCCAACAAAAAAGAAGTACAAACAACCAAAGAAAAACAAATTTAATTATGGAATTGCAACAATTTTATTACGACAACAAAATTGTAAAGAAATTTATCTACGCTACTATCGTTTTTGGTGTAGTCGGAATGTTAGTAGGGCTATTATTAGCCCTTATGTTTCTTTTTCCAAACATGACCGAAGGCATTTCCTGGTTGAGTTTTGGGCGATTAAGACCGCTTCATACCAATGCAGTAATTTTTGCTTTTGTAGGAAACGCCATGTTTGCGGGAATTTATTATTCGCTACAACGGTTATTAAAAGCCAGAATGTTTAATGATTTTTTAAGCAATCTTCACTTTTGGGGATGGCAATTAATTATAGTAGCTGCCGCTATTTCATTGCCTTTAGGCTACAGCACTTCTAAAGAATATGCCGAATTAGAATGGCCAGTTGATATTGCAATCGCTCTAATTTGGGTAGTTTTTGGTATCAATATGATTGGAACTATTCTAAAAAGAAGAGAACGTCATTTATATGTTGCTATTTGGTTTTACATCGCCACTTTTGTTACAGTTGCCGTTTTACATATATTTAATAGTTTGGAATTGCCAGTTTCTGCATTGAAAAGTTATTCTGTTTATGCAGGTGTTCAAGATGCGTTAGTGCAATGGTGGTACGGTCACAATGCGGTTGCATTTTTCCTTACAACACCATTTTTAGGATTAATGTACTACTTTGTTCCTAAAGTTGCTAATCGTCCAGTATATTCCTACCGACTTTCAATTGTTCACTTTTGGTCTTTAATCTTCATTTATATTTGGGCGGGACCACACCATTTATTATATTCTGCACTTCCAACTTGGGCTCAAAACTTAGGGGTTGTATTCTCAATTATGTTAATTGCGCCATCTTGGGGCGGAATGATCAACGGACTTTTAACCTTGCGTGGCGTTTGGGATAAAGTAAGAACAGAACCTGTTTTGAAATTCTTTGTTGTTGCAATTACGGGTTATGGGATGGCAACATTTGAAGGACCAATGTTATCTCTTAAAAATGTAAACGCAATTGCACACTATACGGATTGGATTATTGCACACGTTCACGTTGGTGCATTAGCTTGGAACGGATTTATGGCATTTGGTATGATTTATTGGTTAATTCCAAGAATGACAAAAGGAACTTTATTCTCCACTAAATTAGCCAATTTTCACTTTTGGATTGGAACTTTAGGAATTATATTGTACACGCTTCCTATGTATGTTGCAGGATTTACGCAAGCATCTATGTGGAAACAATTCAATCCAGACGGTACTTTAATGTATGGAAATTTCCTTGAAACAGTTAAAGAAATTATGCCAATGTATGCAATGCGTGCTGTTGGAGGAACTTTATATTTAATTGGAATGTTTGTTTTGGTTTACAATATTATCCAAACCGTTAGATCAAATGCAAAAATTGAAGATGAATTAGCAGAAGCTCCTGAATTACAAAAAATTGGAAATGCAAGAATTAAAGGGGAGAAATATCATACTTGGTTAGAAAGAAGACCAATTCAATTGACCATTTTTGCTTTAGTTGCAATTTTAATTGGAGGAATCGTTCAGGTAGTTCCAACGATTATGATTAAATCAAATATTCCAACAATTGCAAGTGTAAAACCTTATTCTCCATTGGAACTTGAAGGTCGTGATTTATACATTCGCGAAGGATGTGTGGGTTGTCACTCTCAATCGGTACGCCCTTTCAGAAGTGAAGTGGAACGTTACGGACCACAATCTAAAGCGGGAGAATTTGTATATGACCACCCATTTTTATGGGGTTCAAAACGTACAGGTCCAGATTTGTTAAGAGAAGGTGGAAAATACAATGACAACTGGCACTTTAACCACTTTTGGAGTCCTCAAAATATATCAACAGGTTCAATTATGCCTTCTTACAGATGGTTATTCGACAACAAACCGATGGATCTTTCATTAACTGAAAAGAAAATGAAAGCGATGGTAACACTTGGAGTTCCTTATACAGATTCACAAATTGCTAATGGTCTGAAAGATTTGAGAGCACAAGCACTCAAAATTGAAGAAAGTTTAAAAAACGATCCTGACTTTGTGAAAAGTTATGATGAAAGTAGAAAAAAAGCAGCAGCAAAAGGAGAAGTTTTTGTTCCAATGAATGAAAGAGAAATCGTCGCCTTAATTGCCTATGTTCAAAGATTGGGAACTGATATTAAAGTTAATGTTAAAAAATAATAATTATGTTAGAACAAATCAAACACAATTTAGAAACTATCAAAGGAATTGAAACCTATCCAATTACATCGTTATTAATTTTCTTTGCCTTTTTTATTGGGCTTGGCTTTTGGGTTTTCTCCTATAAAAAGGATAAAATTAAAGAGTTAAGTAATATTCCTTTAAACGACTGATTATACTTTAAAATATTTTAAGATGAAAAAATCAATTTACGCATACATAAGAGTTTTACTAATTTTCTTCGCCGTTTTTGAAACAATAGAGTATTTTGTTGACTCTGGTGGCCAATTTGCATTTATAAAATTCCCAATGATTACGGTTTTTTTATTGGTCTTTTTATTCCTTTTAATTGCAATCGAAATTACTGTAAATGCAATTGATACTATTACCTTTCTTTTACTTACCGAGGAGCAGAAAGCTAAATTACTAGAGGCTAAAAGTTTAGACATCAACGAAGGAGGGGGTTGGTATAAAAAAATGATGAAGGCCATTACTAAATCAGCATCAATTGAAAATGAAAACCAACTTCTTTTGCCTCATGATTATGATGGAATAAAAGAATTAGACAATAATTTACCACCTTGGTGGGTATATTTATTCTATGGGTGTATCGTATTTGCTGTAGTTTACCTTGTTAGATTTGAAATAATGGGTGGCGATAATCAAGAAACGGAACTTAGAAATGAAATGGCTCAAGCTAAAATGGAAGTTGCCCAATATATGAAAACGGCACCTGATTTAATGGATGAAAAAACCGTAACTTTATTGACCGATCCTGCAGATTTAGCAGTAGGTAAAGCTATTTTTACTGCTAATTGTATAGCTTGCCATAGAGCAGATGCTGGGGGGCAAATTGGACCCAATTTAACAGATGACCGTTGGATATTAGGTGGTGGTATTAAAAATATATTTCATACAATTTCCAATGGTGGTCGAGATGGTAAAGGGATGATTTCATGGAAAGGAACGCTGAAACCAAAAGAAATTCAGGATGTTGAAAGTTATGTATTGTCTTTACAAGGAAGTAATCCAGTCAATCCTAAAGCACCAGATGGTGAGGTTTGGGTTGAAGAATCTCCCAAAAAATAATACTTTTAATATTTTAGCTATGTCAAGTCCTAAAACTTTGACATAGCTATTTTTAGTTTAATTAGTAAACAAAATAATGTCAAATATACCAGACGAAACTTTTAGAGACACCATTGGGACTATTGACGAAGAGGGACTCAGAAGATTTATTTTTCCTAAAAGACCATCTGGAAAATTCTATGAATATAGAAAATGGATAAGTTATTTTTTGTTAATAGTGCTCATTGCCAATCCATTTGTAAAAATAAACGGCAATCAGTTTATGTTGTTCAACGTATTAGAACGTCGCTTTAATATTCTTAGTTTTCCATTTTGGCCTCAAGATTTTTATCTTTTTGTGCTTTTTATGATTGTGGGGGTTGTATTTGTAATCTTATTTACAGTAATTTTTGGACGAATATTTTGTGGCTGGATTTGCCCACAAACTATATTCTTAGAAATGGTTTTCCGAAGAATTGAATTTTGGATAGAAGGGGATCGTGGCGCTCAAATCCGTTTGTCAAAACAAGATTGGAACGCTGAAAAAATAAGAAAGAAAGGATTCAAATGGTTTATTTTTCTTATTATTTCGTTTTTAATTGCCAATGTATTCCTTGCTTATCTTATAAGTAGCGATGAATTATTTAAAATGATTGAAGACGGCCCAGGAAATCATGGAAGCACTTTAATTTCATTGTCAATATTTACAGGTGTTTTCTATTTTATTTTCGCCTGGTTCAGAGAACAAGTCTGCATAATTGCTTGTCCCTACGGTCGATTACAAGGGGTTTTATTAGATAATAAATCTATAAATGTAGCCTATGATTTTGTTCGCGGCGAAAAAGAATTGGGTCGAGCCAAATTCAATAAAAATGAAGATCGAGCCACTACAGGAAAAGGGGATTGTATCGATTGCAAGCTTTGTGTTCACGTTTGTCCAACGGGAATTGACATCCGAAACGGAACGCAATTAGAATGCATAAATTGCACCGCGTGTATTGACGAATGTGATTCTATGATGGAAAGTGTAGGATTGCCAAAAGGCTTAATTCGCTATGCTTCTGAAGATGAAATCGAGAAAAATTCTAAGTTCAGATTCACCACGAGAATGAAAGGGTATACTTCGGTATTGTTCATTTTAATTGCAGTTTTAATAGGGTTGTTATTTATTAGAACCGATGTCGAAGCAACTATTTTGAGACTACCAGGACAATTATTTCAGCACAAAGGTGACAATATTAGTAATATTTATACTTTTAAAATTATTAACAAAACGAATACTGATTTTAATGATATCCACTTTAAATTAGTTGGTATAAATGGAACATTGAAAGTAGTTGGTGAACAAGATTTAAAAGTGCCTCGACAAGGGATGAATGAAGGTACCTTATTCATTGAAATTAGCCATTTTTTATTAGAAAGTGATAAAACTAAAATCAAAATTGATGTGTATGACGGCAACAAAAAAATTGAATCGAGCACTACTAATTTTTTAAGTCCAAGAAGTTTTGATTAAATTTAATATAAATTCAAAAGTATGAAAATCAACTGGGGAACTTCAATTGTAATCGCATTTGCCTTATTTATGACTTTTATTTTGTACTTCGTTTTTCAGGTTCAATCGAATTCAAAGTATGATAATGAGTTGGTTGTAGAAGAATATTACAAACACGATGCTCATTTTGGTGAAGAAATGAAAAGAATACAAAATGCCAATAATTTGGTTCAAAAACCAATAATAATGGTTTCAAAATTGGGAATTACAATTGTTTTTCCAAAAGATTTTGAGCCAAAAAACATAAAAGGGAAAGTGTCTCTTTACCGACCGTCTAACAAAAAATTAGATTTTGAAGTTCCGATTTCATTATCTAATCCAACTTTGCTCATACCTATTTCAAATTTGGTAGGCGGTCGCTGGGACATTAATATGGAATGGCAATATCAAGGTAAATCTTTTTTGACTAAAGAGTCAAGATATATTAAACCATCTTAAATCAACCCTTAATTTAATAATAAATGCTTTTCACCGCTTTCATTTTCGGATTAATTTCAAGCTTTCACTGCATCGGAATGTGCGGCCCTATTGCTATGATGTTACCCGTTGATCGAAACAGTCAGACCAAAAAAGTTACTCAAATAATTACGTATCATCTCGGAAGATTATTTGCATATTCTACAATTGGATTTATTTTTGGGATGTTAGGGAAGGGTTTTTTATTGGCTGGAATGCAACAAAAAATGTCTATTTTTATAGGAGTTGCCATGATATTAATTATTCTAATTCCAGAAAAAGTAGTTGCCAATTGCAATTTTTCAAAACCTATTTTCAAATTAATTTCTAAAATAAAAACTACACTTGGAAGCCAGTTCAAAAACAAGAGTTATAAATCATTATTCACCATAGGATTGTTAAACGGATTTTTACCTTGCGGAATGATTTATGTTGCTTTGTTTGGAGCAATTGCAATGCAAAGTCCCACTTTAGGGATTTTATATATGGTATTATTCGGATTAGGAACGGTTCCAATGATGAGTAGCATTGTATATCTCAATTCATTTTTGACGATTCCAATTCGTAATAAAATTCAAAAAGCAATTCCTTATGTTGCAGTTTTTCTTGGTATTGTATTTATTTTTAGAGGTTTAGGATTGGGAATTCCATATATTTCTCCATCAAATATGAGTTTATTTGTGCAACAACAACCCCATTGCCATTAAGAATTATATAGTCATTGAAAACAACTGTGTGTCTGGTGCTTTACGTTTTAATAGCAAATCAAATCCCATACAAATGTTTCTAACAAAAGGTTTTCCAGCTTCTGTAACCGTAATTTTATATTTACCAATTACTAACAATCCATCTTTTTCCATTTCTTTTAATTCAATTAAAATAGCAGGAATTTCTTCAAAATAAGCATCGGGATTTTCCCAAGAAGTTTCAAATTGGCACATCAAATTTAAGATGTGTTTTCGGATGATGAGGTCTTCAGAAGTTAATAAATGGCCACGATAAAAGGGTAATTTATCCATTTCTAAAAGTTGATAATACTCTTCTAAATCTTTTACGTTTTGAGCAAAACTATACCAACTATCACTAATAGATGAAACGCCTAAGCCAATCATAAGTTGCGTTTTGGAGGAACTGTACCCCATAAAATTCCTATGTAATTTTCCTGTTTGAAAAGCATTGTACAAACTGTCTTCTTTCAAAGCAAAGTGATCCATTCCGATTTCATAATAGCCATTTTCAAAAAGTGATTTCTTCCCAATTTCATATAGCATTCTCTTCTTATCATCTTTTGGAATATCTTCATCTTTAAAGCCGCGTTGCCCATTTCCCTTTATCCAAGGCACGTGGGCATAACTATAAAAAGCGAGTCTGTCGGGTTGTAACGATTTTGTTTTCTCAATTGTATCAATCACATCTTCAAGTTCTTGAAAAGGCAACCCGAAAACAATATCATGCCCAATGGATGTATAGCCAATTTCGTGCGCCCAGAGGGTTACTTTCGCTACATTATGAAATGGCTGTTCTCTATGAATTGCTTTTTGAACTTTTTTAGAATAATCTTGCACACCAAAACTAACCCTACGAAATCCTAAATCATATAATTTTTGTAAATGTTCTCGAGTTGTATTATTGGGATGTCCTTCAAAACTAAATACATAATTGGGTGCTTTTTCTGCTTTAGAAAAAACACCATTTATCAAATTTTCTAAACTTTGTGCAGAAAAAAAAGTAGGTGTTCCACCTCCTAAATGGATGTCTTTTATAATTGGTTTTTCTTCTAAAATTGCACAATATAAATCCCATTCCTTTAAAACGGCTTCTATATAAGGATTTTCCACCGTATGATTTTTGGTAATTCTTTTGTTGCAGCCACAAAAAGTGCATAAACTTTCGCAAAACGGCAAATGAATATAAAGACTAATTCCCTCCGAAGAATTACTTTCAATAAATGATTTTTTCAAAGTTTCAACCCAAATCTCGTAATTAAAATTGGTTTCATTCCAATACGGGACCGTTGGATAACTGGTGTATCTTGGCCCAGGAACGTTGTATTTTTGAAGCAGTGAATGTACCATTTAGTTGCTTAATTAGATATCAAAATTACCATCACTAAATGGAATTTAAAATGATAATTATCATATTCAAAATGTTGGTTGGTATATGACACTTTCCTAAACCTTTCCCTATTTCCATTTATTTTGGCTAACTTTTTTCAATGGTTCTGCTGTATAAATTTGACCTCCTACAAATATTTTCAAATAACATGTAATACATGATTTTTATCATGTTTTATACCTTATTTATATAAGATATTTGATTTGTTAAACAGACAGTATTCAAATTATATAATTTTTATTTTTCAGTCCGCTTGTGATATTAGTCTAGCAGTTGTTTTTTTCTTTTAATTAAATTTTAATAAATAAAAAATTATGGAAAATTTAAATCTTGAAATTGTATCAAATACTTTAATTACATCTATCATTAAGCATAAAAGTAAAAAATGGGATAATTTGATTGAGGATTATCACAACTATATGAAAGAATATATCAAGCACTATAAAAGATCTCTTAAAGGCAATTTAGTTTCATTATCAAAATATGCTTATATGAAAGAAAAGGTAATGCTTATTTATAAACTATTATTAAAGGCACGATGCAAATCTATTTTGACTAAAATTCAAATAAATAGAGTATCAAAAATCCAAATGAAAACAATAAATGCATATTTAAAAAAATCTAAATTATCCGCCAAATAAGCATACTTATAAGAATTGATTTTATAGTTGATACGTATACAAAACAATTAAAAATTAAAATCGAAAATTATGAAAATATATTATGTAAACAGTTTTCCCAATCCTGCAGGAAACTATGAAGTTCATCAAGAAGGATGCCAGTGTATTCCAAATTTTCTAAGCAGAAAATTTTTAAACCATTTACCATCTTTAAAAAAAGCCATTGTAAAAGCAAAAAAAACCTATTCAATGGCAATAGCATGTGAAAAATGCGGATTTAAAATATACTAATATTTTATATTTCTTAATGGAATTATAGCTTCTTCTATTTGATATTAAATAGGGTATGTAAAATTAATTAATAGGATTAAAAAACCAAATAAAAGGTTATGAATAATAATAAAACAATAGGGGAGTTCGTAGCTCAAGACTTTAGAACGGCCGCCATTTTTTCAAAACATAAAATAGATTTTTGTTGTAAAGGTTATAAAACCATTGATGAAGTTTGTAAAAAAAAAGGAATAAATAGCACCTCCTTAGAAATGGATTTGGCTACTATTTTAAGTTCCAAAAATGACACGGATATCAATTTTAAATCTTGGCCAGCAAATTTACTAATAGATTATATTTTAGAAACCCATCATCGTTATATTGATGAGAAAACCCCCACTTTAGTGTTTTTTTTAGATAAATTGTGCAAAGTCCATGGTGAGCGTCATCCGGAACTCTTCGAAATAAAAACATTATTTACCATCAGCTCAACCGATTTAATAATGCATATGAAAAAAGAAGAAATTATCTTATTTCCATTTATAAAAACAATTGAAACGGCAATTTTATCGAACAAAACCATAGACAAGCCGTATTTTGGAGGTATCGAAAATCCAATTACAATGCTCCGAGAAGAGCATGAATCGGAAGGTTCTATTTTTTCTAAAATTGCCTTATTGACAAATGATTTTAATCCTCCAGTAGATGCTTGCAATACATTTAAAGTCACGTATTCGATGTTGCTAGAATTTCAACAAGATTTACATAAACACATTCACTTAGAAAACAATATTCTTTTTCCTATGGCAATTAAAATGGAAAAGCAATTTTATAATAATTAATACGCTGTCGACATGGAAAAATATGTTATCAAAAGAAATGGCGACTATAAGCCTTTTGAAAGTTTTAAAATAAAAGATGCGATAGAAAAAAGTTTTGCTAGCGTTTCTATTGCTGTTGATGAAGGGGTTTTTAAAAATGCAATTTCGCTTATTGATTATAAAGATACCTGGGCAGTTGAAGAAATTCAGGATATTATTGAAAAATCACTATTCCAAAAAGCTTATTTTCAGGTGATGCGTTCGTTTATGTTGTATCGTCATACTAGGAAATTGCAACGCGAACATATTCAGGGATTAAACGATGATACCACCTACGTGGATAGCACACAAACAATCGAAGAATATATAGGTCAAACGGATTGGCGAATTAATGCTAACGCCAATACTTCGTATTCGAATGCAGGGCTAGTAAATAATGTAGCGGGAAAAATCATCGCCAATTATTGGTTGGATAAAGTATATTCTAAAACAGAAGGATATGCTCATCGCAACGGCGACATTCACATTCATGATTTGGATTGTTTAACTGGATATTGTGCTGGTTGGAGTCTTCGGGTTTTGTTAAACGATGGATTTAATGGTGTTCGAGGACGAGTAGAAAGTAAAGCCCCTTCCCATTTTAGAGAAGCTTTGGGTCAAATGGCTAATTTTCTAGGAATTCTTCAAAGTGAATGGGCAGGTGCGCAAGCATTTAGTTCTTTTGACACCTATTTGGCGCCCTATGTTTTTAAAGATAATTTGTCTTTTGATGAGATTTTGAAAGCCGTCCGCAGTTTTGTTTATAATTTGAATGTTCCAGCACGTTGGGGACAATCGCCTTTTACAAATATTACTTTAGATTGGGTAGTTCCAGCCGATTTAAAAGATCAAATTCCCACCAAAAACGACCTGCATTTATTTGGTACTTGTAACGACAGCTCTGTTTTAACTCGTTGTCAAGAAAGAGGTGTGGCCACTTTAATTGAAATGCGTTACGAACATTTTCAGAAAGAAATGAACTTGATTAATAAAGCCTATTACACTGTGATGACCGAAGGAGATGCTAATGGCCAACCATTTACTTTTCCAATTCCAACGGTAAATATTACCGAAGATTTTGATTGGAATGGTGAAAACACCGAATTGCTTTTTGAAAATACAGCTAAAATAGGATCCTCTTATTTTCAAAATTTCATTGGAAGCCAATATGTATTAGACCAAGATGGATGCCGAATTGAAAATCCGAATGCCTATAAACCGAATGCTGTTAGAAGTATGTGTTGTCGTTTGCAACTTGATTTGAGAGAATTACTAAAACGCGGAAACGGATTGTTTGGAAGTGCAGAAATGACAGGAAGTATAGGAGTGGTTACCATCAATATGGCTCGTTTAGGATTTTTATACAAAGACAATCAGGAGGCACTTTTCCTTCATTTGGATAAATTGATGGAACTTTCTAAAGCCACTTTGGAGAAAAAAAGGGTATTTATTCAAGAACGTTTTGATAGTGGATTGTACCCGTACACAAAACGATATTTACCTCATTTTCGGAATCACTTTTCTACTATTGGAGTTAACGGAATGAATGAGATGATTCGAAATTTCACCAACGATCAAGACGATATTACCACCACCTTTGGAAACGATTTTTGTATGGAAATATTAGATCACATTCGAAATAGAATGAAAAAATTTCAAGAAGAAACAGGCAATTTATACAATTTGGAAGCCACGCCTGCCGAAGGAACAACTTACCGATTTGCTAAAGAAGATTTAAAACGATTTCCTTCCATTCTTCAAGCTGGAACGGACGAAAATATTTATTACACCAACAGTTCGCAAATCCCAGTCGATTTTACACAAGACCCTTTTGAGGCACTATTAATGCAAGATGAATTACAATGTAAATATACCGGAGGAACAGTGCTTCATTTGTATATGAACGAAAGAATCAGTTCGCCAGAGGCTTGTAAAAACTTTGTAAAAACAGTTTTAACCAAATTTAAGTTGCCTTATATTACGGTAACTCCTGTATTTAGCATTTGTCCAGTTCATGGGTACTTAAATGGAGAACATGAATATTGTCCAAAATGCGATGATGACCTAATTGAAAACCAACAAAAAACAGAATATGAAAACAAAAACTAGTACAATTTTAGAACAAAATCAACATTTACGATCTAAATGCTTAGTATATACAAGGGTAATGGGATATCATAGACCCGTAGAAAGTTTCAATATTGGAAAAAAAGGCGAACACAAACAGCGAACCTGTTTCAAGGAATGTTAGGGAACCCAATTTATAGCATTACTCCATTCTCACTACTAGATTATCCCGATAAATCAGCCTGTATACTTTGGTATGCAGGGTGCAATATGCGTTGTGTGTATTGCTATAATCCCGAAATTGTTTTAGGAAAAGGCAGTATGACTTTTTCTGAAACAATTACTTTTTTGAATGCTAGGCGGGGGCTGCTCGACGCCGTGGTTTTTAGTGGAGGAGAGTGCTTGATTCATAAAAATATTAGCCGCCAAATCCAAACCGTAAAATCCATGGGTTTTTTAGTAAAAATCGATACAAATGGATCAAATCCAGAAGTTTTAGAAACATTGGTCCAAAACAAACTCGTCGATTTCGTAGCATTGGATTATAAAGCAATCGAAAAAAAATTCATGGGCATCACGCAATCCAATTTGTTTCGACAATTTGAACGTTCTTTCGACGTTCTACTTGACCATAAAATCAAATTTGAAATCCGAACCACTTTCCATTCTGCACTAATTTCAATTGATGAAATCAACGAGATGATTCGTTATTTAAAGGAGAAGCATTATGTTGGTAATTACTATATTCAAAACTTCCGAAATGCTTCAAAGACAATAAAAAAACTCCCTCATTCGATACCTTTGTCGGATAAAAAAATAGCAAATAATAACTCAATTAAGATATCTTTTAGGTGATAATTAGTTAATTTCGATTGTACTTAATTCAAATTTGTAAAAATTCAATTGTTCTAAAATAGCTGTTTGGGTATCAGAAAAACAATTGGAATTGGAAAGCAAAGTTTCATAATATTCAATTCCAGCCATCACATTGTTTTTGAAAGTTTGCCATTTTTTGATTTGACCCGAAGTGATTTCATCAGAAAAATTAGATAATTCATTTTTCAAATAATCAACATACATTTTTAATTCTTTGACGAACATATTTGGACGATTTTTATAGGATATCACATTGTTATTTCCGTAAATGTGTTTCACCATATCGACCAAAGAAACGACTTTATCAAAATAAGCCAAATTAGGACCAGGACAAATGACAATTCCTTGTTGTTGCCCTTTAATTTCGATGTTGTTTTCCAAATAGGCGGCGTTTGCTAATCCAACACAAAGACATGATTTTTCAGTAATTTTGTTTTTTTGTTTTTTAAATTCTATTTGTGACAACCCTGTTTTTAAACTTTCCAATTCATTTAATTTTATATCCTGATATTTTTTTGAAGCGGTGCAAAGCCCTTCATTATTATATTCTTTGCTTAACGCTAATAAGCGTTTTGGGCAAGAACTTCCTGCTTTATTTTCATGAATTCTTTTTTGTTTCCACTTTTCATTGCTCGCTCCTTTCACCGAATTAAATGGAATTCCAAGAGGTGAAATAGCACTCAAATAAAAATCATCCTCTTTGGCATTGGCTAATAAACTTCTCGTTTCATCATCAACTAGTGTGGCTTCAGGAACAAGTAAAAAAGGAGAGCCCCAACCCACAGAATCCACCTCATAATACTTCAATAAAAAGGCATGTTCTTCGGAGGTGCCAACGCCGCCTTGAGCTGTAATTTTTAGGACTAGTGGTTCTGTAGGAATGGGTTTGTTTTTTACTTCTAATGCTTTTATTAATAATTCATGAGCGGATTGAATTAATTGATTTTTTTTCAATTTAAATTCTTCCAAAATAGGACCCAATAATAATCCGTCGGTGGCAAATGCATGTCCGCCACAATTTAATCCAGATTCAATCCGATATTCAGAAACCCAAAGTCCTTTTTTAGCTAAAAAATTACCTTGAATTAAAGCTGATCTGAAATCACTCACTTTCAAAATAATTTTCTTCTTTAATTTTAAATTCATATCTGGAAAAAATGCCGAAAAACTCTCAAAATAACTATATAATCTAGGATTCATTCCTGCTGATAAAACGACTGCGGACGACAAATCACTTGTTGCAAACCCTCGAAGTGCCGCATGCGCATCATTATATTCAATAGGAAGGGGTTTGTTTTTTATGAAATTGTCTTTATCAACTTTTGTCATGATATTTACATCAATTTCACCTGCAAATAAATTCTCCGATAAATACTCTTTGATAGTATCTTTCATAGTGTTTCCTTCATCAATCAATTTTTTCAAACCGTTTTTCAAATCTGATTTATTGGAAAGCATTCCGATAAAGTTTTCTAAAGCGATTTTATTTTCAGATAATTCATTTTTGAAATTTTCAAACTTATGTTTCACAATTTTATCAACCAAATTCAAATAATGTTTAATTCTTTCGGCTCTATAATCGGGATTTTTTGATGTAATTTCTTGATACGGGAAGCTAAATTTTTGGCTATAAAACGCCCTCATTTTTTCAATTAATTCATCGTCTGTAATTGATAGTACCGAAGTAATTCCATATTGAGCCACCTTTATTGGGCTGTCAATTGTATAGCCCAATCCCATTACAGGAATGTGAAAAGTATGTTCGTTTTGTAGTGTTGTCATAATGATTTGTAAGGTATAAACGGCGAAGATATTTAGTTTAAAAGCATTAAAGTATGACATTTATCATATGACGAAATATCGGGTTGCATTTATATATTCAATAAATACACCTTGTTTTTATATTTTAATGAAGGTCAATATTTTTGAAAGGGGAATTCATTTCAAAGATTTATTAGAACCTAATAAAGGAATACAATTTAGTCTGCATTTTATGTTTAAAAGCCACTTTCTTAGTTTTATTACGATTTTGATGGATAGGTAAAAGTTTGTTCAAAATTTTATTTTACAAAACATGATTAAAATCATATTTCATTAGCTATTCAATCCGCAAATTTGTAGAAGAAATTTTAAAAACCAAATCCTATGTACAAATTATCTTTATTTATTGTTGCATTTATAATGGTTACCTCATGTGGTAACAAAAAAACTTCTGAAGACTTTTCTACAAGTTCTTCAACTGATGAAGGAAATCCAAAAACAACTGTTGATCCTGCTACTTATGACCCAAACAGGGGTTTAGGGAAATTTGCCATGGTGAATTTAGGCGACAAACTCGATGTCGCTATGGCCACAGAAGGCGAAAAAATCCAATCGGTTAAATGTGCCGCTTGTCATAAATTGACCGATGAAAAATTAGTTGGTCCTGGATGGAAAGGTGTTATTTCACGTCACAAACCAGAATGGATTATGAATTTTATCACAAATCCTGATCCGATGATTGATAAAGATCCAAAATTACAAGCGTTATTAGAAATTTGCCTGGTTCGTATGCCAAACCAATCCCTTTCTGATGATGACGCACGAAAAGTGTTAGAATATATGCGTAAAAATGACGGAGTAAAATAAGCATTAGATAATTAATATATAAATAGTAAGTATTATGAAGAATAAATTTTTAAAAGCGTCTATAGCCATTGTAATGGTAGCTGCGTTTTTCAGCTCTTGTAGACCCAAAAATTCAGGTGATGCTGTTAGCGGCGATGCTGCTCAAAAAGTGTATGTAGCTCCCGGAAAATATGACGAATTCTACAACTTCGTATCTGGAGGGTTTAGTGGGCAGTTAAGTATTTATGGATTACCAAGTGGTAGATTATTTAAAGTAATTCCAGTTTTTTCTCAAGATCCAGAAAACGGATGGGGTTATAGCGAAGAAACTAAACCGATGTTGAATACTTCTCACGGATTTGTGCCTTGGGATGATGCCCATCATCCTGAACTTTCACAAACTAATGGTGAAATAGATGGTAGGTGGTGTTTTATAAATGGAAACAATACACCTCGTGTGGCCCGTATCAATCTGAAAACTTTTAAAACTACAGAAATAATCGAATTGCCTAATAGCGCCGGGAATCACTCCTCTCCTTATGTTACTGAAAATTCAGAATATTTAGTAGCTGGAACCCGTTTTAGCGTTCCTGGAGATTATAATAATGGAGATGTTCCAATCAATACCTACAAACAAAATTTCAAAACTCACATAAGTTTTGTTACCGCAAATAAGGAAGGGCAAATGGATATTGCTTTCCAATTGCGTTTGCCAGGAGTAGATTTTGATAAAGCTCATGGTGGGAAAGGTCCTTCCAACGGTTGGTTTTTCTTCTCATGTTATAATTCGGAACAAGCCAATACCTTGCTAGAAGTGAATGCTTCCCAAAAAGACAAGGATTTTATTATGGCTGTAAATTGGAAAAAAGCCGAAGAATACATCAAAGCGGGTAAAGGAAAAAAAGAAAAAGTCAGATATGCACACAATACTTGGGACGAAAAAACGCATACTGGAAAATCTGAAATTAAAATGGATGTTTTGGTTCTTGACGCTAAAAACCTGAAAGATATTTGCTATATGATTCCATGTCCAAAATCTCCTCATGGTTGTGATGTTGATCCAACAGGAGAATATATTGTTGGTTCTGGAAAATTAGCCGCTGTAATCCCAGTATTTAGTTTTGAAAAATTGCAAAAAGCAATCGCTGCAAAACAATTTGATGGACAGTATGAAGGTATTCCTGTACTGAAATACGAAGCAGTGCTTCACGGAGAAGTTAAAAAACCAGGTCTTGGACCATTGCACACAGAATTTGACGGAAAAGGGAATGCTTATACAAGCATGTTTGTTTCTTCTGAAGTAGTGAAATGGGATATCAAAACGTTAGAAATATTAGATAGGGTACCTACTTATTATTCTGTTGGACATTTAATGATTCCAGGTGGAGATACTAAAAAACCTTTTGGAAAATATATGGTAGCTTATAATAAAATCACCAAAGACAGATATTTACCTACAGGACCGGAATTAACCCAAAGCGCCCAATTATATGATATTACGGGTGATAAAATGCAATTAATACTTGATTTTCCAACTATTGGAGAACCACATTATGCTCAGGCTGCTCCAGCTGAATTGATTCGAAATAATGGTCAGTTGAAGTTCTATAAAATAGAAGACAATCATCACCCCTATGTTACTAAAGGAGAAAAAGAATCAAAAGTGGTTCGAAAAGGGAAAAGAGTTGATATATACATGACTTGTGTGCGTTCACACTTTTCCCCTGATAATATTGAAGGAATTAAAGTAGGTGACGAAGTGTATTTCCACGTTACAAATTTAGAGCAAGATTGGGATGTCCCTCACGGATTTGCTATAAAAGGTGCTAATAATTCAGAGTTGTTGATTATGCCTGGAGAAACATGTACCTTAAAATGGTTACCAACAGAAGTGGGTATTTCGCCTTTCTATTGTACCGATTTCTGTAGTGCATTGCACCAAGAAATGCAGGGTTATTTGAGAGTGTCACCAGCAGGAAGCCATGTTCCGTTGACATTTAGTTTGGGTACAAATATGCCAGCCGTTAAATAAATATTTTCTTTAATAAAGGGGGAACAAAGTCTCTTTGTTCCCCCTTTTTTATACTTATAGTTATGAACACTTCAAAAATTTCTTTTTTTTCGAAAATTTATCTATTAATTGTAAGCGCTTTATTATTTGGCTCATTATTATTTCCAATGTGGAGAATTGAACTCCAAGCGCCCCAGTATCCTGAAGGATTGTTATTACAATTACACGCTAATAAAATAGGAGGGGATGTTGATATTATCAATGGATTAAATCATTATATTGGTATGAAAACGTTACATACCGAAGATTTCGTTGAATTTAAGATATTGCCCTATATTTTTCTTTTTTTTGGGTTATTTTCTTTGCTAGTTTTTTTTACAGCTAAAAAGAAAGGCGTGATTTTGCTTTTTATATCATTCGTGGCTTTCGTATTATTGGCTGGGGTAGATTTTTACAGATGGAACTATGAATACGGTCACAATCTCAATCCGAATGCTGCAATAGTGGTCCCTGGAATGGCCTATCAGCCGCCGCTAATCGGATATAAACAACTACTCAATTTTGGTGCATATTCTATACCGGACATTGGGGGTTGGATGATGTTTGCTGCAGGAATTTTACTGTTTATTATTGTAGTTAGGGAAACCAATTTACTTCGAAGATTTAAAAAAACTAATATTGGAGCTGCTTTATTATTTTCAGTGTTTTTTTCTGCCATATCTTGTACAAATTTCAAAGTAGTACCAATTAAATTAAATATAGACAACTGCGATTTTTGCAAAATGAACATTTCCGACGGTAAGTTTGGAGCTGAGTTGATTACCCAAAAAGGGAGAGTGTATAAATTTGACGATATTATGTGTATGATAAATTATTGCAAAGTAGATTCTGAAACCAAAATGAAGTCATTTTATGTACACAATTATTCTGGAAACAATATTTTAATTCCTGCTCAAACTGCCTTTTTTCTTTCAGGTGTTGGTATAAATAGTCCCATGAAAGGGGGTATAGTTGCCTTTTCAACCATAAATGAGGCGAAGGAATATAGTACTAAATTGAATGCAATTGCTCTAAATTGGGATGACGTTTTGAAAAAATAAACTTTCAAGAATTTTTTGATGTATAGTTAATTCCAATTAACACAGTTATTTTAATAAATGAAAAAAACACTCTGCATATTACTTTTATTTTCCTCATTTCTTTATTCGAACGTGTTTGAGGTAGGTGCTAACAAATCTATAAAGACCATAAAAAGAGCTATTACCTTATGCAAAACAGGAGATACCATTTTGGTCTATAAAGGATTATATAGAGAAGGCAATATCAATATTGACAAAAAAATTATTCTTATTGGAAAGGACTTCCCCGTTTTAGATGGGCAAAAAAAGTATGAAGTAGTATCAATAAATGCGGACGGTGTCATTATACAAGGTTTTAAAGTGATACGTTCAGGTAGTGGCTCTCTAGAGGATGTAGCTGGAATTAAAGTTTATGATAGAATGAATATTCTTATTCAAAATAACATTCTTGAAGATAATTTTTTTGGAATTTACATCCAAAATTGCAAAAATTGTATTGTAAAAAATAACAATATTAAATCTTTTTCAAAAGAGGAACAAAAAATAGGGAATGGAATCCAGTGTTGGAAAAGTGATAGCATCCAAGTTATTGCTAATTCTGTTTCTGGACATCGCGACGGAATTTATTTTGAATTTGTAACCAATTCAATTGTATGGAGAAACCTTTCTACAAATAATATTAGGTATGGTTTGCATTTTATGTTTTCCAATGATGATGCTTATATATGTAACATTTTTAAAAATAACGGAGCTGGAGTTGCAGTAATGTTTTCTAAAAGAGCAAAGATGTTTAACAATCAATTTGAAGAAAATTGGGGGGATGCTGCTTACGGATTATTACTTAAAGAAATCTCCGATAGTTATATTGTTGGCAATAAATTCTTCAAAAACACTTCTGGAATTCATATGGAAGGAACGAATAGAATTTTAGTTAAAAAAAATATTTTTGAATCCAATGGTTGGGCTATGAATATTCAAGCTAGTTGTATGGATAATGAAATTGTAAACAATAATTACCTTAAAAACACCTTCGATATTAGCACTAATGGTAGTTTAGTTTTGAACACCTTCAATAACAATTATTGGGATAAGTACGAAGGCTATGATTTAGACAAAAACGGAATTGGGGATGTGCCCTATCATCCTTTGAGCTTATTTGCAGTTTTAACTGAAAAAACACCATCAACAATGTTGTTGTATCGAAGTTTTATGATTACACTTTTAGATAAATCAGAAAAGGTATTGCCTAGTATAACCCCTGATAATTTTATAGATAATAGCCCATTAATGAAGTCGCTGCCCCTATGATTAAAATTAAAAACATAAACAAAAAGTTTGGAAAATTGGAAGTCTTAAAGGATATTAATCTCACTTTTAACAAAGGGGAATGTATTGCTTTGATTGGTCCAAATGGATGCGGGAAAACTACATTAATAAAAGCGATATTGGGAATGGTTATTCCTAATAATGGACGGATTGAATGCCATGGAAAATCAATTCATAATGAATATTTATACCGAAAAACTATTGGTTATATGCCCCAAATAGGTCGTTATCCCGATACTATGACTATTGGTCAAATTATCGAAATGATTAAAAAAATCAGGAATAGCCATAGTGATTTGGATGAAGATTTATTTAAAGTTTTTGAATTGGAGAAAATGTTTGATAAACAAATGCGAACACTTTCGGGCGGGACTACTCAAAAAGTGAGTGCTACACTGGCATTCCTTTTTAATCCAGACATATTGATTTTAGATGAGCCAACAGCAGGTCTTGATCCATTAGCATCCGAGTTGTTGAAAGAAAAAATTATCCGGGAAAAAGAAAAAGGCAAACTCATTTTAATCACTTCACATTTACTAAGTGAACTGGATGATTTGATAACCGAAATCATTTTTATGCAAGAGGGTAAAGTACATTTTCACAAAAAAGTAGCCGATTTAAAAGCAGAAACCAACGAAAAAAAACTATCAAAAGCCATTGCTCAAATTTTAAAGAATACAAAAGATGAACAGAATTATTAAAATCATATTACTTGATATTCTGAAAAGCAAAATTGTAGTGGCTTACACTATTATTTTAGCAGTTTTATCCTGGAGTTCTTTTGCCTTAGAAGACAATTCTGCCAAAGGAATATTAACTATTTTAAATGTAATTTTATTCACAGTTCCTTTAGTTTCCATACTTTTTGCCGCTATTTATTTATACAATAGCTCCGAGTTTATAGAACTTTTATTGAGTCAACCAATAAAAAGAAGAAAGATATGGCTGAGTTTGTTTTTCAGTTTGTCCTTGTCTATGGTTCTTTCATTTTTTGTAGGTGCAGGAATTCCTTTGTTAGTTTTTTCTCTTGACAATGTTGGGATTATGATGATTATAATTGGCTGTTTGATATCCATAATATTTGTAGCATTAGCATTTTTGAGTACTATTATTACAAGAGATAAAGCTAAAGGAATTGGAATCGCCATAATGACTTGGTTGTATTTTGCCTTGCTTTTTGACGGAATGGTTTTGTTTTTATTATTCCAATTTTCAGATTATCCAATAGAAAATGCTATGGTTGGTGTTACGGCTTTAAGTCCAATTGATTTGGCTCGGATTCAAATATTATTACGCCTTGATGTTTCTGCAATGATGGGTTACACAGGGGCTATTTTTAAAGACTTTTTCGGAACTTCTTTAGGTCTAATCACCTCTTTTTTATTATTATGTTTGTGGATAGTTATTCCGTTTTCAATTTCGATGCTTAAATTTAAAAACAAAGATTTGTAGTTTAATTTAGTAATTAATTCCACCCAAAATCATCTTCATTAAAAAAGCGTGTATTGAAAAATACACGCTTTAAATTTAACTAGAATACACTGAATTAATAATTTATTTTGGAAGTAAAACATCACCAATTACATGGATAATCCCGTTTGATGTTAGAATTGAAGCCACAATTTCTGAACCATTCACAAAAACTTTATCTCCTTTTTTTGTGATTTTTACCTTTTTGCCATTCACCATGCCAAATTCTTGACCATCCTGCATATACTCTAGTTTTAAAACCCCCACATAAGTATGATATCCAAGGATGTCAACAAGTGCATCTTTGCTTTCAGGTTTTAATAAGCCTTCAACGGTCCCAGCAGGTAATTTTTCAAAAGCTGCATTTGTCGGGGCAAAAACTGTAAACGGTCCAGTGTTGCTCAAGGCATCAACTAGTGATGCGGCTTTTACGGCAGCAACAAGCGTTGTGTGATCTTTGCTTGTAGAAGCCACTTGAACAATGTTTGGAGCAGAATTTTCATCTTTCACACCAGATTGTCCACTGCCAACATTGGTTTCGGCAGCAGTGTTGTTTTCTTGGCTAGTTTCGCTATTTTGTTTGCAACTTAAAAAGCTTACAAAGCCAACGAATAATAGAAATTGAATTGATTTTTTCATAATTAAAATTACTTTAGTTTTTATGAGTCAAATGTATAGGTTTAGCGTATTTATTTTTATGAGTGAAATCATAAAGGAGGGTTTTTTTTATCTTTTTTTAAAGAAAAATAAGTAGTTATGAGTATTCCAACAAATAAAATAATGGCAATGGAAAAGAGGATAGAATTCACATATGGAATTGCAGTATAACTAAACGAAGCAATTCCTTGAATAGCTAAAATAGTTTCATTTAATATGACGCCAATTAAGAAAATAAATATTCCAAATTTTAATTTTTTTGTACTGAAAAACAAATGATTTGCTTTGGTATAAAAAATTAGATATAAGGAAATGATTGCCAACAATACTAAATGCAAATAGGCTACAACAATAGGCCTAAAACCGAAAGCCAACTGACTCACATAAGGTATTGTCGAGCCTAATTGAAGTAGGAGTTTAATGCTTAGTGCAATGCTGATAAAAAGTAAAATATAACTTAATAATGGAGTCAAATTTAGCAATTCTATTTTTTTACTTTGTATTAAAATATAAAGAAATTTAAACCAAGCGAAAACTTGAACACTTGCACCAATCACAGTGATTACATATAGCCAAACGGGCAAATTAAGCCAAAGTAAGGATAGAAAATATACAGGAAAACAAGCGATTGTAAATAGTTTAAATATGGTTTCAAAAAAGGGATGATCTGTTTTTTTTAAATTTAAATATCCAAAAAACAACCCCATGCAAGCAAAGAAAAACCATCCATTGTATTGAAAATGCAAATAATAATATACGGATGATAAATAAATATCCTGCACGAATTTTTTAGTTGCCATGATATAAGCCAAATAATAAGTTCCTAAAGTAGATATTACATTAAAAAAAAGAGCTGCCTTGAACCAGTTTTTGGATAATAAATCAGTGTTTAGTAGTTTCAAATCTTTAATAAATTGATAGGCAAAAGCATAGGAAACGAATACAGATGCTGTTGAAAACAGGATAGAAATTACACCATAGCCCTGAAAGAAAAAGAAGACGAGCATTCCATAGGAACAAATTAAATTCGCGACAATAATTTTTTTATATTTTCCACCATTAAAAGCTTCAATTTTTGTTTGAAGATAATAAATCATAACGGTCATTAATGTATGACTAACCCATCCTGAAAAGGCAAAATGAGAATGCGAATGTTGTAGGTTTTTTTGTTCGAAGTAAGGAAATGCAAATCCAATTTTATATCGCATCAAAACACCTAGTAGGGCGACAATACAAAGATTTATTAAAGAAAATTTCAACCAAAATTTAACATTCAATTTCATTTTAATAATATAACTTATGGTTGATAATTTCAACTTTATTTAAATGGTTCATTCTAGTGCAAACACGAATAACAGTTTCAACTCTCAAACCAGTAAAGTTTGCGATTTCTTGCCTTGTATAAGGAACCAATACGCGATCGGAGCATGTAACTGATTTTCTTTTAAAGGTATTTAAAAAGGCAACAATTCTGAATTCTGGTTTTTGATTAATAATTCCGCTGGAAGTTTCCGATTTGGCATGAATTTTTTGGGCAAGTGAAACCATAAATTTCTTTTGCAAATAAGGATATTCTTCAATGATTTTTAAAAATTTTTCTTTTGTCAGTTTAATAATAGTAGTGTCTTTTAGCGAAACCGCTTTCGAAGGATAGGTTTTGTCAATCAATAATGATGCATCCCCAAAACTATCGCCGTTAATAAATAAATCTTGTGTAAACTCTTTTCCGTCATCATTAGAATTATACAGTCGAACACTGCCATCAATGATTTGATAGTAAAAATGAGCAGTTCCGTTTTCATCGAAAATAGTTTCGTTTTTTTTGTATTTTTCGGCAATTGCCCCCCAGGAAAAAAGTAAGTCTAAATCTATTTGCATATTTTCAAAAAAATTATTTTTCAAAAATAGGGGTATCTGATGCCATTAAGTATGATAATTATCATAGTAGCGATCAGAAATATAGAATTAATATTATTTGATTAAGAGTGTTTCGCAGAGGACAAAAAAAAGGACAAATTCAAAAAAAATTGAATTTGTCCGGGATGGTGGGCGATGAGGGGTTCGAACCCCCGACCCCCTCGGTGTAAACGAGGTGCTCTGAACCAGCTGAGCTAATCGCCCCTATTGGGAGTGCAAATATACATCAGTTTTTCGTATTCACAAGAAAAACACGGAAAAACTATAAAATTTCCGCCACTACAAAAGTGCTTCCTCCTATGAATATAAAATCAGACTTCGATGCATTTTGCAATGCTTTTGTATAAGATTCTGAAACAGAATTATATACTTTTCCTGTTAATCCGAATTGCGTGGCTTTTTCTTTTAGAATTTGAGAGTCTAAGCCCCTAGGGATATTGGGTTTGCAGAAATAATAAATGGCATCAGAAGGAAATAGAGGCAAAATTTCATCTAAATCTTTGTCGTTTACCGCACCTAAAATAATATGTAAAGTGTCAAATTTTTCTTTTTGAATTTGCTTCATGATAATTTCCAAACCATTTTTGTTGTGCGCCGTATCACAAATGATTTTGGGGAATTCGCCGAGTTGTTGCCATCTTCCTTCAAGTCCGGTGTTTTTTACAACATTCAACAAACCCAATTTGACATTGGCTTCCGAGATTTTAAATTCCTTTTGAGAGTTTATTATGGTAACAGTTTGCAAAACTGTTTTAGTATTATGAACCTGATAATCTCCAATTAAATCGGAAGTAAGGGGCTCTTGAATCAAATCGGAAGCAAAATAGATTTCAGAATGATTCTCCTTAGCTTTTGCCAAGAAAACAGCTTTTGTTTCATCAGTATATTCTCCGATAATAACTGGAATTTTAGTTTTGATAATTCCTGCTTTTTCATAAGCAATCGCCTCAAGAGTGTTTCCTAGAAATTGGGTATGATCCAATCCGATATTTGTAATCACTGATACAAGAGGTATAATAACATTGGTAGCGTCTAATCGTCCGCCCATACCTACTTCGACTAAAGCAATATCCACTTTCTCTTTTGCAAAATAATCGAAAGCCAAGCCCACGGTCATTTCGAAAAAACTCATGTCATTAGATTCAAAAAATACTTTGTTTTGATTGATGAAATCACACACAAATTCCTCCGATATTTCTATTCCGTTGATCTTGATGCGTTCCCTAAAATCTTTTAAATGTGGCGAGGTATATAAACCTACTTTATAACCTGCTTCTTGAAGAATCGAAGCCAACATGTGTGAAGTGGAACCTTTGCCGTTTGTTCCCGCTACATGAATACAATTGATATTTTTCTGTGGATTGTCAAGATGATTTACTAGTAAATGAGCATTGGTTAAATCTTTTTTATAAGCCGAAGCACCTTGCAATTGGTACATAGGCAATTGATTAAACATCCAGTTTGTCGTTTCTTGATAGTTCATTTATCTAATAAAATAGTAGTTATTTGAAATATTTTTAGGTTTTTTTAGTTTAATAGTAGATCGAAAAGTATCTTTGATTGCAAAATTGAAATAATTTTTAGAATTAATGCTTAAAATAATAATATATGTTTAGTTTAATACAATTACAAGCCGATACCATCGCAAATGCTGCATCAAATGTAGTTATAGAAAAAATTGCTCCCAATACGGAAATCTCTGTTTTAGAATTTATTTTAAAAGGAGGTTTTTTCTTAATCCCAATTGCAATATTGTTGTTTTATACTTTTTACGTGATTATAGAGCGTTATTTATACATTAATAAAGCTTCGAAAATCGACTATTTATTAATGCGCGATGTGAGAGAGAATCTCAATTCTGGTAATTTGGATTTGGCACGATCTATTGCTGAAAGAAGCAATACCGCATCTGGAAATATTATAAAAGAAGGGATTCTGGTTATTGGAAGACCTATTGCGGAGATTGAATCGAATATGGATCGTGCTGCTGACATTGAAATTGGCGAGATGGAGAAACATTTAGGCCATTTAGGCCTTATTGCTGGGATTGCGCCAACATTAGGATTTATTGGAACCATTTCTGGAGTTATTAAAATATTTTACAGCATTTCAGTTACTGAGAACATCAGTATTGGTAATATTTCGGGAGGATTGTACGAAAAAATGATTAGTAGTGGTTCTGGATTATTGGTTGGGATTATTGCTTATAGTGCCTATCATTTATTAAACGGAAAGATTGATAATTTTGCTTTAAAAATTCAGAAACAGATACTAGAGTTTGTCAATATTATTCAAAAATCATAACGATGTCGATAAAACGTAAAAGAAGATTTCATGCCGAAGTGGCGACCTCTTCATTAAGTGATATTATGTTTTTCTTGTTGTTGTTTTTCTTAATTATTTCGACTTTGGCGAATCCGAATGTTATTAAAATGACATTGCCTAAAGCTAAATCGAACGAGAAAACGAACAAGCAATTCATTAGTTTATCCGTTAACGAAGACAAACAATTCTATATCGATAAGCAACCGGTTTCATTTGAAGCTCTGGAAACTACTTTGATGTCTAAAATGAATACCCAAAAAGACCAAACGGTGATTGTTAGAATTCCATTCAATCTACAAGTGCAAGACTTGGTTGATGTATTGCAAATTGGGGTAAGAAATAATTTGAAGTTTGTCATTGCCACAAGTCCGAAATGATTTAGAATTTGTTACTTGCTGCGATAATCTGTTTTTTTACGTGGTCTAGTTTCTAATTCAAATTGAAATTATAAACAATTTTCCCTACTTGTTTTTCTGGTGCATCGTTACTAGAATCCCATCTCGTATTCATGGCAGCAATAGTTGCTTGATCTAGTAAACATTTTGCGGTATTGGTAGATCCCTTTACTCCAGCAATGGCATTTATCGTTTTTCCATTTCTGTCCACTGACACTTCAACAACTACCTTTCCTTCTTCGTTACAGGTATATTTTGGCGCGGGTTTAGAAATTGCTTTTCTGTTTCCTAACGAATAACCAGTTCCATTCCCTGCGCCTCCGCCACTTCCAGCACCATATCCGCTACCGGTCCCAATTCCGTTTCCGGTGCCATTTCCTCCTCCAGCACCTCCAGTTCCATAATATTCGTTGGAACTTAAACTGCCGTTTGATTTTCCTTTGTTTCCAGAAGTTTTATCATCACCATCGCCGCCTTTGTTGGAGCCTTTTAGAATGCTAGATAAAGCATCATTCGTGTTATTGGAAACTTTTGGTTTCACCACAACTGGTTTAGGTTCTTCTTTTAAAATGGTTGTTGTCTTTTTTGGTTTTTCTTTCTGCTGGATTACTACACTTTCTGCTGTCGCATTTTCTTGTGATAAAATAGCTTCTTGGGGAGTTGTTTTTGTTGGTGTTTGTTTTGTTTCATTTTTCACGTCCAAAACCTCACTTTTATAATTAGCTCCTGAACCTAGATCAGCGTCTCCAAAGTTTACTGTAACGCCACCGCCACCGCCGCCACCTGTTAATTCAGCCAAGTTTGCAGGAGGCCAAAATCGGATGAAGAATAAAACCAGCAGCATAGTTCCATATAAAAGGAAGGATATTGCAATTGATTTCTTTTGGTCAGATGAAATGGTGGAACTCATTCGTATTTTGAAATTTATAAAAAAGGGGTTCTTTCTAAAAACGTGGAAATGTACTAAAAATTGTTGTTTAATGAAATGTTTATGGCTTCATTTTCAGGGATAGCTTCAAACTTATAAATCCAATTATTCCAGCAGTCAAGGAAGAAATCAAAATCATGAATTTTGCATTATTGATAATTGTTGCATCGTCGAATGCTAACAAAGTCAAAAAAATAGACATAGTAAAGCCAATTCCTCCCAAAAACCCTATGCCAAGGATTGACTTCCAATTTAAGTTTGTAGGGAGTTTACAAAACCCCATTTTCACTGATAATAAACTGAGGGTAAATATTCCAATGGGTTTCCCCACGATAAGTCCTAAGGCTATTCCTAAACTATAATTTTGGGAAACTATTTCTCCCATATTCGAAGAAACAACTATTGCGGTATTGACCAAAGCAAATAAGGGAAGTATCCAAAAGGCAACTGGTTTGTGTAAAAAATGCTGCAAAACATAGGCTGCTGATTTTTCAGTTCCGTTTCCAAAAGGGATTGTAAAGGCGAGTAAAACTCCAGTAATAGTGGCGTGAACCCCTGAATGGAGCATAAAATACCACATTAGAATCCCTCCTGCTAAATAAGGAATCAAGGATTTTACTTTAAGACGGTTGAAAATTAATAATAAGACAAAAATGCCTAATGCGATTAAGAGGTTCGTCCAAAGTAATGTTTCGGTGTAAAATAGGGCAATTACTATAATAGCTCCCAAGTCATCAATGACCGCCAATGCGGTTAAAAATACTTTTAAGGAAATAGGAACTCTGTTTCCCAATAATGATAAAATTGCCAAGGCAAAAGCGATGTCAGTTGCCATTGGAATTCCTGCCCCGGACTGCGTTGATGTTCCAAAGTTCCACAGCAAAAATATACCTGCTGGAACAATCATTCCGCCCAATGCCCCAAAAATGGGTAAAAGTGCTTTTTTAATAGAGGATAATTCCCCTTGGTAGATCTCTCTTTTCAATTCTAAACCAATCAGTAAAAAGAAAATAGTCATGAGTCCATCATTTATCCAATATTCAATGGGTTTTCCAGCAAAATTGGTATGCCAAAAATGCAGATAATTGGAACTGAAAACGGAATTAGCCAGTAATAATGAAATAGCTGTACAAGCTATCAAGATAATTCCGCTAGCTTTTTCGCTTTTGAAAAATTCTGCAAATAACTTTACAGTTATTCTTTGTTGTGTCTTTTTTTTCATTTTCTGATCATCAAGCTAAATAAATTACTCCTGAACTATGGTCTATTTTTGCCCCAGTCACGCTACTCAAAACATTGATTTCACCTCGTAATTTCAAAACACCAAGCAAAGCAAAAATAAGCGCTTCCTTAAATTCCAAAATTTTAGCCGCCGGAATAATAAGTTTCATTTCAGGCAAATGATGTTGAATGCGCTCTATAAGAAAATCATTGTAAGCACCGCCGCCAGTGACTAAGATTTGCCCTTTTTTGTTAGGTAAGGCCAGTGCCGTTTGCAAAGCGACATGCTCAATAAAAGTTCGTAATTTGTCTTTAATAGAGATTTTGAAACTTTCGATTAAGGGTGTTATGATTGCTTTTACAAATTCGAAACCCAGAGATTTCGGAAATTTTTGGTGGTAATACTCCAATAAGTTCAATTGACTCAATAAATCTTGATTGATTTCTCCAGTTCTAGAAAGCTGTCCTTTGTCATCGTAATCCAATCCCAATTGATTGGCATAATAATTCAAAACCGTGTTTACTGGCGAAATATCAAAGGCGATTCTTTTACCTTTTTGTTCAAAGGACACATTCGAAAAACCGCCTAAATTCATGCAATAATCATATTCTAAAAACAATAGCTGGTCGCCAATGGGAACCAAAGGAGCCCCTTGACCACCCAATTGAACATCTTGAACCCTGAAATCACAAACTACAGTTTGATGAGTCAAACTTGAAATTTCAGGCAAATTGCCAATTTGAAGTGTTACCCCTTTTTCGGGTTGGTGTAAAATAGTATGGCCATGGGAGCACACCGCATCAAGATTCTGTATTTTATGTTTTTCGATAAAACCAGTAATGATTGTAGCTAGCAACTTGGTGTATTCTTCGTTTAGTTTTTTCAGTGCAATTTCGGAATAATCTATGGCCGATTTTAATTGGGTTATCCAGTTTTGGCTGTAGCCAACAGTTTCACTTTCGATAATCTTGAAAGTCCATTTATCGTTATACAACGTCAAATGAATATGGGCCAAATCAACACCATCAAGTGAGGTGCCAGACATTACTCCAATAACTTTATAATAGTCCTGTTTCATGGTTCAAATTTACAATTCAAAATAGAAAATCCAAGTATTAAAAATGTATCTTTGATAGTATTTATTTGATAAAAATAAACTTTTATTTTATAAAAATATGGATTTTAATCTAACCCAAGAACATTTGATGATTCAGCAAGCCGCTAGGGATTTTGCTCAAAGCGAATTATTGGAGGGTGTAATTGAAAGAGATGAAAAACAAATTTTCCCAACCGATCAAATCAAAAAAATGGGAGAACTCGGATTTATGGGAATGATGGTGGATCCAAAGTATGGAGGAAGTGGCTTGGATACGATTTCTTACATTATTGCTATGGAAGAAATTTCTAAAGTTGATGCTTCCGCTTCCGTGGTAATGTCTGTAAACAACTCTCTTGTTTGTTGGGGATTACAAGCTTTTGGTACCGAGGCACAAAAACAACAATGGTTACCTCTTTTGGCTTCGGGCGAAATTCACGGGGCTTTTTGTTTAAGCGAACCCGAAGCAGGAAGCGATGCCACTTCGCAAAAAACTACCGCTATCGATATGGGAGATTATTATTTGGTCAATGGCACCAAAAACTGGATTACCAATGGAAATTCAGCTTCGGTTTATTTAGTCATTGCGCAAACTCATGCGGAGAAAAAAAGCAAAGGGATTAATGTGTTGATTATGACAAAGGAGATGCCCGGTTTTACCATTGGTCCAAAAGAACAAAAAATGGGTATTCGTGGTTCTGACACCCATTCGTTGCTGTTTAACGATGTAAAAGTGCCCAAAGAAAATAGGATTGGCGCAGATGGTTTCGGTTTCAAATTTGCTATGAAAACCTTAGCTGGCGGAAGGATTGGTATTGCTGCTCAAGCATTAGGCATTGCTTCTGGAGCGTATGAATTAGCACTGAAATATTCCAAAGTACGCAAATCTTTTGGAACAGAAATTTGCAATCATCAGGTAATCGCTTTCAAATTGGCCGATATGGCAGTCAATATTGAAGCGGCTCGTCATCTGTGTATGAAAGCAGCTTGGGACAAAGATCATGATAATAACTACGATACAAGTAGCGCAATGGCAAAACTTTTCGCCTCACAAGTTGCTATGGATACTACCATTGAGGCTGTTCAAATTCATGGCGGGAACGGCTATGTGAAAGAGTACCACGTGGAGCGCATGATGCGAGATGCTAAGATTACCCAAATCTATGAGGGCACTAGTGAAATTCAAAAAATTGTGATTTCTAGAGGTATTATGGCACGCTAGTTAGGGGGGAGTTTATGAATATAAAACGTGCTTTTCTATTTAGTAATAGGTATAAAAAAACCACCCGTTTTAGAGAGTGGTTTGATAAGTATTTTTTCGTTGATTACAACCTTAAATCTGGCCAGTTTGAATCATCGGTTCTTGTAAGTGTGGTGTCACCATACTCTCCATAATCATTTTCCCAATGAAAAGATATTTGGTTGCCATTAACAGTAAGATTGCTAAACGTAAATATTTCACCATATTGGTCTGTACCCGTGTATGCAATTTTATTGCATACATCAGTTAAAGTTAATCCCTCTGCAACACCTCCTCCGGGTCCATAGATTCCAATCCAGCCTCCAAAAGACGCATCAGAAATAGCATAAACCCCACCACCTTGATCTTCAAAAGTTACAGTCCCAGTTAATGGTCCCGCTGCAGATTCTCCTGTTGGTGCTTTTACGTTAGTTGTCACGAAGTCATAGATTCCTCCCAAATCAGATGGACAAGATACTCCATAAGATTGTAACACTTTATACAAACCCGAACTTGCAATATTTGGACTATAGTTAGGACTGCCATCATCATTAATTATTCTTTGAATGGAGCCGTCTTTAAGTGTCAATTGTGTTGTAATTATTAATTTATCACCTAGCTCAAAATCACTTGCTGTATTTAATTCATCAAAAGCATCAAATAGATCAGTTTTACTAATGTTAAAAGTAGCAGGGAATGTGGTTACATTTGAAACTAATGTTGCTTTGTAAATAGTGCCATCCTCTTTAGTGTAAAAGCCAACAATATCCATGGAGGAAAAATCTCCTATAGCTTTGTCAACAGTAAATCCTAAGTTTATATCAGCCCCGCTATTTACAGCAACCAAATCTATAAAGGAGTCTGTTGTGCTAATTTTTTGTAAATTAACTAAAGCTCCGTTTTTGAAATTAATTTTAGAATTGCCTCCATCATTTTCACATGAAGGCATTAGCAATAATATTGCTAAAGTTGTGAATATTAATTTTATTTTTTTCATAATATTTTTTTTAATTAATTATCCCAAAAGATTTTATAAGTTGTAGCGTTTTTTTGTGCCGGAGCATTTTTATTTACATTTAGTTCAGCTTGTGGCCAATAAAATGAAGTTTGATATAAGTTTTTCAACACTGTTTCAGAGTCATCTATAGGAAAACCATCCTCATTATCGAGTTGGTATTCTGGAGTAGGACTACTTGGATTAGCTAAAATAGGGAACCCAGTTCTTCTGTAATCGTTGTATTGATCAGCCGGATCTCCAAAAGTTGCAACCCATTTTTGGGTCATTATTATTTCTAATTTTTTTGCTGAACTGGCTTCGCTAAATTCATCTAATATTTTATTAATAAAAGTAGTTACGGCTGTTGTTCCAGTTAATACAGGAACAGTTTGATCAGCTCCATTATTTTCAACTATTTGATCGACTTTTGCAAAACTAGCTTTTATTGCGTCTTCAAGTTTTGATGAAGCACTACCAGTTAATTTTTCAGCTTGAATTAATTCTGCCTGTATATATAAGAACTCATCATAAGTTAAGATTCTGTGAGGAGCAATACCTGTAGGTTTTGTAGGCGCCCCATTCTTTCCGGCCATCATGTCGTCTACGCTTCCTCCTTTTTCGTCGTCATAGCGACCACCACAAGGGAAAATGCCAGGATATGTATAGGATTTTTCTGTACTAAAATCCCTCCAAGGTCCTTGACTGCCAAATCGGATACTAAAAAAGCCAGTTGATGCATCCCAATAATCAGCTTTAGGATTACCTGTTGCGACATCTCCTAAATCTGGAGGTAAAACATTCTTTTTGATTTGGTTGTAGAAATAATACTTCATCCTAGGATCTGGATTATTGTTATGGATATTTGGATTCATCCCTTTAAGTATTTCATAAAACCAAGGACTCATATAAGTTCCGAATTGAGTGCTATTGTATGATTCTAAGAATAATTTGTTTCTTTCATCAGTAGGCGATTGGTTTTTAGTTTGATTAAATTGAAAATCATCATCTATTGACGTGAAAAAATTATTTTCAGCAACTAAAGCATCAAAACCTTCTTGATCAAAATCATCTGACAATCTAACTTGGTTGTATAGTTTTAATTTAAATGTATTTGCGAATTTTATCCATTTATCTGTATCTCCACCATAAAATAAGTCATCATTACTTGGCTTTTTCAGACCGCTATCACTTGCAATATTTGTTTTGGCGGATTCAATTAATGCAAAAATGGAGTTGTAAATTTCTTTTTGATCGTCAAATTTAGGACTAATTATACCTGAAGTTAATTGTGCTGCTTCAGAAAATGGCGAATCTCCCCATAAATCAACAGCAATAGACATTAAATATGCTTTTTGCATTTGCCCGATTCCTACATATACTAAATTATCGGATTCATTACCTTGTTTAATTAAGGTCTCTATATCAGTTAACGTTAAATAAATATTGTTCCATTCATTTTCAATATTTGTATTGGTTACTTTTGTTCCGTATTGGTCAAATTCCTCTCTTGTCGTCATTTGATGTGTATATACTTCTAATATTTCACCTGTGTAATTTTGAAAATCAGTTGCATCATTAATACCCACTTGTGTGTTAGTTAGTAAAAAATTTAGAGGGGCAACGGTTGGATTGTCTTTATCGGTGTTTACATCTAAATAGTCGTTACAGCTTATTAAGAGTATCGACACAACAAATAAAATTAATTTAATTTTATTATTTTTTATTGTTTTTAAAATTTTCATACAGTTTTTTTTAGAATGTTAAATTAAGTTTAAATCCATATCTTTTTGCAGTCGGAGCGGCTGTAACTTCAATCCCTTGAAGATTAGAGGAGCCAAAACTCGTAACCTCAGGATCAAAATTCGTATATTTAGGTGCATTTGGAGCAAGGTACCATAGGTTACTACCCACTATACTAAAACTAATTTGTCCAAAAAATGTTTTTTGTAATAATTTTGCTGGTACATCATAAGTAAGACTAGCCTCTCTTAACCTAAAAACAGTGCCGTCATAAACATCAGCTTCATCAACACTATTTATTGCAAATGTATTTCCATTTGTCCCTGGAGAAAAATACAACTCGTTCATAGTTAATTGAATTGTGTTAGGTATTTTGTCGCCATTTGTGTCTAACATTGGGCTACCATCACTATTTCCGAGATAGCCAGGTATTATATACGTTTTTTCCCTATCTTGAGTGTCTTTAGTTACCCCTCTTCCTAACAATGACTCGATTGTTGTTGAGTGAATGTCCCCTCCTTGTTTCCAGTCAAATTGAGTTTTCAAACTAAACGATTTGTAAGTCAAGGTGTTTATAAAACTCATTTTAAAATCAGCATTTGGATCTCCAATTATTCCGGGTTTTGCACTTTGTAAAATCCCACCGCTAGAAGGGTCAATCATAAAGTTGCCGTTTGTGTCTCTTGCGAATTTTGTTCCGTAAAAGACTCCGAAAGATTCTCCAGGAATTAAATATCCAACTTGGTTAATATCTATTGGAGACCTATCTAACCCTTCAGCTATTTTAATTACCTTATTTTCATTTTTTGTAAATGTAGAGAAGAGAGACCATTTGAAATCATTTGTCTTTATTGGAACTAGAGTCAGTCCTATTTCAATCCCTTTATTTTCCATTTCTCCAACATTTGTATTGTAATTTGAAAATCCGCTGGATATTGGAACAGTTACTTCGGTAATTAAATTTGTGGTCGATTTTTTATACAAACTAAAATCTAAAACAACTCTTTTGTTGTAAAATTCTAGATCTGCTCCTATTTCAAATTCTTCTGTAAATTCTGGTTGAATTTTTTGGTCGGCCAAATAAGTGTTATTTCCAATTACGGGATTGCCATTAAAAGCACTTCCAATCGCAAATGTTGAATTCAAAAACTCAGCTGATGCATCACTACCTACTTTTGCATATCCACCTCGTATTTTAGCAAATGTAAGCACTCTATTATCCATTTTTAAAGCCTCTGTTAGAATAAAAGAACCACTTATAGATGGATAGAAATAGGAGTTATTGTCAATTGGTAATGTTGAAGAAAAATCATTTCGTCCTGTAGCATTAATGAATAAATAATTCCTGAATGATAGCGTCATGTCAGCAAAAACCCCTGCATTTCTTTTCTGGGTTCCTTCGTCTACAAGATTTGCAACATCTTTTACATTTCTTAATGTAAATATATTTGGAACTATAAACTGTTTTCCAGAAAAGGCCAATCTTGATGTTTTATTTTGAAATATGTTATTACCCAAAATTGCGGTTAGTCCAAAATCTTCATTTAATTTATAGTCAAAATTTAATAATAATGTAGATTCTACATCTTCATTTGTAAATCGATCCGTTATTATGGATCCTAAGCCGGCATCTGCTCTTGATTGTAAATCGCGTATTTCTTTCCGGTCTAACAAATAGTTATTATAACCAATCCTATATGAGGCGGAAATATTGCTATTGAACTTATAATTTAAATTTACTCCAGCAACAGTTCTATTGGTGTTGGTGATAATTTGGTCGTGTTTCCACGCCCATAGAGGATGGTCAAATTGCGTTCCATTTGGGGTTACGGAAGCTCCGGTTACTGGATTTTCATAGGGTAAATTTAAATCCCAGTTTCTAGCTAAATATAATGTTCTTGCAAATGAAGAAGATGCTCCGTCAACTTGATTTTCGCCAAAAAAAGCACCGACTTGTTTCGTGTCGGAAAAACTTAAATTTGCACCAACTGTTAATCCATTGGCTAGTTTGAAATTTCCCCCAGTTGAAATCGATGTTCTGTCGTAGCTATTGAATGGAATATAACCATCTTGTTTTAAATCGGATATTGTTGTGCTAAAACTTCCGTCTTTGTCTGAAAAATTAAAGCCAATTGTATTTTCTACTACACTTCCAGTCTTAAATAAATCTTTAACGTTATTTGGTTTTGCCACATAAGGAACCGTAGGGCCTAATTCAGGAGATACCTCTAAAACTGTAGGCCATGTAGGAACTGTTCCGTCATCATTTAAACCGTAAACACTTCCCGATTTGCCAAAGGCGGGTCCCCATGACCCATTTGAAGTGCCTCCATATCTAAAATTTGATCCAGCGCCATATTTATTCTGATAATCGGGTAGGTTGGCAATATTTTCAAAATAACTTGAAGTACTGAAGTTAACACTTGATTTAGCGCCTTTTTTACTACTTGTTGAACCAGACTTAGTTGTGATTACAATCACTCCATTTACAGCTCTTGAGCCATATAGAGCAGAGGCTGCGGCACTCTTAAGAACTGTTACCGATGCAATATCATTTGGGTCTAAACTCGATAATGCTGATTCGTATCCACCGCCGCCAGAAGTTTGGCTGGAAGTAGTTATTGAAGTATTATTATAACTAATACCATCTACTACAATTAAAGGCTGAGTGTTTCCTGTAAATGTATTTGTTCCTCTAATGGTAATTTGATTTGCCGCTCCTGCCACACCACTTGAAAAGTTAACATTTACTCCAGCTACTTTTCCTGAAAGAGAACGAATTAAATCTGGTTCTGAATTTTCAGTAAGTTCAGCCGCTTTTATGCTACTTACGGAATAACCTAATTTTTTAGGGTTTCTTTTAATTCCCAAAGCGGTAACTACTACCCCTTCCAATTCTACAGTAGTACTTGTCAATCTTACATTGAAAGTAGAAGAGCTTGCTTTAAATTCTTGGGTTTTCATCCCGAGATAGCTAAAGATCAAGATCTGGCTTGATGTTGCTTTGATGGAATATTTTCCGTCAAAGTCAGTTTGTGTCCCTGATTTTGTCCCTTTTACTAATACGCTCACGCCTGGCAAAGGCATTCCTGCATTATCGGAAACAATACCTGAAACAGTTCTTTCTTGCGCAAAAGTAATTTGCGCCACAAGTACTACTAATAGTACTAAGAATACATTAAACTTTAGTTTCATTGTTTGAATATTTTGAATTAGTGTCTCAAATATCTTAAAAACATCTTAACTTTCCTAATAAAAAATGATTTTTTTTTTGAGCAGATGTAAGTTTATATTTAACAAATTGATGTGTTTTTGTTTTTTTAAAGCAATTTACTTTAAAATAGTATTGCGTAAGCAATATGAACAATAGTGTTGTGAAATTTCAATCCTTGATTTTCAGTACTTCCATTAGCGAAAGCTATTTTTAACAATCCATTCTTTGTGTTTAAGCCAAATCCAATCCCTAAACCCTCTAGATTTCCTTTGTTGTTTGAAGTATTGTCTTTATAATAACCGTAATCTAGTATGGAGTGAATGTATAGACTAGGAGAAATTACATAGCGATATTCTGTTTGTATTGCCGCCATGAAATTGGCTTGTAAACTATTTTCTACAAATCCGCGTATAGAATTGCCTCCTCCAAAACGGAATAATTCATTTATAATATAGGTGTCACTTTTTAAAAAATAATTATGATAATTTATGTTAATACAATTTTTTGGGTTCAAATAGAAATTATGTAGGACGTCTAATTTTACGTAATACTGTTTGTTTGTGCCTAATGTATTAAGTAAATCATTCGTGGCTCTTTTTCCTATGCCAAGGTCAAGCGAAAGTTTTGACTTTTCGGGGAAAGTTGTGTTGTGGTAATCCAATTTAGAATACTCTAAATTGGAGGTCATGAAGGAATTGGTATAGTCGCTTAGTGTTTTGTTATTTTTGTTTTGAATGTCGCTGGATTCAGTTGCTTGAAAGCCCAAATAAATCCTGGTATTGTAATCTATAAAATAGCCCAAATCTATTGCCGTTCTGGTATTTTGGTAGGTGCTGTCTTGTTTGAAAATGTGAATTTCGGCTTTCAAACCTACTGGGCTTTTAAATAAATAGGGTAATTCGATTCCGGTTTTGAATGTTTTTTGATTATTGCCGTCACTTTTCCAATACAACGAAAACTGCTCGCCGGCTCTCAAAGTGTTTTCTAAGGTGATGTCTAAATAACCATTAAAAACTAAGGTGTTGTTTTTGTCGTTCGAGAAACCTATGAAGCCATCGAAAGTATTGGACTTTCTATTTTCTAAATACACATATACTTTGGTGGTGTCTTTTGTGAATAAAATCTCAGGCGATCTTACTTGGGTTACAAATCTAAATTTTTCAAAATCATCTCGAATCCTGTGTGCTATATCTTGATTAAAAACGATTTTATGGTATTTGCGATTGATTTGTGCCAAATGTACCTCTGGAAAACTATTTTTTTTAGCACCATCAGCATGTTGAACCACAATTGAATTTAATTGTCTTTGTTGGCCTGGTTCAAAGTGCAAATCGGCGTAAATGGATTTTTTTTTCTTTTGTATAGTAGTCAATTTCAGCTTTGCTAATGCGAATCCTTTTTGTTCTAGTTTCTGTAATGTTTGATTTAAAAACGTTTCTAGCTCTCTATAAGGGAGTGTTATGGTATCTTTTGTTTTGCTTATTGCAATCAAGTCAAAAAGCACAGGATTTTTACCTATATATATATGTATCGATTTTACCCTTTCTCCTAAACTGAATTTAGCTACATAACTCGTGTCGTTTTCTTTGCTATTTCCTAACATTCGATTTTCGATATAGCCCATTTTAGATAGTTTTTCGGCCGCTGCAGTTATTTCGTCATTAATGGATTTTACATTTTTGTGATTTGAATTATAGTTTAAGGAATCCATTACTTTATTTTCGGAATTAGAGCTCCCAATGAGGTGCAACTGAAAATTTTGGGCAGAAGCATGCGCTCCAAAGGTTAAAAAAAATATATAGAGGACAAAAGTTTTCAAATGGATCTAATTTTTAATAAAAGTAATACAAATAACTGCTATTTGTGATAGAATTACTAGGCTAAATTAGCCTAATGAATTAGCCATAAAAGTATTGTTTTATTTTTCAAAAGGAGGGTAATACTAGATATTCTGTATTTCATTAGAAAACAAATAATTAGTTAGAGTAAAAATTAATGAATTATGGTTTGTTTAGTAAAAAATATTTTTTACATTTGCAACCCCGTAAAAAGCGGGAATTTTAATATATAAGAAATTTTTAGTATTAATTATGCCAACAATTCAACAATTAGTAAGAACAGGAAGAACTCAGATAACTAAGAAGAGTAAATCGGTTGCTTTAGATTCTTGTCCTCAAAGAAGAGGGGTTTGTACGCGTGTTTACACTACTACACCAAAAAAACCAAACTCAGCCATGCGTAAAGTAGCGCGTGTACGTTTGACCAATGGTAATGAAGTAAATGCCTATATCCCTGGTGAAGGACACAATCTACAAGAGCACTCGATAGTATTAGTTAGGGGTGGAAGGGTTAAAGATTTACCAGGAGTTAGATACCACATCGTTCGTGGTGCACTTGATACATCAGGTGTAGCGGGAAGAACGCAAAGAAGATCTAAGTATGGTGCTAAACGCCCAAAAGAAGCAAAAAAGTAATTTAAAAGCCTTTAGCTGTTAGCCAAAAGCTAAAAGCCAAAAGCCAAAAAACAAAGAAATGAGAAAAAGAGCGGCAAAGAAAAGACCACTTTTACCAGATCCAAGGTTTAATGACCAATTGGTAACACGTTTTGTAAACAACTTAATGTGGGATGGTAAAAAATCGACAGCTTTCAAAGTGTTTTATGATGCAATTGACATTATAGAGTCTAAAAAGCAAGATGCAGATAAATTATCATTAGACATTTGGAAAGATGCCTTGACAAACGTTATGCCTCACGTAGAAGTACGTAGTCGTAGAGTTGGTGGAGCGACATTCCAAATTCCAATGCAAATTAGACCAGACAGAAAAATTTCTATGGCAATGAAGTGGTTAATACTTTATTCTAGAAGAAGAAATGAGAAATCTATGGCTCAAAGACTAGCGTCAGAATGTTTAGCTGCGGCTAAAGAAGAAGGTGCTGCTGTTAAAAAGAGAATGGATACTCACAAAATGGCTGAAGCAAATAAAGCATTCTCACATTTTAGATTTTAATTAAGAAGAAATGGCTAGAGATTTAAAATACACAAGAAATATAGGAATTGCTGCTCACATTGATGCTGGTAAAACAACAACAACAGAGCGTATATTATTCTATACTGGAAAATCACACAAAATTGGTGAAGTACATGATGGTGCTGCAACAATGGACTGGATGGCGCAAGAGCAAGAAAGAGGGATTACGATTACTTCTGCTGCTACAACTTGTGAATGGAATTTTCCAACGGAACAAGGTAAAGTATTGCCTGAAACACTTCCTTATCACTTTAATATTATTGATACCCCAGGACACGTTGATTTTACTGTTGAGGTAAATCGTTCATTGCGTGTACTTGATGGGTTGGTTTTCTTGTTTAGTGCAGTTGATGGTGTGGAACCACAATCTGAAACAAACTGGAGACTAGCCGATCAATACAGAGTACCACGTATCGGTTTTGTTAATAAAATGGACAGACAAGGTTCTAACTTTTTGATGGTATGTCAGCAAGTTAGAGATATGTTAAAATCTAATGCCGTTGCGATTACTTTGCCAATTGGTGAAGAAAACGACTTTAAAGGGGTGGTTGATTTAGTAAAGAATCAAGCTATTGTATGGCACGAAGAAGGTTTAGGAGCTACATTTGATATTGTGCCTATTCCTGCTGATATGCTTGATGAAGTAAAAGAATATAGATCAATTCTTATTGAAGCTGTGGCTGATTATGATGAAAATCTATTGGAAAAATTTATGGAAGACGAAGAGTCTATCACAGAAGAAGAAATCAACATCGCGTTGAGAGCTGCTGTTATGGACATGGCTATCATTCCTATGATTGCTGGTTCATCTTTCAAAAATAAAGGAGTTCAATTCATGTTGGATGCAGTATGTAAATACTTGCCATCTCCAATGGATAAAGCCGGTATCGAAGGAATTCACCCTGATGATGCTGAATTATTAGAAGAAGACCAAACTAAAATCTTGCGTAAGCCGGATGTTAAAGAGCCGTTTGCTGCTTTAGCATTTAAAATTGCTACTGATCCATTCGTAGGTCGTCTAGCTTTCTTCCGTGCGTATTCAGGTCGTTTAGATGCGGGTTCTTATGTTTTGAACACTCGTTCAGGAAATAAAGAAAGAATTTCTCGTATCTACCAAATGCACGCGAACAAACAAAATCCAATCGATTATATCGAAGCTGGTGATATTGGAGCGGCAGTTGGATTCAAAGATATCAAAACTGGAGATACCTTGTGTGATGAAAAAAACCCAATTATTTTGGAGTCTATGAAATTCCCTGCTCCGGTAATTGGTATTGCAATTGAGCCTAAAACAAAAGCTGACGTTGATAAAATGGGTATGGCTTTAGCTAAATTAGCTGAAGAAGATCCAACGTTTACAGTTAGAACTGATGAAGCTTCAGGACAAACGATTATCTCAGGAATGGGTGAGTTACACTTAGATATTCTTGTGGATAGAATGAAACGCGAATTTAAAGTTGAAGTGAACCAAGGGGAGCCTCAAGTAGAATATAAAGAAGCGTTTACTAAAAAAGCACAACATAGAGAAACGTACAAAAAACAATCAGGTGGTCGTGGTAAATTCGGTGATATCGTATTTATTTTAGAGCCAGCAGATGAAGTTGATGGTAAAGCTCCAGTTGGATTGCAATTTGTGAATGCGGTAAAAGGGGGTAACGTTCCTAAAGAATATATCCCATCTGTAGAAAAAGGTTTCAGAGAAGCTATGAAAACAGGTCCTTTAGCAGGATATCAAGTGGATAGTTTAAAAGTAACTTTATTAGACGGATCTTTTCACCCTGTCGATTCAGACGCACTTTCTTTTGAGTTAGCAGCAAGAATGGGGTACAGAGAAGTAGCAAAAGCTGCTGGAGCAATTATTTTGGAGCCTATCATGAAAATGGAAGTGATTACGCCTGAAGAAAACATGGGGGATATCGTAGGTGATATTAACCGTCGTAGAGGTCAAGTGAATGACATGGGTGACAGAGCGGGTGCAAAAACCATCAAAGCAGATGTGCCATTATCAGAAATGTTTGGTTATGTAACGACATTAAGAACACTTTCTTCTGGTAGAGCAACATCTACAATGGAATTTTCACACTACGCAGAAACACCTTCCAATATTTCGGAAACAGTTATCAAAAAAGCAAAAGGAAACGCATAATCTTTAAGAAAATGAGTCAAAAAATTAGAATAAAACTAAAATCTTACGATCACATGTTGGTAGACAAGTCTGCTGAAAAGATTGTAAAAACTGTAAAAAGTACAGGAGCAGTAGTAACAGGACCAATTCCTTTACCAACTCACAAAAAACTCTTTACGGTTCTACGTTCTCCTCACGTTAACAAAAAAGCGAGAGAACAATTTGAAGTTATGTCATACAAGCGATTAATTGACATTTACTCCTCTTCTTCAAAAACCATTGATGCTCTAATGAAATTGGAGTTGCCAAGTGGTGTTGAAGTAGAAATCAAAGTATAGGTATATTGTATTAATTATATACTGTAAATTGTACTAAGAGCTTTCTTGATACAATTTGCGGGGTATAATATGCAATTTTTAATAATTAATAAATAATATTTATGTCTGGGTTAATTGGTAGAAAAATCGGCATGACTAGCATTTTCGACGAGAACGGGAAGAATATTCCTTGTACGGTAATCGAAGCTGGACCATGTGTTGTTACCCAAGTCAGAACCAAAGGTGTTGACGGGTACGAAGCGTTGCAACTGGGTTTCGATGACAAAAACGAGAAACATTCCACAAAAGCGGCCGTAGGTCACTTTGCGAAAGCGGGAACTGTAGCTAAGAAAAAAGTCGTTGAATTTCAAGATTTTGCAACAGAACAAAAATTAGGGGACGTTATTGATGTTTCCATGTTCGTAGAAGGAGAATTTGTAGATGTACAAGGTGTATCTAAAGGTAAAGGTTTTCAGGGAGTAGTAAAACGTCACGGTTTTGGTGGTGTTGGACAAGCAACTCACGGTCAACACAACCGTTTAAGAGCGCCAGGGTCTGTAGGGGCTTCTTCTTATCCATCTAGAGTATTCAAAGGAATGCGTATGGCTGGACGAATGGGAGGCGAAAATGTAAACGTTCAAAACCTTAGAGTTTTAAAAGTAGTGACTGAAAAGAACCTACTTGTTATTAAAGGATGTATTCCTGGATGTAACAACTCTTATGTAATCATTCACAAGTAATGGAAGCAAAAGTATTAGATTTCAACGGAAAAGATACTGGAAGAAAAGTGCAACTTTCTGATTCAGTATTCGCAATTGAACCAAATAATCACGCAGTATACCTTGATGTGAAGCAATATCTTGCTAATCAAAGACAAGGAACGCACAAAGCAAAAGAAAGAGCTGAAGTAGCGGGAAGTACACGTAAGATTAAAAAACAAAAAGGAACTGGAACTGCTCGTGCGGGTAGTGCTAAGAATCCATTGTTTAAAGGTGGTGGAACAGTTTTTGGACCAAGACCAAGAAGTTATTCATTCAAATTGAATAAAAGCTTGAAACGTCTAGCAAGAAAATCTGCTTTCTCAATTAAAGCAAAAGAAGCAAACATAATTGTTCTTGAAGACTTCAGTTTTGAAACACCAAACACTAAGAATTTCATCAATGTATTGAAGTCATTAGGGTTGGAGAATAAAAAATCTTTATTTGTGTTGGGCGATTCGAATAAAAATGTATATTTGTCGTCACGCAATTTAAAGGCGTCTAAGGTGATAAGTAGCTTAGAATTAAGCACTTACGACATATTAAACACGAATAGTTTGGTACTCTTAGAAGGTTCTTTAGAGGTAATTGAAGAAAATTTAAGCAAATAATAGGATATGAGCATCATAATTAAACCTATAGTAACAGAAAAAGTAACCAGAGAAAGTGAAGTTTTAAACCGCTTCGGGTTCGTTGTTGACAAAAAAGCAAACAAAGTGCAAATTAAGAAAGCTGTTGAAGCTGCTTATGGAGTAACTATTTTGAGTGTCAATACGATGAATGTAAGACCGGATAGAACTACAAAATACACTAAAAGTGGACTTATCAGTGGAAAGACAAATGCAATCAAAAAAGCAATTGTACAAGTACAAGAAGGAGAAACAATTGATTTTTACAACAATATCTAAGATAGAAAAATGTCAGTAAGAAAATTAAAACCTATTACCCCAGGTCAGCGATTTAGAGTTGTGAATGGTTATGACGCCATTACAACTGATAAGCCGGAACGCTCTTTGATAGCGCCGATAAAAAACTCTGGAGGTAGAAATAGTCAAGGAAAGATGACCATGCGTTATACGGGTGGTGGTCACAAGCAGAGATATCGTATCATTGATTTCAAACGTACAAAAGAAGGAATTCCGGCTACAGTGAAATCAATCGAATATGATCCAAATCGTACTGCGTTTATCGCATTGTTAGCGTATGCTGATGGTGAGAAAACTTATGTTATTGCTCAAAACGGATTG
>CANFHF010000013.1 GCA_947446635.1 Flavobacteriaceae bacterium
CACACCAAAGCTCCTTCGGCTTTTTCTACCACAACCTCAGTAGATTTTCCTAAACCAGCCGGTAAAGCGGCAGCTCTTCTTGCCAACATTTCTTTGCTTTTTGGCCCAGGAATTTCGGATACTTTTTTAATTTGAGTTCCCATTTTATTTAAAATTTATTTTTTTATCGGCAAAAGTCAACTGCCATTATTATTAGTAGTTTATTATTTAATCTTGACTACAGTCTAAAGTCAGGGTCTACTGGGCGATACATTAGTACACTTGCATATCCTGATTCGGGATCATTAATATAATTATACAAAGGTCTAATCCATCGAAATCCTGCTTTTCTTTGTGGTGTAATCGTAGGGTCCGTAAACTTGTTGATTCCCAAAGCATAACAATATTCTTCAATGGTCATTTTATCTTTTACTTTGCCGTAACCAATAGTCATTCCTGCTATTATTTGCCCTTTTAGTTTCAACTGTTTACAAATTTCATTTCTGGCATTATACATTTCTGTTGAAAGTCCCAATCCTCTATACTCTTGTAAAACTCCCATATCAATTCCATACATCCAATCTCCATTAGGTATTTGAACATTGGTAATCCATAAATTATCAGTTTCTTCCAGGAAAGTACTATCATGTTCAGGAAAATCACATCGAAAAGTACTTGCTGAGGCAACAATTTTACCCTCTTTTTCTACCACAAGCTGACCCTCTGGAAAAACTTTAATATGATTTGCAAAATGATTTTTAGTCAATATCTCAGATTGATGCAAAGTGGGATAACATTGCGCTTGCACATATTCCATTTGTACAACATCCTCGGGAGTTGCATTTCGAATAACAAATTCGTTTTCAAAAATATTTTTATAAATCATTTTGCAAATAAATTTACAAGATAAACCCAGCTATAAGATACACTAGTGATGATAAAACAAAAATTATCAATTGATAAGGAAATTGTGAAATACCATGTTTCATCATATCCACTTTACAGGATTGAGCTGTAAGCACCCTATTGTCCGAAAAGAAACAAGCAGCTGCTCCCCAAACAGTTCCAGAAGCCAATGCGCCTTGGGTTAACCAAAAGTCTGCTCCAATGGTATGCGACAATAGTGCAGTTGTTGGAACAAGAATGGCATAGATTCCCCAGTTTGAACCCGTTGCCCAACAAATCCAAGATACTAATGCAAAAACTATAAAAGGCAAAGTAGCACTGTTCAACCAACTAATTCCTGCTAAATGTGAAGCGACGAACTCATTAAATCCTAATGCATTTTGAACATCTTTTAATAGATAGGTAAAACCTAATACTGCCAATACAAAGGTTATTGTTTCAAGACCTTTTACAAAATTGGCAGAAATTTTATGAAAATCGACAATGTTAAATAGTAAGAAATACAAGTATACGAATACACAAGCCGTGGCAATACCCCTTAATGCGTCAATACTACCAAAAATATAATCCATAGAAAATGTAAACCCATTTCCCCAATAATCAAGATCCCATGGATAAGGAAATACAGTACACCATATCAAAATCAGTAATGGTAAAATGAAATACACCATTTTACCTTCTTTTTTGTCCTTTTTATTTTGCTTCACCTCTTTCATCGCAACAACCACATCTGATTCTGCACTTTTAATCCCCTTAAAATCAGGAATGAATTCATACACCACCAAAGCCCCAAAAATTAAAGAAATCCAAGCGGAAAAATTATAGGGAATCGTATGCATGAATGCCTCAATAGGACTCGTTATTGCATGACCGGCAGCATCCATAACACCCCCTTCTATAGAGGTTAATTGTGACCCGTAAAAAATGGTCCAGGTTGAAATAGGAAAAACAATGGTCAACGGCACACATACAAAACTCAAAACCAAGGCTAATTTATCTCTAGAAACACCAAATTTATCCGTAATAGGTCTCATAGTGTTCCCAACTGACAATGCACTAAAATAATCATCCAAGAAAAAGAAAAAACTCAACCAATACGTCATCAATAAAGATTTTTTTTTAGTTTTTACATGATTCTCTGAATATTTACCAACTGCTTTAATTCCGCCTGAAGCGACAACCATTTGTACAAAGGCGCCATATAATATGCAAACTAATATTACCCAAATTAATCCCTGATCATGGGCATCTCTAGATATGGAGGAAAACAAACCATCAAACATATTCAAGGGAAAAATCATTCCCTCCCCTTCTGGAAAATATTCTTTGGAACCTCCTTGCATTGCCAAAAGAACAAATCCTATTGCACAACCAATAATAAGGGGCTCTAAAGCTTTTCTTGTGATAATTGCAATTCCTAACACTGTAAAGGCTGGAACTAAGGCGTGCCAATTAATAAAATAACAAAGAGTGGCCAAAAAGAGTAAGGCAACTCCAATAATTGTCGAAATGGATTTCATGGATTTCATTAGTTTTGGTTTTAGTTAATAATCAATAATTAATTTAATTTTAAACTCCTATTTTACTTATTTTTAAAGATATTCTATTTTGTAAATAAGTTAATATTACAATCAATATTTTGTAAATCTAACAATATTTTTGACACTCTCAAAAAATATTATTGTTTTTTTATTATATATTGTATATTTGAAAAAACAAAAAAAATAATTAAAATTATGGTATTTGACGAAGTAAAAAACTTTATTAACGGGACGTTTAAACCCGGAAGTTCAAGCAAAATTCATTCCGTTATTTCACCTTTAGACGGTGGCATATTAACTACATTTCGAGAGTCTACAAATGAAGATCTAAACGAAATAATCGAATTTGCTCAAAAAGCCCAAAAAGCATGGCAAAAAGTTACCCTAAAAGAAAGAGCCCAAGTTTTCTACAAATACAAACAATTATTGGAGAAAAACAGCGAAATGCTTACCGAAATTATTTATCGGGAAAACGGGAAAATACACGGAGAGGCCAAAGCAGAAATTGATAAAGCTATCGAACTAACCGAATTTGCTTGTTCACTTCCCCAATTTGTAAATGGTGAGAATATGGAAGTAAGCAAAGGCGTATTTTGTGCTTCAACTAGAATTCCGGTGGGAATAGTGGCTTCGATTGTTCCTTTTAATTTCCCAACTATGGTTCCGCATTGGACAATAGTAAATGCCCTTGCACTGGGAAATGCGATGATTTTGAAACCTTCAGAAGCTGTACCAATAAGCAGTCAATACACGGCAAAACTTTTAAAAGAAGCCGGACTTCCTGACGGACTGTTCAATATCATAAACGGGACCCAAACTACAGTTGAAAATATTTGCGATCATCCAGATATCAAGGCTGTAACTTTTGTGGGTTCCACTAAAGTGGCAAAAATCGTCTATCAAAGAGCCAGTCATAATTTAAAACAAGTCTTGGCGCTTGGTGGAGCAAAAAATCATATTATCTTATTACCAGATGCGCACCCTGAAATGGCATCCTCCAATATTGTAGCTTCTATGAGTGGTTGCTCAGGCCAACGATGTATGGCCGCGGCGACTTTAATTGCTGTGGGGAATTGCAACGCCATTCTTGATAAATTAATTGGAGAAGCACAAAAAATTCAATGCGGTTCCACTTTAGGTGCCGTAATTTCCAAAACTGCTAAAGAAAGAATCGAAAATTATATTACTGAAGCAGAACAACAAGGTGCAAAAATTATTTTAGACGGAAGAAATACTGTTGTTCCGGGAAAAGAAAATGGATTTTATGTTGGTCCAACTTTAATAGACTATGCCACTGCCGATATGAAAATTGCAAAAGAAGAAGTTTTTGGACCTGTTCTGGCAATTGTTCGTGTAAAAACTATTGATGAAGCATTGGCAATCGAAAATGCAAATCCTTATGGAAATGCCTGTTCCATATTTACACAAAGTGGAGGTTTGGCAAATTATGTTACCGAAAACGCTTCTGCAGGAATGTGTGGCGTAAATATTGGCGTTCCCGTTCCTAGGGAACCTTTTGGCTTTGGAGGATGGAACGAATCAAGATTTGGTTCCGGTGATATTACCGGTAAGAGTTCCATTGGATTTTTTACCAAAGAAAAGAAAACGACTACCAAATGGAATCCAGAAGCAGGAACCAATTGGATGAGCTAAATTCACTCGCAAACCTTATAAAAAGAATGCAATAGTAATATTATATAAATTTAAGATATAAAAAGAAATGCTAAGCAAAGAACAAATCATAAGCGACAGCAAACAATACAGTTTGTTTACTTGGGTTGCCCAAAAAAATGTAAATCCTATCCCCATCGAAAGAGCAGAAGGAGTTTATTTGTATGAAGTAGGCGGCAAAAAAATTATCGATTTTTCCAGCGGATTGATGTCGGTTAATATTGGCCATGGAGACCAAAGAGTTACGGATGCCGTTGTGGAACAAATGCGAAAAGTAAGTTATGTTACTCCTTCTTGCACCACCGAAATTCGTGCAATCTTAGCTAAAAAATTAGCGGCGATTTGTCCCGGCGATTTGAACAAGGCTTTTTTTACGCTTTGTGGTGCTTCCTCAATAGAAAACGCAATAAAATTAGCGCGTTTGTATACCGGCAAACATAAGATTTTCGGAAGATACAGAGGCTTTCACGGAAACTCATCAGCCAGTATGACTGTGGGTGGAGATCCCAGAAAACAATATACCGATGCGCAACAATCGACCAATATTTTCCATTTGGACGACCCTTATGATTTTTATGGATTAAGCGATCAAGACGAAGAAACGAGATTGAAATGGAGTTTGGATTCCGTGGAAAGAATCATTCGCTATGAAGGCGGCCACTCCATCGCGGCATTTGTTTTTGAAGGAGAAAGTGGTTCTTCCGGCTGCTTGCATTATCCCAATGGCTATTTAAAAGGCATCAAAACCTTATGCGAAAAATACGATATCCTTTTTATTGCTGATGAAGTAATGAGTGGTTTTGGTCGAACCGGAAAATGGTTTGGTTTTGAGCACAGTGGCATTGTTCCCGACATGATTTGCATGGCTAAGGGATTGACTTCATCGTATCTTCCTTTGGGCTGTCTGATGGTTTCAGACAAGATTGCAGCAAAATTTGACGAATCCCCATTATGGTTGGGGTTGACTTATAATTCGCATCCTGTGGCTTTGGCAGCATCATTAGCCGTAATCAACATTTACGAAAGCGACAACCTCATTGAAAACACGAACAAAATGGGTGCTTATATGGAGAAAAGAATTAACGAAATGCGTGCACAACATCCATCAATGGGTGATTTCAGAAACAAAGGATTGTTGGGTTGCTTAGACGTTATAAAAAGTAAAAATCCTTATCAATTGATGGCTCCGTTCAATGCGAATGCTGCTGAAATGGAAGTCATGAATAAAGTGGGTGTTAAACTAAGAGAATTGGGATTATACACTTTTGTTCGTTGGGGCTACATTTTTATTGCCCCTCCCTTAATAATAAGCGAAAAAGAAATTGACGAAGGTTTGTCAATCATTTCACAGGCATTAAGGATTGCCGATGAATATGTAGTTTAATTTCGTATAAACTTATTCAAACTCCAAACCCAATTGTGGGTTGGAGTTTTTTATTTAAGTAATTTGTTCTTTTTAAAACCACACAAAATCATATCTTTACGAATGACAAAAAAGCTTCAGAACTCATGAGAACAATCCGTTTTACTATTGGTTTTATTCTATTTTATTCCTTGTCGTATGCACAACAAGATCCTATTAAAGTCGAAGGAAACGCTCAAGGTACAACCTATCATATAACCTATTTTGACTCCCAAAATAGAAATTTGCAGCCCGAAATAGAAAAAATATTGGCCGATTTTGACCAATCGGTGTCAACCTATATTACGACTTCTATTATATCAAGAATCAATTCTAATCAGAAAAACGTTATCGTTGACAAATACTTTGTAACGTGCTTTAAAAAAGCCAAAGAGGTTTGGAAAAACACCAAGGGTGCTTTTGACCCCACAGTCTATCCATTAGTGAACGCTTGGGGTTTTGGTCCCGGTAAAAAGCAAAAAATAGAGAAAGCAAAAATTGACAGTATCCTTCAATTTGTTGGTTTTAATTTAATCAAACTGAAAGGCAACAAGATTATAAAAAAAGACCCTCGAGTGGCATTAGATTTTAATGCTTTTGCGCAAGGCTATTCTGTTGACGTGGTTGCTGAATTTTTAAATTCTATAGGTTTAAAATCTTACAGTGTTGAAATTGGTGGTGAAATATATGCTAAAGGACGGTATTCTAAAGCTGAAGATTGGAAAATTGGCATTGAACAACCCTATGATAACAAAGAACAGTTAAATCCCTTAAGAGCTATTATAGATTTAAAAAACAGAGCTATTTCAACCTCTGGAAATAATAGAAGATTTATTATTGAAAATGGGATTAAATATGCTCATCATATTGATCCCGTAAGAGGTTACCCCACAACAAACAATTTATTGAGTGCGTCTATTGTCGCTAAAGACTGTATTACTTCAGATGCCTATGCAACCGGACTTTTGGTGATGGGGTTAGAAAAAGCAATTTCTTTTCTTAATAAACACGAAGAACTTCAAGCTTACCTAGTGTATTCAGACAAAAATGGTAAATATATAGTTTATGAAACTTCGGGGTTAAAAAACAAAATACATGAAGTTGAAGAAATAAAATAGGCATCCAAAAAAGGATGCCCATTTCAAAACAACTATTTTATGAATTTATTTTTGTAACATAACTTTATAACTAGAGGATCCTAAATCATTGGATATAATAAAAATATATTCACCATCGGTTAAATTTGAGATATCAACTTTCTTTGACGTTTCAGTAGAATTTGCAGGAATTTCTTCATCGTAAACTATTTGACCTAAAATAGTTAATACCTTAATATTTTTTACCTCACTTTTAAAATCAATATTAAAAACCCCATTACTTGGATTGGGATATACCGATGCCATGTTTTCATCAGCTACAAATGTCTCGTTAGCTAATGTACCTGTCCATGTTAAAGAAATTGTAGTTAAAGCGGCATCGGCTACAGGAGTCAAAGCAAACCCACTAGGCCCCTTAGTGAAACTAAAATACCTTTGTTCAATACCTGTTGTTCCATGATTCCAACATTCTTCAACACAAATTCTGTAAGATCCATCAGGTACTGTAGTACCTGGAGACCATGTGACAGTTCTAGTTGTAAATGAAGATAAAGTTGTACCTGAGGTTCCTCCAGTAGCTACAGTAGCAGTAGTAGAACCATTTAATATCCTCCATTGTGGCACATGATCACTAGTACTATTACCACAACAGTATCGCAAGTGAGTTGAATACAATGTACCATTATGAGTAGCTCCGCTTGTAACCGTAGTACTAGATGAAAGATGAGTTGTTTCATCAATACAAGTAGGACAACTCTCTATCCAAACCACCAAAGTATGCTTACTTGAACTATAAGTACTAGATTGAGGGGCTTCTGTAAATTTAAATGTCAAAGTACCTGCCGTTTGGGCGTTACCAATTATTGAGAAAAAGATCACGAAAGCAATTGTAAGCAGTTTATGTAATTTCATTTTTTAGGAAGGTTTTAAATAGGGGTTAATTTTATTTTGCTTCAAGCATTAAATTAATTCCAACTTTGATATCCTCAGCAATTTTACTTTTAACTAGACTTGGAATTTCGATAGCGTAGTCTTTAGCTTTAACAATCAAATTGGTCGTTGCTGTGATTTTTCCGGAATTCGAAACAAGTGCTATTTTGGTTTTAATCTTTTTGGTAACTCCGTGTATGGTCAAATCGCCTTCTAAATCATAATCTGTTTTTTTCGAAGTTATTTTTGAGGCATCAAAATTTATAATTTTACCATTAAAGTTGGCCTTTGGGATTTTATTAGATTCCATATAATTTTCATTAAAATGTTCCTCCATTAATGGCGCTTTAAACTTGAATGCTTTAATTAAAGCCAAGGCTGCAAGATCTCCAGTAGACTCATCCAAAATAGCCGAAACCGTAGTGTTTTTTCCTGCTATTTCTTCGAAGGCGGGCATGGAAGCTTCAAATTTTATTTCACCTGTACGGGTCATCATTTTTTGAGCGAGAGATACATTTGCTACAAATAAACAGAATGTTATAATTGTTATATTTTTCATTTTTATTATTTATTTAATTTATATATCCTTGATCAGCCCAACGTTTAAACATATCTATTGTACATACAGGCATTGATCCAGATTGAGGCATAACTCTACCACATGCTTGCGATTGGTCAATTCTACATAGTACATCACCATTTATCATACCATTTTTTACGTCGGTATAAGTCACGTAGTTATTACTTTGCTTTCCTCCAGAATGACAACCAGCGCAAGATGCTTTTACTATGGGGCCAATATTGGCGGTAAAGGTAGGATTCGCAACATACGAAATATCACAATACGTAGTTGACTCACAAGAAGTGAAAACAGAACCTGTGGCTAATATCATTAATAATACTATTATTTTTTTCATGTTTTATTATTTTATTTATTTTAAAAAACTCGATACATATTAAATCCGAAATACAATTGTCTTTTACCGTCCCACCGTCCTGTGGTATTTGAATAAACAGCCACATCATTCATCGGTTGGCTATTAGATAATACTAATTGAAAAACATGACCCCCTGTTTCTATATCCAATCCTAAAGTAAGTGGATTATGGTAGGGCGACATAGAACCTTCTGTGGTAGCTAATCGGGCGGCATATTCTAAATTGACACTCATCCGTTTAGCTACTTTATATCTAGCTCCAGATCCGATAAAAAATTGATCCTTTTGCTCTAATCCATATTCATATAAATTTTTGTGCAAATAAACGGGTGTTACTTCAAATGAAAAAGAATCGGAGAATTTTCTTGATATTAGCAATTGGGTGGTATAAGCCAAACGATGATTGAATTTTACCCCAGGATTTGCTGCTTTTTTCAATTCAGAATTAACATCCATGGTATTGTAGCCCACAATAGTTACAGGAAACCCCTCTATTTCTTGATTGGCTAGCTTGTATTTTGCGGTTAACTCATAGGTTTTATGATAGGTTTGTCTAGAAGCGCCTAAAGACAACCAATCGGTAACTCCATAAATTCCTCCAATTTTGGTTAAGGCATTATCCAACCCAAAAAAATTATTGAATCCTTGTGTTATATCACCAAAACGGTGCGAAACAACCATATACCATTCTCCTTTAGCCGTTAATTTTGTGGATTGCATGTTACAAATTTGCAAGCCTTTGAAGGCAGAAGTTTCGATTTCCTTAACATCTGACTTTTCAGCGTTTAGTTGATTCAACAAATCATCTTGCGCAGAGACAAAGCCAATGGCAAAAAAAACCAATACAAAAGATAAAATTTTTTTCATTCTCATTTAATTTAAATTTAATTATTAATTTTTGTGTGAATTTATAATGCTTTAAAACATTGGTCTAATTTTATTTCGCCCATCAAATCATCATAGCCAACCACCCTGCCTTTTAAAGTAACTTTTTGATTTTTTTTGATTGTGGCATCTACCTCTTTCAAATTACAAATAATCGAATTATCTAAAACAATTTCTTTTCCAGTTACAGCAGTAACGATTCCGCTAATTGCTATGGCTTTATCAAGGTATTTTTTATTAGCTCCATCCGTATTGGTGGTAAATTCCTCTGAAATGTTTTTGGAGCAAGTAGTACATACCGTTTCTTCAGCAGCTAAATTTCTTTCTCCCCCATGCATAATATAATTATAACTAACAAAGGCTATTATTACAATTACTACAATCAAAAAACCGATTATTTTGAACTTTTTATTCATGATACTAATTTAAATATAATTAATGAGATCCCGAAAGTTATTAAGAATAAATTCTTAGTGTATTGCCAGTTAACGCCGTTTTATATTGCTTCAAATTACTATTTGCAGGGCCTTGAGTAACATTTCCTGTATTACTAAATTGCGCTCCATGGTTAGGACAAACAAATTTATTTCCGTTTGAATAATAATATACATTTGTTCCTTGATGTGTGCATGAAGCCGAAACTGCTATAAACGCTCCAGCTAAAGTTCTAGCTATTATAACACCTTGATGAACCATATACCCGCCGTTTTGGCTTAAGGTTCCGAACTTACATCTACCGTAAAATCAACATTTGACGGAGCGCTAGATGATCCCCCTTCACCTTGTACGGAACAACTTGTTGCTAATCCTGCAACACAAGCAGGTAACAATACGCCTGCAGCACCAAAACCTACTCTTGCAAAAAAATCTTTTCTAGTCATGTTGTGATTTTTAATATTTTTACAAATACTTAGAATTATTTAATAAATAACGTTTGGAATTATCAAAAATTGTTACTCAAAAAAGAAAAAAAACGAAAACAAAGCGGTAAAAGTAACAGAATAAATAGTTTTCCTATCTGAATTACAATATATTTAACTATTGCACAATAGCCTTGCTTGATTATCAGCTCTTTAAAAATTACAATAAATTATTATAAAAATAGTTATCATTAAATAGAGTACTTTTACATGTAACTATTAAACTATAAACTGCCTTTTATTAATAAATATTGGTTTATTTTATGACTTAAATATATTGAATTTCATTGCCTTGATAAATATTATATTTAACGGATTTTCTATTATAAAAATTGTAAACTAAAAGTTAAAAATATTAAAGTTACTATTTTGATTTATATTCTAAATCTTATATAAAAAAAACAAATCTCAAACAAACCAAAAATTACCATGAAATTTAAAGTATTTACAGCCATAGCATTTCTTATTGTTTTGAATTCTTGTTCAAGTCCTTATGAGTCGATAGATGGTGAGGGTTTAGGAGGAATGAGTAGTACTAGCTGAAGTAACGAAAGCCACAAAATGGGGCAAAATTGCATGAACTGCCATAAACCGGGAGGAGACGAAGCTCCTGTGTGGAAAGTTGCCGGAACCGTTTATAATGAAACGTTAACAACTATAAATCCTAATGCTACCATAGAACTATATACTGGTCCAGATCGAACCGGAACATTAAAATACACCCTTCAAGTAGATGCCAAAGGAAATTTTTATACCGGAGGAAACATTGATTTTTCGGGTGATTTATACCCTTCGGTTATAGGCAGTACTTCAACCTACTCTATGTCAAGTCCAATCACTACGGGAGCATGCAACAGTTGTCATGATGGTGGTGCTTCAACAGACAGGATATGGACAAATTAGCGCGAAAAAAAAATCGAAAAAGACAATAAACACTATAGTTTTTTATAGCACTAGCAATCCGAAATCCCTTAAGGTATTCACCGGTTTTGAATACCAAAACAATTCAAAATCTTCAAAACTGCTTTCGAAATCAGTTTTAATTTCCTGAAAAGTAAGCCCCCTAACCCCCAAAGTGGGAATCGTATGGACTGAAATTTTTTCAAGCGTTTTCACAAGCCATTCCCCTTGCTTTTTATCAGTTTGAATGGTAAAACTTTCTTTCTTATCGTGAAAAGTGAAAGCCATCATTTCCCATGAGTTACCCTTTTTAGATTTGGTAAAATATTCTATAAGGGGCTTTCCTCCTAGCCAAATTACCTTAGCTGTTGGCTTTATATTGAAATCTGCTACTTCCTCTAAAGCATTAGCAATAAAATCAGGTTGAATTTTTGTTTTTGGAATTTTAAAATCAAACCATTCTTGCAACTCAAAATCAAAACAGATTCCATGCATAAAATTGAACAATGATTTTTTTAATCCAAAACTGAATTTATCGTGGTCGATTCCTGTTTTGTCAAGGAAATTTATGTCGTTATTGGCAAAAGTCCCGATAGTTTCTGTTTCCTTCACAACGCCAAATTTCCCTGGATTCATTCCTACTGGACTGTACGCCGTCATAGCAAATTGATGCCAAAAACCCGATTGCAAAACACCCGCTTCAAACAATTGGCGTACCATCTCGAGACTGTCCACCGTTTCCTGAATTGTTTGTGTGGGATAGCCGTACATTAAATACGAATGTACCATAATATTGGCTTCAGTAAAATTTCGGGTGACTTTCGCCACTTGTTCTACCGTTACACCTTTGTCAATTAATTTCAATAATCGGTCCGATGCCACTTCGAGTCCCCCAGAAACCGCAATACAACCAGATGCTTTTAATAACAAACACAAATCTCTGGTAAAACTTTTTTCGAATCGAATATTGGTCCACCAAGTCACCACTAGTTTTCTGCGAAGGATTTCGAGTGCCAAAGCTTGCATCAATTTTGGCGGTGCCGCTTCATCCACAAAATGAAAGCCATTTTGACCTGTTTGCGCTATCATTTCCTCCATTCGATCGCACAATAAATTAGCTGCAATGGGCTCGTATATCTTGATATAATCTAATGAAATATCACAAAACGTACATTTCCCCCAATAACAACCGTGGGCCATAGTGAGTTTGTTCCATCGACCGTCGCTCCACATGCGATGCATAGGATTCACGATTTCGATAACTGAAATGTATTTATCCAATAACAAATCCGAATAATCTGGCGTACCAACTTCGGATTGTTTATAGTCACTTCTGGGGGAATTGTTTTTGTAAACTACTTTTCCATTTTCAAGGAGAAAAGTTCGTTTATATTCCTTTTCAATTATCAATTGTTCATTATCAATTATCAATTGAATTGGCAATTCACCATCATCTAAAGTAATGTAATCGAAAAACTCAAAAACTCTAGTATCCGACATCGAGCGCAATTCCGTATTCGGAAAACCACCACCCATGGCTATCTTAATGTTGGGATGGTATTTTTTTACATATTGGGCCGAACGAAAAGCCGAGTATAAATTACCTGGAAAAGGAACCGAAATCAAGAACAATTCAGGCTGTATTTTTTTGACTTTTTCCTTTAAAATCGAAATTAGAATATTGTCAATATAAGTAGGCTCTTGTTGTAAAGCCAAATATAATTCGTCGAAAGAATTCGCGCTTCTGCCCAAACGTTCCGCATACCGACTGAAACCGAAATTCGCATCAACACATTCCACAATATAATCGGAAATATCTTCGAGATATAAAGTCGCCAAATGTTTAGCTTTATCCTGCGTTCCCATAGATCCGAAAGCCCAATCTAACTCTTCGAGTTGCGTAAAACGAGACGCTTCTGGCAAGAAATCTTCCTGACAGATTTGAAGTGCCAATGTTGGGTTTTTCCCTTGAAGAAAAGTAATTACTGCATCAATGGTTTTGATGTATTCGTCTTTTAGGGCAAGGATTCGTTTGCAGTTGTTGGTAATCGGTTGTTGGTTGTTGGATTTAAACAAATCTTCTAAACCTTTTTTCGAAAACAATTTCAAAATCACTTCAATCCCCAAATCCGCTTGCGTTGCTGGAATGTTTTTAGTATTCAGAAAACCTTTAATATAAGCTGTTGCTGGATACGGAGTATTCAGTTGGGTAAAAGGTGGGGTTATTAAAAATACTTTGGTTTTCAAAGGGAAATTGTTTTGGACAAAAATAAGGGCAATAAATAACTTTATTGATCATATCAGAAAAAACTATTCTGTCAAAACTGATGTGTTTTTTTTCGTATCGCCAAAAGCGCCAAAAAAGTAATCACAGCTGCTCCCGATAAATAATAACCAACATAACTAATACCATAGTTTGTTGCCAACCAAATAGCAATAAGTGGCGCAAATGAAGCGCCTAATATTCCCGCCAAATTAAAGGTTAATGATGCTCCTGAATACCGTACTTCGGTTGGAAACAACTCTGATAAAAAAGTACCCAATGGTCCATAAGTCAAACCCATTAATCCCATTCCCAAACATATAAACAAAGTAATCAATGGCGTGCTTCCAGAATCCATAAAATAGGAAAAACTAAGTCCAAACAAACCAATAGCTACAGAAACTAATAACAAAACCAATCGACGACCAAAGCGATCCGCTAACAATGCTGAAGCTGGAATTCCAATCACAAAAAACAAAATGGCAAAAAGTTCAATAATTAAAAAACTACGACGTGTAAAGTCTAAATTAGTTGTAGCCCAACTTAAACTAAAAACAGTCATTAAATAAAAGGTTGAAAAAGTGGCAACTGCTGAAAAGGTTCCAAAAATCAATTCCCATTTATAATATTTTAAAATAGAAAACAACGGTACTTCTACTTGTTTTTTAGTTTCAATAGCATTAACAAAAGAAGGTGTTTCGGTAATTTTTAATCGTATATAAAAACCAACCCCAACAAGTATCGAGCTAGCAATGAATGGAATTCTCCAACCATATTCGAAAAATTGTTCGTTAGTTAAGAAATCACTTAAAAGCAAAAAGGTTCCTCCTGAAAGTAACAATCCTATTGGTGCACCAAGCTGAGGAAACATGCCATACCAGGCTCGTTTTCCTGGAGGGGCATTTTCAATAGCTAATAATACCGCTCCACCCCATTCTCCACCTAAACCTAGCCCTTGACCAAAACGACAAAGCATTAATAATAGTGGTGCAATGATTCCCACACTATGATACGTTGGCAAGAACCCTATACAGACAGTCGAAATTCCCATAGTCAATAAAGCTGCGACAAGTGTTGCTTTCCTTCCTATTTTGTCTCCAAAATGACCAAAAACGGCTGAGCCTATAGGTCTAGCAAAAAAAGCTATAGAAAAAGTGGCTAAGGATTCTATGGTGGAAGTAGTGGGGTCTGATCCTGGAAAAAACAATTGTGGAAAAACCAAAACGGCAGCATTGGCATAAATATAAAAATCAAAAAACTCAATAGCTGTACCAATTAAACTACCGAAAAGAACGTGTTTTAATGAATTTACATTTTTAGAATTTGAAATTTCTTGCATTTAAATTTATACTATTTATTAATGAAAATGATATTTTTTTCGAAACTTATAAATATTTAGTTCCAATTTATTTTTAGTAATTTAGCCTAAAATAAACTTTAATATGCCAACCGACTGTAGCTATCAAAATTCTGGTTATTTCTCATCATTGATAAATGATTATTTAGAGCAAAAATCGAATTTAAAACCCCTATACAATCGGTTTCCAAGTCTTGAAAATTTTGGTGCGCAAGTTCAGGAAAAAAAAGCAAGTTATGCCTACGAAAGTAGAAAAATTTTAGTTTCGGTATTGAAACAACAATATTCTAAAATTTCCATAACTTCTATAACCCAACAAAATATTGAATTATTATTAAATTCAAACACTTACACTATTACAACAGGTCATCAGTTGAATTTATTTACTGGTCCGCTGTATTTTTTATACAAAATCATTTCAACTGTTAATTTAACCAAGGAACTTCAGGCAAAATATCCTAATTATAATTTTGTTCCAATCTATTGGATGGCCACTGAAGATCACGATTTTGAAGAAATCAATTCCTTCAATTTCAAGGGTCGAAAGTTTAATTGGAATACAGTAACTTCTGGGGCAGTTGGACGATTATCGACCGAAGGACTAGATCATTTTTTTGAAGTTTACGCAAATGAATTGGGAACTAGCGCCAATGCTATTTCATTAAAAAAATTGTTTGAATCGGCTTATTTGCAACACAAAACCTTAACCGAGGCCACCCGCTATATAGTAAACGAGCTTTTTGGAGAATATGGTTTGGTTATTCTTGATGCTGATAATCAAAATTTGAAACGCCTTTTTACTCCTTACATGAAGGAAGAACTTGTTTTTCAAATTTCCCATAAAAAAATACTTGAAACCACCGAAAAACTAAAAGAATACACTATCCAAGTCAATCCAAGGGAAATCAATTTATTTTACCTAGAAGACAACATACGGGAACGCATCCTTTTCGAAAACGGAAAATACAAAGTAAACAATACTAAAATTGTGTTTACAAAATCTGAAATTTTAGAATTATTGGAAAATCATCCCGAAAAATTCAGTCCTAATGTAATTCTGCGTCCCTTGTATCAAGAAGTCATTTTACCTAATTTAGGCTACGTTGGCGGAGGGGGGGAAATCGCGTATTGGCTGGAATTAAAATCTTTTTTCGATGCTGTAAAAGTTACTTTTCCAATACTTTTGCTCAGAAATTCAGCACTACTAGCAACAGAAAAACAAGTCCATAAAATGGATAAATTAGGTCTAAGTTGGAAGGATCTATTTTCAAAACAAGCCGATTTAGTAAATACCAAAACAAAAGAATTATCCGAATTCCAAATTGATTTAACACCACAAAAGAAACATCTTCAAAAACAATTCGAGACCCTTTTAGAATTGGCGCAAAAAACAGACGATTCTTTTTTGGGGGCGGTGAAAGCACAAGAGGCAAAACAAATAAAAGGTTTGGAAAATCTTGAAAAACGGCTACTGAAAGCTCAAAAACGGAAGCATTCGGAAGATTTAGATCGAATTACCGATTTGCAAAACGAATTATTTCCCAATCAAATTTTACAGGAACGCCAAGCTAATTTTTCAGAGTTCTATTTAGAATACGGGGAGTTGTTTATTCAAAAATTAATGGGACAGTTTAAACCCTTAGAGACCGCATTTGAGATTGTTGTATTCTAGATTCTTCGTTTTTCCCCTTTTTAATTGTTGATTTATTAAAATCAATTCATAAAAAAGACTATTTTTGCCGAAAAATTAAAAAAAACTAAAAATGGCAACAAACAGAACTTTTACAATGATCAAACCGGATGGTGTTGAAAACGGACACATCGGGAATATACTAGCAATGATTACCAACGCTGGGTTTAAAATTGTTTCTTTAAAATTAACTCAATTAACCCTAGCAGACGCTCGTGCCTTTTATGCCGTTCATGCCGCAAGACCTTTTTATGGAGAATTAGTGGAATTTATGACCCGTGGCCCAATCGTTGCTGCTATTTTAGAAAAAGACAACGCTGTTGAAGATTTCAGAACTTTGATTGGAGCTACAAATCCTGCTGACGCTACTGAAGGAACTATTCGCAAAGCCTATGCAACTTCAATGGGAGAAAATGCCGTACATGGTTCAGATAGCGATGAAAATGCAGCTATTGAAAGTGCTTTCCATTTTGCAGGAAGAGAGCAATTCTAAATTTTAGATATATGATTTCAGATTTTTGGATGTAGATTTAAAAATCATACCAAAACAGAAAATCCCATTTCACAACTGAAATGGGATTTTTTATTTACAATCACAAAAATCTGAAATCTGAAATTGTTAATCAACAATCTAAAATCTTTATCTCAAAACAACATCCTTGACAACATCACGGCTTAATTCTTCATTAATCATAGCAACAATTTTAGATTTTCCGTGACTTAATTCTTCCCTCAAAACAGCCGAACTAAGCTCAACATATAAAGTACTCCCCTTTAAAACTACATTCTTCGTATAATGATTCACCCCGTTTCCCATAAGATTTTCCCAAGCCTCTTTAACATCGATTTGGTCCATTCCGGGCTGCAATTTATTGACTTGGATGATTTGCTTCAACACATCCCCCACCGTACTTTGATTATTTAGTCTTTTTGCCATTGTCCAGAAAATTTATTACTTCTGTTTTCTTATAATGAAACTCTTTTTTATCGGAACTTATAAGCACTAATTCATCATTCGAAATAGCTACCAACTCCTCGCTCCATTTTGCATAAACAGTTGCATAATCTATAAAAGCTTTATTTTCTTCAAATCGAACTTTAAGACTTTCCTTAGAGTCATTTACCAAAAAAGTACCATCTAATTGCGGCATGACTTTCTTTCTAAAACCACTATTATTCTTATCAATTTGAAAATAATCGTAACTTTCGTTTATCGAGTATTCCTTGTCCTTTCCTTGGTCAAAAACAACTTTATCGATTTCCCAATACCCATTCATTTTGGATATATCATTAGGGTTTATCTTTGGATGACAAGAGATAAAAAGAAACGAAAAAAATAAAAACACAACTACATTCTTCATAATAAAATAGATAATTCAATTCACTACTTCTTTTTCATTCTTTTCATAAAGCCTAAAAAAAAGAAGCTTAAGCCTAAAATCAGCAATAAATCATACAAAAAATTACTTTGGTCTCTAAAAATATTAGCTGAAACAAAGCAAGCAACGCTAAGCATATATAAAAGAATGGGACTAGTATTTTTGATAGAAGAAAAATTCATTGGAGTATTATTTAAAAAAACTATCTACAAATTCGTATTTATTGAAAACTTGCAAATCCTCGATTCCTTCACCAATACCAATGTATTTTACAGGAATTTGGAATTGATCAGAAATCCCGATGACAACACCGCCTTTGGCAGTTCCGTCGAGTTTTGTAACCGCAAGTGAAGTCACTTCCGTGGCTGCGGTAAATTGTTTGGCTTGTTCGAAAGCATTTTGACCTGTCGAACCATCAATAACCAACATTACGTCATGAGGTGCATCAACAACCACTTTTTGCATTACGCGTTTTACTTTTGTCAACTCGTTCATCAAATTGACTTTGTTATGCAAACGCCCTGCTGTATCAATGATGACAATATCGGATTCTTGAGCAACGGCAGATTGTAAAGTATCAAAAGCTACTGAAGCAGGATCGCTTCCCATGTTTTGTCTTACAATAGGAACGCCAACTCTATCGGCCCAAATTTGTAATTGATCGATTGCCGCCGCACGAAACGTATCGGCTGCACCAAGCACTACTTTATAACCCGCTTTTTTGAATTGGTAAGCGAGTTTTCCGATGGTAGTAGTTTTGCCAACTCCATTGACACCAACAACCATCAAAACATATGGTTTTGTAGTTATCGGAATTACGAATTCAGTAGCTTCACCAGAATTAGTTTCAGAAAGTAACCCCGCAATTTCTTCTTGAAGGATTTGGTTGAGTTCCTCTGTTCCGATAAATTTGTCTTCAGCAACGCGCTTTTCAATTCTATCGATTATTTTTAGGGTGGTATTCACTCCAACGTCTGAGGAAACAAGGATTTCTTCTAAGTTGTCTAAAACGGCATCGTCAACCTTTGATTTACCAGCAACCGCTTTGGTTAACTTAGAAAAGAAGGATGTTTTTGATTTTTCAAGACCTTTGTCTAAAGTTTGTTTCGCCTGTTCGCTTAGGCTTGGGTCTTTTTTTTCGGATGAAAATATTTTTTTAAAAAAACTCATTTATTGGTTATTTGAGTGTTGGTTTATCAGATTTCATAGTGATTCATAATCTGAAAATTTTAAGTGGTAAATATAGAAAATAAAAAAGCTACTTCCGAATGAAAGTAGCTTTTCTATATAATGCTGTTTGGATTATTTCTTTCTCAAGAATTCATCAACTGCTTCAGGAGCCATAATAGATTCTACGAATGTATACGCACCAGTTTTAGGAGATTTCACCATTTTGATGGCTTTTGATAATCTCTTAGAAGATGTCTGTAAGGAAGCTACGGTTTTCTTTGCCATGATTCAAATGTTATTTGTATATTAAAAATCTTAAATGTGACCATTTGAGATTTTTAAAATCTCTAATTATTATTTAATTTCTTTGTGAACAGTTACGCGTTTCAAGATTGGATTGAATTTTTTAATCTCTAATCTGTCTGGGGTATTTTTTTTGTTCTTTGTTGTTATATATCTTGAAGTTCCTGCTACACCTGTTGTTTTGTGTTCAGTACACTCTAAAATTACCTGGATTCTATTGCCTTTCTTTGCCATCTTGCTATTTTTTTTATTTTGGAAAGATTATTTAATAAATCCTAAAGACTGCGCTTTTTTCAAAACTGCAGCAATTCCATTTTTGTTAATTGTTTTTATCGTAGATGCCGCTACTCGAAGAGTAATCCATCTATCTTCTTCTGGAAGATAAAAACGCTTTTTAACTAAGTTAACAGAAAATTTTCTCTTAGTTTTATTCATAGCGTGAGAAACGTTATTTCCTACCATCGCTCTTTTACCTGTAAGGTCGCAAACTCTTGACATTATCTTATCTTTTATCGTTATTCAAAATCAGGGTGCAAAGAAAAGAAAAATAAACGGATGAAGCAAAAAATTATTACAGATTTTTCAAAATTTCTTTCCGCAACATTTCCATACTCTTAATAACCGTTCTATCTATCACTTTTTCACGGGGTTGGCCAAAATCAAATTCTTCAACAATCACTTCATTTGGCGTTGCCAATGCTATGAAAACCATACCAACCTCAGCATTTGAATCCCCTTTCGTCGGTCCAGCATTCCCAGTTGTAGCAATAGCATAGTCGGTTTTCATTATACTTTTAACGTTAATAGCCATTTGTTTTACAACTGCCGCACTTACTACCGTATGTTCTTTAATTAATTCTTCCGAAAGTCCCAAAATAGTTATTTTCGTTTCAGTTGCATACGATACTACGCTACCTTTAAAATACTTAGAAGCGCCTGGAACTGAAGTCAAAACTTGTGCAATTTTACCTCCTGTACAACTTTCGGCGGTTGAGATGGTTTTATTTTGTTGTTTCAAAAGATGTCCAACGACTGTCTCTATAGTTTCATCATCGTCAAATCCTACGATGATATCTCCAATTATTTTGGATAGTGAAATCACATTTTTAGCTATGGATGTTTCCAAAAATTCCTTATCGGTTCCTTTGGCCGAAAGGCGCAATCGCACCCTTCCAGGACTTGGCAAATAAGCTAATTTTATAAAATCAGGTAAATTATTTTCCCAATTTTCGATGCGTTCAGCCACCAAACTTTCTCCCTGACCATAAGTAAGTATTGTTTTATGGATAATGTAGGGGCGGTTGTATTCCCGAACCACTTTAGGAATGATTTCGTTTTCGACCAAATATTTCATTTCATAAGGAACACCTGGTAGTGAAATAAATACCGTATTCTCTTTTTTCATCCACATTCCAGGCGCCGTGCCTACTTGATTGTGAAGCACAGTGCATTTTGAAGGAACCAAAGCTTGATCTTTGTTGATTTGGGTAATGGGTCGTTTGTAAAACCCTTCGATAAGTTGGGTTACGTGTTGAAGAACTTTTTCATCAACAACTAATTCATCTTCAAAATAATCGCAAAAAGTTTTTTTGGTAACATCGTCTTTTGTCGGGCCCAATCCTCCCGTAATTAGTACTAAATCAACCTTATTTTGAAATTTCAAAAAAGTGTCTAAAATATGCTGTTTATTATCGCTTATGGAAATCATTTCGGGGATTTCAACACCTATTTTGTCCAGTGATTTGGCTATAAAAGCCGAATTAGTGTCAACAACTTGTCCTATGAGGATTTCATCACCTATAGTGATTATGGCTGCTTTCATTTTTGATTTAAGATTTAAGATTTTATCTAAAAGAAATTCTGTAAAAAATTAAGATTTTAATAGTTTACGCTACAAATAAAAGTCTTTTTTTAACTCTTTAACAGCTTCATTTACTTGATTTTTGACACTCTTAAACGTTTCTTTTATTTCTTTTTTTTCTCCTTTAGCCTGAGCCCAAGATTCAATTTCAAGAATTTCCTCGAAAGCTATATTTAGCCCTAGTAAGTCCAGACTTGGCTTTACTTTGTGCGCATAAGCATACGCATGTTTATGATCTTTGTTTTTAATTCCTTCTTTGATCTCTAGTAAATCTTCGGGGATTTCCGAAACAAATAAAGACAAAATTTGGTTTACAAATTCCGGATCATTATCAGAAATTGCAAACACCTTTGCTAAATTGTAATGTAATGCCATTATTTTATTTTTACACTAAATAGTTTATTTCCTTCTAAAAACCCTTCCAAAACATCTTCCGGCTTCACAACCGCAACACCTTCTGGAGTTCCAGTAAAAATAATATCACCTATTTTTAAAGTAAAATATTGTGAAACAAAAGAAATGAGTTCGTCAATTTTCCACAACATGAGACTGGCATTGCCTTTTTGGACTGTTCTATTATTATTAGTCAATTCAAATGTAATATTTTCCAGGGAATTAAATTGTTTTTTGAATAAAAATTCACCAATTACAGCCGAGCCGTCAAAGGATTTTGCTTTTTCCCAAGGTAACCCTTTCAATTTTAATTGGTCTTGTATGTCTCGCGCGGTAAAATCTATTCCCACACTAATTTCATCATAATATTTATGGGCAAACTTGGTATCAATATGTTTTCCAACTTTACTTATTTTTACAATTAACTCTATTTCGTGATGAATATCCTTCGAGAATTCAGGAATTACAAAAGGGTGTTGCTTTAGTAAAACTGCCGAATCGGGTTTCATAAAAATAACCGGTTCTACTGGTCTTTCGTTTTGCAATTCCTCAATATGATTGACGTAATTTCTTCCAATGCAGATGATTTTCATTTGGTTTAGATTTTACCTATTTTGTATTCAGTTTTCTAAGTTTAATCGCTGTCAACACTTTCTTTGTGTATAAAGGAAAATCAGCATTTTGAATCCAACTATAATAGCCTGGCTCTGTGTCTAATACTTTATTGACTTTAACTCCTTTATGCTTTCCAAAAGCAAAAATTTCATCCTCATCTTCATCAAACGCAATCATCCCTGCAAAATCAGCAATTTTTTTTCTAGTTGTAAATTCTGAAAGCAATTTCATGTCATTTTCCAATTCAGGGTAACGATCTAATTGTGCTTTCATAATCTCGTAAGTCGCCATCGTGTCGGCTTCGGCAGAATGGGCGTTTTGGAGGCTTTGCCCACAATAAAATTTTAATGCTGCACTTAATGTTCTTTCTTCCATTTTGTGAAAAATAGTTTGTACATCAACTGAAACACGGTTTTTCATATCAAAATCAACCCCTGCACGAAGCAATTCTTCGGCCAATAATGGAATGTCAAAACGGTCTGAATTATATCCAGCCAAATCCGAATCCTTAATCATAGTATACACCTGAGAAGCTAGTTGATTAAAAGTAGGCTCATTGGCTACTTTTTCATCACTAATCCCATGAATAGCTGTGGATTGAGCCGGAATTGGAATAGTTGGATTGACTAACCATGTTTTGCTTTCTTTATTACCATTAGGAAAGACTTTAAAAATTGCTATTTCAACAATTCGATCTTTGGCTACGTCAATTCCGGTGGTTTCCAGGTCAAAAAAACAAATTGGCTTGTTAAGTTTAAGTTCCATTTATAAATTTTAATTCGACAAATATATAATTTTGAAGTTACCGATTATCGGATAACAAAAAAGTTTTGAACAAAAATCAAAAAACCCAACTAGTATAAAATTAGTTGGGTTTTCAATTTAAAATAGATCCGTATAAATCAAAAATCGCTATCCACATCAAATGCTTCAAGATAATCCGCTACTCTTTTTACGAAACTTCCGCCAAGAGCCCCGTCAATAATACGATGGTCATAACTGTGGGAAAGAAACATTTTTTGGCGGATGCCTATGAAATCCCCCTCAGGAGTTTCGATTACGGCTGGAACTTTACGAATGACTCCAATCGCTAAAATTCCAACTTGTGGTTGGTTGATAATAGGCGTTCCGAAAACACTTCCAAAAGTACCCACATTAGTAACCGTATACGTTCCACCTTGGGTATCATCTGGTTTTAACTTACCTGTTTTCGCCCTGTTTCCAAGGTCATTCACCGCTTTGGCCATTCCTACCAGATTCAATTGATCCGCATTTTTTATAACTGGGACAATGAGATTTCCGTTTGGCAACGAGGCTGCCATTCCTAAATTGATATTTTTCTTTTTGATGATATAATCCCCGTCAATAGAAATATTCATCATAGGATAATCTTTTAATGCTTTGGCAACAGCCTCCATAAAAATGGGAGTATACGTAAGCTTTTCGCCTTCTCTTTTTTCAAAAGCGGATTTTACTTTTTCCCTCCATTTTACGATATTAGTCACATCAACCTCTATAAAAGAATGCACGTGCGCAGCCGTTTGAATCGAAGCTACCATATAGCCAGAAATCAACTTGCGCATTCGGTCCATTTCGATGATTTCATCACCGCCATTTACAGAAATAGGTGTTTGTGATATATTTATTTCTTGGTTCTTAGATTTTGGCTTGATTTGCTTTTGGGCAACAAAATCTAATATATCATCTTTGGTAACCCTTCCGTTTTTACCTGTTCCATTTATAGATTCTAATTCGGAAAGGGAAATACCTTCCTCTTTGGCAATATTTTTTACCAACGGAGAGAAAAATTTATCCGAATCAGATATGTTTTTTGAAGAACTCAAGGATTCCTTGGCAACTTCTATATTTTTTTCGATTGTTGCGACTTCAACCGGAACTTCAACTGCTTGTAGTATATTTTCGGCGACATCTTCGCCTTCCGTTTCAATAATCGCAAAAGCTTGTCCTACTTGAACCAAATCGCCTTTAGCAAACAATTGCTCAACTAAAATACCTGAAACTTCGCTTGGTACTTCACTATCCACTTTATCGGTAGCAATTTCCACTACAGTTTCATCGGCTTCAATTTTGTCGCCAATTTGTTTCAGCCAATTTGTAATGGTTGCTTCAGCAACACTCTCTCCCATTTTAGGAAGCTTCAATTCAAATCTTGCCATATTTTTACCTATGAAGTTGGTTTTGTTTTTCAACTTGCAAAAATAGTGATTATTTTTAGTTTTAACTTCGAATTGGACAAATATCCCTGAATTCTAAAATTGCAATTTCTAAAAATTGATTACTTCTCCTCGATCGAAACTACTATCGCTCCCAATCAAAAAACGAGAGACTTTAGGAAGAATTTTAAAAGTAAATCCCTTATTCTTATTAATTTCAAAAGCGGTGATTATAGCCTTAAAACTAGTATGATTTTGATCAAAAATAATCTCCGAATTTTTATTTTCCAAAACTAGCTGCGATGTCTTTTGGAGTTGTATTGGATTTCTTAATTTATTTTGCAATTCTTCTCTTAAAAGTTCGTCTTCGGAAACTAAAATATAATTTTCCGGATTTATTTTCTGTTTTGGAGTCCCTTGAAACATTTTAACGAAAGAAAAAAACAGGATTCCAATTTTCATGAAAACGGAGAAGAAAAAGGAAACTTTAAAATGCTTTTTATAGAAAAAATTCATTGCTTCCTGAAAGCGTTTCATGTAAGTTCCATCCTTAACTGTACTTTCCCCTTTATAATGTATGACCGAGGTTTCGTGAAAATAATAGTTCGATTTTCCTTTTTTAAGAGCCATATAGGACAAATCAATATCATCCGAATACATAAAACAATTCTCGTCAAAACCACCGATTTCATTATACAAATCCCGTTTCATAACCATAAAAGCGCCCACTAAAATATCGACTTTTCCAGTTTCATTTTCTGATACATGTTGGGCATAATATTTCCCAAAGACTCTTGATTTCGTAAAAATTTTATACAAGCCCGTGATTTTGGTAAAAGCCACCCAAGGTGTTGGAATACCCCGTTTGCTTTCCGGCAGAAAATTACCCGTTCCGTCGATGAGTTTCACGCCCAGAATTCCTAAATCGGATAACTTTTTAGCGAAAGCCAACACTTTCGTAAAAGCATCTTCAGCAACAACTGTATCGGGATTAAGAATACAAATATATTCGCCCTTGGCATGGGCAACTCCAATATTATTCCCTTTTGGAAAACCAAAATTCCCCTTGTTTTCGATTAATTTGACGTTAGGAAAACGTTGTTTCATCATGGCGCAACTATCATCTTGAGAATTGTTATCGACCACAATGATTTCTCCATCAATTTGCTCTAAGGCGTATTGAACGCTTAAAACACATTGTTCCAAAAAATAGCGAACGTTATAATTGAGGATGATGATGGATAGTTGCATTTTTCAAAGATATATTTTAAGTCCCAAAAATGCAAAGGTTGTGAGTTGTAAAGCAGAAAAATTAAAAGATTGCTTCTTGCCTCGCAAAGACTTACTTTTGCAAAAAATTACACTTGTGAATTACTTATCAGTAGAAAATATTTCGAAATCTTTTGGAGAGCGTAGCCTTTTTGAAAATATTTCATTCGGGATTAACAAAGACCAAAAAATTGCTTTCATAGCCAAGAATGGTTCTGGAAAAACTACCATAATGAACATCATTAACGGATTTGACGAGCCTGATACTGGGCAAGTAATACTTCGAAAAAGTATTCGAATGTCTTTCCTGTCACAAGACAATAAATTACAGGACGAGTTAACGATTGAGGAAAGTATTTTCGCCTCGGATAATGAAAGTTTGAAGGTGATTGAAGCGTATGAAAAAGCATTGGAAAACCCTGAAGATGAAGAAGCCTACCAAAAAGCTTTCGACGGAATGGACCAACACAATGCTTGGGATTTTGAAACCCAATACAAACAAATTTTGTTCAAATTAAAGTTGGAAGACTTTAAATTGAAAGTAAAAAACCTTTCGGGTGGACAGAAAAAACGGTTGTCTTTGGCCATTATTTTAATCAATCGTCCTGACTTATTGATTCTCGATGAACCCACGAATCACTTAGACTTGGAGATGATCGAATGGCTGGAAAGTTATTTTGCCAAAGAAAACATTACCTTGTTTATGGTAACGCACGACCGTTTCTTTTTGGAGCGTGTTTGTAACGAAATCATCGAACTCGACAACGGAAAAATCTACCAATACAAGGGCAATTACTCTTATTATTTAGAGAAAAAAGAAGAGCGCATTGCTTCCGAAAATTCAAGTGTGGATAAAGCACAAAACTTGTTTGTCAAAGAACTCGAATGGATGCGTCGCCAACCAAAAGCCAGAACCTGTAAAAGCAAATCGCGTCAGGATGATTTCTACGTGATTAAGGAAAAGGCGCAAAGCCGCCGTCGGGAAAACGCAGTGGAACTCGAAATCAATATGGAGCGCATGGGAAGCAAGATTATCGAGCTTCACAAGGTTTCCAAAAAATTCAAAGACCATGTCATTTTGGACAATTTCAGCTTCGATTTTCAACGGGGAGAACGTGTTGGAATCATTGGAAAAAACGGAACCGGAAAATCGACTTTTTTAAACTTAATTACTGGAACCATTCCCTTAGATGGTGGAAAAGTGATTAAGGGTGACACCATTAAAGTGGGGTATTACACCCAAAGTGGCATCAACCCGAAACCGGGACAAAAAGTAATTGATATTATCAAGGAATACGGAGAATACATTCCGCTCACGAAAGGGAAAATTATTTCGGCGGGTCAATTGTTGGAGCGGTTTCTTTTTGACCGAAAAAAACAACACGATTTTGTCGAAAAATTGAGCGGTGGCGAGTTGAAGCGTTTGTATTTATGCACCGTTTTAATTCAGAACCCGAATTTCTTGATTCTGGATGAACCCACGAATGATTTGGATATTGTAACCTTGAATGTTTTAGAAAGTTTCCTTTTGGACTATCCGGGTTGTTTGTTGGTTGTTTCGCACGATAGGTATTTCATGGATAAAATTGTAGATAATTTATTTGTTTTTAGAGGACAAGGCGAAATAGAAAATTTCCCAGGAAACTACTCCGATTTCAGGGCGTATGAAGATAGCGCCGATGTAGCCCAAAAAGAAGACAACAAGGCTGAGAAGAAAGACTGGAAACAAAACAATCCAACCGGAAATCTAACTTTCAACGAGCAAAAAGAATTCCAGAAAATCGAGAGAGAAATCAAGGACTTAGAGATTGACAAAGCTAAAATAGAACAATTATTTTCTGACGGAAAAGTAGACGAAAAAGAGGTTCTGGCTAAAGCCAAAGAACTAGAAAATATAATCACTAAAATCGAAGTGAAAGAGGAACGATGGTTTGAATTGAGCGCAAAGATTGAAGGATAAAATGTTATTTTGAATCATTTTAAAGCCTAACATTAGTTTTTTTTAAAAAAATGGGTTTTAATTCTTTTTTTTGGGGAAATTCATATTGTTATAAAAACAAATATTTATATTTGACGAAATTAATACAAGATTCTTTGTAAAACTTTAAAATCAGAAGTTTTAGATTGAAAATACAAAACATTAATATAAAAACTATGAAAAAATCTACTCAAATCTTCTTACTAAAATCATTGGTTCTCCTTATTTTCTGTATTGGAACATCGATGAATGCTCAAACATTTGTGAAACATTACGATCACGTATTAAAAAAAGACCGAATAAATAATGAAATCGGAAAATTAGAAGAAATAAACCTAAAGGTCATCTTTAGTGGCAATGACAAAGGAGACATAGTATTTTATTTTGATTCTTCCGAAAGTGCAGAAAGGTATTATAAAGTAGGAACTATCAAAGAAGGCGTTTCAAAAGACGGTTTGAAATACAGATACATCACAACCACTTCAGAAGACGGAAATAAAGTAATTATGCAATTGTTTGATAATGGAATTTTTAGAGTTCACTCTCAAGATTACACCATGGAATACCAAGAACAATCCAATTAGTGCACCCAATAGACATCATGTTCTGACACAACCAAAGAAAAACGGATTTTGGAAGAAGATGTTAACCCATAAAAAAACCACAACTAGTTGTGGTTTTTTTATTTCTTAAATTTATTGTTTAGCGGATCCAAGTCATAAAGTTTGTCAATTTTGTAACTTTTGACTTTAAGACATTGGACATTTGGCTAATATCTTGTTATCTTCGCAATCCTTTTTACAACTTTTTATGTTATTCCAAATAAAAGCCTATCTCAAATTTCTCTGGAATTCCAAAAACGAACACGCAGTGCATTCGCCATTTGTGTTTCAATTGGTAACCAAATGTTTTTATGACCGAAAACCAAAACTCGAATATCAAGTTCTAAAAAACTATCGAAATTCACTTTTAGAAAACAAAAACACAATTGAAGTAACTGATTTTGGAGTTGGTTCGAAAATTTTCAAATCCAATTCAAGACAAATCTCAAAGATTGCCAAAACCACTGGAATTAGTCGAAAACGTTCTGAATTATTGTTTCGAATTACAAAGTATTTTCAACCCGAAAGTATTATGGAAATTGGAACTTCATTAGGTTTAGCTACTTCCTCCCTAGCCTTAGGAAATCCAAAGGCAGAAATAACAACATTGGAAGGTTGTCCAGAAACAGCAAAAATAGCGCAGGATCAATTCGGAAAAATTGGCTTAACTAATATTAATTCTGTTGTAACCGAATTCAATAATTACTTCAAGACCCAAGACCCAAGACCCAAGACCCAATACCTAATTTTCTTCGACGGCAACCATTCCAAAAAAGCCACCTTGGATTATTTTGAAATTTTATTACCAACAATTACCAATGAAACAGTTTGGATTTTCGATGATATATATTGGTCAGCAGAAATGGAAGAAGCCTGGGAAATAATCAAAACGCATCCAAAAGTGACTCTTACAATTGATACTTTTCAATGGGGATTAGTGTTTTTTAGAAAAGAACAAGAAAAAGAGCATTTTGTGATTCGAGTTTAAATAAGTTATTGAAACGAAAATGGATTTCAATCCACTATTATAAAAATCAATTTTGTACTTTTAAAATCTGAAATAAAAATCCTTAATCTACATTCTGAAATCTAATGAAGCCACTAATCAAAATAACCAACATCAAACGAGATTTTGTTCTTGGAAATGAAATTGTTTACGTGCTAAAAGGGATTGATTTAGAAATAAACAAAGGCGAATACGTAGCCCTTATGGGACCTTCTGGTTCCGGAAAATCAACGTTAATGAACATCTTGGGTTGTTTAGATACACCTACTTCGGGAAATTATATTTTAAATGGAAAAGACGTTAGTCAGATGAGTGATAATGAATTGGCCGAAATTCGAAACAAGGAAATAGGCTTTGTTTTTCAAACTTTCAACCTTTTACCAAGAACCACTGCACTCGACAATGTAGCTTTACCCATGATTTATGCTGGTTATTCCAAATCCGAAAGAAGAGCAAGAGCTACAAAAGTATTAAAGGAAGTGAATTTAGGCGATAGGATGAGTTTTCAACCCAATCAGCTTTCGGGAGGACAAAGGCAAAGAGTAGCAATAGCCAGAGCCTTGGTTAACAAACCTTCTATTATTCTTGCTGATGAACCCACAGGAAATTTGGACAGCAAAACTTCCGAAGAAATCATGAAGCTTTTAAAAGAAATTCACGATAAAGGGAATACCATAATTGTGGTCACCCACGAAGAAGAAATCGCTGCCCATGCTAACAGAATTATTCGGCTGCGAGATGGAATAATTGAAAGCGATTCAATTACAATTAACAATTGATAATTATCAATTAAATGAAAATATACACTAAGACCGGTGATAAAGGCACCACATCACTTTTTGGCGGAACCCGAGTTCCAAAAGACCATATTCGAATTGAAAGTTACGGAACGGTAGATGAGTTGAATTCCCATATTGGGTTAATTCGAGATCAAGAAATGAATCCACATTTCAAAAAAATCCTAATAGAAATTCAAGATCGATTGTTTACTATTGGCGCCATTCTTGCCACTCCACCTGAAAAAGAAGTGAAGAAAAACGGAGAATTACGTTTACAAAAACTAGGAATTATAGATAGTGATATTGTATTACTCGAAAACGAAATTGACACTATGGAAGAGGCACTTCTGCCAATGACTCATTTTGTTTTACCGGGCGGACACACCACGGTGTCATATTGTCATATTGCACGATGCGTTTGTCGGCGCGCAGAACGTATGGCCGTACATTTAGACCACAACGAACCCGTTGCCGAAATTGTAATTATGTACTTAAATCGCCTTTCTGACTATCTTTTTGTGTTGGCACGAAAGTTGTCAAATGATTTAAACGCTGACGAAGCAAAATGGATTCCGAGAAAATAAGATTTCAGATTTAAAAATCGTTAATCCGAAATCAAAAATCAGCAATCAATAAAACGTTCTTAACTTTATTTAAAAATAAATGAATTTTTACTTGTCTTTTTCAGTAAAAAATTTATTTTTGCACAAAACTAAACAGACAAAAGATGTATTGGACTTTAGAATTAGCATCCTATCTAAGCGATGCACCGTGGCCTGCTAACAAAGATGAACTTATCGACTACGCTATTAGAGCTGGAGCCCCATTAGAAGTAGTGGAAAACCTACAATCTATAGAGGATGAAGGTGAGGTATACGAATCGATGGAAGAAATATGGCCAGATTATCCTACTGACGAAGATTATCTTTGGAATGAGGATGAATATTAAAAAATATCAAGAAAAAAGTCTCAAAAGAGGCTTTTTTTTTGTTTAAATTTACGCACTTTTATAATTAGAAATACAAACACAATATGAGTTTCATAAATAGCATCATCAAAGCCTTTGTAGGCGATAAATCGCAAAAAGACGTTAAGGCTTTACAACCTTATTTAACCAAAATTAAAACGTTTGAAAGCGGTCTTGCTGCATTATCAAATGACGAACTTCGTGCTAGGACGGACTTTTTTAAAGAAAAAATAAAACAAGCACGTTCGGAGAAAGATGCTAAAATTGTTTCCATTCAACTAGAAGCTGAAAATGTTGAAGATATCGACAAACGTGAAGATTTATACTTGGCGATGGATGCCTTGGAAAAAGAAGCTTACGATATTTCGGAAAAAACGTTGATGGAAATTCTTCCTGAAGCTTTTGCAGTAGTAAAAGAAACGGCGAGACGATTTAAAGAAAATACCAATATACAAGTAACCGCATCGGCTAAAGACCGTGAACTTTCAGCTACGAAAAGCTATATCACATTAGATGGAGAGAATGCCATTTGGGCAAATTCTTGGAATGCGGCAGGAAAGCAAATCACTTGGGATATGATTCATTATGACGTCCAGTTGATAGGCGGAATGGTGTTGCATGAAGGTAAAATTGCCGAAATGCAAACCGGTGAAGGAAAAACATTAGTGGCTACTCTGCCTCTTTATTTGAATGCTTTAACTGGAAACGGAGTACATTTAGTGACCGTAAATGACTATTTAGCCAAACGGGATAGTACCTGGAAAGCGCCTTTATTCGAATTTCATGGATTGACTGTGGATTGTATCGACAATCATCAACCCAATTCAGAAGGCAGAAAAAAAGCATACGATTCTGACATCACTTATGGAACAAACAACGAGTTTGGTTTTGATTATTTGAGAGATAATATGGCGCATTCGCCAGAGGATTTGGTACAACGAAAACACAATTATGCCATTGTCGATGAGGTCGATTCAGTGTTGATTGACGATGCCAGAACTCCATTGATTATATCAGGTCCTGTGCCACAAGGAGATCGTCATGAATTTAACGAGTTGAAACCAAAAATCGAAAACTTGGTAAGTTTACAGAGACAATTGGCTAACGGATTTTTATCGGACGCTAAAAAATTAATCAAGGAAGGTAATGCCAAAGAAGGTGGTTTTTTATTATTGAGAGCTTTCAGAAGTCTCCCTAAAAACAAAGCCTTAATTAAGTTTTTGAGTGAAGAAGGTATCAAACAACTGCTTCAAAAAACTGAAAACCAGTACATGCAAGACAACAATCGCGAAATGCCAAAAGTGGATGAAGCCCTGTATTTTGTAATCGAAGAAAAAAACAACCAAGTAGAATTAACAGATAACGGAATTAAATTCCTTTCGGGAGATACCGATAGTGATTTTTTTGTACTTCCAGACATTGGAACTGAAATTGCACGTATCGAAAAGAAAAAATTAGATAAAGATGCAGAAGCAGAGGAAAAAGAAAAATTATTTCAAGATTTTGGTATCAAGAGTGAGCGTATTCACACTTTGACACAATTACTAAAAGCCTATACCCTTTTCGAAAAAGATGTCGAATACGTAATCATGGACAACAAAATTATGATTGTCGATGAGCAAACGGGGCGTATTATGGACGGTCGTCGTTATTCTGATGGTTTACACCAAGCAATTGAAGCCAAAGAAAGCGTTAAAATTGAAGACGCAACCCAAACTTTCGCAACGGTTACTTTGCAGAATTATTTCAGAATGTATAGTAAATTGGGTGGTATGACCGGAACTGCAGTTACAGAAGCTGGTGAGTTATGGCAAATATACAAATTGGATGTGGTAGAAATCCCTACCAACAGACCTATGATCCGAAAAGACAAAGAAGATTTTATCTATAAAACCACTCGTGAAAAATTTAATGCCGTAATCGAGGATGTAACCGAGTTATCAAAAGCTGGAAGACCCGTATTAATTGGTACAACTTCAGTTGAAATTTCGGAATTACTGAGTCGAATGTTGAAAATGCGGGGTGTTGCCCATAACGTTTTGAATGCCAAAATGCACAAACAAGAAGCGCAAATTGTGGAAGAAGCAGGAAAGCCTGGAGTTGTAACCATTGCAACTAATATGGCGGGTCGTGGAACGGATATCAAATTATCCGCTGAAGTAAAAGCCGTGGGAGGTTTAGCTATCGTTGGTACGGAACGTCACGATTCTCGTCGTGTAGACCGCCAATTACGTGGTCGTGCTGGGCGTCAAGGAGATCCAGGAAGTTCCCAATTTTATGTTTCTCTTGAAGACAATTTGATGCGTTTGTTTGGTTCCGAAAGAGTCGCGAAAGTGATGGACAGAATGGGATTGGAAGAAGGCGAAGTAATACAACATTCGATGATGACCAAATCTATCGAAAGAGCTCAGAAAAAAGTAGAAGAAAACAATTTTGGCGTTCGTAAGCGATTGTTAGAATATGATGATGTAATGAATGCGCAACGAGAGGTAGTGTACAAACGCCGTCGTCACGCTTTGTTTGGGGAACGCTTGAAATTGGATATTGCCAATATGTTGTATGATACTTGCGATTTAATTGTGTGTGATAATAAAGGAACAAACGATTTTAAAAACTTCGAATTCGAATTGATTCGTTATTTTTCTATCACTTCCCCAGTTTCAGAAAGTGATTTCAGTAAATTGACCGATATAGAATTGACCGGGAAAGTATATAAATCTGCTTTGACATTTTATACCGAAAAAACCGAACGCAGCGCAAGAGAAGCATATCCTATTATCAGCAATGTTTATGAAGATAAAAATAATCATTTTGAGCGTATTATAGTTCCATTTACGGACGGAATAAAATCGCTGAATGTGGTAACTGATTTGAAACGCGCTTACGAATCTAAAGGAAATCAATTGGTTGCCGATTTCGAGAAAAACATTACTTTGACCATCGTGGATGAAGCTTGGAAGAAACATTTACGCAAAATGGACGAGTTGAAGCAGTCGGTTCAATTGGCTGTTCACGAACAAAAGGATCCATTGCTTATTTATAAATTTGAAGCTTTCAAGTTATTTAGTTCCATGTTGAACGGCATCAATAAAGAAGTGATTTCGTTCTTGTTTAAAGGCGATTTACCGCAACAAACTGCACCATCAATTCAGGAAGCAAAAGATGTTCGTAAAAAAGAAAACTACAAAACCAGTAAAGACGAAATTGTTTCTAGCGAAAGTGCTAATAAAGAAGCGGGGCAAACGCAACAACGTCAGGTTACGGAAACCATTGTTCGAGATCAACCAAAAATTAATCGCAATGACACGGTAATCATACAAAATGTAGCCAATGGACAAACACAAGAAATGAAGTACAAGAAAGCAGAAAGTTTAATAGCTAACGGAACTTGGGTTATAGTTTCTTAATAAAAATTTGATTAAATAATTCAATCCTCAATATCGAAAGTAATTGAGGATTTTTTATGATATGACAATTATCATTTTTTTTAACAGAATATTAGTTTAAATTTGCAATCGTAAAAAATGCACATTGCCTTTTGAAAATCTTATATTCCATAGTAATTTCTACTCTTTTACTGATACCTTCGTTAGGCAATGTTATCATTTATTTGAATTTTAAGGTTCATCAAGAAGAGATTGCAAAAAACTTATGTATTCAAAGAGAAATGAAGGACAACAAATGTAATGGACAATGTTTTTTATCCAAACAACTCAAAAAAGAAGCTGAAAAAGAAAAACACGAAACCGAAAATTTAAAAGAAAAACAAGAATTAGTCTACATTCCTTCTAATTCAGAACATCATCTTCCTACAATTCTTTCAATTAAGAAAACAAGAATTCTGGTTTTTTATCTCTGCGAAAAACCAAAATCCGACCAATTAGGGATTTTCCGCCCACCACTCGTATAATTATATCATTAGTTTCCTATTTCAAAACAATTGAAATGCAATTTTTCATTGGCACTAAGACGATGAGATCTTAACTATTATTATAATTTACACAAAATAAAATGAAAAAAATATTCCTTATCCTATTAATAATAGGACAATTCGCTTTTGCACAAAATAATGTAAAACAAAAGACAAACAACAAAACTCCAAAAGACAGTACGAAAGTTGAAAATCTTGATGAAGTATTTGTTACATCCAATAGAACCGCTACTTTACGTAAAGAAACTCCTGTAGCCATCAGCAAATTAACTTCAAAAGTAATCGATGAAACAAAAGCGACATCACTTTATGAATTAGCAAACAAAATACCTGGTGTATTGAACGTAAACTTAGGAAACGAACAAAACATGATGTCTATTCGTCAGCCAATGACAACAAATGCGTACTATTTATATTTAGAAGACGGACTACCAATTCGCCCAATGGGAATTTTTAATCATAATGCTTTGTTAGAAATCAATCAGTTTAATCTTCAAAGTATTGAGGTAGTCAAAGGACCTGTTTCCTCTTTATACGGACCAGAAGCTGTGGGTGGAATTGTCAATTTGATTTCGCTAAAACCATCAATAGATCCTGAATTCAAATTTGGAATTCAAGCCGATCAATGGGGTTACCGAAGAATTCAAGCTGCTGGTGGAGCAACAATTGGAAAAATCGGATTTCATATTGCAGGAATTTCAAGTGACCAAAAAAATTCTTGGATGACTTTTTCTAACTATAAAAAAGATAATATCAACGCTAGAATAGATTACAACATCAACTCAAAAACGCGTTTGATAAGCAACACCATGTACGGAAAATACTATTCGGACATGAGTGGAAGTGTAAATGAAGACGCTTTTAACAATAGAACTTATAAAAGTACAACTGATTTTACTTATAGAAAAAATGAAGCTTTACGAACAAAAATCACCTTGGAACACGATTGGAATGAAAACTCAAGTTCTTCAGTAACGGCTTATTATAGAGATAATAAATTAGGCCAAAATCCTTCGTATAGCATAAAATGGACTAGTGGTTCGGCTACCGCTAAGGGGCAAGTGAATTCAAGTAATTTTAAAAGTTACGGAACCGTAATACAACAAACCCAAAAATTCAATTTTTTAGATGCTAAGCTTGTTGCTGGATTGACTTATGATTTTTCACCCGTTACGTATTGGGCATACCAAGTTGATTTAACAGCTAATTTGAACCCTGGTGGATTAACCGTAAATAATTACCAAATAATTGCCGAACGTCCAGATGTAAAACTGGCAAACTATACTGCCGACATTTATAACTCGGCTGAATTTGCTCAATTGAGTTTCAAACCTGTCACTAATTTGACCATTACAACTGGCGTCCGTTACGATAATATGAAAGTAAATTACAACAATGCAATAGACAATTCGACGGGAACAAAAATATATGACAAAGCAACGTTTAAAGCTGGAGCCAACTTTAATCCAACAAAATATATTGGATTTTACGGGAATTATTCGCAAGGATTTGCACCTCCGGGAATTACTTCTATTTTCGTTGCTAAACCATTAACAGGGGGAACAACAGGTGTACCTGCTGAATTTTACTATAACTTAGTACCCGCAACTTTCGAAAACTACGAAGTTGGCGGATGGATTTCATTATTGAAAAACAAACTTTACATCGATTATTCCTTATATTATATGGAAGGGAAAAACGAATTATTAAGCATCAAACAGCCCGATAGTTCAACCGATTATCAGTCTGCCGGAGAAACGAGGCATAAAGGAATTGAGTATGGAATCAATTACAAACCATCTAAAGAATGGGCAATTAGAATAGGCGGAACAACAGCACAACACAAGTACATTGATTTTGTTCTTTCAACAAAACCAACAGATCCAATTAAAAATCTAAATGGATTCGAAATGCCATCCGCTCCTAAATGGACAGGAAATTCAGAAGTGAGTTATTATCCAAAAGGATTGCCTAACTTTAGAAGTTCGATAGAATGGCAAACTATAGGAAGCTATTACCAAGACCAAATTAATACCATTAAATATAAAGGGTATGATATATTTAATTTGAAAATTGGATACAAATATAAAAGCATTGAGTTTTATGGTAATATAAACAATTTGACCGACAAACTGTATGCTTATAATGTAACAAGAGGAAATTTAAGCACTTCGGCACCTACCTACACAGCGGCAGCTCCAAGAACGTTTCTACTTGGATTGCAATATAATTTTTCATTGAAAAAATAAATTATTTAACAAAAGGCACCCCAATATTAGGCGTGCCTTTAACAAATAAAAACAATTATGAAAAAAGAAAAAGAGAGCTTAAAAGCCAAAAAGAAAGATTCTAAGCTAGTTAAGAAAATTAAACAAAATATGTATAAATGGCACCGTACATTAGGAATCATAACTATAATTCCGGTTATTTTTTGGTGTCTTTCTGGTTTAATGCATCCTTTTATGGCGCATTTTTTCAAGCCAGAAATCAAGAATGAAAAACTGGCTACAACGCCAATTGACAAGAGCCAACTTCATTTTTCAATCCAAGAAGTTTTACAAAAAAATGGAATTTCTGAATTCAAAAATTTCAGAATAATTACTTTTAATAAGGCTACTTTTTATCAACTAAAAACCGTAAAAGGTGAGTTGTTATACTTCAGTACTGTCGATGCAAAACCATTGGCAAATGGAGACCAAAAATATGCCGAATGGCTTTCTCGTTATTTTTTAGATGATCAAAAAAGTGGCGTAAAAAACAGTTTGATTTTAACTGATTTTACTCCACAATATAAATACATCAACCGCTATTTACCGGTTTACAAACTCACGTTTGATCGCCCAGACGGTATGCAAATTTATGTAGAAACTTCATCAAGCAAACTAGCTAGTTTCAACCCCGTTTCGAGACAAGTTTTCATCTGGCTTTTCGATACTTTTCATAATTGGTCTTTTGTCGATGCTATCAGCAACAATAGTTTGAGGATTATTTTTATGATTTTTTTCCTTTCGATAATTCTATTTTCTGCTTTAAGCGGTATTTTGATTTATGGTTTTTTATGGAAACAATTCAATAAAACGGATAGTTTAGCATCCAAAAAAGGCTTGCGAAGATACCATAGACAAATAGGAATTTGGATTTCAATATTTACAATAGCTTTTGGTTTTAGTGGAGCTTATCACGCTACCACAAAGTGGAAACCGTATACTTTGTCGAAGATGGTTTACGAACCAACTTTAAAAAGTGACGAAATTAAAGTTTCACCTCAAAACGTTATAACTGATTGGAATCGGTTAGAAAACTTTAATTTAATTCGTTTTAATGATATCGTCTATTACCGTTGTCAGTTGATTGTAAAAGAAAAATATCCCGAAGTCAAAGAAAAGTGGGGCAAAAATAAAAGTTCAAAATCGGAAATAGTTTATGTTAATGCCATAACAAATAAAGTATGTCCAAAACTTGATTTTGAATATGCTCACTTTTTGTCATTCTATTTTAGCGGTGATACTCCAAAAGACGCTTGTTGTGAGGTAGGTGGCGAATCGGAAAGCGATTCATCACTAGAAGACATCCAATTATTGGAAACAAAAGTGATAACCGATTTTAAAAGCGAAGAATATGGATTTGCAAATAAGCGCTTACCGGTTGTGAAATTAGCTTATGATACGCCAGAAAAAACAACTTATTTCATCGAAACTTCGACTTCGAAATTGGCGGCCGTTATCACCAATTCAAACCGATTAGAAGGCTATTCGTTTGCCTTCCTTCATAAATTTTTGTTCATGGATTGGGCAGGCAAAAACATCCGTGATTTAGTGATGGTTTTGGTAGCACTTTCAGTTTTATTAGTTTGCGTATTGGGATTAATTTTGTTTTTTAAAAAAAAATAATCCATTTACAATCAAAACAATTCAATCCTCAATTACGAAAGTAGTTGGGGATTTTTTTTTTGAAAAAGACTTATTTAAAAACAGATTTCAAAGTATTTACACGATGCTAGCAAATGCTTTTATTTAATTTAGAATTGATTTTCAGTGCCTAAAATTAGTTGCAATGACACGGTAATCATACAAAATGTAGCCAATGGACAAACACAAGAAATGAAGTACAAGAAAGCCGAGAGTTTAATAGCTAACGGAACTTGGGTTATTATTCAATAATCATCAGTATGTAAATGTCTGAGCAGAACAATTAATTTAAAAAGGATAATTAAACTAATTCTGCTGGTTTTACTAAATGTCTATTTGGTATACTAATCTTTTTATGGGAATCTTTTTTCAAGTCCTTATTCAAAAAATCAGCAGCTATTGGGTTTAAAATTTTAGAATATTTTTTTTCAAATGATTTTAATAAATACCCTACTAAATATGAGTTGGTTAGTGGTTCATTTAAATAGGACTGAGATATAGGTGCAATCATAGAAGAACATTTGACTGCTGAAACCATTGGATTTATACAATTTTCAAAAACTAACATCTTTATAGCATCAAGGTTGAATTCCGGAAAATAGTGAATTTTATCAAACCCAAACTGCCCTTGAAATATTTCATCATGAATCGTAATTATGGTTGGGATGTTTTTTAATTTTTCATATTTGTACACTTGGGTAATTAAAAATGGAATTAAAAATGATTGGTGATCATGGCAATGAATTATTTCAGGAATTGTTTCTTTTGATAAGAACCAATCTAATATAGCAAATTGAAAAGCTAATACTCTTTCAGTGTCATCATTGTAAGTATATATTTTATTACTATCAAATAAACCCGGAATAGAAACTAAAAACAAATCATAGCCTAATATACTTGAGGATTCTTGATAAATTGAAAACGGAAATTTCAATCTATCTAAAACCACAGTTCCTTTAAAAATATTTTTTAATGATCTTTCTATACTATATTCCTTATGATACAAAGGCATAATAACTGATGTATTATGTCCTAATACATTTTGAATTTTGGGTAAAGTTTCCAATACATCTCCAAGAAAACCTGCTTTTGAATTTGGACAAAATTCTGAACTAATGTGAGTTACTTCCATGTCTAATTTTATTTAATTACCAAAATAATGTTGAATAAAAAATGATACTAGATGAAAAAAGCTGCTTAAAAAGTAATAATTAGGATAATGTACTTAAATGAAAAATGTAGGATAAAAATAAAAGAATTGGGGTTTCTTTTAAAAATGGCATTAAAAAAAATTCAATCCCGATTAAAGTAAATGTAATACAAAAAATTTAATTTTAAACAATAATAAAAAAAATAATTTTTATATCTAATTTAAAATCAAAGAATTGCTTAAAAATAGATAATTGAAGAGCCTAGATTTAAAATAATTATATTGAATGAGATGTGTATTTATTCTCCCTACAACCTTATTAACAACGTAGTCTAGAGTATAAAAAACAATTTAATTTTAAAAGAAAAGATTATCTTTACAATACAAAAAAGATTTTAATCCAATAAAAATAAACATCATGGCAAAAAGTCAAGACGCAAAAAAAACCGTTAAAAAAGAACCTCTTAAAACCGCCAAGGAAAAGAAGGAAGAAAAAAGAGAAAAGAAAAATAGTCCTAAAAGAGATTAATTTTCTAAATCAAAAACCCCCGTTTATCACTAAACGAGGGTTTGTTTTTTTATATCAAATAAAGATTATTTCATTGGAATATTTTCCAGAATTTCCAATACAAACTTCCAGAATTTTTGAGACGATTTTATTGAAGCTCTTTCGTCTGGCGAATGCGCACCTTGAATCGTTGGTCCAAAAGAAATCATATCCATATCAGGGTAATTTACACCTAGAATCCCACATTCCAAGCCAGCGTGACAAGCCACAACTTTAGCTTTTTCGCCGTTTTGTTTCTCATAAACAGAAACCAAAACATCCAAAATTTCGGATTTCACATTGGGCGTCCAGCCTGGATAAGAACCCGATAAAGTCACCTCACATCCACATAATTCAAAAGCAGAACGCAAGGCATTTGCCAAATCAAATTTAGAAGTTTCCACCGAAGATCGTGTCAAACAGCCAATAGAGATTTCACCCCCTTTAATAATGACACGTGCAATATTGTTTGACGTTTCCACCAAATTTTCCATATCGGCAGACATTCTATAAACTCCATTATGTGCTGTATAAATCGAACGAATAATTCCTTCTTGAACGCCTAAATCCATCACTTTTTTTGGTGTATCGCATTTCACGATTTCTATAGTCAGGTTGGGTTCAGTTGTTTTGAATTCGGTTTTGATGTCGTTGATGATTTCCTGCATATCAAAAATATAGGCTTCGTCGTACATTCCTGCAACGATAACTTTAGCCACACTTTCTCTTGGAATGGCATTACGCAAACTTCCTCCATTGATTTCCGAAACTTGAAGTCCGAAATTTTCGAAAGCATCAAACAACAAACGATTCATTATTTTATTGGCATTACCCAAACCTTTATGAATATCCATTCCCGAATGCCCTCCGTTTAAGCCTTTAACGGTAATAGTATATCCAATAGCATCTTCGGGAGTTTCCTCTTCATGATACCCTCGAGTAGCCGTAACATCAATTCCCCCTGCACAACCAATGTCGATTTCATCATCTTCTTCAGTATCCATATTCAAAAGAATATCTCCGCGAAGAATTCCTCCTTTTAAGTTCAGCGCCCCCGTCATTCCCGTTTCTTCATCGATGGTAAACAAAGCTTCAATCGCTGGATGTTTGATTTCTTTTGATTCTAAAATCGCCATAATCATTGCCACTCCTAAACCATTATCAGCGCCAAGTGTTGTTCCGTGCGCACGAACCCAATCCCCGTCAACATACATGTCAATTCCTTGTTTGTCGAAATCGAAAACAGTATCCGAATTTTTTTGATGCACCATATCCAAATGCCCTTGAAGAACAATTGGTTTGCGATTTTCCATCCCTACAGTGGCAGGTTTACGGATAATCACGTTACGGATTTCGTCTTCAAAAGTTTCTAATCCCAACGAATTTCCGAAGTTTTTCATGAATTCAATAACACGTTCTTCTTTTTTGGAAGCACGAGGAACCGCGTTTAAATCGGCAAATTTGTTCCAAAGCGCTTTGGGTTCTAGGTTTCTAATTTCTTGACTCATTGTATGTTTATTTAGGATATTTTATAGGATTCAAAGATGTATTAAAAACAGACATTACATAAATGATTTTAGCTTTTCGTCTATATAATAAAGGAGAATAAAAGGGAATTTTCGGATGGGAAAACCTTGATAATCTTTATATCTAATTTGAAAGAATGGACTTTTAGTCAAAGTTTCTATATGTTCATCAACTACTTGGAAAAAATGTGCACCCAAACCATTCTGTTTGGAATCGTAATAGTCAATTGCATCTTGTATATCAAGAATAGCTCTTGGTTCAATTACAACTTTATAAATCATTCTTCAGTTTTAAAACGCAATTGTTTTTTAGCATCGTTCCAAGGAATGAAATTATCAACTTTTGAAGTTGATCTTCTTTCATCCAACAAGTTTTTCATTTCTTCAGTTACAGAAAATTGATTAATTACCGTCTCATAATTAAACTTTTCTATTAATTTCATAAAGAAACTCAATTCATTGTCCGGAATATTTAAAATAATTTGTGTCATTCTTCCTTTTTATTGAAAAACAAATTTACAAAAAAAGAATGCGCACTAGTCTTTTAATTGTTATTTTTATGCAAAAGTAAAACTGTGCACCGCAAATACATCCTTCCACTATTTCTCCTAATTCAAATTTTGTTTCTGAAAACAATTGCGTTTTTTCCTGAATTTGTAGAACGGTTTTACAGCAATGGATTGTATGGTTTTATTTCGAAAATTTCTCGTGCAACTTTAGGGAAAATTCCGTTTTCGGTTGGGGATATTATTTACGGTATCGTGATTATTTATATACTGATGTCTATATGGAAAAGTCGGAAGTCATGGCGATTCGAAAAAAGAAACGTTGCTTTAAAGATTTTAAGCATTTTATCAGTAGTTTATTTCCTTTTTCATTTCTTGTGGGCGATGAATTATTACCGCCAACCCCTTTTCGAAAAAATGAAAATCGAAAGGGATTACACTAATGCTGATTTATTGACTTTTACCAAAAAACTGATTGCCAAAACCAATGAAATTCAAACCCAAATCACCAAAAACGACAGCTTGAAAGTAGTTTTTCCGTACTCTCAAGAGCAGGTTTTCGAGATGAATTTGAATGGTTATAAAACGCTTTCTAACCAATACATTTCCTTCGAATACACGAATCCCAGCATCAAGAAATCGCTTTTTAGTTTACCGTTGACGTATATGGGTTTTGGCGGTTATTTGAATCCGTTTACCAATGAAGCACAAGTGAATTATTTGATGCCCATGTATAATTTACCTACAGCCACTTGCCACGAAATGGCACACCAAATGGGTTTTGCTAGCGAAAGCGAATGCAATTTTATTGGGTTTCTGGCATCTGTTACAAATGATAATTTGTATTTTAAATATTCGGGGTATAGTTTTGCTTTGCGCTATTGTTTGGAAAATTGGCAAATTCGTAACGAAAAAGTTTTTGATAAATTAGTAAAAACAGTTCATCCCGGAGTTTTAAAAAACTACAAGGAAAGCGAAGATTTCTGGAAAAAATATGACACTTTTATCGATAAGGGATTTCATATTTTTTATGACAATTTCCTGAAGTTCAACCAGCAAAAAGAGGGTATGGAAAGCTATAGTAAGTTTGTGAATTTGATGGTGGGTTATTACAAAGAAAAGGGTTTTTAGTGTTAGTATTTTGGCCTAAATTAACATTCCCATTTTCTTAATCTATTAAGTTCTTCTTGGGCCTCAATTTCTTCGGCGGGAATTACTTTAAGGAAAGACGGATGTTGCTCGATGGCATATTCCACTTTTTCAACAATTTGCTCGATGGTGTCGTTGTCATAATCAATATCCAAAGGCTCTTTGATGGTAAAGGATTGTAAAATTCCTTTCTTTTTCATTCGCAATCCTTTTTTGTCAAACGATCGACGGAAGCCATCAATTACGATTGGGACGACAATAGGTCGGTGCTGCTTGATGATATGTGCGGTTCCTTTGCGAACAGGTTTGAATGATTTTGTAGTTCCCTGAGGAAAAGTAATAACCCAACCATCAGAAAGAGCAATTTTAATATTCTCCGTGTCGTTTGGATTTACCTCCCTTTTTTCTGTAGCATCTTTACCGCAAGAACGCCAAGTTCTTTCGACGGTGATGGCGCCAACATAAGACAAAATTCTAGGTAATAAACCTGCTTGCATCGTTTCTTTGGCAGCTACATAATAGATATTCATTTTAGGTTGCCAAATATACCCCAGATTTTTTATGGTATCTTGACGGCCGCTGAGACTGGCATTAAAAACATGAAACATAGCCACTACATCGGCAAAATAAGTTTGATGGTTGGATATAAAAAGAACATTTGTGTCGGGCAAAATTTTGATGATTTCTGAACCTTCAATTTGTAACTCATTAAAACCTCTATAACGTCTGTGGGTTAAAACGGCAAAAAATCGGATTAAAAATTTTTTAACAAAAAGGAGGTGCCCGAATGGATTTCTCTTAAATAATCCCATAGTAATAATGTCAGGTAAATTTGATTGACAAACTTACAAAAACTTATAGTTTAAAGTACTTTTTTCAACACTTCTTTCAACTCACTCAGCATCATCGCTGTGGCTCCCCAGACTATGTGTTCTTCGATTTTAAAGGCTGGCATAGTAACTCTTTCGCCATAAGAAGTTGCCATTTCTGTACTTATAACTATCTCATCACTCAGGAAATCAGACAAGGGTAATTCGATGATATTTGCCACTTCATTTGTATTGGGAATAAAAATAATTTCCTCCCTACAAATTCCTAGAAAAGGATACACGATAAAGTTACTTGGCGGAATAAACAATTGGGTAAAAGGCATCAAAACTTCCATTTTATCTGGAGGAACTCCTATTTCTTCATATGTTTCACGCAAGGTTGTAGCCTCAAAACTGATGTCTTTAGACTCCTGTTTACCGCCGGGAAAAGCTATTTGGGAAGAATGAACTCCTTTATAGGAATTACGGAGAATAAGTGCCAAATGTGTCTTTTCGTTTTTAGGATACAACAACATCATAACGGCAGCAATTCTAGGATTTTCGTTCTCCATATCCAAATTTTTTAGAAAGTCAATCCGTTCTAATGGAGCCATTTTAAAATGTGCTTCACTTGCAGGAAGATCTACTTCCGCTAATTTTGGAACATATTCTAAAAAATATTGAAAATCCATGATCAAAGTCTATTTTTGCACAAGACAATATAAATATAAACTATAAAATAGTGTTTCACAAATTCACTAGTTAAAATTTAACCTAACACCATGTATAGTAGGGAGGAAACGCAACGATTAAAACGAGAATTTTGGATTGATTTTGCCGAAAAATACCCTAGAAAGTGGGTACTATACGATACAAAAATAAAGGATTTTTCGTTTAAATTTTATGTTGACAATAAAAAGGCACAGGTATTAATTGATATCGAACATCGAAATCAGGACAATCGTATCAGCTATTTTGAAAAACTGGAAGCCCTAAAAAACATATTGGAAGAAGAATTTATCAAGGATTTGGTTTTTGAAAAAAACTTCGTACTTGAAAACGGCAAAACCATCAGTCGTATTTGGGTCGAAAAATTAGGTGTCAGTGTTAGCAACAAGCAGTATTGGGATGAAATATTTGATTTTCTCAACGAAAAAATGCATGCTTTAGAGATGTTCTTTTTAGAGTACGACGAATTTATCAAAGCTATCTAAATCGGTTTAGGATACCTTTTTCGAATATTCCAGATTAACTCTTCGAGTCCATTGAGTTTTAATTCATAAACCAGTTGCAATTGTTGCCCCAACTCTCCTTTTGGGAAACCTTTGTTATTGTACCAAACCACATAATATTCCGGTAAATCGATGAGATATTTACCCTCATATTTACCAAATGGCATTTTAGTGTGGGCGAGTTTGATAAGTTGTTTTTGGTCAGGATTCAAGTCAAAAAGTATAAGGTTTAAAGTTTAAGCTAATAACTAATTGCTGATATAAAAGTAGCTCTTACTTCCAATTAAAACTAATTTGCTTCTCAATAGCAGGATTCAAACTCAAAAAAACAGGACAGGTAATTGCGGTTCTTTCAAGTATGGTTTTTGTTTTTTCGTCAGTAGCAACGTTCATGTCAAAAACAATTTCGATAGCACTAATTCTTCTTGGTTCGGCTTGCATAATTTTGGTGACTGAAGCTGTCGAACCTATGAAATCAACATTCAAATCACGTGCTTTTATCCCCATAACAGTCATCATACAACTTGCCAAAGCATTGGCCACAGTATCCGTAGGAGAAAAAGCTTCTCCTTTTCCGTTATTGTCTAATGGTGCATCTGAGATGATTTCGCTTCCTGATTGCAAGTGAATGGAGGATGTTCTTAAATCTCCCAAATAAGTTACTTTTGATGTCATTATTTTGCTTCTTTTATCGTTAAATCGGTATCATAATACAGGATATAAACGCCCTTATTGGTATAGCCACCGCCTTCATTTTTATAATATTCAAACTTGTTGTCCACTTGCTCTGTTGCCATAGCATCAGCAGTTTTCTGAAAAGTATTCCCTTGTGACAATCGCATGATGGTATCGAAAGTAAGATCGAAACCACGAGTGGCATAAGTACTTGGGGAAATCTTATTGTTATTTTTGTACTCTTTTTTGAAAATTTTAGCCTCGGGAGATTCATTTTCACGAGTTATGGATGGATACATCAATTTTAATTTTGTCAGATCATCAAAATTTATTTCATCGGTATCTAAGGTTTCATTGGGTTCTAAAACAACCAACTGTACTTTGAAGTTTGCCATAGCCCCCATCATGGTATTTATGGTCCATTTTATGAGCCCGGTATTGGAAGTTTCCATAACGACATAATTGGTCTTATTTTTTGCAAATAAACTTTTCAAACTTTCGACGGACAATCCGCCATTTGGAAGCAAAGCAGCGAATTGCACTCCTTTTTGGTTAGTTTGAATATATTGTTTTACAGATTCTTTTTTCTTGTCGACCACCGCAATGATATTACCCCCTTTTGCCCTCATATAATAGAACATCGCATCTCTTAAAATTTCATTTGTTGGAATCGATTTGAATAAGTTAGAATGTGAATTTCCTATATCTTTTGACAGAGGGGAAATCACAGGTACAGTATTTTCACTAAGTAATTCGACTGTTTTTTCTAGATTATTTTGGTAAAAAGGACCAATTACAGCATCGGCATCTTGAAGGTTGTTTTCTTGAATAATATTGGCAATATTTGAAGTATTTTTGGTTTCTTGTGAATCAAAAATATTAACATCCACAGGAATACCAATACTTTTAGCAGAGTCTATCGCCATTATAGCTCCAGCATAAAAATCCAAAGTCATATTTAAAAACTTGTCTGTTTTTAAACGCATGGCTGGCGAATTGACAGTATCGCTTTCAATCTTAGCTATATTAAAAGGCAATAATAATACTAGTTTTTTTCTGCCAATTAAACGGTTGTTTTTCAATCCAGAAGTATCTATTTGTATAATTCCTTTTTGGAGTTCCGCAACTGAAACTCGTATATTTTTAGGAATAAGCAAGATGTTATTGGATTTCAAACCGGTTTGTGCCTCAGAATTAAATGGAGTAGCTTTATATTTTGATGTAATTTGGGCAATGGTTTCCTCATTTTCAACATTATGTTTATCATACTTTTGTCCAAGTACAGAACAAGCAACTATAAAAACAAAAACACAAAGGACTCTTTTAATCATAATGCAACTATTATAAAATGAAATGGTATTTATTCCCACTCAATCGTTGCTGGTGGTTTTGAACTGATGTCATAGACCACACGATTGACGCCTTTTACTTTGTTGATAATGTCATTAGATACTTTCATCAAAAAATCATAGGGCAAATGCACCCAGTCAGCCGTCATTCCATCGGTGGATTCCACTGCGCGAAGCGCGACTACTTTTTCGTAAGTACGCTCATCGCCCATTACGCCAACGCTGTTCACGGGGAGCAAAATCGCTCCTGCTTGCCATACTTTGTCATACAATCCCCAAGATTTTAATCCGTCGATGAAAACTTTATCCACGTCTTGCAAGATTTGTACTTTTTCGGGTGTGATGTCTCCCAAAATTCTGATGGATAATCCAGGTCCTGGAAAAGGATGTCTTCCTAATAATTCCGGATCTATTCCTAAAGTGGCTCCTACCCTGCGTACTTCATCTTTGAAAAGCATGCGCAAAGGTTCCACAATTTTTAATTTCATATAATCAGGTAAACCACCTACATTATGGTGTGATTTTATGGTTGCCGATGGTCCTTTTACAGAAACCGATTCGATTACGTCAGGATAAATAGTGCCTTGTGCCAACCATTTTACGTCTTCAATAAGGTGCGATTCATCATCAAAAACCTCGATAAATACACGTCCGATGATTTTACGTTTGGTTTCAGGATCACTGACTCCGGCTAATTCAGATAAAAAACGATCTCCGGAATCAACTCCTTTCACGTTCAAACCCATTCCTTTGTATTGGTCTAAAACACTTTGAAACTCATTTTTTCGAAGCAAACCATTATTTACAAAAATACAATAGAGGTTTTTGCCAATGGCTTGGTGTAATAAAACCGCAGCAACAGTAGAATCTACGCCGCCAGAAAGTCCGAGAACCACTTTATCGTCTTTTACTTTTTCTTTTAATTCGGCCACCATTTCCTCGACAAAAGCATTCGGAGTGAAGTTTTGAGGAACTTGAGCAATTTTTACTAAGAAGTTTTCCAACATTTGTTTACCATCAGTCGAATGAAAAACTTCAGGATGGTATTGAATGGCGTAGGTTGTTTCGCCTTCAATTTTATAAGCGGCAAACTCTACATCATGGGTGCTAGCTAATTTTACTCCATTAGTTGGTAAAGTTTTAATACTATCGCTATGGCTCATCCAAACTTGGCTATTGGTTGAAACACCATCGAAGAAAACCTCATCCTCTTTAATATAGGACAAGTTTGCCCTACCGTATTCTCTTGTATTGGAAGCTGCTACTTCACCTCCGCTAAAATGAGCAAAATATTGCGCTCCGTAACAAACGGCCAATACAGGGAGTTTACCTCTAATTTGGGATAAATCCGGATGCGGTGCATCTTCTGAACGAACTGAAAATGGACTTCCGCCAAGAATTACCGCTTTGTATGGTGATAAATCAATCGGAAAATGATTGTAAGGGAAAATTTCGCAGAATATATTTAATTCGCGAACTCTACGAGCAATAAGTTGGGTGTATTGCGATCCGAAATCTAAAATAAGTACGTTGTGTTGCATGCGCAAAAATACTTTTTATAATCGGAACTGAAAAATTGAATTTTGGAAAAATGGAAAAAAAATAAATACCTAAAAAATTATTCTTTATAAATAATAAGTTTCCCTTTAAAGCCAGTTGCTAAGTTTTCCCAAAAATAAGAATTAAAAAGTTGGCCTTTATCATCATAGATTTGAAATTCAGCCGTATTTCCTCCAGATAGACCTGTATTAAGCGCTTCAAATTCTATCTTATTGAATCCTTCTTGAAATGTGATTCTAAATTCTTTATAATACCCATCCATTTCTAATGTATATTCAATAACTTTATCATTTTGATACGCCCGAACCAAGTCGCCATCAACCACAATAAAATCACGGTATTTAACACTGAAATATTTTGATTTAGTTTTAAAATCTCCAAAAAACTTATCCTCCCTTACCAACGGCAAATCATTTTCATGTAAGGTTTTATGTAAATCCTGGTTCATTTTGTCTTGGTAAACATCTCCTAATTTGTGTTCGAATTTATTTTTAGGCGTCATTGAAAAATGATTTTCAGGAGTACCTATTTCAAATGCATTATTAGGTTTTGGCTTGGTCCCAAAAATATTAGATTCTTTAAATACATTGGGAGCTATAATTTTTGGTAAATTCAAATCTGACGCATTCTCTTTCTTAGTCTTTAATTTAGTATTGAGAGGCGGGATAGCTTTGAATTTCATATTAAATTCAATCTGACCAAAGCCTTTTGGAACTATCGCAATCAATAGAATGAAAAAAAGAAGCTGCTTCATATCGTTTTATATTGATACATCAATAGTAAAAAGTTCAAAAATAATAGAAATCTATTCCCTGAAATCACAAAAATAACATAATTTAATTTGTTGTTTTTATATTCGATTTTAAAATTGGAGTATAGGCAAGACAAAATTCACTCCAAAAACATTGAAATGATTTTATTATACAAATACTATATTTTACTGCCTAATTTTTATAAATTGCGGCCTTAATATAATTTCACGAGTTAAATCTTAACTCTTTTAAAATCAACTGAACTAATAAAAAAACAATCAAAATGAAAAGAGAAAATATTTTGACAGGGTCACCATGGGAAGACAAAATGGGCTATTGTCGTGCCGTTCGCATTGGAAATGTAATTGAAGTCTCAGGGACTGTAGCTATTGTAGACGGTACGAAAGTAAAAGCCGATGATGCACATGCACAAACACTAAACATTCTAGAAAGAATAGAAAAAGTACTTGAAGATTTGAATGTAGGAATGAAAGACGTAATTCGCACTCGAATATTCACCACAGATATTAACTCTTTTGAAGCAGTTGCTACTGCACATGCAGCCTTTTTCAAAGACATTAAACCTGCTACTGGTTTTTATGAAGTGAGCAAATTAGTAGCTCCAGAATATTTGGTAGAAATAGAATTTACGGCAATTGCTGCTGAATAATTTAAAAACTAAAAAGACAAAGTTTGTCACGCTGAGCTTGTCGAAGCGCATATAATAATCAAAAAAAATAGTGATGAAATTCTATTATGTCTACATTGCCAAATGTTCCGATAATTCCTATTACACAGGGATGACAAATAGTATAGACAGGAGGATTTTTGAACATAATTCTGGTAAAAATACTGATTGTTATACTTTTATTAGGAGACCCGTTGTTTTGGTGTGGTTTGAATCTTTTTCCGATCCAACTCAAGCAATTATGATTGAGAAACAGATAAAAGGCTGGAGCAGGAGAAAAAAAGAAGCTCTTATAAATGAAGATTGGGATAAGTTGGTAGAGTATTCAAAAAATTATACTGAGTATGGTAAAGACGGGTCTTCGACAAGCTCAGACTGACAATCGTATTCTCGATCTAAATACTGAAACCAATGTCACACTGAGCTTGTCGAAGTGTTTCTTTTTGAATAGTCCTCGATAGGCTCAGACTGACAATTGTAATTTAAAATTTATTCCATAATGAATCTCAAAAAAAACATTCTTCTCACCTTCAAATGGATTTTCATTTGTGTTTTGATAGGCATTTTTTCGGGTTCTGCTTCGGCATTTTTTTTAGTGTCTTTAGAATGGGTTACGCAGTTTAGGGAAAGTTACAATTGGATTCTTTGGCTCTTGCCAATGGGTGGACTTAGCATTGGATTGATTTATCATTATTTAGGAAAGGAAGTTGTGAAAGGCAATAATCTTTTGCTTGAAGAATACGAAAATCCACAAAAACCAATTCCGTTAAAAATGGCTCCATTGGTATTCATTGGAACCTTAATCACACATCTTTTTGGCGGATCTGCAGGTCGTGAAGGAACGGCAGTCCAAATGGGCGGAGCAATCGCCGACCAATTCACGGGGCTTTTTAAACTTGAGGATTCCGATAGAAAAACACTCATAATCCTCGGAATCAGTGCTGGTTTTGCTTCCGTATTTGGTACTCCTTTGGCTGGAGCTTTATTTGCTTTGGAGGTTCTGTATTTTAGTAAAATTAGTTTTAAAAGTAGTGTTTTATCCTTTTTGGCCGCTTACGTTGCTTATTTCACGGTGGATTTTTGGCAGGTAAAACACACACATTACAACATTCCCATTGTGCCTAATGCAACAATAAGAACACTTGCTTGGGTAATTCTTGTTGGTATTTTATTTGGTTTCACTTCGATGCTGTTTTCCAGAACCACCCATTTTTGGGGACGATTATTTTCGAAAATGATTCACTATGCTCCGCTTCGTCCGTTTGTGGGAGGGATTATTTTGGCTGTCGCCATTTATTGTATTGGAACCACAAAATACATCGGATTGGGAATCCCGACAATTGTGAATGCCTTCTCCACTCCAAATGCTTCTTATGATTTCCTCTTAAAAATACTTTTCACCGGATTCACGCTAGGCGCAGGATTTAAGGGCGGCGAAGTAACCCCGCTGTTTTTCATCGGTGCCACTTTGGGAAGTGCCTTATCCCTCATTGTGCCTTTACCTATTGCATTTTTGGCAGGATTGGGATTTGTGGCTGTTTTTTCAGGAGCGACTCACACGCCTATTGCCTGCACGATTATGGGAATAGAACTTTTTGGCATAGAAAGTGGCGTTTATATAGGTATTACCTGCTTGATTGCCTATTTTTCTTCGGGATCTATTGGAATCTATCAATCACAAATTGTAAAAGGGGCAAAATATCGTTTGTACGAGCGATTCAAACAAAAAGATCTTGACGATTTCTAGTGTTGTAAAAGTTTGTTAAATCTCTAAATGATTTCAACATTACATTAAAAAAATGTAAATTCGCAAACTATGAAAGAAGAAGCTATTCAAGCGATACAGTTGTTGTTGTCAACTCCAAAAAAAATTGCCATCATACCGCATCGAAGTCCTGATGGCGATGCCATGGGTTCAACCCTAGGACTATATCATTTTTTATTAAAAAATAACCACCATCCCGTTGTTGTTTCTCCCAACGAATTTCCCGAATTTTTAGCATGGATGCCAGGTTCGGAAACCGTTAAAATATTTGAAAAAGACAAAAAAAACAGCACCAAAATACTCGAAGAAGCCGAACTTATTTTTACATTAGACTTTAATGCACTGCATCGTGTAGGCGAAATGGAAAACGTGCTTAAGACTCTCAAAGTTCCCTTTGTGATGATCGACCACCATCAATTACCCGACGATTATGCAACAGTTACTTATTCGGATGTTGCTTTTGGTTCCACTTGTGAAATGTTGTATAATTTCATTTCCTTTCTTGGAAAAAAATCAGACATCGACAAAACCATTGGCACCTGCATTTATACCGGAATCCTTACTGATTCAGGTTCCTTCCGTTTTCCTAAAACAACAGGAACAACGCACAGAATCATTGCCGACTTGATTGACTTGGGAGTCGAAAATACCGAAATCCCGACTCTGCTTTTTGATAATAGTTCTTTTGGACGTTTGCAATTACTGGGAAGAGCACTTCAAAATACAAAAGTTTTGGCCGATAAAAAAACAGCTTACACGACACTAACTCAAGACGAATTAAATACTTTTTATTTCGTAAAAGGAGATACGGAGGGTATTGTGAATTATGGACTAAGTATCAAAGACATCGTTTTTTCGGCTATTTTTATCGAAAACAGAGAAGAAAACATCATCAAGATTTCGTTCCGTTCGCAAGGCGATTTTGATGTAAATCAATTTGCACGGGATCATTTTAATGGCGGAGGACATCGCAATGCCGCTGGAGGAAAATCGGAATTATCGATGGGAGAAACAGTAACTAAATTTGAAGATTTGGTAACCAAACTAAAAATATAAAGGGCATGAAAAACGTTAAATTACTGATAATTGTCTTCATTGCAATTCTTTTTGCTTCCAGTTGTAAACAACATCAAGAAGCCAGAAGACCTATTTCGCAAGCCTCGGGGTCTTTTATGAAAAGATCTGTGGAGAGAAACAAAAAACTGATTACTGGAGAAGAAGGACAAATTGATTCCATAATAAAAAGTAATCCCAAAATAAAATATTTAGCTTCTAAAAAAGGCTATTGGTATACCTATGAAATCGAAAATAAATTGGATACCCTAACTCCTAAAAAAGGAGATGTTGCCTTTTTTGATTATGAGATAAAAGATTTAAAAGGAAATGTTATTTATTCCGAATTAGAACTAAGACCCCAAACGTATTTAGTTGACAAACAAAATATCATGATGGGATTGAGAGACGGCATCAAATTAATGCACAAAAACGAAAAAGTGAATTTTCTTTTTCCATCTCACATGGGCTTTGGTTATCATGGAGATAATAAAAAAATTGGCCCAAACCAACCCTTGTTATGCAGCGTGACCCTTCATAATTTTATAGCTGAAGAAGCCTTTAAAAAAGAAGTTCAACTCAAGAATAAAGATACTTTAACCAAATAATAAAACATTATTAGAAATGAAAAAAAGCATGTTGCTTGCCTTCCTCGTTATTACCTCATTGTTCTCTTGCAAAGACGACAAAAACAATCTTCCTGATGGACTGTATGCCAAAATTGAAACCAATAAAGGGAATATAATCGTACAACTCGATTATGAAAAAGCACCCGTCACCGTGGCTAATTATGTTACATTAGCCGAAG
>CANFHF010000014.1 GCA_947446635.1 Flavobacteriaceae bacterium
ATCGTTGTTGCTAAAACGTTCACAAGTATATTTTAAATCTTTTTCAAATCTGTCGCAGATTATTGAGTAGATTTTTATTAATTTTAGGGCTTTAGGCTGATTAATCATATATTTAAATGTGCGTTAGATACACTATAAATATACTGATTTTCAGCTTATTAAACTAATTATTTGAAAGATATTTCTTTCTTTTTATACTTTTTTTCAACCCTTGATTCGCATTATTTATTAATTTTAATATAATTATTGAATTCCTTTCGAACTTTCTTTTCTCATTATTTTACCTGTTGCAGTTTGTTTAAAATTTGAGATAAAGACAATTTTTTTAGGTTTTTCGTATTTTTTTAAAACGCTAAAAACAGTTTCTTCTAGCTCAATAGGCTCGCCTTCAATACAAAGCACTAACTTTTCTCCAAGGTTATCATCTGGAATTCCATAAACAAAATAACGCCTAGAGATTAACGTAGAAAGTTTGTCTTCAATTTTTTCTGGCATCAACTTAATTCCGCCACTATTAATGACATTATCATATCTCCCTTCCCAGATGAATTCCGTATCCGAATTTAATTGCACTATATCATTAGTTATGATTTTCTGACTGCATATTTTCTCAGCCATAACAACCAAACATCGTCTTTCGTCTATGGAAACTTTTACATTTGGCAAAACTGTAAATGCTTTTTTTCCTATTCGTTTTGCTGCTATATGAGTAATGGTCTCAGTCATACCATAAGTTTCGTAAATTTCAATTGGCAATTTCACTAATTCATGTTCAAGTGTTTTATGAACTTTTACGCCACCAATTATTAATTTTTTAATTTTTTTCTCTTTTAGTTTTGTTAATGAATTTTTGACTTGAAGAGGAACCATTGCGCAAAAATCAAATTCTTCACAAATGTTTTCCAATGGATTTGATGTAGGGTCGACGAAATTCATTTCGAGTCCTAAAATAAAAGCCCTCACAAACATCATTTTACCTGCTATATAATTAGTTGGCAAACAGTGTAATACTTTATTTCCAGGGACTAATCCGAAAAAATCACCTGTAGCCAAAGCGGATTCAAGCATGGCATTTTTTTCAATTTTTATAACTTTAGGAATTCCCGTAGAACCAGATGTATTCACTTCAATGTAAGACTTCTCGTCGAACCAATCCAATAAAAAAGTACCAATGTGTTGCTCAAAAAGTTTGCCTTCTTTAATAAAGGAATAGGCTACATAAAAAATCTCTTCTATGTTAATATGATGGCCATTTAATTTAAAACGATTGTGTATGTTCTTGTAGGTCAAATTACTCATTTCCTTGAGTTATATTTAAATTCATTCTAGATTTTGGCGCATAAATTTTACTGGTAAGTTTTTCCTTCCAATTCGTCCAATTGTATTTTTTTGCAAATATAAATAAGATAATCGGATAGACCATTAGAATCAAAATTAACATTTCATGTAATGAATCAACAGGATTTTCATTTCCAGAATATTTAAAAATAGCATCGGTTTGTATAGCCGAAAAATCAGAACTGATCAACAATGCAGCCATCAAATTATTTCCCAAATGGAATCCCAATGCCAGTTCAATACCTTCATCCAATAATGTCATAATACCAAGTAAAAAACCGGTTCCTATATAAAAAACCATAACTCCAAAACCCATTTTAGCAACTTCTGGATTAGCGCTATGAAACAACCCAAACACTACCGAAGTAATGAGCAATGGGAGCCATTTATTCTTGACTGCAATTCCAATTTGTTGCATCAAAAAACCCCTGAATAAATATTCTTCAAAACCTATTTGAAAGGGAAACATCGCGATACTTATAATAAATAATATCATAAATCGCAATGGATTAAAATTCCAAATTATCTGAGAATTGTCCAAAGAATAAGATACTGCAAAACCCAAAAGAGTAAATAATACGATTAACCCAAAAGAGAATCCTATTCTTTTGAAATCTATTTTATTTCTTGAAGTGGTAATGGAAAGAATACTTCTTTTGTGGAGAAACCGAACTAATAAAAACAATATTACTAATAAGAAAATAAAAGGCAATAAATTAATTACCAATGATATGTTTTTTGGAAGTTTATTCATTGTTTTGTAGGCTTCATCCAATTCCTTTTTGGACATAAAAAAGTACATAATAAAATTAGCTAAAAATATTCCTGCAGTGAACAAGGTGGTTATTAATACCCTCCACCAATTATTTTTTCCTTTATAGACTTGATTTATAAACATTTAACTAATTTTAATTGATTTGATTTTTTGGATGTGATTTTTAAAACATTTGTTAATTCGAATTTAACTTAATTTTCCATTTTTATGCCTTCCTTTGTGAAAAATTTAAATTATCATTTAATACTTCGTATTTACCATAATTCACATTGTGCAAATTAAAGATAATGTCTTGCTTTTCTTGAATAAATGGGACAAGAATATGAAGTTGTGAAATATCTTGAAACCATGCCTTCTTTTGAGGAATTGAAAGAAATTATTAAAAATTAGAAATAAAGCCTTTGAAATTAGTACTCCAAAAAAATATTTATGAAAAATTAAAATCATTTTATAAGTAATTTATAAAACTATAAAGCATAATTCTTAAACCTAAATCTATTTTAATAGTCTTAAAACAAAAAGAACATCTTATAATATGAAAACAATAAAGTTCACTCTAACATTTTTACTAGTTTTCACTTCATTCTTAAATTTTTCACAAACAAGAATACTCGGGAAAAAGATAAAAATTTCTGGTAATGTGTTGGAAAACGTTAACAAGCAACCCCTTGAATACGCAACACTTACTTTTGTGAACTCAAAAAACCCAAAAATTGTTACCGGAGGAATTACAAATGCAAAAGGCGAGTTTGATGTCATTATCAGTGCTGGAATTTATGACGTTACAATAGAATTTATCTCTTTTAAACCTACGATACTTAAACAACAAAATCTTCAAGAAAACACTAATCTAGGTCAAATCACTTTGAATGAAGATCCCTCGCAATTGAAAGAAGTATTTATTCGAGCTGAAAAATCAACAGTAGAAATCCGGTTAGACAAAAAAATATTCAATGTAGGGCAAGATATGTTGGCGAAAGGTGGAACTGCCAGTGATGTTTTAGATAATGTACCTTCGGTAACCGTAGATTCTGATGGTAATGTAAGCCTTCGTGGCAATGAGAATGTTAAGATTTTAATAGATGGAAAACCGTCCAATAGCATCAATGTTGCCAATGCTTTAAAAACAATCCCCGCAGATGCATTAGATAAAGTAGAAGTCATTACAAATCCTTCTGCTAGATACGATGCTGAAGGTGGGGCAGGCATCATTAACATTATTCTGAAAAAAGGGAAAATTAAAGGTTTAAATGGTACTATTGTTACTACTATAGGAATTCCTCAAAATTATGGATTATCAACAAACATCAATTTTAAGAGTGAAAATTTTAACCTTTTTTCTTCTTTTGGGTATAATGATAGTAAATCAGTTGGTAAATCTTTAACAAATTCTGATTATTTAAATCCGGATGGTTCTGTTAAAAATACAATTAATGAAAGAGACCGTCGAGAACGAGCTAGAAAAGGATACAATTATAATTTTGGAATGGATTGGTATTTAAGTAAAACCCTAACATGGACTAACGCTTTATCTTATACAAAAAGTGACGGATCCAGTCCAGACTCTGCAACTTTTTATAACTATGAAGATGACACTTATTTTGTTCGAAATAGACTCAACAAAAGGCTCAACAAAAGCAACGAGGTTGTATATTCAACAAATTTCACTGAAAAATTTAAAAAAGAGGGTCACAAACTTACGGCAGACATTCAGTTTTCGCAAGGTTTAGATAATGATTCTTCTACTATTACAGATTATATTATTGGGCAAGAAGATGCTATGTCTAAAGAAATTACAAAAAATTATCAAACGCAAATTAAAAACTTGTTTCAAGCGGATTATGTATTGCCTATTGGGAAAAACAGTCTATTTGAAGTAGGCTATAAAGGTGATTTCAGTCAACTCATAACCGATTACAGTGTTGGTACTTTTGATGCAAATGGAAATATTATCTCGAATGCGAGCCTAACAAATAAGTTAGAATACAATGAAAAAATAAATTCAGCTTACTCCCAATTTGGATCGAAAATAAATAAATTTTCCTATTTGTTAGGTGTAAGATATGAAGATTCTAAAATAGGTGTCAACTTATTGACAACTGAAGAATTCAATACAAAAAAGTATCATAACTTTTTCCCAAGTGCTTTTTTGACTTACCAATTATCTGATAAAACTTCATTTTCGGCTAATTATAGCCGAAGGGTAACTAGGCCTCGCTCACGATATATCAATCCATTTGCTAGTTATTCAAGTAACGTAAATTTATTTCAAGGAAATCCACAAATCAATCCGTCTTTTACAGATGCGGTAGATTTTGGTTATATGACAAAACATAATAAAATTACATTTACTTCCTCGGCATACTTTAACAAAACCAAAGATTATTTTCAATTTATAAAAAGACCAAACGGTGAAATTGTTACTTCAATAGTTAATGGAATATCAGTAGAAACCCCTGTAATTATTCTAACTCCTATCAATTTATCCGATGAAAATCGGTTTGGATTAGAATTTAACGCAAACTATTCACCATACAAATGGTGGCGATTAAACGGTAATTTTAATTTTTATCAAAGCAAAGTAAGAGGTGATTATTCGTATACATTGACTAATTCAAACGCAATAGTAAATGAAAATTTTGATAAAGACGCTTTGGGTTGGTTCTCTAAAATATCATCAAAAATGACATTGCCCTTAAAAATAGAATGGCAAACTAGTGCTATGTACAGAGCTCCTCAAAACACTGCCCAGGGAAAAAGCCTAGGTGTTTTAACTGCTAATATGGCTTTTAGCAAAGATGTTTTTAAAAACAAAGCAACCATTTCATTGAATGCAAACGATTTATTTGACTCTGATAAAATGATTATTCAAAGTTATTTACCCCTCGTAAATTCCTATATGGAATATCAACGAAGACCTCGACAAATCATTCTTTCTTTTACATATCGATTTAATAACCAGAAAAATGAAAAAGAATCTACTAAAAATCGAAGTGAAAATGGAGGCGGATTGGAATTCTAAGCATAAAAAAAGGACCCGTAAATACGAGTCCTTTTTTTATGCTACAATCAAATTAAACTGATTGATTCTTTTTTGCTTTTCTTTCTTTAAATCTTTCCCAAGTTGCTCCACCTACCCAATAGGAAACGAAACCAACTAAGAAAAACATCAACCAGAATCCTATAGTAAGAACGGTCAAGAAAAGTAAAAAACCTAAATACTGTGAGAAGTTAAACATTTTTACCGCTATTTTTAATATAGCCACAAATGTATGTTTAATATTTTTCCTTACCAATAAATTGTTGGTATTATTTTTTTAAAAGAGTTGTAATCCGTAATTTTGGACTTCCATTTTTGTAGCATTTCCTAAAAAACACTGAATTTGGTCTTGACACATAAACTAACAACTACAAAACAAAAATAATCAATAAAATGAAGTACCGAATAGAAAAAGACACCATGGGTGAAGTGCAAGTTCCAGCTGATAAGTATTGGGGAGCACAGACAGAACGTTCCAGAAACAATTTTAAAATTGGCCCTTCAGCTTCAATGCCAAAAGAAATTATTGAGGGTTTTGCCTATTTAAAAAAAGCTGCCGCCTATGCCAATTGTGACTTGGGGGCTCTTCCAATAGAAAAACGTGATGCCATTTCGGCCGTATGCGAAGAAATCCTCGCCGGAAGCCTAGCTGACGAATTTCCACTTGTAATTTGGCAAACTGGTTCAGGTACACAAAGTAATATGAACGTTAATGAAGTGATTGCGAATCGAGCCCAAGTACTAAAAGGATTTGCCATTGGCCAGGGGGAACAATTTATCAAGGCTAATGATGATGTGAACAAATCGCAATCTTCTAACGATACTTTCCCAACGGGAATGCATATTGCAGCATACAAAGTCGTAGTAGAAACAGCAATTCCTGGTGTCGAAAAATTAAGAGATACTCTTCAAGCAAAAGCAGCCGAATTCAATACTGTTGTAAAAATAGGCCGAACCCACTTAATGGATGCCACTCCTCTAACATTAGGTCAAGAAATTTCGGGTTATGCAGCCCAATTAAGTTATGGTTTAAAAGCAGTTAAAAATACTTTAGCCCACTTATCAGAAGTAGCTTTGGGGGGAACCGCGGTTGGAACAGGCTTGAACACACCTGCTGGATACGATGTGAAAGTAGCTGAATATATTGCCCAATTTACTGGACACCCATTTGTAACGGCTCCAAACAAATTCGAAGCTTTAGCAGCTCACGATGCCATTGTAGAAACTCACGGTGCTTTAAAACAATTAGCCGTTTCATTGAATAAAATTGCAAATGACGTAAGAATGTTAGCTTCGGGACCACGTTCAGGAATTGGCGAAATTATTATTCCTGAAAACGAACCAGGCTCGTCCATAATGCCAGGAAAAGTCAATCCAACACAATGCGAAGCTTTGACTATGGTTTGTGCCCAAGTGATGGGTAATGATGTGGCAATTTCAGTTGGAGGAATGCAAGGCCATTATGAATTAAATGTTTTCAAACCATTGATGGCGGCAAACTTCTTGCAATCTGCACGATTGCTGGGTGATGCCTGTGTTTCTTTTGACGAGCATTGCGCACAAGGAATTGAACCAAACCATAAACGCATTAAAGAATTAGTTGACAACTCCTTAATGTTAGTTACTTCATTAAATACTAAAATTGGCTATTATAAATCAGCTGAAATCGCTCAAACTGCACACAAAAATGGAACCACTTTAAAAGAAGAAGCGGTGCGCTTGGGTTATGTTTCCTCAGAAGATTTTGATGCTTGGGTAAAACCCGAAGATATGGTAGGAAGCTTAAAATAGTATAAGAGGTTAAACTATTAAAATGCTTCGAACGACTTTTGTTGGTGAACCAAATTAAAAAAAATATTAGATAAATTTTCATTTTTGATTCCAACACAAGATAGTAATGCCTTAAAAAAACCATACAATTCGATATACATTTACACCGAATTTAATTACAGTAGAAAACTCATTTATGTTACAAAATAAAATCATATTAGGTAGTGAGGAATGGTGTACCTTACCCCAATTAGGTATTCCTACTATCAAGGCACGTGTTGATTCAGGCGCAAAAACCTCAGCCTTACATGCTATTAATATTGCTCCTTTCAAAAAAGATGGGCAAAACTGGGTTAAATTTGACATTAATCCCATCCAAAACAATGTTAAAACAATTATACATTGTGAAGCTCCTTTAGTTGACAAAAGAATCGTAAAAAGCTCTAGTGGATTCCGAGAACAACGTTTTGTGATCCAAACCAATTTAGAAATTGGAAATGGGAATTGGCTTATTGAAATGACACTGACCAATCGAGATTCCATGGGGTTTCGGATGTTATTGGGTCGCGAAGCTATGAGCGGAAGAGTTCTAGTCGATCCAGAACAACAATACCTTTTAGGGCAACCCACAAGTGACAATTTAAAGGAAGTATATGAAAATTCCGAAAAAGAAAGTTCTGGTTTACGGATTGGGCTTTTGGCGAGTAATCCAGAATTGTATAGTAACAAGCGTCTTATGGAGGCTGGCGAAATGAGAGGTCACGAAATGCATTTCTTAAATATTAAAGAATGCTATATGAAACTAGATGCTAAAACACCTCAAATTCATTATCGTGGAGGTATAATTTTAAATCAATTTGACGCCATAATTCCAAGGATTCGACCTAGCATAACCTTCTATGGATGTGCCTTGACAAGACAATTTGAAGCGCTCAATGTATATTGCTTAAATTCTTCAACATCAATTACTCAATCCCGGGACAAACTGTTTTCATTACAATTGCTTTTACAAAGCGGAATTGAAATTCCAACTACAGGTTTTGCTAATTCGCCTTTGGATACTGATGATTTGATAAAAATGGTTGGAGGTTCTCCATTAATTGTAAAATTACTCGAAGGGACACAAGGAAAAGGAGTAGTTTTGGCCGAAACCAAAAAAGCTGCTGAGAGCGTTATCAATGCTTTTAAGAGCTTAAATGCCAATATACTAGTTCAAGAATTCATAAAAGAAGCCAATGGAAAAGACCTACGTTTGTTTGTAGTAGACGGAAAGGTAGTGGCTACCATTCAGCGAGAAGCTATGCCGGGAGAATTCCGAGCCAACATTCATCTTGGAGGAACAGCCTCGGTTATTAAACCGACATCCGAAGAGAAAAAAATAGCTATTCGTGCTGCTAAAGCTATGGATTTGAAAGTCGCTGGTGTTGATATCATCCGTTCTTCAAAAGGACCTTTATTACTCGAGGTAAACTCATCACCAGGACTTGAAGGTATTGAAGGGGCTACAAATAAAGACATTGCAGGGGAAATGATTCGTGCTATTGAAAAGAATTTTAAATTAAAATAATATTCCGATCTGTTCTTTTTCTTTCTTTAAAAATCTAAACTTTTAAAAAAAAATATGAATTCTTATTTAGACATTATTATTCGAAGTACCGCTGTTTATCTTTTTATGTTAATTGCTTTACGGATTTTTGGAAAGAAGGAATTATCACAACTCAATACCGCCGATGTGATTTTAATATTACTGATAAGTAACTCAGTTCAAAACGCAATGGTAGGGAGTAATGTAAGTCTTTTAGGAGGAATAGCGGCGGCAAGTGTTCTTTTTGCAATAAACTTTTTGCTAAAAAATTTAATGTATAAATCCAAGCGATTCAGTGATTTTATGCAAGAAAAACCAGAAATTTTAATCCATGACGGAAAATTGGATTTTGAAATATTAAATAAATTAAACATTTCCTCCGAAGAATTACAAGAAGCAATGCGCGAACATGGCATCGAACATTTTACTGATGTAAAACTAGCAATGTTAGAAATTGACGGTAATATCAGCATTATTTCCGGCAAAGTCACTCTTCGCCAAACACATTACAGAAGACTAAAAAGAATTAAGAAAACAATAGGATAGACTGTTTAGATTACATTTTAAAATTCCGCAATCGCAACGAATTCGTGATTACCGAAACCGAGCTAAAACTCATCGCAGCAGCGGCAATCATTGGCGATAACAATATTCCGAAAACGGGATATAAAACCCCCGCAGCAACCGAAATCCCAAATACATTATAGATAAACGCAAAAAACAAGTTCTGTTTGATGTTTCGCATTACGGCATGACTCAGGTTTTTGGCTTTTACAATGCCTTGTAAATCGCCTTTTACTAAGGTTATTTTAGCACTTTCTATCGCCACATCCGTTCCTGTTCCCATGGCAATTCCTATGTCGGCTTGCGCCAAAGCAGGAGCGTCGTTGATTCCGTCGCCTGCCATAGCTACGATTTTTCCTTCGGCTTGCAAGCGTTTTATTTCCTTGAGTTTATCTTCGGGCAAACAATTGGCAATAAAACCAGTCAAATGCAAGGCATCTGCAACTGCTTTTGCTGTATTTTCGTTATCGCCAGTAATCATAATCACTTCAATTCCTTGACGCATTAATTCCTGAATTGCTGCTGCGCTAGTCGGTTTTATCGCATCGGAAATCGATACAAAACCAAGCACCATTCCGTCAATAGAAATGTGGGATACTGTTTTTCCAAGTTTTTGTTCGGCACTGATTTTGTTTTCTAAATCTTCTGAAACGCGCGCTCCTACTTGCTCCATCAGTTTTTTATTTCCCAAAGCCACTTTTTTATTCGCCACCGTTCCTATAACTCCTTTACCCGAAATGGCTTCGAAATCGAGAACTTCAATCAAAGAAATGTTTTTTGATTTGGCTTCTTTTACAACGGCTTCCGCCAAAGGATGCCCGCTATATTGATTCAAGGAAGCGATGAATTGCAACAAATTTTCTGCTTCATTAGCCACCGAATAGACTTGCTCAACCGATGGTTTTCCTTCCGTAATGGTTCCTGTTTTATCGGTGATAAGCACATTTACTTTGTTCATATTTTCCAAAGCTTCGGCGTTTTTTATCAAAACTCCCGATTGCGCCCCTTTCCCTACTCCAACCATAACCGAAATAGGTGTGGCCAATCCTAAAGCGCAGGGACAAGCAATAATCAAAACCGCAACTGCATTAATAAAACCATAGATTACAGCATTTTCTTCGGGACCAAATTTTGACCAAACTATAAAGGTCAATGCGGATATAATAACTACAATAGGCACAAAATATTTAGCAATGCTATCGGCTAATTTTTGAATAGGCGCTCTCGAACGGCTGGCATCATTGACCATTTGTACAATTTGAGAAAGCACCGTTTCCGACCCAATTTTTTCGGCAACCATAACAAAGGACTTATTGCCGTTGATGGTACCAGCAATAACGGCATCGCCCACGGTTTTATCAACAGGAATAGGTTCTCCCGAAATCATGGCTTCGTCAATGGAACTTTCGCCAGAAGTGATTTTGCCATCCACGGGGATTTTTTCACCCGGCTTCACCCGCAATAAATCCCCTTTTTTAATATCATGAATAGAAATTACTTTATCCACTCCATCAAGAACCAAAGTAGCTTCGGTTGGTGCGAGTTTCAAGAGTTCTTTTATAGCCGAATTGGTTTGGGTATGCGCTTTGGCTTCCATTAATTGTCCTAATAAAACCAAGGTCAATATTACTGCCGTAGCTTCAAAATAGAGCGCTACCGATCCGTGATGTTTGAATTCGGCAGGGAAATAATTAGGTAATAATAAGCCTGCGATACTGAATAAAAAAGCGATTCCGGTCCCTATTCCGATTAGCGTAAACATATTGAGATTCCAACTGATAATGGATTTCCAAGCGCGAACAAAAAACATCCAACCGGCGTAAAAAACCACGGGAAGCGTCAAGATAAATTGCACCCAATTCCATTTTTGAGTATCCATCAGTTGCAATAACGGATTGTTGTGAAACATTCCTGTCATGGAGATTACGAAAACAGGAAACGAAAAAGCGATTGCGATTTTCATTTTCAGAAACAAGTCATTATAAGCGCTATTTTCTTCCGTATCTACTGGTTTCGTTGCTACCAAATCCATTCCGCAAATAGAACAATTTCCGGGAGTATCCTGAACAATTTCGGGATGCATGGGGCAAGAATAAACCACTTTAGTAGCGTTTAAATCTGGGGCTTTCACCAAATCCATTCCGCAAACAGGACAACCCACTTGAGAATCATAGACTTTATCGCCTTCGCAAAACATGGGACAATACTGTTTTCCCGAAGCGCTGCTTGGCAAAACAACAGCATGCATATCGCTGGGTTCTGGGGTGCTATAAATGGTTTTCACAGCCGAATCCTCCGAAGCATTTTCGCTAATAATATAATTTCCTGTGGCGTATAATGCTTTTTGGAATTTAAAAATCGGGGCTTTTTTTTCGGTTGTAATGGTTGCCACTGGCGGATCTAAAGAAACTGTGGCTTCTACTCCCTCCATTTCGTTCAAGGTTTTTTCGACTTTGGTACGGCAGCCATTGCAAGACATTCCGGTAATTATATAGGTCTGTGTCATTTTGCAGTTTGAGTTTCAAATTTACTGAATTATCTTGAAGCAAGTTGGTGTAATTTCAAGAACTTTTTGAGAATTGTGAGATTAAATCCATAACACAAGTGAGCATTTCATATAAAATAATACAGCCTTACATTAGTTTGAAATAACGTACCTTTGCTTAAAATACGCCTCATATGACCACTTTTGATCCATTCAATCTTCCAAAATCTGTACAAAAAGCAATCGACGATTTAGGATTTAAAACACCCACTCCTATTCAGAAAAAAACTTTTTCGGTTATTATGTCTGGTCGTGATATGATGGGAATTGCACAAACTGGAACTGGTAAAACTTTCGCTTATTTGTTGCCTTTATTAAAACTATATAAATTCACCCCTGGTCATACTCCCAAAATAGTAATCCTAGTTCCAACTCGTGAACTTGTGGTTCAGGTGGTTGAGGAAGTGGATAAATTGACCAAATACATGTCTGTTCGTACTGTTGGTATTTTTGGAGGTGTCAACATTAACTCCCAAAAAAAAACTATTTATCAAGGTTGTGACATACTCGTAGGAACCCCAGGACGAATAATGGATTTAACCTTAGACAATGTGATTCGTTTTGAAGAAATGCAAAAATTGGTTATCGATGAGTTCGACGAAATGCTCAATTTAGGTTTTCGTACCCAATTGACTGCTATTTTGGCTATGATGCCAAAAAAACGTCAAAACATATTGTTTTCCGCCACTATGACGGATGAAGTAGATGCTATATTAAACGATTATTTTGATTACCCTGAAGAAGTAACACTTTCAGCATCGGGAACGCCATTAGAAAACATCAAGCAAATTACGTATCAAGTTCCCAACTTCAATACCAAAATTAATTTATTAAAACACTTATTGCAGGCTAATGAAGATATGAGTCGTGTTTTGGTTTTTGTGAATAACAAGAAAATTTCGGATATGGTTCATGAGAGAATTGAGGAAGATTTTGATGGTCAATTTGGCGTTATACACTCGAATAAATCTCAGAATTATCGTTTGAGTACCATGGCTTCTTTTCAAGAAGGAAATCTGCGTGGTTTGATCACCACTGACATTATGGCTAGAGGTTTGGATATTTCCAACATTACGCACGTCATTAACTTTGAAATGCCAGAGATGCCTGAATTATACATGCACCGTATTGGTAGAACTGGTCGTGCTGATGCTTCAGGAACAGCTATTAGTTTAATCGCCCCTCGTGAAGAAGAATCGAAAGAGGCCATTGAAATATTAATGGATATGAAATTAACTAACGAGTCTTTTCCTGAATCCGTCGAAATTTCATTGAAACTAATCGAACCTGAAAAGGACAGACAACCGATTAAGTTTTTAATGAAAAAACAAAAAATAGAGGGTGATGGCGCCTTTCAAGAAAAAAGCAAGAAGAATAAAAAAGTAAATTTGGGTGGGCCTAGCGTAACTAAGAAAAAAACGCACGGTTCTGTCAATAGAAATATGCTTAAAAACCAAGCTAAAAAACGCAAGGACAAGAAATAAAAAAGCAACCGGAAATTCACAATTAATATAAATTCGTTGGGATTACAATTTGCGGATTTGCGACTAAAAATTAAATCTTTGGAAAAACCAAACAGACCGGTGAACATAAAGGAATTCTTTTTCCAGTATCTGTAAGACTTCCTGTCAATTTATCCCTCTTAAAAATCACTACGTCATTCGAATATTGATGTGCCACCAAAAGAAAATTTCCTGACGGATCTATCGCGAAATTTCTAGGACCTTTACCTAAAGTACTAGTTCGTCCAACTAACTCTAATTTCCCTTTTTTCAAAAGTTTAAAAGCTGAAATATCATTAGCAGTTCCACGATTAGTGGCGTATAGAAATTTCCCATCTGGCGAAATGTGAATATCAGCTGAAGCAACGTCACCTTTAAATTCTTTTGCCAAAATTGATGTTTCAAACACTTTTTTTAGTTTTCCGTTCCTATAACTAAAAGAGGTTAAACTACCGTCTAATTCTTGTAATAAATAAATGTATTTTCCGTCTTTACTAAAGGTGAAATGCCTTGGGCCGCTTCCGGGTTTGACGGCGATACCATCTTTAAATACTAAGATTTGATTCTCAGAATTCGGATTGTATTGATAGGTGTAAATTGCATCTGTTCCCAAGTCACTCGCCAAAACATATTTCTTATCTGGCGTAAAACAAAGCATGTGCACGTGAGGAGTCAGTTGTCTTTTAACATTAATTCCTTTTCCAAAATGTTGAATCACTTGCTTAGTTTCAGTGATACTTCCATCATTATTTTTACCAAAAACCGAAATACTGCCACTATTATAATTAGCTGTAATCACATTTTTATCGTCATTAATAATATAACACGGTCTTGCTCCTTTTGAATCTTGTTTATTCAGCAAAGTTAATTTTCCACTTAAAGAACTAAACCCAAAAGAACTAACAGTACTTAATTCATCATTTTGGTTTACAGCATATACAAATTTTTTATCCTTTGAAATTGTCAAATAACTCGGATTAAGTACGTTTTCAGATGTGTTTTTTAGAGTAAAGTTGCCCAAATTAGAGTCGAAATCATAAACATAAATTCCTTTACTCTCACATTGGGTGGTGAAAGTGCCCACAATCAAATTGAACTTGTTTTCTTGCCCTTGAATTGTAGCTAAAGTGAAAACAGAAATTAGAGTAGCAAATATATTTTTCATGTTTTAAAGGATTGAAGGATAAATTAAGTGATTTATTTGGCTTTGTTTTCCAATTCAATTGTCAGCAAACAAAAATACAGTAATATCAACTTACAATTATCTACAAATTTGTATTTTTGACAAAATCAATACTACTAATGCAATTCAAATACCCGGAAATTCTTTATTTTCTTTTCTTATTGGTTATTCCAATTTTGGTTCATTTGTTTCAGTTACGCCGTTTCAAAAAGGAATATTTCACCAATGTGCACTTCTTAAAAGAACTTTCCATTCAAACCAGAAAGAGCTCTAGAATTAAAAAATGGTTGCTTTTAGCCACGCGTTTATTATTGTTGTTTTGTATTATTATTGCTTTTGCCCAGCCTCTTTTTAAAGCCAAAGACACGAAAAATAGTTCTAATGATATATATATTGTTTTAGACAATTCCTTTTCGATGCAAGCCAAAGGTCAAAAGGGAGAACTCCTAAAAAGAGCCTTGCAGGAACTACTCGAAAACACACCGGAAAACCAAACCTTTTCCTTGATTACAAATTCTCAAACATTTTGGAATACAGACATAAAATCCATTCGAGTAGAATTACAAAATCTGAAATATAGCGCCTTGCCTTTCCAACTCGAAAGTGCTATGGCAAAAATAAAATCTAGAAAATCGGATTTCAATAAAGATGTAGTTGTGATTACCGATGCTGTTGGATTGGAGCCAAAACAATTAAAAAGTATTGATAGTACGTTCAACAGCTATTTCATTATTCCACAGGCGGAACAGCAAAAAAACGTGTCTATTGACAGTGTTTTCATTCACCAAAGTTTCGATGATTTCTATGAAATTGGTTTAAAATTATCCGCTTTTGGTGAAAAAGACAAAGACCCAAGCGATAGCAAACAGATAAAGCAAATTCCAGTAGCTTTATACAATAATAACAAATTGATAGCAAAAACCTTAACCAAATTAAACACTCCAAAAAAAACAATTTATTTCACCATTCCAAAAGATGATTTTCATGGTTATGCTTCCATTGTTGACAATGGATTGGAATACGACAACAATTTATATTTCAACATTTCAAAACCTAAAAAAAGTAATGTTATCAGCATAGGTCAACCCGAAAAAAGTAACTTCCTATCGCGAATTTACACTAATGACGAATTCAATTTCAACAATTTTTCGATTGGCACTTTAGATTACAATTCACTCGAAAATCAAAACGCAATTGTTTTGAACGAAATAGACGAAATCCCGCAAGCCCTCCAAACCACGTTAAAATCTTTTGTGGATAAAGGCGGAAACCTCATTTTTATTCCATCGGTAAAGACTTCAATTAAAAATACAAATTCGTTTTTAAACAATTTTGGAGACATCCAATTCATAGCTATAGAAAATAAAGAAAAATTAGTAACTAAAATTAATTTCAATCACCCACTGTATGGCGGTGTTTTCGAAAATAAAACGACTAATTTTCAATACCCAAAAACAAAAACATCTTTTGGGATTTCAAGCGCTAATCCAGCGGCTTTATATTATGAAGACCAAAGTGCTTTTTTGACCTCAATCAACAATTCAATTTCGGGAGTGTATGTATTTGCAGCGCCAATTAGTCTTGAAAATTCTAATATTCAGCAATCACCTTTAATTGTGCCTACCTTTTACAAAATGGCACTAAATAATCAAAAAAATGCTGTAAATTCTCTCACAATTGGAAATGAGGATCCTTTTTTGGTTGATGTAGCTTTATCAAAAGACGCGATTTTGAAAATAAAAAATGATACTGAAACCTTTATTCCCATCCAACAAATTCTTAATAATAAGGTGAAGTTAACGTTTAATGATTTCCCAGAACAAGCTGGTAATTTTGGAGTATACAACCAAAAAGAACGTTTACAAAACATCAGTTTCAATTACAATCGAATCGAAAGTGATTTATACCAATTCAATGAAAATCTATTGTCTGACTATAAAAAAATAGAATCCGTAGCGAAAATTTTAGACACTTTACAAACCGACAGAGCCGACAATCAAATTTGGAAATGGTTTATTATATTTGCAATGCTTTTTCTGGTAACCGAAATGGCAATAATACGATTCGTAAAATAAAATCGACTGTCCAATAATTAATTCAAGTACTATGAAAATAATCATCCGGGAAGCAAAAGTTATCGATTCTGAAAGTTCTTATCACAACAAAACCGTAGATATTTTAATTGTTGATGGTAATATCAAAAAAATTGGGGCATCAATTTCCAATTCAGAAAATGCAACCGAAATAAAACTCGACAATTTACATGTATCTCAAGGTTGGTTTGACAGTAGTGTTTCGCTAGGAGAGCCTGGTTTTGAGGATCGGGAAACCATTGCTAATGGTTTGAATGTTGCTGCGCGAAGTGGCTTTTCGGCTATTGCTTTGCAACCCAACTCCTACCCGATTATCGATAATCAATCACAAATCAATTTTGTTACAACTAAAGCCAACGGATTTGCTACGCAGCTTTTCCCAATTGGGGCTTTAACAAAAGGAAGTGAAGGTAAAGACATGACTGAATTATTCGACATGAAAAATGCAGGAGCTGTAGCCTTTGGAGATTACAATAAAAGTTTAGACAATGCCAATTTGCTAAAAATAGCCTTACAATATGTACAAGATTTTGATGGGTTGGTCCTAGCTTTTGCAGAAGATTCGAACATAAAAGGAAATGGGGTTGCTAATGAAGGAATAGTTTCAACCCAATTAGGTTTGAAAGGAATTCCTAATCTAGCCGAAGAATTGCAAATCGCAAGAAACTTGTTTTTACTTGAATACACTGGAGGAAAACTACATATTCCTACAATTTCAACAGCCAAATCAGTTCAATTAATTAAGGCAGCCAAAGCCAAAGGTTTGAAGGTAACCTGTAGTGCTGCCGTACATCATTTGGTTTTAACCGATTCTAAATTAGGTGATTTCGATACTAGATATAAAGTTTCTCCGCCACTGAGAACAGAACCTGATAGAAAAGCTTTATTAGCGGGGATTCTCGACAATACGATTGATATGATTACATCTGACCACAACCCGATAGACATTGAACATAAAAAGATGGAATTTGATTTGGCTAAAAACGGAACTATTGGTTTAGAAAGTGCTTTTGGGGCTTTGTTAACCGTATTGTCTTTGGAAAAAACAATTGAAAAATTAACTTCGGGAAAAACTACTTTTGGAATTGAAAAGCAAACTATTATTGAAGGAAGTAAAGCGAACATTAGCTTATTTAATCCCGAAGGAAAAAGCATTTTTACAAAAGAAAGTATCTTGTCGAAATCTAAAAATTCAGCTTTTCTAGGAGTTGAAATTAAAGGAAAAGTATATGGAATTTACAACCAAGGAAAATTAGTTTTATAACAAGAATATACAATGAATAACCTTATAGAAAAAGGAAAAACACCTGCCATAACGAGCTATATTTTAATTATTGGAGTTTTAATTGCTATGTCAATGAACAGTGGCGATGAAAAAAATTCCTTTGCTTCCTTCCACATCCGACAAGCGTTAGGCTTATCACTCACTTTTATTTCATTGGGATTAATTGTTAGTAATTTTGACAGCTATATGATTTCGATTTCTATGTGGGTTTTTCTTTCTGTTTTGTGGACTTATGGGATTTTTAGCGCTATTAATGGGGTAACAAAACCGATTCCTTTGTTGGGAAATTATTTTCAAAAATGGCTGATAAATATAACATAGTCAGATGAAATTATCTCTAGAATACCTAGTAAGAGAACCCAAAATAAGGTTAGACAAAAATCCTCTATTACTTTTAATCCACGGATATGGTAGTAATGAAGAAGACTTATTTTCTTTTGCAAAAGAACTTCCAGAGGAGTATTACATCATTTCAGCTCGTGCTCCTTATAACATGCAACATGGAAGTTATGCTTGGTACGCTATCAACTTTGATGCCGACCAAAACAAGTTTTCAGACAATGACCAAGCAAGAAGCTCCAGAGATTTGATCGCCAATTTTATTGACGAATTAATTGCTATTTATCCTATTGACACTGAAAATGTTACCTTAATCGGCTTTAGTCAAGGCACTATTTTGAGTTATGCCGTAGCGCTCTCGCATCCTGAAAAAGTACAAAGAGTCGTGGCAATGAGTGGTTATATCAATCCAGAAATTCTAGAAGAAAATTATTTAAAAAATTCGTTTACAAATCTCAAAATATTTTCCTCGCACGGCACGGCAGACCAGATAATTCCAGTAGAATGGGGAAGAAAAGCAAAACCTTTCTTGGAAAATTTGGGTATAAAAACAACGTATAAAGAATACCCTCTTGGACACGGAGTTTCACCGCAAAACTTTTATGATTTCAAGAATTGGCTACTAGAAAAATAGTTTATTTCTGATATAACAAAGACTGAATTGTTTCAAAGGAAACCGTTTCGTCTTCATTAATAAAATACTTTAATAACACCTCACCCCAATAATCTCCATCACTATAATCAGCAATAATCCATCGATGATTTAAAATTCGTACTTTATTAATGATGAATTTTTGGGAGCCGATTTGATCTTGACCAACATATGGATTTCCTTTAGGATTGGAATTCAAATCCATTAATTTTTCGGCAATAAGAGAAATCAACTTTTCAACTTGAATAGTTTTTGTTGTGTTGTCAGGATTAAAATAATTTTGGGCATTTTCGTTTTTGGCTAAAGAAAAATAATTTGCATCAACTAGTTTAGCCGTGATGGAATTTAAACTGTCTTTTAATTTTGTGTTTGTTTTTTCGAATTTTTTTTGTTCAAAAGTAAGTTCCTTACTGAAATACATATAGGTAAAAACCGCGAAAAGTAGCGTTAGAATAAAAAGATAAAGCAGTAAAGATTTTTTCATTTTTAAGTGGGGTTAAATAGTGATTTGCAAGTTATCATAAGCCAAAAAAACGTTTATAGGAAGCTTTTGTTGTATTTCTTGGTGATATCCAAAAATATGACTGATATGGGTAAGATACGCTTTTTGAGGATTTATTAAAGCAATGAAATCTAAGGCTTCTTGTAAATTGAAATGTGTATCATGTTGTTCTTCTCTTAAGGCATTAACAACTAGTACTTTTAAGTTTTTCAATTTATCTATTTCATTTTTTTCAATTGTCTTAACATCAGTTAAATACGCAAAATCATCAATTCTGTAACCAAAAACCTGGAGACTTCCATGCATGACATTTATGGGAACTGCCATTTTATTTCCTATGGAAAAAGGATAATTATTAACAACCTCTATTGTTTTCACTGAAGGTGCCCCTGGGTATTTATTTTTAGTTTCAAAAATATAATCAAACCGCATTTTAAGATTATCAATTACTCGTTTATGGGCATAAATAGGAATTTCTCCTTGTTTAAAATTAAAGGGGCGAATGTCGTCAAGTCCGGCAGTATGGTCTGAATGCTCATGTGTGTATAATATTGCATCTACTTTTTGGCAATTTGAAGCCAACATTTGTTGTCTAAAATCAGGTCCGCAATCGATTATATAAGAATGATTTTCCCAAGAAATCCAAACCGAAACCCTAAGCCTTTTATCCCTAGAATCAACACTCTGACAAACCGAATGTTTACTTCCGATTACTGGTATTCCTTGTGACGTGCCTGTTCCTAAAAAATATACATTCATTTAGCATGAATTTTGTCAATTATTTTACAAAAATAGGATTAATTATCTTTCATTAGAAACCTAATTTAGTAACTTTGTAAATATTATACTCTTCAAAAGAAATGGATACAGAAATAACACTGAAAGGTGACAAAGTCATCGAACAAATTCCTTCTATAAAAGACAAAGCACTTCGCATTAATTTGAACGAAAATATTTATGGGACTTTTGCTGAAATTGGTGCCGGACAAGAAACAGTTAGACATTTTTTTAGAGCTGGGGGTTCTTCTGGAACAATCGCGAAAGCTACTTCTGCTTATGACAAAGACTTTAGTGATGTTATTTATGGGATTGAAAAAGATGGCCGTTATGTGACTGAAAGTCGTTTAAAAAAAATGCTTTCCCATGAAGTAGATCTAATAGAAAAGAGGTTAAGCCGCATAAAACATCCTAATAAGATGTTTTTTAGTTATGCCAACACGGTGGCTACCATAGACTTTGCTAAACAATTTAAAGGACACGGATGGGTTGGCATTCGATATCAAATAGAGCCTGACGAAGCCTATAATGATATCATTCTTCATGTCCGCTTTAAAGAAACTGACGTCCGATTACAACAAGAAACATTAGGTACTCTGGGCGTAAATTTAATTTATGGTGCCTATTATAAATACAACCAGCCTAAGCAATTGTTGCGTTATTTATACGATCATTTAGACAAAGACCAACTTGAAATAGACACTATTAATTTTTCAGGACCTCGTTTTGCCGATGTAGACAATCGTTTGATGAGCTTGCAATTGGTGAAAAACGGGATGACAGACGCTGTAATATTTGATCCCGAAGGTAAAAACATCCTGCCGGCAGCCTTGTTATACAAAAAAAACATTCTTGCTTTAAGAGGAAGTTTCCGTCCAGTTACAAAAGTAAATATGGACATGTACGAGGAATCATTGAAAATGTTTTTACATGAAAATAAAGTTGAAGTAGACAACACCCTGGTTATTTTTGAAATCACACTGTCAAACCTTCGTTCTGATGGGGAAATTGATGAAAAAGATTTTATGGACCGGGCAGAATTACTTTGTTCATTAGGTCAAACAGTAATGATTTCTAATTTTCAAGAGTATTATAGAGTAGTCGAATATTTTGCAAAATATACCAAAGCTAGAATGGGCTTGGCAATGGGAGTAAACAATTTAGTCGATATATTTGACGAAAAATACTATCGTCATCTGAGTGGCGGAATTCTGGAGGCTTTCGGGAAATTATTCTACCGAGACATGAAAGTTTTTTTATACCCAATGCTAGATGAAAATGGGGTAATTATTACTTCGGAGACTTTAAAAGTTCATCCTAGAATGAAAGAATTATATAAATTTTTCAAATTCAATGGAAAAGTAGTCGACATTAAAAACTATAATCCAAAAAACTTAGAAGTTTTCTCTCGAGAAGTGTTAAAAATGATAAGTGAAAATAAGCTAGGTTGGGAATCAATGCTACCATCAGGTGTTGCTGAAATCATAAAAAAGCAAGAACTTTTCGGTTACAATCCTAGCAAATTATTAAAAAAAGCAGCTAATTCAAATTAGAAAATTAGACATTACATAAATAAGGCCAAGAAATCAATGTTGTTTTCTTGGCCTTATTTATTTTAATCTTAATCTTGAAGATTTATTTTAAGATTTGCGCAGTGTGCTCTTTGGTTTTTACATCGGAGATTACTTTGTCTATTATACCATTTTCATCGATTACAAATGTGGTTCTGTGAATCCCATCATACTCTTTTCCCATAAACTTTTTAGGTCCCCAAACCCCAAATGCCTGAATAACCGATTTTTCCTCGTCTGCCAATAAGGGAAACTGAAAATCATATTTTTCCTTGAACTTGGCTTGGGCTTTGGTAGCATCGGCACTTACCCCTAAAAGTTCATAATTATTAGCTTCGAAACGCTCAAAATTATCTCTCAAATCACAGGCTTCGGCTGTACATCCTGGCGTATTGGATTTTGGATAAAAGAAAACTACTAGCTTCTTTCCTTTATAATCGGCTAATTTATGCAATTTTCCGTCTTGGTCAAGTCCCGAAAAACTAGGAGCTTTATCTCCTTTTTTTAATGTTGTCATAATTTGGTTTTATAAGTTTAGTTGTTTATAAGAATAGTTGTTAATTTTACCCAAAAATAAACTAAAATGACCAAAAAAGAACGTATAACATTTGTTATAAATACGTTAAAAGAATTGTATCCTGAGATTCCAATTCCTTTAAACCACAAAGATCCCTATACATTACTTATTGCCGTTTTACTTTCGGCACAATGCACCGATGTTCGGGTCAACCAAATTACTCCTTTATTGTTTGCCAAAGCAGACAATCCTTATGAAATGATCAAAATGTCAGTCGAGGAAATAAGAGCCATTATTCGTCCTTGTGGTTTATCGCCAATGAAATCAAAAGGAATTCACGGTTTGTCACATATCTTAATTGACAAACATGGAGGCAAAGTTCCCCAAAGTTTTGAAAGCCTAGAAGAACTTCCAGCTGTGGGACATAAAACTGCTAGTGTGGTGATGTCACAGGCTTTTGGAGTACCTGCTTTTCCTGTTGATACGCACATTCATCGATTGATGTACCGATGGAATTTGTCCAATGGGAAAAGTGTAGCGCAAACTGAAAAAGATGCAAAACGCATTTTTCCAAAGGAAATATGGAATGATTTACACTTGCAAATGATTTGGTATGGTAGGGAATATTCACCTGCTCGTGCATGGGATATAGAGAAAGACAGCATCACTAAAACAGTTGGAAGGAAATCTGTTTTGGAAAAATACCATAAAAAAACGTCCCGATGATTATCGGGACGTTTTCCTAATTAGCTATAATTTCGAAACTCATTTTATTACCTTTTATTATGCTAAACGCTTTGGAGTAATTTAATAAAAAAGAAATGATTTCTTTTCTAGGTTTCATTGTAGGAATAACTAATGTTTTTTTAGAATAGATTTTTGCCATATTGTAATAAATAATTTTGTTTTTTATTACAACGCAATACTTTTCAATATAGTATTAATTCGTTAAAATAATTTGATGTTTATCAATCACTTTTCTCATATTCATCAAAGCATAACGCATTCTACCCAAGGCAGTATTGATGCTAACCCCAGTAATTTCAGATATTTCTTTGAAACTCATATCTTGATACATTCGCATTACCAAAACTTCTTTTTGATCGGCAGGAAGCTCTTCGATTAGTTTTCTAAGGTCTATTTCAACTTGTTCCCTAATGATTTTGTTTTCGATTGTAGGAGAATCATCAGACATAATAGAAAAAATAGAAAATTCCTCCGTTTCCCTGAACATTGGCATTTTTTTGTTTTTTCGAAAGTGGTCAATAATTAGATTATGAGCAATTCGCATCACCCAAGGCAAAAATTTACCTTCTTCGTTATAGGCTTTTGATTTTAAAGTTTTAATAACTTTAATAAAAGTGTCTTGAAAAATATCATTCGAAATGTCTCTGTCTGAGATTTTTGAATATATAAAACCGAAAATTTTTGATTGGTGTCTATTGATCAAAATCGTCAAAGCGTTTTCATCGCCTTCGACATAATTGTATACCAATAAAGAATCAGGAAGTTGTACATTAGCCATAATAATACCTTTTAGTTATTTAATAAAATTTGGAGAATTTTCTCTAAAAAGTAGTTCTATGATATAGGCTAATGTTTTAATGTTATTATTAAGTTGTCAAATTTAACTATATTTTATCTTAATAAACAAATAAAAAAGAATAAAAGTTATACTGAACGAGAAAATAATTTGAAAAATACAGAATTTTTAGCCTATAAATCGATTAAATCGGAACCAAAAATAGTATACTTTAATTTATTGCAAAACTAGGTCTAAAACTATAAATTTGGGATTCCCTCAATACCAATTCTCATTTTAAAATTGATTACTTTTGTGAAAATTCGGTTTTCAAATGCAAATTGACCTTTCTAAATTAGATCCAAAGAAGAATATCATCATCAAAGGAGCGCAGGTTCACAATCTAAAAAATGTGGATGTCGCGATTCCTAGAAATAAATTAGTAGTGATTACCGGACTTTCGGGTTCCGGAAAATCAAGCTTAGCTTTCGATACTTTATACGCCGAAGGACAACGCCGATATGTGGAAAGTTTATCATCGTATGCGCGTCAATTTCTGGGGAGATTGGATAAACCAAAAGTAGAATACATCAAGGGAATTGCTCCAGCAATCGCAATTGAACAAAAAGTAAACACTACCAATGCACGTTCTACAGTAGGGACTTCTACCGAAATTTACGATTATATCAAATTATTATTCGCCCGAGTTGGCAGAACTTTCTCGCCAGTTTCCGGACAAGAAGTCAAAAAAAATACAGTTTCGGATATTATCACGGACGTGAAAAAATTTGGAGTTGACAGCAAATGGTTGCTCCTCGCGCCAATTCATTTAGAACACGGCCGAGCTTTGGAAGACAAATTAAAAGCCTTACTCAATCAAGGGTTTTCCAGAATATTGGTCAACAATCAAACCATTCGTCTCGATGCAATCGATGGACATATATTAGACAACAAAGACGTTCTTCTAATTATTGACCGAATCGTAGTCAAAGACGAAGAGGAGTTTTACAATCGCCTTGCCGATGCCGTGCAAACCGCTTTTTATGAAGGAAAAGGAATTTGCCATTTACAGGAATTAGACACTCCGAAACGTTTTTCGTACAGTAATAATTTCGAATTGGACAGTATTACTTTTTTGGAACCAAACGTTCATTTGTTTAGTTTCAACAATCCTTATGGAGCATGTCCCATTTGCGAAGGCTACGGAAATATTATAGGAATCGATGAAGAATTGGTAATTCCCAACACTTCCTTGTCCGTTTTTGAAAATGCCATTTACCCTTGGCGTGGCGAAAGTATGGGCTGGTTTCGGGATGAATTGGTGAATAACGCTTACAAGTTTGATTTTCCTATTCACAAACCGTATTTTGAACTTTCGGAAGCGCAAAAAGACTTGGTTTGGAAAGGAAACAGCTATTTTCAAGGCTTGAATGCATTCTTCAAAGAATTAGAAGACAAGAATTATAAAATTCAAAATCGGGTAATGCTTTCTCGTTATCGCGGCAAAACCAAATGTCATTCCTGCAAAGGGAAACGCTTGCGGATTGAAGCTTCTTACGTGAAAATCAATTCGAAAACCGTTTCGGATTTGGTGGACTTACCAATCAAACATTTGGTTACTTTTTTTGAAAACATCGATTTGGATGTCTATGAAAAGCAAATTGCCAAACGACTGTTATTGGAAATCAACAACCGATTATCATTTTTAACCGAAGTGGGATTGGATTATTTGACTTTAAACAGAAACTCGGCGACCCTTTCCGGTGGCGAATCGCAACGCATTAACTTGGCGACTTCAATGGGAAGCAGTTTGGTGGGTTCGATGTATATCCTTGACGAGCCAAGTATTGGGTTACACCCAAAAGACACGGAACGATTGATCAAAGTATTGCAATCTTTACGAGATCTAGGCAACACCGTTATTGTGGTGGAACACGATGAGGATATTATGAAAGCTGCTGATATGATTATCGACATCGGTCCCGAAGCGGGAACTTTTGGCGGCGAATTGGTCGCTCAGGGAACTTTCGACGAAATCCTGAAATCGACATCGTTAACAGCCAAATATCTGAATGGTGAATTAGAAATTAAAACGCCTCGAATCCGCAGAAAATGGAACAATTATATTGAAATTCTGGGTGCAAGAGAGAATAATTTACAAAATATAGATGTCAAATTTCCTTTGGAATGTTTGACTGTAATTACAGGTGTTTCAGGAAGTGGAAAAAGCACCTTGGTCAAAAAAATCCTGTTTCCGGCGATGCAGAAAAAATTGGATGGTGCTGGCGAAAAGGCAGGACAATTTACCGAAATGCGTGGCTATTATCACAAGATTCAACACATCGAATACGTAGACCAAAACCCAATTGGTCGAAGTTCCCGTTCGAATCCCGTGACGTATATCAAGGCGTATGATGATATTCGGGAATTGTTTGCCAAAGAAAAATTATCAAAAATTCGCGGTTATCAAGCCAAACATTTTTCCTTTAATGTAGATGGAGGTCGTTGTGAAACCTGCAAAGGTGAAGGCACCATCAATGTCGAAATGGTTTTTATGGCCGATGTGCAATTGCATTGCGAAACCTGCAATAGCAAGCGATTCAAGAAAGAAGTTTTGGAAGTCGCTTTCGACAGCAAGAACATTCACGACATTTTGACAATGACCATCGATGATGCGATTGCTTTTTTTGCGGCCAACAAACAAACCAAAATCACCCAAAAACTCCAACCCTTGCAAGATGTCGGTTTGGGCTATGTACAATTGGGACAATCCTCCTCTACCCTTTCCGGTGGCGAGGCACAACGTATCAAACTGGCTTCGTTCTTGGTAAAAGGTGCTACCAAGGAAAAAGCCCTTTTTGTTTTTGACGAACCCACAACGGGATTGCATTTTCACGACATCAAGAAACTATTGGCTTCGTTTGAGGCTTTAATCGACAAAGGGCATTCGATATTGGTGATTGAACACAATTTGGACCTCATAAAATGTGCCGACTGGATAATTGATTTAGGTCCAGAAGGTGGTGAAAACGGAGGACAGTTACTCGCCGAAGGAACCCCCGAGGAAATCATAAAAAAGAAAAAATCGATTACAGGGAAGTATTTGAAAGAGAAATTGTAAAAGCAAAACCAGACGTAACTATACTTCCGACAATTCGGAGTTGACAAAAAATTTATGCTAGAAAACGATAATAACATTGAAATATTGGGTGCGCGAGTACACAATCTGAAAAACATAGATGTCCGCATTCCTCGAGAAAAACTGGTGGTGATCACTGGACTTTCGGGTTCCGGGAAATCGTCCTTGGCTTTTGATACGATTTATGCTGAAGGACAACGCCGTTACGTGGAAACTTTTTCGGCTTACGCCCGACAATTTCTGGGTGGATTGGAACGTCCCGATGTAGATAAAATTGATGGACTTTCTCCCGTTATTGCCATCGAACAGAAAACCACCTCCAAGAGCCCACGCTCCACCGTTGGAACGATTACAGAGATTTATGATTTCCTTCGTTTGCTTTATGCACGTGCCGCCGATGCCTATAGCTATAATACAGGCGAGAAAATGGTTTCCTATGACGATGAGCAAATCAAGGAGTTAATTACCAAAGATTTTGCTGGAAAACGCATTAATATTCTGGCACCTATTATTCGAGCCAGAAAAGGACATTATGCTGAATTATTCCAACAAATTGCCAAACAAGGCTTTTTGAAAGTTCGCATTAACGGCGACATCAAAGACATCACCACGGGAATGAAACTCGACCGTTACAAAACGCACGACATCGAAATCGTGATCGATAGAATGGTTATCGAAGATACGCCTGACAATGAAAAACGACTGACCGAAAGCATCAAAACGGCGATGTACCACGGTGAAAATGTGTTGATGATTTTAGACCAGGACTACAATGAAATTCGGTTTTTCAGTCGGAATTTAATGTGTCCGACAACCGGAATTTCCTATCAAAATCCGGAACCGAATTTATTTTCGTTCAACTCACCAAAAGGAGCTTGTGAGCATTGCAAAGGTTTGGGAACGGTGAATGAAATCAACATCAAAAAGATTATTCCCAATCCGAAATTGTCTATAAACAAAGGTGGTTTTTCGCCTTTGGGCGAATGCAAAAGCAGTTGGATGTTCAAACAACTGGAAATCATTGGCGAAAAATACGGTTTCAAATTGACCGACTCCATTTCTACGATTTCCGAAGAAGCGATGGAAATGATTTTGAATGGTGGCAAGGAAAAATTCTCGGTCGAATCAAAAGTTTTGGGTGTGACTAAAGAATACAAAATTGAGTTTGAAGGGATTTCACATTTCATCAAAAACCAACACGACGAAAGTGGTTCTTCAAGTATCAAACGTTGGGCAAAGGAATTTATGGACGAAGTAAATTGTCCAGTTTGTGAAGGTTCACGATTGAAAAAAGAAGCTTTATTTTTCAAAATCAACGAGAAAAATATCACCGAATTATGCAATATGGATATTTCGGATGTTACGGCTTGGTTTCTGGAATTGAACACTCATTTATCCGATAAACAAAAGACAATTGCCACGGAAGTTATCAAAGAAATCAAAGATCGATTGGCTTTCTTAATGAACGTTGGTTTAGATTATTTAGCTTTAAGTCGAAGCTCAAAATCACTTTCTGGTGGCGAAGCACAACGCATTCGATTGGCGACACAAATTGGATCGCAGTTGGTGGGTGTATTATATATTCTGGATGAACCGAGCATTGGTTTACATCAAAGAGACAATGACAAATTGATTCATTCTTTGGAACAATTACGCGATATTGGCAACTCGGTTATTGTAGTTGAACACGATAAAGACATGATTCTACGTGCTGACTACGTGATTGATATAGGTCCGAAAGCGGGAAAACACGGCGGCGAAATCATCAGCAAGGGAACTCCTGCCGAAATTCTGAAAGACCACACTTTGACGGCTTCCTACTTGAACGGTGAAATGGAAATTGAAGTTCCCAAAAAACGTCGAGAAGGCAACGGAAATTTTCTAAAACTGACTGGCGCAACCGGGAACAATCTGAAAAATGTATCGATAGAATTGCCTTTAGGTAAAATGATTTGCGTGACGGGAGTTTCAGGAAGCGGAAAATCGACATTGATTAACGAAACCCTCTACCCTATTCTGAACGCCTATTATTTTAATGGGGTCAAAAAACCAAAACCGTATAAAAAAATTGAAGGTTTGGAACATATCGACAAAGTAATTGATATTGACCAAAGTCCAATTGGGCGCACGCCACGATCGAATCCGGCGACCTATACCGAAGTTTTTACGGAAATTAGAAATTTGTTTACGATGACTTCGGAAAGTATGATTCGGGGTTACAAAGCCGGACGTTTTAGTTTTAACGTAAAAGGCGGGCGTTGTGAAACCTGCGAAGGTTCCGGTGTGAGAACGATAGAAATGAACTTCCTGCCGGATGTTTATGTCGAATGTGAAACCTGCCAAGGCAAGCGTTTTAACAGAGAAACGTTGGAGATTCGATACAAAGGAAAATCCATTTCGGATATATTGAATATGACGGTAGATGAAGCCGTTCCTTTCTTTGAAATGATTCCGAAAATTCATCGAAAAGTAAAAACAATTCAGGATGTTGGTTTGGGCTATATTACGCTCGGTCAACAAAGCACAACGCTTTCCGGTGGGGAAGCGCAAAGAATCAAACTAGCGGGAGAATTATCTAAAAAAGATACAGGAAACACGTTTTATATTTTGGATGAACCCACAACCGGCTTGCATTTTGAGGACATTCGGGTGTTGATGGAAGTGATCAATAAACTGGTGGATAAAGGCAACACCATTTTGATTATTGAACACAATATGGACGTGATCAAACTTGCCGATTATATAATTGACATTGGCCCAGAAGGCGGAAAAGGCGGCGGAGAAGTTGTTGCCAAAGGAACTCCGGAAGAAGTAGCCAAAAATAAAAAAAGCTACACAGCGCAATTTTTGAAAAAAGAGTTATCTTAGAAAAAAATACAAAAAATGAAATTACAAGATTTTGACAATGACGAAGATAAAGTAATACAGGATAAATTCAAAAGAAAGACTTGGAACGAGATACGGACGAACGACAGTTGGGCAATTTTCAAGATTATGTCTGAGTTTGTAAACGGCTATGAAAATATGGCACGGATTGGTCCTTGTGTTTCTATATTTGGTTCCGCACGAACAAAACCAGAAGACAAATATTATTTATTGGCCGAAAAAATTGCTTACAAAATAAGTAAAGCGGGATATGGTGTCATTACTGGCGGGGGACCTGGGATCATGGAAGCGAGTAATAAAGGCGCCCAACTTGGCGGAGGAACTTCAGTGGGGCTGAATATCGCATTGCCTTTTGAACAGCATTTTAACCCTTATATTGATGGCGATAAAAATCTAAATTTCGATTATTTCTTTGTCAGAAAAGTAATGTTTGTTAAATATTCACAAGGATTTGTAGTGATGCCTGGGGGCTTTGGAACTATGGATGAATTGTTTGAAGCATTGACTTTAATACAGACAAAAAAAATTGGAAAATTTCCAATCATATTGGTTGGAACTGCTTTTTGGTCGGGATTAATCGATTGGATACGAACCGTATTGGTAGAAAAAGAACAAACGGTACATTTAGAGGATTTAGATTTATATAAAATTGTTGATACCGAAGATGAAGTGGTTGATGTCTTAGATAAGTTCTACAAAAAATACGATCTAACCCCTAATTTTTAGACAATTTTTTTCTATATTTATAGAATAGCATTTGACTTATAAACCACCTATAAACTATTGAACTCATTTTATAAAAATATAGTTTACCTACTTGTTTTATTTACTTCGTTAAAGCAGTATAGCCAAAACAATTCCCATCTTGTAGTCGAACTAAATACGGTAAAAAAAACGTTGGCTATTCAACAAGAACTTGTTTTTTTTAATCAGTCACAAGACACATTAACCGCTCTTGTTTTGAATGACTGGAATAATGCCTATTTCTCAAAATCGACACCTCTTGCTAGAAGATTTTCTGATGAGTTTTACAGAGGATTTCATTTAGCCAAAAAAGAAGAACTAGGAAGTACCGCTGTTTTAGCTATCACAGACACTGGGAAATTACCTTTTGTTTGGAACAGAACCAATAAGAATCCCGATTTAATTGTAGTTGATTTGAAGGAGAAGCTGTTGCCAAATCAAAAAATTACATTAGAGCTTTCCTATATCATAAAAGTGCCTAGTAATAAATTCACCAAATATGGATACGGGGATAATGACCGAATGAATTTAAAAAATTGGGTTCTCACTCCTTCTCGCTATGAAAACCATGCATTTGCCACTTACAACAATAACAATCTAGATGATATTGCCAATGGGGTTACTGATTTTGATATTGAAATGAAGATTCCTAAAAACCTAGAAGTAACATCTGATTTAAATACATTTAAAAAAGCTCAAACAGAAAGCTATTGCATATATAAATTAATAGGGAAAAATAGAATCGATTTTAGTCTTTTTATAGAACCAAAATTGAGTTTTTATAGTTATAAAAACAAGAACATAGAAGTCCTTACTAGTTTAAAAAGCAGGAAAATAGACAATAATCAAAAAGCAATAATTGTAGATCGAGTCGCTAGTTTTGCTAACGATTTTATTGGGAAGTATCCATATGAAAAAATAACAGTTTCTGAAGACGATTATGAGCGGAATCCATTTTATGGTTTAAACCAATTACCTTCATTTATTACTGCATTTTCGGATGAATTCGTTTTCGAAATTAAATTTCTAAAAACCTATTTGAACAATTATCTCAAAAACAGTTTAAAATTAGATCCCCGAAAAGACAATTGGATATATGATGGAATTCAAATATATATGATGATGAACTATATAGAAAAATATCATCCAGATAGTAAGATGTTAGGGCGTCTTTCTAGTTTAAAATTGTTAAAAAGTTACAACCTTACCCAATTGGGATTTAATGAGCAATATAGCTATTTTTATATGTTAATGGCTCGGAAAAATTTAGACCAACCGCTTGGGACTTCTAAAAACAATTTAATAAAATTTAACGAACAAATTTCCGGAAAATACCGTGCTGGATTAAGTTTAAAATTTTTGTCGGATTATCTTGAAGACAATTCGGTAAACAAAAGCATTTGGGAATTCTATAATCAAAATAAAGGAAAGCAAGTTAACAGAACTGATTTTGAGAATTTAATGAAATCCAACACAAAAAAGGATATTAGTTGGTTTTTCAAGACTATTATTAACTCCCGTGACATAATAGATTACAAATTTGCAAATGTTTTAAAAACAAAAGACAGTATTCATTTTTCCTTAAAAAACAAAACTAGCGTGCATGTGCCGATATCTATCTATGGATTTAAAAAAGGAGAGGTGGTCTTTAAAGAATGGTTGGATACCAAAATTCCTAATAGCATTTTTAAATTTGAAAGAAAAGGAGTTGACAAACTTGTTTTAAACTATGATAATGAAGTTCCTGAATATAATTTAAGGAATAACTGGAAAAAACTAGAAGGTTTTTTCCCGAATAACAGACCTTTGAAGTTTGTTTTTATGAAAGATTTAGAAGACCCTTATTACAATCAAATTTTATATATACCCACATTAAATTATAATTTTTACGATGGTTTATCTCCTGGAATTAGACTACAAAATAAGACTATTTTAGACAAACCATTTATCTTCGATGTAAACCCAGCTTATTCTACAAAATCAAAGTCTATAACTGGGATTGCTTTATTTGCTGTAAATCAAAATTATAGAGACAGTAATTTATATAACATACGATATTCAGCTAGTGGAACCTATTTTCATTATGCGCCTGATGCTTCTTATTTAAAAATTAACCCCATGATACAATTAAATATTCGGCAAGAAAATTATAGGGATAATAGAAAACAATTAATTGTGATACGAGAAGTAATGGTAAACCGGGAAAAAAGTGCTATTATTTTAGATAATACAGCTGAAAACTATTCCGTTTTTAATGTAAAATATTATAATACGAAAACAGAAGTTGTAAATTATATGAATTTTGTAACTGACGTACAACTGGCTACTAAATTTGGGAAAGTTTCTGCTGAAATGGAGTACAGAAAACTACTTGAAAACAATCACCAATTAGATCTAAGATTATACTTAGGGGGATTCGTATACAATAGAACCAACTCTAATTTTTTTAGTTTTGCGCTGGACCGACCTACAGATTATCTTTTTGATTACAACTATTTTGGAAGATCCGAAAACTCTGGTTTTTTTAGCCAACAATTTATTTTGTCTGAAGGCGGTTTCAAATCAAAATTAGAAACACCATATGCAAACCAATGGATTTCGACCTTTAACACTAGTTATTCCCTTTGGAATTGGGTTGCTATTTATGGTGATGCAGGGTTGATAAAAAACAAATTTCAAAAAGATAAATTTGTATATGATAGCGGCATTCGAATCAACTTAGTTTCCGATTACTTTGAATTATTTTTACCTGTTTATTCCATGAAGGGATGGGAAATTTCACAGAAAAAATATCCAGAAAAAATACGATTCATTATCACTTTTAATCCAAAAAAATTACTTGAACTTTTCACGCGGAAATGGTTTTAATTATACTAAAAAAAGCCTATTTCAGTAAACTATTATTTCAAAAAAAGTAATTTTAATTAATATAATGTAAAAAATGGATTATTAAATAAAATTTGATAGCCAAAAATTAAATGGCATTTCTTCAATGAATTATGAAAACAATAAGTTTTTAAGTAAATTTGTTTCCTAAAGTTATACTTTTTAAAATATGATAAAAGAAAAAACCAATACTACATTGACATTTGAGGATTTCAAAACTGAAGTATTGAACGACTACAAAATAGCGATAAAAAGTCGAGAATGTAGTCTTCTAGGACGTAAAGAAGTATTAACTGGAAAAGCAAAATTTGGGATTTTTGGTGACGGAAAAGAAGTGCCTCAATTAGCGATGGCAAAATTTTTTAAAAATGGTGATTTCCGTTCTGGTTATTATCGCGATCAAACTTTCATGATGGCTATAGGCGAGTTGTCAATACAACAATTTTTCGCGGGATTATATGGCCATAACGACATCGCGCATGATCCCATGTCTGCAGGGAGACAAATGGGTGGTCATTTTACAACTCATAGTTTGAATGAAGATGGAACCTGGAAGAATTTGACCAAACAAAAAAATTCTAGCGCAGACATTTCACCAACGGCTGCTCAAATGCCTCGATTACTAGGTATCGCCCAAGCCTCAAAAATATACAGACAAGTACAAGAAATCCCTAATAATTCGAATTTTTCCAACAATGGAAATGAAATTGCATGGGGTACCATTGGCAATGCAAGTACTTCTGAAGGTGTTTTTTTCGAAACTATAAATGCTGCCGGAGTACTACAAGTACCATTAATATTGAGTGTTTGGGATGATGAATATGGAATTTCAGTACATGCAAAACATCAAACTACAAAAGAAAGTATTTCTGAAATTTTAAAAGGGTATCAAAGAGAGGACAATACTAATGGTTTCGAAATAGTAAAAGTTAAAGGTTGGGATTATGCCGATTTAATAGCTACATATGAAAAAGCTGCCGATTTAGCTCGAGAAAAACACATTCCAGTATTAATTCATGTAGAACAATTAACCCAGCCATTAGGACATTCAAGTTCAGGTTCACATGAGCGCTATAAAACCGCTGCAAGACTTGCTTGGGAAAAAGATTTTGACTGCTTACGCCAAATGAAATTGTGGATGATTGCAATTAATGTTGCTTCTCCAGAAGAAATTGACATTATTGATGCCCAAACAAGAAAAGAAGTTTTAGAAGGAAAAAAAGCAGCTTGGAATGCCTTTATAGAACCTGTAATCGAAGAACAAAAGGAATTTTTAAACTTATTGGAAAAAATGGCACCTTCCAGTAAGAGTAAAGATATAATACTAAAATACATATCCGATTTAACAAGCATAAAGACCCCATTAAGGAAAGAAATTTTGGTAACTGCACGTAAAATTTTGCGATTAGTAATTAACGAAAATGGTAAAGCCGAATTGTCGGATTGGATAACAAACTATACCTTTAAATCACAACAAATATTCAACAGTAATTTGTTTTCTGAATCGAGTTCAAATGTACTTTCCGTAAAAAAAATACTACCTGAATATAGCTCAAATGCAAAAAAAGATACCGATGGACGAATAATTTTGCGAAATAACTTTGATGCTATACTTACAAAATATCCTGAAGTTTTAATTTTTGGTGAAGATGCCGGGAATATAGGAGATGTAAACCAAGGACTCGAAGGGTTACAGGAAAAATATGGCGAGCTACGAGTTGCTGATGCGGGAATTAGGGAAGCTACCATTATCGGACAAGGGATAGGAATGGCGCTAAGAGGTTTACGTCCAATTGCAGAAATCCAATATTTGGATTATCTATTGTATGCGATTCAAATTTTAAGCGACGATTTGGCGACCTTACAATATAGAACGGTAGGAAAGCAAAAAGCACCGCTAATCATTAGAACGCGTGGGCACCGATTAGAAGGTATTTGGCATTCCGGATCACCTATGGGAATGATCATAAATGCTTTAAGGGGTATTCATATTTTGGTACCTAGAGACATGACAAAAGCAGCTGGTTTTTATAATACTTTGTTAGAATGTGACGAACCCGCCCTTGTTATAGAGTGTCTCAATGGGTATCGATTGAAAGAAAAAATGCCTTTGAATTTTGGAGAATTCAAAACACCAATTGGCGTGGTAGAGACTCTAAAAGAAGGAAACGATATTACTCTAGTTTCTTATGGCTCCACCCTACGTTTAGTGGAAGAAGCAGCAAAAGAATTATTGGAAATTGGTATTGATTGCGAAATAATCGACATACAATCCTTGCTCCCTTTTGATATAAACCATGACATTGTTAAAAGTATTGCCAAAACCAATCGGCTTTTAGTGATCGACGAGGATGTTCCCGGTGGAGCATCGGCTTATATTTTACAACAAATTATAGAAAATCAGGATGGCTATAATCATCTCGACAGTAAGCCACAAACATTAACAGCAAAAGCACACAGGCCAGCTTATGGTTCTGATGGCGATTATTTTTCAAAACCCTCTATCGAAGACATTTTCGAAAAGGCATATGGTATGATGAACGAGGTAAATCCATCAAAATATCCGGTTTTGTATTAAGAGTATTACTTGATAACCTTCAGTTTTTTCAAGACATTGTCAATGACTTGGTTTATTTCAATAGAAATTACAAATCTATAATTCAGATAAACATAGGCAATGGTCAATACTATCGATTTTAACCCAATCGATATAATAGGATTAAACGGAAACTCCCAGAAATAAAACAAAAGAAATAAAACTAGTGTAAGTACTATTGAATAAAAGGTTTGATTGGTGAAAGGATATAAATTCAGACGTTTTACCACAAAAAGCAATTTAGCCAAACTATATAATGTAATTGACAATAAAGTAGCGAATGCCGAACCAATAATACCAAAAATAGGAATAAAAATCATATTTAACCCTACAGTTAAAATGACCAAAATCACTCCCAAAAACAACACCATTCGGTAATATTTTGTATTGAAAATAATAGCATTATTATTCCCCAAAATCAAATCAAAATATTTAGAAAGACCGATCATAAAAACAACCAAAATTCCTCCAGCATATTCCGGCGGAACCATTTCATAAAGCTTATTGATATTCACAAAAATACCCAACATCACATATCCACCCACCATTTGTAAATTGATGGATGTTTTTTTGTATAAAACATTCATTTCATCGTGCTTGTTTTCGTGCATCAATTTGGCTGTAATGGGATACACAATTTGATGCATTGCCCGACTGGGAACAGAAATAACTAGAGCAATATAAGTAGCCACCGAATAAAAGGCAATATTCTCGATATTCATATATTGATTCAATATCATTTTATCCCCATCCAATAGTAAATTAGCAACACTTCCTGATAAAATAATATAAAAAGTATAGGTTAAAATAGCTTTAGTATTTATGGGTATTGTAAACTGAAAATTGGGTTTCTGAATACTAAATGCATAGAACATCGTTATCAACAAGGCCAGGAAATACAATCCTGCGGTAGCATACACAAAACCTTCGACGGTAAGCCAATGGTAATAAACTCCTATTAATAGAAATAACGAAAACAAACGCAAACCTACCTCTTTGATAAAATTTCCAAAAACAGAATGCATATGAACTCGCAACCAAGCATAAAAAATTTCGAAATAAGCCATACATAATGCAATGAACGGAATTAGCCAAATATAATTTTTTACGATTGCGTTCTTTTTTGAAAGGAAGAATAAAATCTCGTCATAAAAAACAAACCCTATCAATAATAATGGAATTATTAAGAACAAGGGGAACAAAACGGTAAAAGATAAAAAACGGGATCGTTCCACATCCGTTTCATATTGGGAGTAGAATTTCACTAGGGTGTTTTGCATTCCAATAGCAAACAATGGCATAATTACATTAGCACTAGATGTTATATAATTCGTTAAACCATAAAAAGTTGCCCCGAGAAAAACTGGATACAAATAAATGGTATTGATACCTCCAATCGCAAAACCGATATAAGTTATTATGGTGTTTTTAAACGATTGATTTAATACTATTCCCATTATTTTTTTTAGGATATTAGAGTTTGGAGTTTGGAGTTTGAATCAATTCAACCAATTTCCCAGTCAGATTCTTTCTGGAAAATTGCTGTAAACCCACGGCGTTTGATTGTAATTTTCCTTCTAAAAATTGATTGTAAAAGTCCAAAAGTACACTTTTTAGTTTCATCTTTTCGGAATAGTCAAAAAATACGCCTGTATTGGTATTGGTAATAATTTCGGCAAAGTCAGAACCGTTGGGACCAATGGCGATAATTGGTCTACCCGAAACCATATATTCAAATAATTTCCCTGGAATAATGCTTTTGGTGTCGTCAGAATTGATTTCAATAAGCAATAATACCTGTGATTTCATTTGATGCACAATCGCATCGTAATGTGAAACATAGCCTATATTATTTAAACACAAATTTAGTTTAAATTGAGTAATGGTTTCTAATACTTCCTGACTGACCGCTCCAATTAATTTTATTTCCAAATGGGATTCAAAATCAGGGATTTCATCTAATAGTTCAACTAAACATTCCCACAATATTTTGGGATTTCTTTCAGAAAGAAAAGAACCAATGTGTGCCAAAGAAAATTTTACATCCAATGCTTGTTTCACTACATTTTCCGTATCATAACCATTGGTAATCACTGCAATTGGCTTAGTTGTAATGGCTTGAAACTCGGTTTTTGTGGTATTGCTGGTTACTATAATTGTGTCGGCTGAATTAAGCACTTGTCGTTCCAATGCTTTGTGCTTTTTGGCTGCATAATTTGACAATCGTAACGATTTGTGATAGCCAATAGTAGTCCAAGGATCTCGAAAATCAGCAAACCATTTCACTTCTAGTTTTTGTTTTAATTCCAATCCTATAAGGTGTAAACTGTGCGGTGGACCCGAGGTGATAATGGTGTCAATTTCATTTTCTGAAATGTATTTTTCTAAAAATGAAACCGAAGGTTTTACCCAAAAAACACGAGCATCAGGAATAAATAAATTGCCCCGAATCCAAAGAAATACTTTATCTAAAAAGGATTGTTTCTTCTGATTTGGAATAATGCCCGAACTAATTTTTTTAGTTTTATTCTTCGAAAAAAAAGAGGCCAATTGGTATGGTTCAAAGATTTTATGCTTGATAATAATGGCTTTGCCTGAAACTTCATTTACCAAGGCTTCATCAACAATGGGATACATTGGGTTTTCTGGAATATAAACTATCGGCTGTACACCAAAATCTGGTAAATATTTAACGAATTTTAGCCATCGCTGCACTCCTGGTCCTCCGGCTGGAGGCCAATAATAAGTTATGATGAGCAGTTTTTTTGGTTTCAAGTTTAAGGTTTAGTGATATTGAATTATAAATTTCTATTTAATTTTTCAAGTTCCTCAATATCTAACAAATCTTTTGGACGATTTGCAGCCTTTTTTGCAATGATTAAATTTTCATAATCTATAAAATAAACTGGAATATCACTAATTTCTGCAATAAACGCTTTTTCTAAAAGTTGTTCAAACGTTTTATTTTCTAACCCTTTTACGGAAGTCATAATATCTAATCGCAAATTAAAATTCAATGTAACATCTGTCCAACCAGGAATAAATTGCATTGTACTCATATTTTTAAAATCACCTATTCCCGAATGTTTTAGAGCTAATCTTAAATTTTCTCGATTCTCAACTGAGTCTTCAATAAAAATATCTATATCACCTGTATTTCGTCCATAGCCATAGATATTTACAGCAAATCCACCAATAGTTAAATATTTAACTTTATATAAAGAAAAGTATTTCCAAATTTCTACTATTTGACTATTCATTGAATTATTTTGATGTTTTTTTTGCGGTTTTCAAAAGATAAGAAATTTCAATAATAGCCATCAATTTTTCAAAACGTTGTTGTGGCGACATCTTTCTAATCTCTTCTATATATCTGGCCTCCATTATAGAAGGATGACCTTGATTTAATGCAGTTGCTTTCATATTTTAAATAATAATAAGTCAAATTTACAAAATTAACTTTATCTATTTTCAACTCTTTTTTTGTCCTCAAAATAAATCCCCCCCATCAATAACAACAACATTCCTATTGAACTAATCAGTGTAATCGTGCTTCCCGTTTGTATTACTTCAGGTTCAAACTTGAATTCTATGGTGTGATTCCCCGCTGGAATTTGGAGTCCTCGCAATGCATAATCTACTCTAAAAATTTCAGTCTCTTTTCCATCAATTGTAGCTTTCCAACCATTTTCATAATACATTTCTGAGAAGACTGCCAATCCATCATTTTTGTTGTTTGCAGTATATTTGATGTGATTGGGTTTATAGGAAGCTAGACTTACAGAAGCTAGGCTGTCTGTGGCGAAGGCTTTATTTTCAACATCAAATTCCTTTTTGTTTACAACCGCCGTGTTTTTAGTATCCAGTTTATCCAAAGCTTTCATTTCTTCATCTGCCGTTTGCACCAATTTCAAATTCTTCACAAACCAAGCATTTCCATTGGCATTAGGATTTTTAGCTGGAATAGGATTGCCTATAGTATCTGTTTGAATAATATATTTAACATTCAACATATTAAGAATTTCCATGTTGTTTTTAGTAATTTGGTAATCAAATAATTGCTGCATTCGTCTAGGTTTCACAGCGCTGTAACCCCCAATGGATTTATGGAAAAAAGAAGCTCTGGCACTTGACAAATTTCCTTCAACTTCAAAAACTCGATAGTGAGTGGTATCCTGCAAAATTTGTGCATCTGCAGGGGTTTCCTGAAAAGGAACATCTACTTCACTTCTGCTTACAAAATCTTTGACTGAAACATACTTGTGATCCACGAAAAACAAATCAAATACCATTAAGAATCCCACCATAATTATCGCTGTATTTTGAGCCAATCTATTTTTTATAAATAGCCATAAAATAACTGCTACCAAAACAATAAAAAAACCGGAACGCAATAAATCGGCACTATACAAACTCATTCGATCCGCTTGGAGTGCATCTACAAAACCGGGGCCATAACTTTCTCTATAATAACTATCGTTGCCACCTGTAAAACGGAACATACTTTTACACAAAAATAGAGTCAATATTAATCCAAAACCAACAGCGGCTGATTGCCACAAGGCTTTGAACTGAGCTTCTTTTTCCAATTTAAAAAAGGATTGCAAACCCATAATGGCCAAAACAGGCAAGCATAACTCCAAAATAACTTGTATCGAAGAAACTGCTCTAAACTTGTCATACATTGGAACAAAATCTATAAAGAAATCAGTTACAGAAGATAAATTTTTACCCCAAGAAAGCATCAATGCAACGATGGCTCCGCAAAGAAACACGTACTTGATTTTACGCTTATCGGCAAACAAAGCCAAAATTCCCAAAAAGAAAACCACAATCCCGATATAAGCGGGTGCGGCAACAATAGGCTGATCTCCCCAATACGTTGGCATTGCCGAAACAAAATCATTGGCTTGTGCTTCAGGAACACCCTGCCCCATCATAAATGCATACATCTTGCTGTCTTTTCCCAGTGCTTCACTATTTGAACCACCAAAAAGTCTAGGCGCAATTAAATTGAAACTTTCGGCTATCCCGTAACTGTATTCCGTAATGTAATCGTGAGATAAGGCACTGTTGCCGACGCTTTTTGAACCATCCGCATTAAAAGACAATTCGCTTTTTCCTCGGGTGCTAAAATCGGCATATTCGGCGGTGGCCAATAAGTTCGTAGCATTGGCTCCAATGGCAAAAATTCCGGCTATTGACAAAACTCCAAATGAGGTTAAAAGCGATTTGTATTCCTTTTCTTTTAAAGCCTGATATATAAAATACCCTGAAAGCAATAATAGTAAAAGCAACAAATAATAGGTCATTTGAAAGTGATTCGCATTGATTTCCAATGCTACGGCAAACATCGTCAGCAAACCGCCCCAAGTATATTTCTTTTGAAAAACCAATATAAAACCGGCAATAACCAGTGGCATATACCCAATGGCATGGGCTTTGGCGTTATGCCCGACACCCAGAATAATGATCAGATACGTAGAAAATCCAAAAGCCAGCGCCCCGAAAAAAGCTTTGAGAGGATCTATTTTTAAAACTAATAGAAGAACATAAAACCCTAAGAAATAAAGAAATAAATAATCAGCTGGTCTTGCTGAAAGGGATTTCCATTGTATTTCAATTGAATGTCCAGCAATAACTGAATCTACAACTTCTAAAGATATAATGGCTACACAAGGCAAAAACCGAATCGCATCATCCATCATTCCAATGTAATCGTGAGGGTATTTTGCCCCCAATTGATACGTTGGCATTCCGCCAAAGGCGGAATTGGTCCAATACGGCTCCACGTGTTCCGTAGCCCTAAAGTCGTTTTGCTCCTTTGCCATTCCGGTATATTGGGCAATATCGGATTGGAAGATTTGTTTTCCCTGCAAAACAGGGTAAAAATAAATAAGGGAAACGAGAACAAAACCAAGTAGGACTAGAACGTGGGGATATAATTTTTGAAGTTGCTTCATTAAAAGGGTGTTGGGTTATAGTTTGGGTAAATTTAATCTATTTCTTCGTAATCCACATAATCCCCTACTTTTTTGGTTTTATGGGGTTTCTTGGCATTAGACGCATTATATACAACTTCCTCATCATTTGAGTTTTTTTTCCAAGAATCATCTTGGCCTTGTTGCTGTTTATGAAAATTTTCACCCGCTTTTTCCACCACTTTTTTAACCAACAAGGGCAAAAATAATCTTGCCAAAAATTTGATAATATAATAGAAAGCAAGAAAGTAAAATAGTGTTCTTATAAAACCATTAAAAGAAGCCGTTTGCATAATCAAATAATTTTTCGCAAAATTAACAATTCCAACGTTCAAAATTAATATATCATTCTTAAATAAATAATAAAATATAGTACATTTGAAAAGCGGTATTGCTTTTTAACCCATGAATAATATGTTCGAACTCAAAAACCTTGTCGTGTTGGCTTTCTTTATTATTCCGACAATTCATTACAGTCAACACACCGACCAAATCAATTCGAATAGACCTGGTGAAACTATGTCGGCTTATGCTGTTGGCAAATCCGTGATTCAGTTAGAATCTGGATTTTATGGTATTCAAGAAAAACATAGCGTTGGGAATTGGGAAGCCAATGGATATGGTTTGGATTTGACTCTAAGATGGGGGTTATTTTTGGAAAGATTAGAGTTGATAGCCGACCTACAATACCAATATGAAACATTTAATCCAACCATCATCTATCCAGATAGGTCAGCATTAAAACAAACTGTTTTTGGTGCTAAATACCTGATTTATGACCCGTTCAAAAATTATGAAAAAAAAATAAATGTATACAGTTGGAAAGCCAATCATTCTTTTAATTGGCATCAATTAAAACCTGCTATATCTATATTTGCTGGAACCAATCTAACTTTTCCTGACAATCCTTATGCTTTTTACAACCAACCTAGTTTTTCACCAAAAATAATGCTAATAACACAAAATCATTTAGGCGACGGAAGTTGGGTTTTTATTACTAATATTATTAGTGACTATATTGGAACTGATTATCCTAGCTATAATTATGTACTTACTTTAACAAAAGGATTCAATGACCATTGGTCTGGTTTTATAGAAAATCAAGGTATAAAAAGCGATTTTTACAGCGATGCTATTGTTCGTGGAGGCGTTGCCTTTTTGATTAACAATAACATGCAGATTGACGCATCCATAAGTAACAGTTTAAAACACACCCCGTCTATTCTTTACGGAGGAATTGGATTTTCTTGGCGTTATGACTCCAATTATAAAAAAATTCGAATGAATATTGATTCTGGAAATTCCGCTAAAAAAGCCAATAAAAGAGCAAAAAAAACTAAAAAAAGTTAAACTTATACGCACAAAACACACAATGATTATAATAAAAGAAGCCCTTACAAAAAGTGAAATGACCGATTACGTTAAATTTCCCTTTTCATTATATAAAAAAAATAAATTCTGGGTTCCACCCATTATTGCCGACGAACTGGAATCATTTGATAAAACCAAAAACCCGGCTTTCGAAAATGCCGAAGCTTCTTTTTATTTGGCCTATAAAAACAATGAAATAGTAGGACGAATAGCGGCTATTATCAATTGGAGCGAAGTCTACGACCAACAAAAAAAGAAAGTCCGTTTTGGTTGGTTCGACGTTATTAATGACATAGAAGTGACCAAAGCTTTATTAGAAAAAGTATATGAATTGGGTCGGAAAAATAATTTAGAACATGCTGAAGGTCCAATGGGATTTTCTAATATGGATAAAGTTGGCGTACTTACCGAAGGTTTCGATGAAATTGGCACCATGATTACCTGGTACAACCATCCGTATTATGCGAATCATTTTGAGCAATTGGGCTACGTAACCGAAAAAGAATATCTCGAAAACAAATTCCCTTTCGAAAATGTAAAACTAGAATATTTTGATAAAGCCCAGGAATTAATCAAAAGACGCTACCAACTCAAAGCGCTCAATTTCAAAAAGACAAAAGAGGTGATGCCGTATGTGGATAAAATGTTCGATTTGTTTAATGCTTCCTATGCTAGTTTATCTTCATTTGTAGCCATTTCGGACATTCAAAAAGAGTATTTCAAGAAAAAATACATCAGTTTTATCAATCCCGAATACATCAAATTTGTAGAAGACAAAGACGGAAATCTGGTTGCTTTTGCCATTGTAATGCCTAGTTTTTCTAAAGCCCTACAAAAAGCAAATGGAAAATTATTCCCTTTTGGATTTTTGCATTTACTAAATGCTCGAAACCATAGTAAAGACGTGACTTTTTATCTCATTGGCGTACATCCTGAGTATCAAAACAAGGGAGTTCACGCGATAATTTTCAAAGAATACCATACCACCTTTACCGAAAAAGGAATTCAAAATTGCATTCGAACACCGGAATTGGCAGACAATCACGCCATTCATTTACTTTGGAAAAACTTCGACCCAAAAATCATTTGCCGAAGAAAAACATTTAGAAAAGAATTGCAATAAAAGCAAAAAAAAAAATCCATTCGCGAGAATGGATTTTAAAACTTTAAACAAAAAAATTAAGCATCTAAATCAACCGTAGTTCTGCTAGCTATTTCTTTGTATGTACCATTTTCTAATTTCTCGCGAATCGCTTCAAAAGCGGTAAGCGTTTCATCAATATCGGCAATGGTGTGCGAAGTAGTTGGTATCATACGCAACAAAATTATCCCTTTTGGAATAACCGGATAGATCACAATCGACAGGAAAATTCCATAATTCTCACGTAAATCATTTACCATAACCATCGCTTCGGGAACACTTCCTTCCAAATAAACCGGTGTAATGCAAGTGTTTGTATCACCAATATTAAATCCTTTTGCCTTTAATCCGTTTTGTAAGGCATTTACATTCACCCAAAGTTTATCTTTAATTTCAGAAGAATTACGCAACAATTCCAATCGTTTCAATGAACCAATCGTTTGAATCATCGGCAACGCTTTGGCAAACATTTGCGAACGCAAGTTATATTTTAAGTAATCAATAATGGCTTTGTCAGCAGCTACAAATGCACCAATATTAGCCATCGATTTTGCAAAAGTCGAAAAATAAATATCAATGTCGTCTTGAACGCCTTGCTCCTCACCTGCTCCAGCCCCTGTTTTTCCGAGTGTGCCAAAACCATGCGCATCATCAACTAACAATCGGAAATTGTACTTTTTCTTCATTTCCACAACCTCTTTCAACTTCCCTTGTTGTCCTCGCATTCCGAAAACACCCTCAGTAATAAAAAGAATACCTCCACCAGTAGTTTCGGCTAGTTTTGTGGCGCGTTGCAGGTTTTTTTCCATGCTTTCCACGTCGTTATGACGGTAAGTAAAACGCTTTCCGCTATGCAAACGAACCCCGTCAATAATACAAGCGTGCGCATCAACATCATACACAATTACATCATTTCTCGTCACCAAAGCGTCAATAGTTGACATAATTCCTTGGTAACCAAAATTCAACAAATAGGCTGATTCTTTCATTACAAAAGCAGCCAATTCTTGTTCCAATTGTTCGTGGTATTTGGTGTGACCGCTCATCATTCTTGCGCCCATAGGATACGCAGCACCATATGCAATGGCCGCATCCGCATCGGCTTTACGCACTTCTGGGTGATTGGCAAGACCTAGATAATCGTTCAAACTCCAATTCAAAATATCCTTTCCTTGAAACTGCATTCTAGGTCCTAATTCTCCTTCTAATTTTGGAAATACAAAATAACCTTCCGCTTGTGAGGCCCATTTTCCTAATGGCCCTTTATTGTTCTGAATTCTTTCGAATAAATCTTTTACCATCTTGTATTTTGAAAAAAATTATTAATCTTAAAGTGCTGCAAAAATAATTATTTCTACCTAGAATAGTGTAGTAATATAAATATATTTTACCCCCATTAAACAAACCCCGACCCGTTTGATAAACGAGGCGGGGTTGAGTATAAAATTACTTCCCGTCATTTTTGCTTTGTTCTCTAGTAAGCCATAGCGCGGAATTATATACCGTGCCTACAAAACTGAGCAAGTAATTGTGTTCGAGTTACTTGGTCAGTTTGGCTAAAACTTACGGATTTTTAGTTGCCCATTGGAATGGGCACGTAATATAATTCCGCGCTATCCATAACAAGAAGCATTTGTATATCCGAGCGATCGGGTTTTTTATAATAAAAATCAACCGCTGTGCGCTGTGCGGGTTTACTTTCTTCAAAGGTACAAAAGGAAAAAGGGTCTAATCCCTGAGGCAGCGCACTGAGAAACCGATGGCATTATTGTCTTGTGTTCTGGTAGCAGTGCCGTCAATGGAATACACGTAGCGGTACCAGGCGCGATTTGTATTGTAAGCTGATGAACTCCACCAGTAACCAAAGTTGCCAATACCGTTGAATAGGCCATTGTTGGAGCGAGAACCTCCTGGAAGACCTGCAAATCCAGCAGGATCTTTCAAATTAGTTACGCTGCCCAATTCAGTATCTGTTGAAACATGAAAACCTGATGGGGCTAATCCTCTTGGGTCGTTTACCGCATACCAATTGTATAACTTACCATAAAAAGCATCGTTAGCCGGATCATTGTTATAGTGACACCAAGCCCCTGTGGTCAAGCTTGCCCATACTGTGGCATCTTGTACTTCAGGTATAACCGAACCATCTCTATAGGTCGTTACACTTAGGTTTTTTTGAACCCAGGATTGATTGCCTATTAGGACTGTTGGTATTAATAAAGAAGTGATCTGGGCTTGCATAGCGGTAATTTGAGCCTGAATATAAGTATTAGTAGCGGCTTGAGAAGTGTTAGTAGCTGCTTGAGCGTTAATAGCATCTGCTTGAGCCGTAGTAGTCGTTGCTTGAGCAGCTATTATAGCAGCTTGAGTGGTAATTATAGTGGCTTGAGCGTCAATTTGAGCCTGAATAGTACTATTAGTAGCGGCTTGAGAAGTGTTAGTAGCTTCTTGAGCGTTAATAGCATCTGCTTGAGCCGTGGTAATACCATTGGCTGCATACAAAGCATAAGGCACGCTCAACAATTCTTTAGTGGCGCTTAAGGTATAATTTGTCCCTCCGGCAGGGTCTATTTCTGATTTGATAAAATGTGAACCATTGCTCCAAGCGATCTCAGCAAAGTTGCTTGATTGATTATTTCCTCCACCCACTTCTAGGGTAAAAAGCCCGTTGGCATTAGTAGTTACCGCATGGGTTTCGCTATAAACGGCAGCTCCTGTGAGTGAGCCTTCTACAATGCTGATGCGTACCCCAACGGCTTGGTTGGTCAACAAAGCGTTTGTGCTGTTGCGCACCACCGATTGATAGGTCATTTTTTGTGGCGCCTGAGCAAAAATAAGCAGGCTTTGTAGCAGTACTAAAAATAAAATAGATTTTTTCATGAGAATTGTGTTAAAGGTTATTAGTATAGTTAGTATTATTATTGTTTGATAATTTTAAGGGTTTTGGTTTGGGCGTCTTGAGTCACTCTAATATTATAAACCCCCGATGGGTAACTTGCTCCGATTTGAGAATCCGATTTTAACTGACATTGTTCGATCAAGCGTCCTAACATATCATATACCTGAACGCCAAACGATTGTCCATTACTAGATTTAATCCTAAATGCTTCTTTTGATGGGTTGGGATAAGCCTCCACTGTGAATGCGTCTAGAGAAATTCTAGCAGCACAAGATGTAAACCATACATTAACTGGTCCACTATAGGCTGCTGAGCAAGGTCCGCTCGTTAGTTTCACTCTAAACCAAACATTAGCAGCAGTTGAACTTGCAGCATCATAAGTAGTTGAAGTAGCGTCCGGAATATCAGTCCAAGTTACAGCACTTGTGCTAGTAATTTTCGCAGCACTGGTTCCCGCATTATAATACTGCCATTGAATTGATCCAACAGAATTCGTGGTTGTTAACGGCATTGTGCCTGAGGTACAAATAGCAGTAGCTAATGTCTTAGATGTTGCGTTTCCGGTAGGTGTTTTAGCTACTGCCTTTGGGCTAACATTTATTGTAACAATATTAGAAGTTGATACAGGACATACGCCACTTGACACAACCACTTTATATGACGTTGTAACTTTTAAATTTCCTGTAGCTAATTCAGTTGCTACATTTCCTCCACTAACTTTGCCAAATGCTCCAGTTGTTGCTTTTTGCCATGCAATAGTTCCTGTAGCACTAGTTAAAGTAAGTGTTGCGGCACTACCATTACAAATCTCATCAACATCTGTCGAAAGTGTTTCAACTGAAGTTGGTTGACTAACGGTTACTACAACGGCTTTACTAGCTATTGAAGAACATTCACCACTTTTTGACACCACTTTATACCAAGTAGTGGCCGTAGGAGATGCTGCGTAAGTAGTGGTCATTGCTCCAATAATGTCTATAAAGTCTGTAGCTGTAGCAGATGTAGTTGAAGATTGCCATTGAATAGAACCAATAGAACCTGTCTTCAAGCTAAGTGTAATACTTCCTCCATTATTACAAATAGACCCAGATCCTGTGATTGTTTTTACAGTAGATATGGGGTTGACAATGACAACGATTGGGGTTCTTGCACTTACTATGTTGTTGGTGGTTTTTGTGTAATAATAGGTCGCTGTTTTTAATGCTGCTGTGGGAGCTAGAACTTTCCCTCCTGATGCTGCGGCATACCATTTGATATCCGTTCCTACAACTACTAAGGCTGACACCAAAGCGCCCTTACAAAAAGCCTGGGATTCGGTTTGCTGTATGCCTTCCTGCATCGAATAACTTGAGGTTTTCTCAAACCCATAGGCTGCCTGCCCAACGGTATAAGCAAAACTGCCCGATGCCGAAGCCCCATCGCCTCCCGCTGAGGAAACGTCTGATGCTAGCGAAAGGCGAAGCACAAGACGTAATGTTGATTCTTTCTGAATATTGTAATCCGCTAAGGTGCGTCCGTCTTCCAATTGCTTTCCAGCGAAAATCAGACTTTGTCGATCGGGTGGAATACCTTCCCTATCTTGGATTTTTTGTTTTATATTATCAATGCTATCAGAAGGTTCCACTTCCAGGGTCAAGGTTTTGCCTGTTGAGATTTTAACAAATATTTGCATTGCATGTACCTGCGTGATTGATGCAAACTCCAAAATTAAAAATAAGACGAGTCCAAGTGCAGATTTTTTCATGGTTATATTATTTAAAAAGTGTCTTTTTTATTAAATTTTTACGTTGTAATATAAATTACATTTTTAAAATGTAAGAATTTATTTAAATAGTTACCAAACATAGTGTTTTAATAGATTGAAAACACATTTAATAAAGATGTTTATTAACAACATAATAAATAAATAAACAAATACTACATCAGGGCCAGGAAGTGATGTCAAACTATAAAAAAAGTAGGATATATAGATGACACAAGCGAAGCTTCCTAAAGAAGTAATTAATTTACCGCGGTAACTTACTCATTTTACCGCGGTAAATTAATCGTTTTACCGCGGTAGTTTATACAAGTTACCGCGGTAAAATAAAAGTTCCGTCCTGATGCCCTGGCAAAGGGGTCTTTATGGCTTACTAATTCCTGTCAACAGAAAACAAAAAACACTTGGCCCGCTGCGCAAAGTCTGCGACTTTGAGGATGTGTTTGTCAGTCTTTGACTGAAAAAAAATAAATAGCACAAAACTAAATCGGTTAAAAACCGAAAGACCCTACCTCAAAGTCGCAGACTTTGCGGAGCGACAACGGAACAAATACGTCGAACCTATGAAAACAGAAAAGCCTATCTTTTGAGATAGGCTTTTCAAAAGACCTGAGGCTTTAGCCGAACAGGGGAAGCAAAGGCGACGAACCGAGTCTGAAGGACGAACACCGTCGCACCGATAAAAAAAAGAACCCCAAGCTTTTTAGGTTGGGGTTCAATAAAGAAAGGCGACGACATACTCTCCCACATAACTGCAGTACCATCTGCGCAGGCGGGCTTAACTACTCTGTTCGGGATGGGAAGA
>CANFHF010000015.1 GCA_947446635.1 Flavobacteriaceae bacterium
CCTAAGGAAACCGCTGCCAACTCAGTAGAACCAAGATTGCCCACCATAAAATTATCAACAATCCCTATTAAAGTATGACCGAGCATTCCAAGTATAACAGGATAGGCCAATCTTAAATTATAGGAAAACTCTTTTGTATATTGGGGGAAACTCACTTAGGATTATTTTGGTTGGCAAAGGTATAGTAAAACATCCCCCACTTCTATTTTGAATTTGATTTTTATTTAATCTTAAACTTCTTTGAATTCCAACCTCACGCTTCCATCCTCATCAATTTTGGACAATTTGATTTCACGCAAAGTGTTAACCAATTCTGGATTCCAAGGCGTTTTAACCCGAACATAATTTTCGGTAAAACCGTGAATATAACCTTCTTTATTTTCAGATTCAAAAAGGACAGTTCTGTTTGTTCCTATCTGGCTCTCATAAAAAGCACGACGTTTTTTTACCGATAATCCACGCAACATTTTACTGCGTTTCGCTCGGACATTAGCAGGAACAGCATCTTCCATTTCGGCTGCTTCGGTATTATCGCGTTCCGAATAGGTAAAAACATGTAAATAGGAAATATCCAAATCGTTCAAAAAATGATAGGTTTCCAGAAAATGTTCATCGGTCTCTCCAGGAAAACCTACAATCACATCCACACCAATACAAGCATCTGGCATCACTTCCCTAATTTTATTTACACGTTCGGTATATATTTCGCGAAGGTAACGGCGTTTCATCAACTTCAAGATTTGGTTGCTTCCGGATTGCAATGGGATATGAAAATGCGGCACAAAAGTGCGGCTTTTGGAAACAAATTCAATAGTTTCATTTCTTAATAAATTAGGTTCAATAGAAGAAATTCTTAATCTTTCGATTCCTTCTACTTTATCCAATGCCTGAACTAATTCCAAAAAAGTATGTTCGTGTTTTTTGTTGCCAAATTCCCCTTTTCCATAATCGCCAATATTCACACCCGTCAATACAATTTCTTTTATGTTTTGCGCGGATATTTCCTTGGCGTTTTTCAACACATTTTCCAATTCATCGCTTCTAGAAATTCCTCTCGCCAAGGGAATCGTGCAATAGGTACATTTATAATCGCAACCGTCCTGCACTTTCAAGAAAGCACGCGTTCTGTCGCCAATGGAATAACTGCCTACATAGAAATCGGCTTCGGCAATCTCGCAAGAATGGACTTCACCAAAATCATTTTTGGATAAATCGTTTATGTAGTCGGTGATTTTAAATTTTTCGGTAGCGCCCAAAACCAAATCCACACCATCAACAGCTACTAATTCTTCGGGTTTCAATTGGGCATAACAACCAACGGCAGCAATAAAAGCCTTACTATTAAGTTTCATTGCTTTTCGTACGACTTGCTTGAATTGTTTGTCGGCATTTTCAGTCACGGAACAGGTATTAATGACATACATATCAGCGACATCTTCAAAATCGACACGGTCAAACCCTTCATCCTGAATGCTTCTAGCAATGGTAGCTGTTTCGGAGAAATTTAGCTTGCAACCTAAAGTATAAAAGGCTACTTTTTTCTTGTTTTCCATAAGTGTTCTCAATTAATGAAATCGTTGTCAAAAAATTGAGATTGCAAATTTACGGACAAAAACTTTAAAATAAAATCAATAATTCACTAAGAAAGAGAAACAAATAAAAAACCACAGCTACTTTCGCAATTGTGGCTCTTTTCAAATTTTAAAATTAGACCATTTTAAAAATTAGTCTTTCCTCCAAATTTTGGTTTCTTCAAAAACGTGTTGCAAGATGTTGGCTTCTTTTTCATCGAAGTCAATACCCCTGCGACTCATTACCAATCGAGCGGTTTCAAAAGCTTTCTTAGTCATATAAGTGGTAAATCCTGAAGCGCCCCCCCAAGAAAAACTAGCCACAAAGTTGCGTGGAAATCCAGCACCAAAAATGTTGGCACTCACACCAACTACAGTTCCGGTGTTAAACATGGTGTTAATGCCACATTTGCTATGGTCGCCCATCATTAATCCACAAAATTGAAGTGCTGTTGTTTCAAAACCTTCAGTTTCATAACTCCACAATTTCACTTCTTCGTAGTTGTTTTTAAGGTTTGAATTATTGCTGTCCGCACCAATATTACACCATTCCCCCAAAACAGAATTCCCTAAAAACCCATCGTGTCCTTTATTTGAATAACCGAATAATACAGAATTGTTCACTTCTCCACCTATTCTGGAATGTGGTCCAACGGTTGTTGCTCCATATACTTTTGTTGCCAGCTTCACGACGGCTCCTTCGCACAAAGCAAAAGGGCCACGAATAACCGAACCTTCCATTATCTCAGCATTTTTACCAATATAAATGGGACCTGTAGAAGCATTTAAGGTTACGAATTCAAGCTTCGCCCCTTCCTCAATAAATATATTTTCTTTTGCAATAGTATTGACGCTTTTAGGAATGGGTTGCGATTTTCTATCTTCTGTTAGCAATTCGAAATCTTCCTGAATCGCAGCATCATTTTTGGAAAAAATATCCCAAGTGTGCTCTACTCTTAAACACTCTCCTTCGAATTCTATAATTTCATACGTTTCGAAATTGACTTCTTCTTGATTTTCGCTAGTATAAAAAGCGATAACATCCTCTCCTTTAAAAATCGCTTGATTCGATTCAATATTACTAACCAATTCAGCCAAAAAAGCATTGGGAATAAAGGAAGCGTTTATCATCACATTTTCCTCCATTTCGACCATGGGGAATTTATCTGAAAGATATTCCTCCGTTAAAGTAGTAGTAGTCGAGCCCAAACGCATTTCCCATTTTTGGCGAATCGTCATTATACCAATCAGAATGTCAGCAACTGGCCGGGTGAAAGTAAAGGGCAATAAAGCATTTCTTGCTGGTCCGTCGAAAAGTATATAATTCATTTGATACGGGTTCAAAGTTATAAAAGTTCAAAGTTACAAAGATTTAAATAGCAATTAAAATAAAAAAGCCCCACAAATTGTGAGGCTTCCTATAGTATTTAAACTGATAAATATTATTTACCGTGTTTAGCGTATTTAGTTTTGAATTTATCGATACGTCCAGCAGTATCAATAAGTTTAGATTTTCCTGTGTAAAAAGGATGAGAAGTTCTTGAAATCTCTAATTTAACAACTGGATATTCAACACCATCAACAGTGATTGTTTCTCTTGTATCTGCAGTAGATTTAGTAATAAAAACATCTTCATTTGACATGTCTTTGAAGGCAACTAATCTGTAATTTTCTGGGTGAATTCCTTTTTTCATCTTTAATTTTATTTATTTTTTTGAGCGTTTTAATTTTGAAGCTTTCTCCTAGTTAGAAAAAGGTATAAATGCAACTACTCTTTTTGTTTAAATCTCTCCATTTATTTTTGAGAATGCAAATTTACACTTATTTTTCAATAATCAAATGTTTGTATTGCTTTTTTTTATAATCCTATAAAAACATTTTTTGTCCTTGAATATATAGGGAATTGCTATATTTGTCGATTAATAAACAAACTCTTTAATATATGGATGAGATTATAAAGAAAAACGGAGTGTTATTTGGCGTAATTACTGGTTTAATTTCCGTTTTAATCACTACTTTAATTTATTCCATAGATTTGAAATTATTTATTTCTATGTGGATTGGTTTTGCAAGTATTGGTGCTTATATAGTTATTGGAGTTATTTTACTTTCTAAAACAAAAAAAGACTTAAAGGGAGTATTTACTTTTAAAGACGCTTTCACTACTTATTTTATTTCGGCCATAATTGGAATTTTAATATCTGTGACTTTTAATTTCATTTTATTCAATTTGATTGATCCAGCTGTAAAAGACACTCTTAAAGACTTAACAATAAAATATATGGCAGATACAATGCAGAAATTCAACACTCCTGCGTCTGCAATAAATGAAGCAATGAAAAAAATTCAAGAAAACGACCCTTATTCTGCTATTGAATTAGTTAAGGGCTCTATATTTAAAATCGCATTTAGTGCCCTTTTTGGGCTACTATTAGCATTGATTTTTAAAAGTAAATCTTCACACGAATAAAATCATAAATGAATTTATCCATACTTATCCCGCTTCTTAATGAAGAGGAATCACTTAAAGAGTTATATAACTGGATTATTTCGGTTATGAAATCAAACAATTACTCCTACGAAGTCATTTTTATCGATGACGGAAGTGTTGATGCTTCTTGGTCTATTATCGAAGATCTAGCTGCCGAAGATTCGAACGTAAAAGGCATTCGATTCATGAAAAACTTTGGAAAATCACAAGCCTTACACGCTGGTTTTAATAAGGCTCAAGGTGATGTCGTCATCACCATGGATGCTGATTTACAAGATAGTCCCGAAGAAATCCCAGTATTATACAATATGATTACCAACCAAAATTTTGATTTGGTTTCTGGCTGGAAAAAGAAACGATACGATTCTGTTTTTTCCAAAAATTTGCCTTCTAAATTATTCAATTGGGCTGCTAGAAAAACATCCGGAGTTGAATTAAATGATTTTAATTGTGGATTGAAAGCTTACAAAAATATAGTTGTAAAAAATATTGAGGTTTCAGGCGAAATGCACCGTTACATTCCAGTTTTGGCGAAAAATGCGGGTTTTAGTAAAATTGGCGAAAAAGTGGTGCAACACCAAGCTAGAAAATACGGAGTAACTAAATTTGGAATAGAGCGCTTCATCAATGGTTTTTTGGATTTAATTACCATTTGGTTCTTGTCAAAATTCGGAAAAAGACCCATGCACTTGTTTGGGGCTATGGGTTCGCTAATGTTTATTATTGGTTTTCTTTCGGCCGGCCTTATTGGTTTTATGAAATTATATAAATTATATCATGGATTGCCTTATGATTTAGTAACTAATAACCCTTGGTTTTACATATCATTAACTACTATGATTATAGGCACCCAATTCTTCTTGGCAGGATTTCTAGGTGAAATCATATTAAGAACAAAGAATAATGAAAAGCAATATAAAGTTGCTAAAGAACTCAATTAATTCTAAAAAAGACATTCAATTTTTTAAAATGAAAATCAAACAAAATATTTTAGACGCAGTAAACGAATGGCTAAAGCCTACATTTGACCAAGAAACACAAGAAGCGGTTAAAAATATAATGACAAATTCTCCTAAGGAACTTGAAGAGAGTTTTTACAAAAATTTGGAGTTTGGAACCGGCGGAATGCGAGGTGTCATGGGTGTTGGAAACAATCGCATCAACAAATATACTCTCGGGAAAAGCACCCAAGGACTTTCTGATTATTTACACATCGCATTTCCAAAACAACCACTAAAAGCCGTTATCGCTTTTGACTGTCGACATAACAGCAAAACGTTGGCTAAAACAGTTGCCGATGTTTTCTCTGCAAACAACATTGAAGTTTATTTATTTTCGGATTTACGACCCACTCCAGAATTGTCTTTTGCCCTAAAATATTTGGGTTGCCAATGTGGAATTGTACTTACTGCTTCTCATAATCCTCCTGAATACAATGGCTATAAAGTATATTGGGAAGACGGCGGACAAATTGTTCCGCCAGAAGATGACGCCATTATCAATACTATCGAAAATCTAAATTACAACCAAATTAAGTTTACTGCAAACGAAGATTTGATTCATTACATTGATACTGAAATTGATCAAGCTTTCATAAAATCTACTATCGAAAATGCTAGTTTTGGAACATCACAAGAAGCAAAAGACAATCTGAATATCGTTTTCACTTCTTTGCACGGAACCTCCATAACATTAGTTCCCGATACTTTTGCACAAGCAGGATATAAAAATGTAAACATTGTTGAAGAACAAAGAGTTCCAAATGGGGATTTTCCAACTGTTAAATCTCCAAATCCCGAAGAACCAGAGGCATTGGCATTAGCATTGGCATTAGCCGATAAAACCAACTCGGATATTGTAATTGGAACCGATCCAGATTGTGATCGTTTAGGAGTTGCTGTTCTAAATAATGAGGGTCAAATGACATTATTAAATGGCAATCAATCAATGATTTTAATGACCTCCTTTTTATTAGAAGAATGGAAAAAATCAGGGAAAATTAATGGAAAACAATTCGTGGGTTCAACCATAGTTTCCACCCCTATGATAATGGAATTAGCTTCGGCTTACGGTGTAGAATTTAAAGTAGGCTTAACTGGATTCAAATGGATCGCCAAAATGATTAAGGATTTTCCGAAATTAGAATTTATTGGCGGTGGCGAAGAAAGTTTCGGATATATGGTGGGCGATGCGGTTCGAGATAAAGATGCCGTTGCAGCTACTTTGTTGATATGCGAAGTGGCGGCTCAAGCCAAAGCAAAAGGAAGTAGCGTTTATAAAGAACTTTTAAAATTATATGTTGATCATGGTTTTTATAAAGAACATTTGATTTCGATTACTAAAAAAGGAATGGAAGGCTTGGCTGAAATTAATCAAATGATGGTTTCGTTACGTGAAAACCCTGTAAAAGAAATCAACGGACAAAGAGTAATTATGCTAGAAGATTACAAATCATCGGTTGCCAAAAATTTACTTACCGGTGAAGAAGAAACAATGGATATGCCTAAAGCAGATGTGTTGATTTATTATACTGAGGACGGTTCTAAGATTTGTGCTAGACCAAGCGGAACTGAACCAAAAATTAAATTTTACATCAGCGTAAATACAGAACTTGATACCGTTGAAAATTTCACTAAAGTGGAAATTATTTTAAACAAAAAAATAAAAAATATTATTGAATCAATGCAATTGAGCTAATGACTAATTTCAAGAAAATATTTCCTTTTATAATTCCGTATAAAAAATATGCCTACTTCAACATATTTTTTAATGTGATGTATGCTCTTTTTAGCACACTTTCTTTTATGTCATTAATCCCAATGATGCAAGTGTTATTTGACCAAACCAAAAGAAATACAATAGTACCAATTTATAAAGGAATTTGGGAATTTAAAAAATATGCCGAAGATTATTTATCTTATTATATAACCACCACTACCGACACTTTGGGAGTAGGTCATACTCTATCTATTATGGTTGCGGTAATTATTTCAATTTTTTTATTGAAAAATTTGAGTGATTATTTGGCTATGTTTTTTATTACCTTTTTAAGGAACGGCGTTTTAAGGGACATACGGAATGCAATGTATAAAAAAACACTTGATTTACCCCTTTCCTTCTTTTCTGAAAAAAGAAAAGGAGATACCATTGCTAGAATTTCAGCAGATGTCAATGAAGTGCAAACGTCTTTCCTTTCAATATTGGAACTAATCGTAAAAGAGCCCTTGACAATTCTTTTTACTATAATTGCCATGCTTAGCATTAGTGTCAAACTGACTCTTTTTGTGTTTGTTTTTATTCCTCTTTCATCATACGTTATTTCACTTATCGGCAAACAATTAAAAAGGAAATCAACACGAGCACAACAAGAACAAGGTATTTTTTTATCGACTATAGAAGAGACTCTTGGTGGATTAAAAGTCGTGAAAGGGTATAATTCCGAGAAATATTTCAACCGTATTTTTCAAGAATCTACCCAACGTTTTTTCACATTATCGAATAGTATTGGAAACAGACAAAACCTAGCTTCTCCGGTAAGCGAATTTATGGGCATCATGGTAATTGCCATTTTGCTTTGGTATGGCGGACACATGGTTTTGATAGAAAAAACCTTGAACGGCGCTTCATTTATAGCTTATATGGGATTGGCTTATAATATTTTGACTCCGGCAAAATCAATTTCGAAAGCATCCTACGCTATCAAAAGAGGAAATGCTGCGGCAGAGCGAGTTTTGGAAATTTTAGAACAAGAAAACACAATCAAAAGCAAGAAAGATGCGCTGAAAAAAAATTCGTTTGAATCTAAAATTACTATACAAAATATTAACTTTAAATACAAAGATGATGTTGTTTTAAAGAATTTTTCACTCGAAGTAAAAAAGGGACAAACTGTGGCGCTCGTTGGTCAATCGGGAAGTGGAAAAAGCACCATTGCTAATTTATTGACTCGCTTCTACGATGTGAATGAGGGGACAATTTTAATTGATGCTGACAACATAAAAGACATGGATTTACAATCACTTCGGGGGTTGATGGGATTGGTAACCCAAGACAGTATCTTATTTAACGACACTATAAAAGCCAATATTTCATTAGGAAAATTGAACGCAACTGATGATGAAATTATTGAAGCTTTGAAGATTGCAAATGCATATGAATTTGTCATAGACTTACCTCTTGGTATTTACACCAATATTGGCGACAGCGGTAACAAACTTTCGGGTGGTCAAAAACAACGATTGTCCATTGCGCGAGCAGTTTTAAAAAATCCTCCAATCATGATTTTAGACGAAGCCACTTCGGCATTGGACACTGAAAGCGAAAAATTCGTGCAAGTCGCGTTAGAAAACATGATGCAAAATAGGACTTCTATTGTTATTGCACACCGCCTTTCGACCATTCAAAAAGCTGACAAGATTGTGGTGCTGCAAAAAGGAGAAATTGTGGAACAGGGAACCCACGAAGAACTAATTGCAATGAACGGAACGTATCATAAATTAGTGACAATGCAGTCTTTCGAGTAGGATTGTAGATTTTTGATTTAACATTACAACCTCGCATTCAGCTTCACGCTAAAAACTCTTGTGCTCATATAATTAGGTATGGCGTATTGATTTTTCGAATATACATCACGCACCCATGTATTAGTAATAGCGTTTTGATTGTTAAAAAGATTAAAAATTTCTAGTCCTAAGGCTAGTTCCTTGACATTTTTCAACCAGCTTTTAGTGGAGGTATTTTTGCTGTCGATAATAACTTTAGAAAAACCTACATCCACACGGCGGTAATCATTCAATCTGTTTTGGTACAAATAAGGGTCAGCATAGGAAGGTGAACCTCCAGGCAATCCGGTGTTGTATACCAAATTTAAATATAATTTCACTGTTGGAATATTTGGCATAAAATCTTGAAACAAAAGTCCAAATTTTAGTCTTTGGTCTGTTGGCCTGGCAATATATCCTTTGTTATCACTATTTTCTTCCGTTTTTAGATACCCGAAACTAAACCATGATTCGGTTCCAGGAACAAATTCACCATTCAATCGAAAATCAAATCCTTGCGCATATCCCTTGGCATTATTAGTGGCGGCATAGCGAATTCGAACATTATCTAAAGTATAAGGATTGACATCCGAAAGCGATTTATAATACAATTCAGAAACCATTTTGAATGGACGTTCCCACATTTTGAAATTATAATCATTGCTCAAAACAACATGAATGGATTGTTGTGCTTTGACATCGGGTTGCACAACTCCCTCAGAGTCCCTCAACTCCCTATAAAATGGCGGTTGATGGTACAATCCTCCGGATAGTCTAAAAAACATATCTTTTTTCCAATTGGGTTTTAAGGTAAATTGCGCTCTTGGACTAAATGTAATTTGACTTTCGTTAGTGGAATTATAGGATTCAACTTGCCATTGGTGCATTCTGACTCCCGCATTAAACCACACTTCGTTATTGCCTATATTTCCTTTTCGACTCCATTGTGCATAACCTGAAAACCGATTAATGGTAACATAATTTGTAGCTCTTACATTTTGGTAAGGAACCAAAGGCCCTATGTAAGGAGAATATGGTTGATCTTTTTTAAGTAAAATTTTGGGAGGATTTATCGAAAAACCAGCCGAATCAATCACTTCCCATTCGACTACTCTATCACGGATGGATTCTCTGGTATATTTTATCCCCCACTCCAACTGATTTTTTTTCCAATTATGAAATCCTTTTAACTCAGCATTCACAATTAGCGCATCCAAATCATTTCGAGCATGATTGAGTTGGCCGCCAATTCCTTTTGAAAAGGACACATTACCGAAGGTTTCGGAACCAATATTGGCATCCACTTCGCCCAGCCTATACTCAGCCAAAATATCAAAATATTCTTGCTCCTGAGTATGATAAGCTGAAGCGATAAACTTATAGGTGGATCTTTCTGATGCAACAAAGGTAGATTTTACCGCTCCAAAATAAGTGCCGTATTTATCCTTTTCCTGACCTTCATAATAGATTAATAAAGCCTTCGGGTCATCAATGGTGCCAAAATTAGTTTGACGCGTCAAGGGTTGGTATTGGTATTTGTTTTGGGAAATATTACCCAGAAAACTCCATTGAAATTTAGTTGAAGCATTGAAATTTATATTTGTTTGAATATCTGCAAACGTGGGGGCGTAATTCGTTTCAGTTTCTTGGCTTTTCACTAAAAGACTATTGTTTCGATACCTAACTCCAGTAATTGCTGACCATTTTTTGTTTTTGGAAACGGCGTCAATGGCGAGACTTCCGCCAAGAAAACTCGCTTCAAGAGTTGCTCCAAATTTGATTGGTTTTCTATAGGTTATATCTAATACAGAGGACAATTTATCTCCAAATTTTGCTTGGAACCCTCCTGCGGAAAAATCAATATTTTGAACCAAATCTGTATTGGTAAAACTCAAACCTTCCTGTTGTCCTGAGCGGATTAAAAAAGGACGATAGACTTCAATTTCATTCACATAAACCAGATTTTCATCATAGTTACCACCCCGAACCGCATATTGTGTGCTCAATTCATTATTGGAATTTACCCCCGGCAAGGATTTTAAAATATTTTCTACACCGGCATTTGCGCCAGGAATTCTTCGAATGATTTCTGGTTCTAAACTTGTAATTCCTTGAACCCTTTTTTTGTTGTTTGCCACAATCACAACTTCTCCCATTTGCTCCTCTTGGTCATTCATAACCAAGTTGAATTCATAAGCCTCATTGGGCTTTAAGGTAAGAAATATGGTTGCTTTTTTTAAAGAGATATGCGAAAAGACAATTCCTACTTTTTTATTTGCAGGAACAGTAATGTTGTAAAAACCATTGGCATTAGACTGAACTCCAACACCTAAACAAGAGATATTTGCATTTTCAACTGGTTGGTTTTTTTTGTCAAGAATTACTCCTTTTACTGTGGCGGATTGTGCTAAAATCACAGTGTTTACAGAGAAAAAAAAGAAAAATAGTATTATTTTATTTATACTCAAGGAAATTAATTTTTATTTTTTTTGACTTCTAAAAAAATGAGTTTCAAAGGTAGTAGAATTTCCAACATTATCAATAACAACTACTTTTAATTCATTTGCACCTTCGGCAACAATACCATCGCTAAAATCATGGGTGATTCTTTTGGTTTTATTGTCATATTCGAATAATATCCAGTTTCCGTTTAAATAGCCATTATACGATTTTATACCCGAAAGACTATCGCTAATAGTCAATTGAATAGCCGTTTTATCAGTTAGCCATTTCCCTTCGATAGATTTTGCAATAGTGATTTTTGGCGCTATGGTATCCAGTACCAAGGAAAACTTTCCTAAATTTTTTACTTTGGTTGTGAAAACAGCATCTTTATAAAGAGTTGGATTATACCTTATTTTTACATCTTCAATAGAAGCAATGAACAACTTTTCTCTTTGGGCTTCAGTATGTTTGTTGTCCTCTATTGAAATGGTGAAATTTGTATGTGCGGGAACCGTATCATCGTGAAGGAATAAAGTATCGTTTTTGACGTCAAAATTCAAATAAAAATCGTCATAAAAAGTTCCCGCTGGAAAGAAAACCGACATGTTTTCCTTGGCGAAATTGCAGTCTTTGTTTGCCTTAACCAAATATTTCGAAAGCACTGGTTCTTGAGCAATAATCGAGGGTTGTTCATTATACTTTATTGGAATAGAAACGGTAGTTTTATTGCCATAAAAATCAGAAACTTCAATTCGGTAAAGAGAGGCCAAATTGGGAACCGCCGAAAGAATACCATTGGATTCATCCGTTTTGATTATACTCAGCTTATAAGGGGTTTTCATAAATAATTTTTGAATTCTCTGTTGCGTTTTTTTGTACCTTGAATAATCAATAAGGGCATTTACGTAACGCATTTCATCAAAAGAATATGTGTCAAACTGATAGCCAAAGTTTGGCAAACCATTATAAAAAGTCTGCACTTTATACACTCCATTTTGGTTAAATGACACATCATCATAATCTGAAGTATTAATACCAAAGCCTATTTTTCCATTAGCAATCACTTTATCCGATAAATAGGTTCCATCTTTTTGCAACATCAGGTTGAGTAATAAGGGACGTTTAGATTGATTGACAGTAGTTGCCTCCGTTAAAGGGTAAACATAAATGCTAGAAAGTATCGGTTTTTTGGTATCCTTCAACAATTTATCAAAACCAAAAAGCATTGGATTTATAATATTTTCAGTACGATTGTCCCGAAATTCAAAATGCAAATGTGGCCCTTCAGAACCACCTGTATTCCCTGAAAGCGCAATAATTTGTCCTTTCTTGACAACTAATTCTCCGGGCTTCAGATATACTTCAATTTCAAAAGAGCGCTCCTTATAATGAGATTTTTTTATAAAATCTTCAATTGGACCAAAGGCTCTTTGCAAATGTCCATAAACCGATGTATACCCATTAGGATGGGTAATATAAATAGCTTTGCCGTTTCCGAAAGTAGAAATCTTAATTCTTGAAACATATCCATCTGCAACGGCATAAACGTTTAATCCCTCTTTTTGCATTGTTTTTAAATCAAAACCTGCATGAAAATGATTCGGCCTCAACTCGCCAAAATTACCAGACAACTGCAGAGGAATATCTAGCGGTGACCTAAAATAGTCTTTTGGATAATCTGTTTGAGCAAAAAGGGAACAGCTAAATAATGCAATAAATAAGTGAAATCTCATCCGATACTTTTTTTGCTAAGGTAAAAAAAATCATTAAAAAAATTATAAATACAATACGCTGTTTTTTAGTAAATTACGGATTTTAATGTAAAAAAACAAATAAAATATTGGAATACTAAAAAGGAATACTAACTTTGTAAGATTAAGTAATACGTAGGAATATATTATGAGTGTAATTGCAGAAATTATTGATACTCTTGAAAATAAGATCGGAAAACTTTTTATAAAGATAAATAGTTTAGAGAAAAATAATCAAGATTTGAAAATGGATTTAGGTAATGCCGCGCAAACCATACAAAGTCAGTCTAAAGAGATTGATGCGTTAAGAACGCAGTATGAAACACTTAAAATAGCCAACGGATTATTAGGCAGTGAGGATAATAAAAGAGAAACAAAGCTTAAAATAAATTCATTAATTCGTGAAATTGATTACTGTATAGCACAGCTATCTGATTAGTAAAAGATATGGACGAAAAGCTTAAAATTAAAATATCAATTGCAGACAGGGTATATCCATTAACGGTAGAACTGTCTCAGGAAGAAGGGCTCAGAAGCGCTTCAAAAAAAATTGATGTGATGATAAAGCAATTTGAAGAAAATTATGCCGTTCGTGATAAGCAGGATGTATTGGCGATGTGTGCCTTGCAATTTGCTTCACAATCCGAACAAAAACAAATTGACAATGCCATAGATGGCGAAGAGACCATTGAGAGAATTAAAAAAATCAATGCCGCTTTAGATCAATATCTCAAAGAGTAAACACGTTCTTTACAATAACTAAGATACTGCCTACATTAGTTCATATTTGGTAAACTCAACACTAACAAATTAGAATGAGCCAGTCTTCACTACTATAGTACGTCCTGATTCGTCAGGAAAACTTGAACAGTGAGTTAGCTCAAAACTTGTCTTTCCGAGTTTATTCAAGCAACCTAATGTAGGCTTTTTTTATATATAAATTTTAATAAATATGGACATTTTAACAATAATTATTTCAGGAATAGGGGGCGTTGCAGGAGGTTTTGGCATAGCCAAAACAATAGAAAAAAGCAATATTTCCAATTTAATCAAAGGCGCAAAAAAAGAAGCTGCTTCAATATTAAAAGACGCCAATCTTGAGGCCGAAAACATCAAAAAAGATAAAATTCTTCAAGCAAAGGAAAAGTTTATCGAATTGAAATCAGAACACGAACAAGTAATTTTGTCCCGTGACCAAAAGATGGCAGAAGTGGAGAAAAGAATTCGAGACAAGGAATCCCTAATTTCGAGTGAATTATCCAAAACTAAAAAAATAAATGACGATTTTGAAGCTAAAACTATAGAATACATTGCTAAAATTGAAACTTTAGACAAAAAACAAGTAGAAGTTGACAAGATGCACAAAAGTCAACTCCAACACCTAGAAGTTATTTCTGGATTGTCTACTGAAGATGCCAAAAACCAATTGATTGAAGGTTTAAGAGCTGAAGCCAAATCCCAGGCGATGTCCCTCATTCAAGACACTATTGAAGAAGCAAAATTAACCGCACAACAAGAGGCTAAGAAAATCATTATCAACACCATTCAACGTGTTGGCACAGAAGAGGCAGTAGAAAATTGTGTATCGGTGTTCAATATTGAATCGGATGATGTAAAAGGAAGAATTATTGGTCGTGAAGGAAGAAACATCAGGGCGATTGAAGCTGCCACTGGAGTAGAAATCATTGTGGATGACACCCCAGAAGCCATTATCCTTTCATGTTTTGATCCAGTTCGTAGAGAAATAGCACGACTGTCATTACACAAATTAGTAACCGACGGACGTATCCATCCGGCACGTATTGAAGAGGTGGTGGAAAAAACCACTAAACAAATTAATGATGAAATCATAGAAGTAGGTAAACGTACCGTTATCGATTTAGGAATACACGGTTTACATCCAGAATTGATTAAAGTGGTCGGTCGAATGAAATACCGTTCTTCTTATGGACAAAACTTATTGCAACACTCGCGCGAAGTTTCTAAGCTTTGTGGTATCATGGCTGCCGAATTGGGTTTAAACGTAAAACTGGCCAAAAGAGCTGGATTATTACATGATATCGGGAAAGTTCCTGATGCAGAAAGTGATTTACCACATGCTTTGTTAGGAATGCAATGGGCTGAGAAATATGGTGAAAAAGAAGAAGTTTGCAATGCTATTGGTGCTCACCACGATGAAATTGAAATGAAATCATTATTATCCCCAATTATCCAAGTTTGCGATGCAATTTCAGGCGCTAGACCTGGTGCCAGAAGACAAGTTTTGGATTCTTATATTCAACGTTTAAAAGATTTGGAAGAAGTAGCTTATGGATTTAGCGGTGTTAAAAATGCCTACGCCATTCAAGCTGGAAGAGAACTACGAGTTATTGTAGAAAGCGAAAAAGTATCCGATGACAATGCAGCCTCTTTATCTTTCGAAATTTCACAAAAAATTCAAACTGAAATGACCTATCCTGGTCAGGTGAAAGTTACCGTAATTAGAGAAACAAGAGCGGTAAATATTGCTAAATAGTTTTTAAAAAACTCCAAATTTAAAATTCCAAATTCCAATGGTATCTATTGGAATTTGGAATTTTTTTATTGCAATTTAATCCCTACTTTCTAGGGTGAAAAGAATTTATGACTTGAGCCAAAAATTTTCGATCCAGATGTACGTAAATTTCTGTAGTGGTTATAGATTCATGACCTAGCATAAGCTGAATGGAACGTAAATCGGCGCCATTTTCCAGAAGATGAGTAGCAAAGGAATGGCGAAGCGTATGAGGACTTATGTTTTTATTTAATGCTGTTTTTATAGCCAAATCTTTTATAATAGTAAATAGCATCGCTCTCGAAAGCTGAGCTCCTCGTCTATTCAAAAAAAGGGTATCTTCAAAACCCTTCTTTATATTCAAATGAATTCGCACATTGTCTTTATAGAAATTAATATATTTTTGAGTGGAATTGGCTATAGGCACAAAACGTTGTTTATTTCCTTTACCCGTAATTTTAATAAAACCTTCTTTAAAAAATAAATCCGATATTTTTAGAGTAACCAATTCCGAAACTCGAAGCCCAGAGCCGTATAGAGTTTCTAACATGGCGCGATTGCGTTCCCCTTCGTTCGAACTTAAATCGATAGCCGAAATTAGCGCGTCAATTTCTTTAACAGACAAGGTGTCGGGCAGCTTTCTACCAATCTTAGGTGTTTCAATCAATTCCATAGGATTGTTTGAACGATAATCCTCAAAAATCAAATAACTAAAAAAACTCTTCAATCCCGAAATGATACGGGCTTGGGATCTCGGATTCACTTCTTTGGAGACACTATAAATGAACTGCTGAATGGTTTCTTCTCCGATATTTATGGGAGATACCGCAGAAGAATTATTTTCTAAAAAAAGACACAAGCGCTCAATATCTAACGTATAATTATCGATGGTGTTTTTAGACAAACCCCGTTCGATTTTTAAATAGGACTGATAACTCTTTATATAAACATTCCAATTCATATGTTGATATTTATTGTTTTTTATCGGTCATAAGTAATTCGCTTAACATGATTAGTGCTTGCGACAAATAATCGGTATTGCTCATTTCATGAAAGCAAAGTAAAGCTATTTTTAGACATAAAAAAACCACAACATTGTCGTGGTTTAATACATTATACTGTAATACTGCTATAATTTGTAGTTTACAGCAAGATTGACCGAAGAAAAAGTAAATCCTTTGACCGAAATTCTTCTATATCCTACATATAATTCCATCAGATTGTTTTGAAATCCAAATTTTGGCTGAAGTAAAAAACCGCCTCCACCTGATCCGTTGCCCAAATAAATTGAATAGCCTAAATCGGCTCCAAAGTACAAATTGTCAGCAATGGAATACTGAGCTGCAATAGCAAATGGGATGAAACTATCCGTAGGGGCATTGTTTTTTCCTAAATAGGTAGAAAATCCTAATGCAAATCCCGCATCAAATTTTTTAGCTGCATTCCAAGTATAGGCCACATCAGCACCAAAATTAGCAGCGTACCTATCTTTAATATCCTTTACTGGCAAACCAACATAAGTACCGAATTTAAACCTTCCTTCTTGGGCATTTGCAAAAACAAATGCAAAAATAGCCACTGCCATTAAAATAGTTGTTTTCATGATTGTATCTCTTTAAATTTAGCACACTAAAGTTAAAGAATATAAGCTGAATTAACGATTTTTAAAGAGTCAAAACGTTGATTATCAATTTAGTAAGTTTAAAAACAAAAACCACGCCAGAGGCGTGGTTTTATATAGTAAAATTCTTAAAATTAGAAATGCAAGGCAAAACCAACTCGCACTTCAAAAACCCCTTTGTCGTTGAAATTATCATTCAAACTAAAATCATAGCGCAAACCTGGTTCAATGGAAACATTATCGCCCAAGAAAACAGCATAACCTCCTTGAAGTCCTACCCAAAGAGGATTCTCAGGAGCGTCTTTCCAACTTGCACCAGTAAGATCTAATTGAATAGGGACTATGCTATTGATATAATATTTCGCTCCTATTTTATAGGAGAAAGCAGTTATATCTCCATCTGAAAAACTCGAATAACCAAGTCCTGCTTTAATAGCCAAATCTTTAACAACAAAATAACCTGCTTCTCCCCCTACAGACCAGTCTGTAACGCCGTCATCAGAGGTAAAACCAATTCCTGTGTTAGCGGTATGCGCAAAGGTGCCTCCGCCAAAACCAGTATTGGCTTCTATTAACCATTTTCCTTCTGAGGTTTGCCCACTAGCGACCTCTTTTTTTTGATCTTGGGCATTTGCAAAACCGAATGCTAAAATTGCCGCTACTGATAAAATAATTTTTTTCATGATTGTGTTATTTAAAATTAGTTAACTAAAGTTAAAGAATACCAATCATAATTTGAATTTATAAGCGTTAAAATCGTTGACTATCACTATTACACGATTAAACGCAAAAAACCACGCCAGAGGCGTGGTTTTTAAAACTATAATCTACGTTTAGATTAGAAGTGCAAAGTCATGTTTATATTAGAAACTCCAACTCCGTCAAAACCAATGGAACTATTACGACCTCCTATACTAGGTTGATTTGTATTCGAAGCATCTCCATGATAATTTATGTTAAGACCATAAGTGTATTGCGCTCCAATAGATATTTTAGGAAACAAGAAATATTCCGCACCTAAGAAACCTTGAGCGCCAATTCCAAATCCTAAACCTGATTTATATGTACTTTCTACTCCTTCAAAGGTATTCGAAGATTTGTTGGAGTATACTCTTAATAAGGCATCAGCACCATAAAACCCTTGAAGACGGGTATTACCTCTTCTCCATTCCTTACCTAAACCTAGTTGTAAATCCATTCTAGAATTACTATATTTAGTATCTTTATTTGAATAGTCATTAGAATTACTGGCATATAAACTTAAATTAGCTGACACTCTAAGGGCCTTATCATCGGTAAGAAACTTTTTACCAACAAAACCATAACTTGGAGAATCTACCCATGGCGCATTATTACCATCAGTTCCATTAAAAAGATTACCAGCATATTCAAAAAGACCAGTTGGATCGAAACTAATAGCCCAATCACCAGCTTGTGGCAAATACGCTTCTCCTTTTGAAGATTTCAAATCTTGTGCATTAGCAAAGCTAAATGCGAATACTGCAGCTGCAGTTAAAATAATTTTTTTCATAATAAAATTTATTAAAGTTAGTCCGGTAAAAGTATCGGGATTTTACATCAGGAGAATTCTTATTAAAAATAGTTGTTAACATTTTAATTAACAATTCCGTGTTTAATGGTATTTTTATTTGCTAAATTCCTTGTAATTAGGCTTGTAAAATTATTATTTAATAGTGCTGATAAAATTACAAAAAACACGAAAATCTATTTTTTAAGGAGTTTGTATAGCTTGAAGGTTAAAAAACGACCTTCAAGCTGTAAAAAAAAGAGTCTATTGTAGTGTAGCATTTTAAAAAAATAATGTTATTTTTAAAAAAAAATTAAACTCACTAGTATGAAAAAAACAATTTTAGTTGCCACATTCCTTTTTTCGGCCATAACAATCGTACAAGCTCAGTCTATTAAACTAGGAATAAAGGCAGGGATAAATTATGCCAATCAAACCGGCACAACTATAATTATAAATAGCAAAAATTACAAAACAGGAGCACTATCCAGTTACCACGCGGGTTTAGTGGCAGAACTAAACTTATTTAAAGGACTAGCGGTTCAACCAGAGTTATTATATTCCACCCAAGGCGCAACTTATAAAAATGCTTTAGGAGATATCACCAATAAGGTAGGCTACCTTGCGATTCCCGTAATGATTAAAATAGGCTTAAGCAAAAGCATCAGCCTTGAATTAGGGCCACAAGCCTCTTTTTTATTAAGCGAAAAGGATAATGTTAACTTATCAAAATCCAATACCTTTGATTTTTCGGTTGCCGGAGGTTTGGGACTAAAAGTCACTAAAAGCATCTTCCTTCAAGCGCGATACGGCTTGGGTTTGACCGAAATATCGAAGGAGGCACAAATTAAAAATTCCGTAGTTCAAGTATCTGCTGGTATTCTGTTCTAATAAAATAAAGCATAAATTGTACACAAACCGTTTTTTATTGAAACGGTTTTTTTATTTTTACAAAATACGAATCGGAAAATGCAAGAGGCGAATTTCGTATTCCATTAAAAAACATATAATATAATAGGTATGAAAATTAGCATTATCAACGGACCAAATCTCAATCTACTCGGAAAACGAGAGCCAGCAGTTTATGGATCTCAAACTTTTGAAGATTACTTCAATACTTTAAAAGAAAAATTTCCGCAACTGGAATTGACTTACTATCAAAGTAATATCGAAGGCGAATTGATTGCTAAAATTCAAGAGTTGGGTTTTTCGTATGATGGCATTATACTAAATGCGGGCGCTTATACCCACACTTCGATAGGCATTGGTGATGCCATAAAAGCCATAACCACTCCAGTTGTTGAAGTGCATATTTCCAACACTTTTTCACGCGAGAGTTTTCGGCATCAATCTTATATTTCAGGGAGCGCCAAGGGGGTTATTCTTGGCTTTGGTCTACAAAGTTATGAATTGGCTTTGTTGTCCTTTTTGTAAGTCTTATAACTTGTCTTTATTCTAAATAAAAAAGGAGCTGATTGTAATAGTCAGCTCCTTTTTAATATTCCGTAGGCTCTATATGAATTAAGACGTGCCCAAGTTCCTGGATTTCCTCCCGCAAAGTATCTTTGAGTATATGCGCCAGCGCGTGCCCTTCTTTGACACTAATTTCCGAATTTACTATGGCATGTAATTCCACATGGTATTTCATTCCCGCTTTTCGAATAAAACATTTTTCGGTATTCACAATTCCATCCACCTGATGAGCCACTTTTCTAATGGCGGTAATTAAGTCGTCGTACAAATGCTCGTCCATGATTTCACCCAAGGCAGGTCTAAAAATAAAATAACTGTTATAAAATATAAATCCTGCAGCAAAAAGCGCCGCCCAATCATCGGCAGACTCATAGCCTTTTCCTAATACCAAGGCGATAGAAATTCCGGTAAATGCCGCCACAGATGTAATAGCATCGCTTCTGTGGTGCCACGCATCCGCTTTTAGAGATGAACTATTCGACTCTACGCTCCTTTTCATTACCAAACGAAAGGAATATTCTTTCCAAATAATGATGGCGCCCAGAACGACGAGCGTCCAGGGTTTTGGCAAGTCGTGAGGTGTTGCAATATTATTGAAACTTTCATAGGCAATAATGGTAGCCGAAGTAATAAGGAAGCCTACCACTAAAAAAGTGATTAATGGCTCGGCTCGTCCGTGTCCGTAGGGATGATTTTCGTCAGCAGGTCTATTGGAGTACTTTATTCCAAACAACACTAAAAACGAAGCAAAAATGTCAGTAGTAGATTCAATTGCATCTGCTATTAAAGCATAAGAATTGCCGAAAAAGCCAGCGAACCCTTTAATTAATGCCATACAAACATTACCAACTATACTAAAATAGGTTGCTTTTACTGCGGTTTGTTCGTTTGTCATTTTGGAAATGTTATAAACTATGCTCTTACAATTTTGGCTCCAATGGCTCTCAATCGCTCATCAATTCGTTCGTAACCCCTATCGATTTGCTCAATATTTTGAATGGTGCTAGTTCCTTTAGCAGAAAGTGCCGCAATCAATAAGGAGATTCCCGCTCTAATATCTGGCGAAGACATGGTTGTGGCTTTCAATTGTGATTTGAAATCATGACCAATGACAACTGCCCGGTGTGGATCACACAATATGATTTTGGCCCCCATATCAATCAATTTATCAACGAAAAATAATCTGCTTTCGAACATTTTTTGATGAATAAGTACGTCTCCTCTGGCTTGGGTTGCCACAACAAGCACAATACTCAATAAATCCGGAGTAAATCCTGGCCAAGGCGCATCTGAAACCGTAAGGATCGATCCGTCAATATCGGTTTTTACTTGGTAGCCGTCTTTGTGTTCAGGAATAAAAATATCGTCGCCTCTTTTTTCTAGAGTAATACCTAGTTTTCTGAATACATTGGGTATAAGTCCAAGATTTTCCCAACTCACATCTTTAATGGTAATTTCGCTTCTGGTCATGGCTGCGAGTCCTATCCAACTTCCTATTTCAATCATATCAGGAAGAATTCTATGAGTACAACCGCCAAGCCTTTCAACACCTTCGATGGTCAATAAATTAGATCCAATACCCGAAACCTTAGCTCCCATGGCGTTCATCATTTTACAAAGTTGTTGCAAGTAAGGCTCACAAGCTGCATTGTAAATCGTTGTTATCCCTTTGGCTAAAACAGCAGCCATAACAATATTTGCGGTTCCCGTTACTGACGCTTCATCTAATAGCATGTCTGCGCCAGTTAATCCATCGGGAGCTTCAACACCATAAAAATGATCCTCTCTATTGTAACGGAATTTGGCACCTAGATTGATAAAACCTTCAAAATGGGTATCTAATCTTCTGCGTCCTATTTTATCTCCACCTGGTTTTGGAATATATCCTTTTCCAAAGCGGGCCAAAAGCGGTCCAACAATCATAATAGAACCTCGGAGCGACCCTCCTTCTTTCTTGAAGGCTTCGGTTTCTAAATAGTTTACATTTACCTCATCAGCTTGAAAAGTATAAGACCCAGAACCAATTTTTTGGATTTTAACGCCTAAATTTCCTAAAAGGGTAATTAGTTTATTAATATCAATTATATCTGGAATATTATTGATAGTCACTTTTTCGGGTGTCAATAATATGGCGCACAAAATTTGCAACGCTTCATTTTTAGCTCCTTGTGGTGTGATTTCACCTTTAAGGCTAAGGCCTCCTTCTATTTTAAAAATTCCCATTTTTTTAGGTTATGGGTTATAGGTTTTGGATTTTGGGTTGACAATATCAAACCCTTAACACATCGCCTATAACTGATTTACAAAGGTTTTCTGTTTTGGTTTTTATGTGTCGGAGACTTTCCGGCTTTTGCATTTTTGTTGCTCTGAATTTTAGGTTGACCCCCAGGTGTGATTTTATTGGATACCCGCTTATTGGTGCGCAACAAATCTGTAGTGTTTAAAAGCTCTTGTGTACTTTGGATTAAATTTAATTTTCCATCGGATAGCTCGTATAGATGTTCGAAAATAACATCGTCTTTCACGGTATCCTTATTCCAACTTAAATATGACTTTTTCATGTGATTGGCAATAACCTTCACCAAGGCGTTTTTCATTTCGCCGTCCTCCCATTTATTAGCAACATCAATCATATACTTTATATTATTGCCATAATACCGGTATTTTGGAAAGTTTTGTGGGTACTTTAAAGCATCTGGCTTCAACTGTAATACTTCACGAGTAGGAACAGGATAAGGCGATTCCACATCCAAATCAAAATCCGACATAATAAAGAGCTGGTCCCACAATTTGTGTTGAAAATCAGGAACGTCACGCAAATGAGGATTCAAACTTCCCATAACTTGTATGATGTATTTTGCTGCTTTATTGCGCTCTTCCCTGTCTTCAATAGCGGTAGCTTGATTGATTAATTTTTGCAAATGACGGCCATATTCAGGAATAATCAAATGCGTTCTTTCGGCATTGTATTCCAAATGATGAACGACATCGTTTGCAACTTCTTTTATATATTTTGTGTTCATATTTATAGGGAAATAATACCTTTAATGGTAGAAACTTCAATGTATTTATCAATTATTTCTTGAGCATCTTTCATGGTAACATCAACAGATATACTCGTAAACTTTCCTGTTTTGGATTGGGTTGTTTTTATGACTGCCCCCATACAATCAAAAGCTTCTTCAACACGTATGACATTATCATTTTTTGAGGGTACAATAAATTTATATAAATATTCAGCGGGCCAAGTATTACTATAATCCAACTCGACCTTTAATCTTTCATAAAATTCTTGGGTATTCTTATCCATTCGATAATTAAAAAATAAAAGCAAATATACAGATTTGATTTAGATTTAGGAATTAGGAATTAGGATTTTATAATAAAGAAGTTTATATATAACAATAATCACTATAAATCCCGATAACTTTAGGTAAATTAGCCCCATATTTTTGAAAACGGAATACTGAAATTGGCACCATTACCAAAGTAATAACAACTAATAAAATAATTACTATTACTATTTTACAACTCAATAGTTTTATTGTTCTGCGGATATTTTGAATAAAATATGAATTTACGCTTCTTTAGTTCGCTATTGAAAAAAGCAAGATAGCGTATTACATTCCTAAATTTAATCTAGCAGTTACTATTTTAACCCTATGCAAACAGCAATACAAATACTGGAAAAATACTGGAAGTACAACACCTTCAGATCGCCGCAAGATGAAATTATTAATTCGGTTTTGCAGGGAAAAGATACTTTTGGATTGATGCCTACAGGTGGCGGAAAATCAATTTGTTTTCAAGTTCCCGCTTTAATGAAAGATGGAATTTGTTTGGTTATTTCTCCCTTGGTTGCGCTAATGAAAGACCAAGTGCAACGATTGCAAAAACTCGACATAAAAGCCATTGCTTTGACTGGTGGCATTCGGCCTGATGAGATGATTACTCTTTTGGATAATTGTGAATTTGGTAATTATAAATTCTTGTATTTATCACCCGAGCGCTTGCAATCAGATTGGATTTTAGAGCGCATAAAAAAACTACCCATAAATTTAATTGCAATCGACGAAGCGCATTGTGTGTCACAATGGGGACATGACTTTCGTCCCGCTTATCTTAAAATTGCCTATTTAAAAACTCATTTTCCAAAAATTCCTTTTCTTGCACTCACAGCATCGGCGACAAAGACGGTTCTTGATGATGTGATTTTTCAATTAGGATTAGAGAAACCATCTCTTTTTCAGAAATCCTTTGCTAGAAAAAATATGGCTTATATGGTTTTCGAGGTCGAAGATAAATTATATAGAATGGGTCAAATCTTAAAAAAGAATCCACAACCTTCTATTATATATGTGCGAAATAGAAAATCGTGCTCCGAAACCGCTTCGCAATTGCAATCCTTAGGCTTCAAAGCCACTTATTATCACGGAGGTTTATCTGTAAAGGAGAAAGAAAAAAATATGAGTCTTTGGATGAATGAAGAGGCTCAAATTATGGTTGCTACCAATGCCTTTGGAATGGGAATTGACAAATCGAATGTAAAAACGGTGATTCATGTTCACCTTCCCGAAAGTATCGAAAGTTATTATCAGGAAGCCGGTCGTGCTGGAAGAGATGACCAGAAAGCGTTTGCGGTAATACTCACCAGCCCGTCCGACAAAGCTCAAGCTCAAAGTCAATTCATCAACATACTGCCCGACAAAAAAATATTGACCCAGATTTATGTCAAATTGTGTACCTATTTTCAAATTGCTTATGGCGAAGGCATCGACGAACAATTTTCATTCAACTTGAATCATTTTTGTCAAAAATATGGATTTCCCACCTTGAAGACTTTTAATGCCATCCAATTTTTAGACCGCCAAGGGATTTTGAGTTTGTCTCAAGAATATTCGGAGAAAATAACGATGCAATTCATCATTCCTTCCAAAGAAGTGATTCGGTATATGAGTTTAAATCCAAATGACGAAGCTGTCGTATTGGCAATACTAAGAACCTACCCTGGAATTTATGAATCACAAACCGCTATTAATTTATCTTTAATTGCAAAAAAAGCAAATCACGAGGAAACTATAATTCTTTCCATTTTAGAAAAATTAAAAACCCTTGACATAATAGTATATCATAAAAAAAATAATGACGCCACGATTATTTTTAATGAAGTTCGCGAAGACGAAAGAACGATCAATCGAGTTTCGAAATATCTTGAAAACCAAAATAGACAAAAAGTGGCCCAATTGGAATCGGTTTTACACTATATCGATGAGAAAAAAGCCTGTAAAAGCAAATTGATTCTGGAATATTTTGGTGAAAAAACGGAAACAGATTGTGACATATGTTCCTATTGTGTTTCAAAAAAAAACAAGACCGATGATACTTCTTTAATTTCGGGGAAAATTATTGAATTATTAAAAACACAAGACTTGAATTCAAGAGAAATGCAAAAACTAACGAAAAACACCCCAGACGATATTATCTTTGCCTTGCAAAATTTATTGGAAAACAATAAAATTGCGATAAATCCAAACAATAAATATTCTCTAAAATAATAATGAGATGGCGTAGTGCCTCCCAAAGACTATGGAAAAATTACGAATCGTATTTTTAGGAACCCCGGAATTTGCCGTTGGCATTTTGGACACCCTAATTAAAAACAACTATACTGTTGTAGGTGTTGTCACCGCAGCAGATAAGCCAGCAGGTCGTGGCCAAAAAATAAAATTTTCGGCGGTCAAAGAATATGCTTTGGAAAACAGCCTTACTTTATTGCAACCAACTAATTTGAAAGACGATAACTTTTTGAAAGAATTGAAATGCTTAAAGGCTAATTTGCAAATCGTTGTGGCTTTCCGGATGTTACCAGAAGTAGTTTGGAAGATGCCAAAATTAGGAACATTCAATCTTCATGCTTCTTTATTACCAAATTATCGCGGAGCCGCTCCAATAAATTGGGCTATTATAAATGGCGATACTAAAACTGGAGTCACTACATTTTTTATCGATGATAAAATAGATACAGGCGCAATGATTCTTAGTTCCGAAACAGTAATTGCGTCAGATGAAAACGCAGGACAATTACATGATAGATTAATGGGTTTGGGAAGTAAAACCGTTTTAGATACTTTGACATTGATTGAGAAAGGAAATGTAATCACAACCATTCAGGAAGAGAATTCCCAAATAAAAACGGCATACAAACTCAATAAAGAAAATTGCAAGATTGATTGGACAAAACCAGGGGTTGAAATATACAATCTAATTCGAGGTTTAAACCCATACCCTTCGGCTTGGTGTTTTTTTAAAGACAAAAATGAGGAGTGGAATGTAAAAATTCATGAAGCAAAAATGATATTGGAAAATCATAATTATGATACGGGAAGCCTGATTTGCACCAAAAAAGAAATGACAATTGCGATAAAAAAAGGTTATATTCAGGTGTTAAGTTTGCAGTTTCCAGGAAAAAAGAAGATGAGTGCCTCCGAATTATTGAATGGAATGACTTTTTCAGGCTCTGCAAAAGTCTATTAACCTCAACAAAAAGGTGTTTTTTTGCTGATTTACAAGAAACTTGACCAGCTTTATGAACAAAAAAAGCAAGTTATCAACAAAATGCGCCGAAATTAAACAAAACACTTGTAAGGGAAGTAAATCCTACTAAATTTGTTCTATCAACAAAGTTTTTTTTAACCAACATTTAATAACTAAACATTATGAACAAATCAGAATTAATTGACGCTATCGCTGCTGATGCAGGAATTACAAAAGCTGCTGCAAAACTAGCTTTAGAATCATTTTTAGGAAACGTAGCTGGTACTTTGAAAAAAGGTGGAAGAGTATCTTTAGTAGGTTTCGGATCTTGGTCAGTTTCTGCAAGAGCTGCAAGAGATGGTAGAAACCCTCAAACAGGAAAAACTATAAAAATTGCTGCAAAAAATGTAGTGAAATTTAAAGCTGGCGCTGACTTAGATGGGGCAGTAAACTAATTTAAGTTTTTCTTAAATACAATTAAACCTTCCTTAGGAGGGTTTTTTTATGCCTTTAATCGACTTGATTTGACTTTTTTTCTGTTTTATTCTTATATTCAAGTAAAATAATTAAAATCATGATTTCATCAAAATTAAAAAAAGGACTTCTCCTAATTGCAGAGCCTTCAATGATTGGAGATTTATCATTTAACAGATCCGTTATTTTATTAGCAGACCATTCAGAAGGCGAAGGAGGTTCAGTGGGTTTTATCATAAACAAACCCTTAAAATACACTATCCATGACCTGATTCCAGAAATCAAGGCCTCATTCAAGATTTACAATGGAGGTCCTGTAGAACAGGATAATCTTTATTTTATTCATAATATCCCTGATTTAATTCCAAATAGTGTAGAGATTTCAGATGGGATTTATTGGGGAGGCGAATATGAATTCGTAAAGAGCCTGATCAACAAAGGTGAAATCAACAAAGACAACATACGATTCTTTTTAGGCTATACGGGATGGGAAGAAGATCAATTAGAGACTGAGATGGAGGAGAATTCTTGGATTACCATTGAAAATAAATATGAAAATAAAATAATAGGTAAATCAGCTTCCCATTTTTGGAAAGAAAAAATTATGGAGTTGGGCGGGGAATACCTAATATGGTCTAATGCGCCTGAAAATCCATATTTAAACTAAATACTCTCTAGCTCCTTTATCCTAACCTAAAAGTAAAATAGGACAAGGTCATAGGAAAAATCTTAATCAAAAGATGCAATCAGGAAAAGAGAAGAATTTCTGCTTTTTTATTTCTTATTACACGCAAAAACGCCCAAGTTTCCTTGAGCGTTTTCTATATAAAATCTAAATAACTTACGCTTTTCCAGCAGCTGCAATCAAGTTTAATGCTGAGCCAGCAACGAACCAGCCAATTTGCCCTTCGTTGTAGGTATGGTTAGCCAAGATACTATCTTTGGTTCCATCAGCGTGAACAAACTCTAATAACAAAGGTTTTCCTGGAGCAAAATCCACTAAATCTACGAAGTTAATAGTATCGTTTTCTTGAATTTTGTCATAATCTGCTTCATTAGCAAAAGTTAATCCAAGCATCCCTTGTTTTTTTAAATTTGTTTCGTGAATACGAGCGAATGATTTTACCAAAACTGCTTTCACTCCTAAGAAACGAGGCTCCATAGCTGCATGTTCCCGAGAAGAACCTTCACCATAATTGTGATCACCCACTACAACCGAAGCGATGTCAGCCGCTTTGTAGGCACGTGCCACAGCAGGAACAGTATCGTATTCTCCTGTTATTTGGTTTTTAACCGAATTCGCTTTTTGGTTAAAAGCATTTTCAGCACCAATCAACATATTGTTTGAAATATTATCCAAGTGACCACGGAAACGCAACCAAGGTCCCGCCATAGAGATATGATCGGTAGTGCATTTTCCAAAGGCTTTGATAAGCAATTTGGCTCCCATTATATTCTTACCGTCCCAAGCTTGGAAAGGCGCTAATAATTGCAAACGGTCTGAAGATTCGCTTACAGCGATTTGAACTCCTGAACCATCGGCCGCAGGTGCTTGAAAACCTGCATCTTCAACAGCAAATCCTTTTTTAGGCAATTCATCACCATAAGGAGCGCTCAATTTCACTTCTTCACCATTATCGTTAATCAACGTATCTGTCAATGGATTGAAATCCAAACGCCCTGAAATTGCTAAAGCAGCAACCATTTCTGGTGAAGTAACAAAAGCATGTGTGTTTGGGTTGCCATCGGCACGTTTAGAGAAGTTACGGTTGAACGAATGAACAATGGTGTTTTTCTCCCCTTTATCTGCTCCTGCTCTATCCCACTGCCCGATACAAGGCCCGCAAGCATTGGTAAATACTTTGGTGCCCATTTTTTCGAAAGTCGCGATGATTCCGTCTCTTTCAATAGTATATCTAATTTGTTCCGAGCCTGGGTTGATTCCAAATTCTGCTTTTGGGCTAATTCCTAATTCAACGGCTTGGTTTACGATAGAGGCAGCTCGAGCCATATCTTCGTATGAAGAGTTGGTACAAGATCCAATTAATCCCCATTCCACTTTTAAAGGCCATCCGTTTGCAGCGGCTTCCTCTTTCATTTTAGAAACTGGCGTTCCTCTATCTGGAGTAAAAGGTCCATTAATGTGTGGCTCTAATTCTGAAAGGTTGATTTCAATTACTTGATCAAAATACGTTTCTGGATTAGCGTATACTTCTGGATCGGCAGTTAGGTAAGAAGCCACTTTATCGGCAGCATCAACCACGTCTTGACGACCTGTTGCAGAAAGGTATCTTCTCATGGACTCGTCATAACCAAATGTAGAAGTGGTAGCGCCAATTTCGGCTCCCATGTTACAAATAGTTCCTTTTCCGGTACATGACATTGAAGTGGCTCCTTCTCCAAAATATTCCACAATAGCTCCTGTCCCCCCTTTTACGGTAAGAATATCAGCCACTTTAAGGATTACATCTTTTGGAGCTGTCCAACCAGAAAGTTTTCCAGTCAATTTTACCCCTATTAATTTTGGGAATTTTAATTCCCATGACATTCCTGACATTACATCTACTGCATCAGCTCCACCAACACCGATAGCCAACATTCCTAATCCACCTGCATTTACAGTATGTGAATCGGTACCAATCATCAAACCTCCAGGAAACGCATAGTTTTCCAAAACGATTTGGTGAATAATTCCAGAACCCGGTTTCCAAAAACCAATTCCATATTTATTAGATACTGAAGAAAGAAAATCAAAAACTTCTTTTGATTGTGTATTGGCAACAGCTAAATCGCTAGAAGCACCAACTTTGGCTTGAATCAAGTGATCACAGTGAACGGTCGTAGGTACAGCAACAGTTTTCTTTCCGGCATGCATAAATTGCAATAAAGCCATTTGAGCTGTTGCATCTTGACAAGCCACTCGGTCTGGAGCAAAATCCACATAATCAACACCTCTTGAAAAAGTTTGGGTAGGATTTCCTTCCCAAAGGTGATTGTATAAAATTTTCTCAGTCAATGTAAGCGGACGACCAACTAATTCACGTGCTTTATCTACACGTGTGGTCATGTTTGCGTACACTTTTTTAATCATTTCAATATCAAAAGCCATAATTTGTGGTAATTAATTTATTTGTAAATAGATTCTATTACTTGTAATTTATAATGGAAATAACCTAGAAAGAGCAAACCATTATTTTTTATTGCGGTGCAAATTTAATAATTTATGATGAGAATTTAAAAAAAATAGCAGAAGACCGCTTTCTTAAAATCACTATTACCAAAAACGGATTTTATTTGGTTATTATTACGATATAGCTAACATCTAACTGTATATATTACACTATTAATAACGCATCTTCCCTAAGTTGATTGAATTGGGATTCAAGTTCTTAAACAAAAAAAGCTTACCGCTTATTTCTTGAGTTGCAGCGCCTTTTAAATAGCGTTATTTTGATTTAAACTAGATTATCTATAATCATTTCTTCGGTGATACCCTCTGCATCGGCTTTGTAGTTTTTAATGATTCGGTGGCGCAAAATTCCTGTAGCTACAGCCTTCACATCTTCGATGTCCGGAGAAAATTTTCCATTGAAAGCGGCGTTCGCTTTGGCCGCCAAAATTAAATTTTGCGAGGCTCTTGGCCCTGCTCCCCAATCGAGATAGTTCTTTACGAATTCGTTGGACAAGGCATTGTCAGGACGTGTTTTACTAACCAAGGTGACGGCATATTCGATGACGTTATCGGCCACAGGAATCCTTCGAATCAAGTGTTGGAAATCAATAATTTCCTGTGCAGTAAACAACGGATTTATGGTCTTTTTTTGATCAGAAGTGGTACGTTTCACCACATTTACTTCTTCCTCAAAAGAAGGGTAATCCAACTTAATGGCAAACATAAAACGGTCTAACTGTGCTTCAGGCAAAGGATAAGTTCCTTCTTGTTCAATAGGGTTTTGGGTCGCCAAAACAAAATAAGGCAAGTCTAATTTATAGTTTTGCCCAGCAATAGTCACAGAACGTTCTTGCATCGCTTCTAGTAATGCAGCTTGTGTTTTTGGAGGGGTTCTATTGATTTCGTCAGCCAGAATAATATTCGAAAAAATAGGTCCTTTTATGAATTTGAATTGGCGATTTTCATCCAAAATTTCACTTCCTAAAATGTCCGAAGGCATTAAATCAGGGGTGAACTGTATTCTTTTGAAATCTAGCCCAAGCGCCAAGGCCAAAGTGTTGATCATTAAGGTTTTTGCTAATCCAGGAACTCCTACCAAAAGGGCATGTCCGCCGGAGAAAATACAAAGCAAAATTTGGTCTACCACCGCATCCTGACCTACAATTATTTTTGCGATTTCGGTTTTTAGTTCGTTTCTTTTTTGAACCAAGCTATGTATTGCTGCTACGTCTGACATTTTAAAATTTTAGATTTAGGATTTCTGACATCTATTTCTTCAACCAATTATTTGTGAAATTACACTCTCTGTATTCGCCTATAATTTTAATATAAGTTTCCTTGATTTTCTCGTCAAACCATTTTCCGATAGTTTTGATTTGTTTTTCTTTCAATGCCAATTCTTTGATTTTGATATAGTCCTTGGCATAATCGGCTACATGTTCTTCTATTCTATTGGTTACCGTAATTAACTTGTACTTTTTCTTACCTGATTGATCTTCATCTATTATAGGTAAAGAAATTTCTCCTTCTTTCAAATTAGACACCTGACTGTATAAACTTGGATCCATTTTTGTTAATTCGAAACGAGTATCTTGGGTTTTTGGATTTATCAAAGCTCCGCCATTAGCTTTGGTTTCTTTTTCGTCAGACAAAGATCTTGCCGCATCAGCAAAAGTAAGTTCCTTGTCTTCAATTCTTTTTTTAATTAAAGTAATTTTTTCTTTGGCAGCTTTTAATGCTGCTTCAGATACAACTGGCGTCAATAAAATATGACGTAATTCTACTTCTTGTCCTTTAATTTTTTCGATATAAATAATATGAAATCCGAAATCAGTTTCAAAAGGAGCTGAAATTTCTCCTTCGGCAAGGCTAAAAGCTACGTCTTTGAACTCCTTTACAAAAGGTGTTTTCCGATTCATTTTATAAAAACCACCCGTTGCTCTAGAACCTGGATCTTGTGAATACAAAACTGCTTTGGTGGAAAAACTAGACCCTTCTTGAATTTCTTTTTTAAACTCGTTCAATTTGTCAATCACTTTCTGTTTCTCTTCATCAGAAACCTTGGGTGTTACAACAATCTGAGCCACTTCTAATTCTACACCAAAAATTGGGAGGTCAGCAGTAGGAATCTTTTTAAAGAAATTACGAACTTCTTCGGGGGTAATTTGCACATCATCAACAATTTTCTTTTGCATTTCGGATGTGAGTTTCTGTTCTTTCAAAATATCAAAGAAATAGGATCTAAATTCTTCTTCACTATTTTTCTTGTAATATTTCACCACCTTTTCCATGGATCCTATTTGTTCTACCATATAGTTCAATCGCTCTTCCATCATAGATTTTACTTCGGAATCCGTAACCTTTAAACTATCTTGTATGGCTTGATGAGCATATAGTTTATCCTCTAGTAATTTTCCCAACATTTGACATCTTGTAATGTCTTTTACAGAGCCTCCTTGACTTGAAATTTCTAAATATGACTTGTCAATATCTGAATCTAAAATAATATAATCCCCTACTTTTGCAATTACGCCGTCGATTTTCTGTTTTTGGCTAGAATTACTTATTTTAATAGTGTCAACTGTATTTTCTTTGATGATTTCTTGAGCTACTGTAATACTGCTTGAAAAAAGTAACAAAAAAAATGTAAGTGCAATTGTGAAATTTATGGACTTCATTACTATTGATTTTGAAAACATTATTTTGAAATTTAATTTTTTTATAAATTATTGCTAAAACGGCATTGAATTCAACATCACTATAGACGGCGAAATTTTGACCAAATATACACTTTAAGAATCAAGTAAAAGCATTGTTTACAACAACAATTTCGTTAAGCGGTTGTTGCAAAACAAAAATAACAATTCAATCACATAATACAAGTTTACTCAGGAGTATTAACAAAAAATTATAAAGAAGTTTACTTAGATGAAGTAGTATAAATTAGTTTAATAAAATCTAAGTCAATAGAAAAATAGGTGATTTTCCGTTCAATACTTTAGGGAATACTAAGCTTATATTTGAAAAAGCCACCTTTTGGTAGCTTTTTTATTTTAAAAGAACTATTAATAGCCTTTTATTTTTTTATATTTTCAATAAATTGATCAAACAAATAAGAAGAATCATGAGGTCCTGGACTTGCTTCAGGATGGTATTGAACGGAGAAACAGTTTTTGTTTTTCATTCGCATCCCGGCAACAGTCCCATCATTAAGATGAAGATGTGTAATTTCCATATCAGGGTGGTTTTCCAATTCTTCTTTGTTAACGGCAAAACCGTGATTTTGAGAAGTAACCTCACCCTTTCCTGTAATAATATTTTTAACAGGATGATTAATTCCCCTATGCCCGTTAAACATTTTATATGTCGAAATTCCATTAGCCAGAGCTATTACTTGATGGCCTAAACAAATTCCAAATAACGGCTTGTTATTTTCCAATACTTCTTTTGCAACCTTAATAGCACTTAAAAGTGGATCGGGATCCCCAGGTCCGTTTGACAAGAAAAACCCATCCGGATTAAACGCTGCTAATTCTGAATATTTAGAATCGTATGAAAACACTTTGATATAACAATCTCTTTTAGCAAAATTGCGAAGGATATTGGTTTTAATTCCCAAATCTAAAGCTGCAATTTTGTATTTAGCATTCTCATCCCCAAAAAAGTAAGGCTCCTTAGTGGAAACTTTAGAAGCTAACTCCAAACCTTTCATATTGGGTACTTTTGCTAATGCTGCTTTTAGTTCTTCTATTGGCGTTCCGTCAGTACAAATCACGGAATTCATCGCTCCATTGTCGCGAATGTAACTCACGAGTCCTCGCGTGTCAACATCAGAAATACAGATTAGGTTTTGTTTTTTAAAATAATCTTCTAAACTTCCCGTAGCGTCTTCTCTTGAATAATTGAAGCTGAAATTTTTACAAACCAATCCTGCAATTTTAATGCCGCTAGATTCAATTTCTTTATCATTTACACCATAATTACCAATGTGCGCATTGGTAGCCACCATAATTTGTCCGAAATAAGAAGGATCGGTAAATATTTCTTGGTAACCTGTCATTCCGGTATTAAAACATACTTCTCCGAAAGTCGTTCCTGAAATTCCAATTGACTTTCCGTGAAAAATGGTTCCGTCACTTAATAGTAGTATGGCGCTTTGTCGTGTTGTGTATTTCATTATTCTATTAACTTTTGTGCAAATTTAATTTTTTAAAACAGCAGATGCAATATTTTTTTAAATATATCTTGAATACTATAAACCAAACGAGCTTTATAAATAAATAGGATTTATTAAATTTTCTTCATGAAATAAAAAAATCAAAAAAAAAGGACAAACTAGCAAAAGTTTATCCTTGATTTTTATTGAATGATTATCTTCATAATTATTCAGCAGCCTCTTCAGCTGGAGTTTCGTTTTCAGTTTCAGCAACTGGAGTTTCAACTTCAACAATCGGAGTTTCTTCGACTTCGGCAACTGTTGGAACTTCAGCTTCAGCAACTGGAGTTTCTTCAATTTCAGTAACCGGGGCTTTCGCTTCGACAACTGGCGCATCTGTAGAAACTTCATCGGCTTTTTTTGATTTTCCACCACGACGGCTTTTGGATTTTACAACTTCTTTTTTGCCTCCATTGTAAAGTTCATTGAAATCTACTAATTCGATCATTGCCATATCGGCATTATCTCCTAAACGATTTCCAACTTTAATGATACGTGTGTATCCACCTGGACGGTCGCCTACTTTAGCGGCCACGTCTCTGAACAAGTCAGTTACGGCATATTTGCTACGTAAATAAGCAAAAACAATACGACGATTGTGAGTCGTATCCTCTTTAGATTTTGTTATTAATGGCTCAACAAATTGTTTAAGCGCTTTTGCTTTAGCAACAGTAGTATTAATACGTTTGTGCTCGATAAGAGAACAAGCCATATTAGCCAACATAGATTTTCTATGTGCTGTCTGTCTGCCTAAGTGATTGAATTTTTTTCCGTGTCTCATTGCTATTAAATTTAAACCTTTGACGGTTTAGATTATTCTTTATCTAATTTGTATTTTGCTAAATCCATTCCGAAGTTTAAATTTTTAATTGCTACTAGTTCATCTAGTTCAGTTAAAGATTTTTTACCGAAATTACGGAATTTCATTAGGTCATTTTTATTGAATGATACTAAATCACCAAGTGTATCAACTTCTGCCGCTTTTAAACAATTTAATGCTCTTACAGAAAGATCCATATCGACAAGCTTAGTTTTAAGCAATTGTCTCATGTGTAATGATTCTTCATCATATGATTCTGTTTGAGCGATTTCGTCAGCCTCAAGAGTGATTCTTTCGTCAGAAAACAACATGAAATGGTGAATTAATACTTTGGCAGCTTCAGTAAGAGCGTCTTTAGGATTAATTGATCCGTCAGTTTTTATTTCGAAAACTAATTTTTCATAATCTGTTTTTTGCTCCACCCGGAAGTTTTCTATTGCATACTTCACATTTTTTACCGGAGTAAAAATAGAGTCAGTAAATATAGTTCCCATTGCAGCATTCTGTTTTTTGTTCTCTTCAGCAGGAACATATCCCCTACCTTTTTCGATAGTTAAATCGAAATGTAATTTGATTTTAGGATCTAAATTACAGATTACAAGTTCTGGATTCAAAACCTGGAAGCCTGAAATAAATTTCTGAAAATCCCCAGCTGTTAATTGATTTTTACCTGTTACAGAAATAGTAACTGATTCATTATCCACATCTTCAATCTGACGTTTAAAACGTACTTGTTTAAGATTAAGAATAATTTCGGTAACGTCTTCAACAACTCCTGAGATAGTAGAAAACTCATGATCTACACCTTCTATACGAACGGATGTAATTGCATAACCTTCTAATGCTGAAAGCAAAACTCTTCTAAGTGCGTTACCAACTGTCAATCCGTAACCAGGTTCTAAAGGTCTAAATTCAAATTTGCCTTCAAAATCGGTTGAATCGATCATGATAACTTTATCGGGTTTCTGAAAATTAAATATTGCCATAAATTTCGACTAAGTCAATTATTATTTGTTGTACAACTCTACGATTAATTGTTCTTTAATGTTTTCTGGGATTTGAAGTCTCGCTGGTACAGAAACAAAAGTACCTTCTTTTAAATCATTGTTCCAGGTAATCCATTCATAAACATGATTTGAATTAGATAAGGAACGTTCGATAGCTTCAATTGATTTAGATTTTTCACGAACTGCTACTTTATCACCTGGTTTTAGGTGGTAAGAAGGAATATTTACATTTTCACCATTAACGGTAATGTGACGGTGAGATACAATTTGACGAGCGCCTCTTCTAGAAGGAGCAATACCCATTCTAAAAACCACATTATCTAATCTTGCTTCACACAATTGTAATAAAACTTCACCAGTCACACCTTTAGTAGCTGATGCTTTTTTAAACAAACCTCTGAATTGTTTTTCTAAAATTCCATAAGAATATTTAGCTTTTTGTTTCTCCATTAATTGGATAGCAAACTCAGATTTTTTTCCTCTTTTTTTAGCCATCCCGTGTTGACCGGGTGGATAATTTCTTTTTTCGAAAGCTTTATCGTCTCCGAAGATTGCTTCGCCGAATTTACGAGCGATTCTTGTACTTGGACCAGTATATCTTGCCATTTTAAATTGTTTAAGATTGAGGTTGTGAATTCAGGTCTTATCCTTCAATAACCGATATTCAATCTAGGTTATACTATAACTATTTGATTATTAAACTCTACGTCTTTTAGGAGGACGACATCCGTTATGAGGCATTGGAGTAACATCGATAATCTCGGTTACTTCAATTCCACCGTTATGCAAAGAACGAATCGCAGACTCACGTCCGTTTCCTGGTCCTTTAACATATACTTTCACTTTTTTAAGTCCAGCTTCTAACGCTACTTTACTGCAATCTTCTGCTGCCATTTGAGCTGCGTACGGAGTATTCTTTTTAGAGCCTCTGAAACCCATCTTACCTGCTGAAGACCAAGAAATAACATCCCCTTTCTTGTTTGTCAAGGAAATAATGATGTTGTTAAAAGTGGCACTAATATGAGCTTCACCCGTTGATTCAACGATAACTTTACGTTTTTTTGTAGTTGCTTTAGCCATATTACTTATTATTTAGTTGCTTTTTTCTTGTTGGCAACAGTTTTTCTTTTTCCTTTTCTAGTTCTAGAGTTGTTCTTAGTTCTTTGTCCTCTTAAAGGAAGACCAGATCTGTGACGGATACCTCTATAACATCCAATATCCATTAAACGTTTGATGTTTAAGGAAACTTCTGAACGTAGTTCACCTTCAATTTTGAAAAATGACACAGCTTCTCGAATTGCTCCAATCTCGTTATCATTCCAATCTTGTACTTTTGTATCTTGGCTAACTTGAGCTTTTTCTAAAACCTCAACCGCTCTACTTTTACCTATTCCGAAGATGTAGGTTAAAGCGATAACTCCTCTTTTGTTTTTTGGGATGTCTACCCCTGCTATTCTTGCCATAATTATCCTTGTCTCTGTTTAAATCTAGGATTCTTTTTGTTGATTACGTATAATCTGCCTTTTCTTCGTACAATTTTGCACTCGGCACTTCTTTTTTTAACTGATGCTCTTACTTTCATTGTGAATATCTTTAATATCTATAAGTAATTCTTGCTTTTGACAAATCATAAGGACTCATTTCTAGTTTCACTTTATCACCAGGTAATAATTTGATGTAATGCATACGCATTTTTCCAGATATATGAGCAATTACAATATGTCCATTTTCTAACTCAACACGGAACATGGCATTTGACAACGCTTCTATTATTGATCCGTCTTGTTCTATTGCTGATTGTTTTGCCATAAGATTAAGCTACTGCTTTTCTATTTTTACCACTTTTCATTAAACCGTCATAATGTTTGTTTAACAGATATGAATTGATTTGTTGAATAGTATCTATAGCGACACCAACCATAATTATTAATGAAGTACCCCCGAAAAACATTGCCCAAGATTGTTGAACACCAAAGCTTACTACAATTGCTGGGAACACAGCTATTAAGGCAAGAAATAATGAACCTGGGAAGGTTATCAAAGACATCACTTTGTCAAGAAAATCAGAAGTTTCAACCCCAGGTCGAACACCCGGAATAAAACCACCACTTCTCTTTAAATCATCTGACATTTTATTAGTAGGAACGGTAATCGCAGTATAAAAGAAAGTAAATACAACAATAAGAGTTGCAAAAACTAAATTATACCAAAATCCGAACATATTACTAAAAGCACCGACGATTGTTTGTGAAGCATCTGATTTAGACAATCCTGCAACTGCTGCAGGAATAAACATAATTGCCTGAGCAAAAATGATTGGCATAACACCAGAAGCATTAAGTTTTAATGGAATCCATTGTCTATTACCATCCATCATGTCTTTTTCGAAATCCCCTGTTGTTGTACGACGCGCATACTGAACTGGAATTTTTCGAATTGCCATTACTAGCAATACACAACAAATAATAACTAACAACCAAATGATGATTTCAATAACCAAAATCATTGGCCCACCATTATTGTTAGTGATAGTAGATTTGAATTCTTGAACAAATGCCTGAGGCAACCTAGCCAAGATACCAACCATAATCAATAATGATATTCCGTTTCCAATCCCTTTATCAGTAATTTTCTCTCCTAACCACATGGCAAATATTGTACCTGTAACCAAAATAATAACTGAAGAAAATAAGAATTCGAATGAATTGAATCCTAACAAAAATGCACTACTAGGTAATGTTCTGTATAGATTGTAAATATAACCAGGTCCTTGAACCAAAGTAATACCTATGGTTAACCAACGGGTAATTTGATTGATTTTTTTTCTACCACTTTCTCCATCATTTTGAAGTTTTTGCAAATATGGAATCGCAATCCCCATTAACTGAACAACAATAGAGGCCGAAATATAAGGCATGATACCCAAAGCAAAAACCGAAGCTTTAGAAAAGGCGCCGCCGGTAAACATATCTAAAACAGAACCAAGTCCGTTTTTAGTTTGTCCTGCCAAACCACCTAATTGTGTAGCGTCAATACCAGGAAGGGTAACATGTGCTCCAAAACGATATACTAAAAGAATACCCAATGTAATTAGGATTCTATTTTTTAGCTCCTCGATTTTCCAAACATTAATTAGTGACTGAATAAATTTCTTCATCTTGATCGGAAAATTAAAGGATTATAGCCTCTCCTCCAGCAGCTTCAATGGCGGCTTTTGCAGTTGCTGTAAATTTGTGAGCAGTTACTTTTAATTTAGCTTTCAATTCTCCTCTTCCTAAAATCTTAACGATTTCATTTTTGGTAGCCAAACGATTTGCAACATAAACAGTCATATCAACTGAATTCGTTACTATACCATTATCTACTAATAATTGAAGTGTGTCAAGATTTACACCTTCGTATTCTTTACGATTGATGTTTGTGAAACCAAACTTAGGCACACGTCTTTGAAGTGGCATTTGACCCCCTTCAAAACCAATCTTTTTAGAATATCCAGAACGAGATTTTGCCCCTTTGTGTCCACGTGCAGCGGTACCACCTTTTCCAGAACCTTCTCCTCTACCTAATCTTTTATTTTGATTGTGCGTTGACCCTTCAGCAGGTTGTAAGTTACTTAAATTCATACCGTATTTGTTATTTAGCTTCTTCTACAGAAACTAAGTGTTTAACTTTATTTATCATTCCAAGGATTGTTGGATTGGAATCGTGTTCTACAACCTGACCCATTTTACGAAGACCTAAAGCCTCTAATCCTCTTTTTTGAGTAAGGGGACAGTTGATCTTACTTCTAACTTGTTTTACTAATAATTTAGCCATAATTTCCTTGAATTAACCTTTAAAAACTTTTTCTAAAGAAACGCCTCTTTGTTTCGCAACAGTATAAGCACTTCTCATTTGTAATAAAGCATCAAAAGTTGCTTTTACCACGTTGTGAGGATTTGATGATCCTTGAGATTTTGATAATACATCATGTATTCCAACTGACTCAAGTACGGAACGAACCGCTCCACCTGCAATAACTCCAGTACCATGAGAGGCAGGAATTAAGAACACACGTGCTCCACCAAATTTACCTTTTTGCTCGTGAGGAACAGATTGTCCATTCAAAGGAATTTTCACTAAATTTTTCTTAGCATCTTCTACTGCTTTCGCAATTGCTTCAGAAACATCTTTAGATTTTCCTAATCCGTGACCCACCACTCCATTTTCATCACCTACAACTACAATAGCAGAAAAACCAAATGCTCTACCCCCTTTTGTAACTTTAGTAACACGATTTACACTTACCAATCGATCTTTTAATTCAAGACCACTTGGTTTTACTAGCTCTACATTCTTGTATTTACTATTAGACATACTATATTAGAATTTAAGTCCAGCCGCTCTCGCGCCTTCCGCTAATGATTTAATACGACCGTGATATAAATAACCTCCTCTATCGAAAGTTACTGTTTCAATCCCGGCTTTTAACGCTTTTTCTGCAACTAGTTTTCCAACTGCGGTTGCAACTTCTACGTTTGTACCTTTTCCTATTTCTTTTTCTCTTGAAGAAGCCGCTAGTAAAGTAACTCCGTTTACGTCATCAATAAGTTGAGCATAAATTTCTTTGTTACTTCTAAAAACAGATAGTCTTGGATTAGTAGCAGTACCACTAATTGTTTTTCTAATTCTGAATCTAATTCTTTGTCTTCTTTCAGGTTTTGTTAATGACATAATGTTATATTTTTAAGCTGATTTACCTGCTTTTCTTCTTAATACTTCACCTACAAATTTAACACCTTTCCCTTTGTATGGTTCTGGTTTGCGGAAACCTCTGATTTTCGCAGCTACCTGGCCTAAAAGTTGTTTGTCAAATGATGTTAACTTCACAATTGGGTTTTTACCTTTTTCAGAAATTGTTTCCAAAACTACTTCTGGAGCTATTTCTAAAACAATATTGTGAGAATATCCAAGAGCTAAATCTAATTTTTGTCCTTGATTTGAAGCTCTATAACCAACTCCTACCAACTCTAATGATTTTGTAAAACCTTCTGTTACACCGATAATCATATTATTGATTAAAGATCTATACAAACCGTGTTTTGCTCTTTGGTCTTTATGATCAGATGATCTGTCCACTTGAACTTGATCTCCTTCAACTGTTACAGTTACATCTGAATATTCCTGTGTAAGTTGACCTTTTTTTCCTTTTACTGTAATGATACCATTTGCAACTTCAACAGTTACTCCGGCAGGGATTACAACGGGATTTTTACCTATTCTTGACATCTCTTATAAGTCTTTTAATTAGTATACGTAACAAATTACTTCACCACCTACATTTAATTGCTTGGCTTGTTTCCCAGTCATAAGACCTTTTGAAGTGGAAACAATGGCAATTCCTAATCCGTTAAGGATTCTTGGAATGGTTGAAGAACCTGAATACTTACGTAAACCTGGTTTACTAATTCTTTGGATATCTTTGATTACGGACTCTTTAGTATCTTTATCATACTTCAAAGCGATTTTGATTGAACCCTGAACAGCGTTGTCTTCAAATTTGTAACTTAAGATATATCCTTGATCAAATAAGATCTTAGTTATTTCTTTTTTTAGATTAGATGCTGGAATTTCGACAACTTTGTGGTTTGCAGCCACAGCATTTCTAACTCTCGTCAAATAATCTGCAATAGGATCTGTATACATATGTATTGATTTGCGGTAACGGTTTTCAAAAGAACTATTCTATTGAACCTGAAACCAATTTATAAATGTTAATTACCAAGAAGCTTTTTTAACTCCCGGTATCAAACCGTTATTTGCCATTTCACGAAATGTTACACGTGAAATACCGAACTGACGGATATACCCTCTTGGTCTGCCTGTTAACTTGCAACGATTGTGCAAACGAACTGGTGAAGCATTTTTTGGCAACTTTTGCAAACCTACTGAATCTCCAGCTTCTTTCAAAGCTTTTCTTTTCTCAGCATACTTAGCTACCGTATTTTCTCTCTTAACCTCACGGGCTTTCATTGATTCTTTAGCCATGTCTTAATTCTTTTTAAAAGGTAAACCTAGTTCAGCCAATAACGATTTTGCTTCTTTGTCCGTAGCAGCAGAAGTTACAAAAGTGATGTCCATTCCAGATATTTTATTTACTTTGTCAATATCAATTTCAGGGAAAATGATTTGCTCCAAAACACCAAGATTATAATTTCCTCTTCCGTCAAAACCAGTAGCTTTAATACCGCTGAAATCTCTAACACGTGGCAATGAAGATGTAACTAATCTATCTAAAAATTCGTACATTCTTTCTCCTCGCAAGGTAACTTTTGCTCCAATAGGCATCCCTTTTCTCAATTTGAATGACGCAACGTCTTTCTTTGAAATTGTAGATACTGCTTTCTGTCCAGTGATCTTTGTCAACTCATCAACTGCATAGTCAATTAGTTTTTTATCAGATACAGCTGCACCAACTCCTTTACTTAAAACGATTTTTTCCAGTTTTGGAACTTGCATTACGTTTATGTATCCGAATTCCTCCTTAAGAGCAGAGATTACTCTGTTCTTATATTCTTCTTTTAGTCTAGGTATATATGCCATTACTATAGTACTTGATTAGATTTTTTTGAAAATCTTACTTTCTTATCTCCTTCAACTCTAATTCCAACTCTAGTTGTTTCCTTAGTTTTAGGATCAATTAGAGATATGTTAGAAATTTGAATAGAAGCTTCTTTTTTTACAATACCACCTTGAGGGCTTTTTGCACTTGGTTTCGTGTGTTTTGAAACCATGTTTACGCCTTCAACAATTGCTTTGTTTTTCTCACGGTATACACGTAGCACTTTGCCTTCAGCACCTTTATGGTCACCAGCAATTACTCTTACTATGTCTCCTGATTTTATTTTTAGCTTTATCATCTTACAACTAATTAAAGCACTTCTGGTGCTAATGATACAATTTTCATGAATTGTTTTTCACGAAGTTCTCTTGCTACTGGACCAAAAACGCGAGTTCCTCTCATCTCACCAGCAGCATTTAATAACACACATGCGTTGTCATCAAATCTAATGTATGAACCATCGGCTCTTCTCACTTCTTTTTTGGTACGTACAACAACTGCAGTTGAAACTGTTCCTTTTTTAACGCTTCCGTTAGGAGCAGTATCTTTTATAGAAACTACAATCTTGTCACCAACAGAGGCATACCTTCTTTTGGTACCTCCTAAAACACGGATAGTTAAAACTTCTTTTGCTCCCGTATTATCTGCTACTTTTAGTCTTGATTCTTGTTGTACCATAATTATTTAGCTCTTTCAATGATTTCAACTAACCTCCAACATTTTGTTTTACTTAAGGGACGCGTTTCGCTAATCCTTACAGTATCTCCAATGTTACAGTCGTTATTTTCGTCGTGTGCATGATACTTTTTAGTTTTCAACACGAACTTACCATATAGTGGGTGTTTAACTTTTGATACTTGTGCAACAACAATGGATTTATCCATTTTGTCTGAAGTAACAACCCCAACTCTTTCTTTTCTTAAATTTCTTTTTTCTTCCATCTTTCAGCAGAATACAGTTATTGTAACTCTCTTTTAGTAAGTTCCGTAGCTAATCTCGCAACTGTTCTTCTTACACTTCTAATTTGAAGTGGGTTCTCAATTGGGGAAATAGCGTGAGCCATTTTTAGGTCGGCATATGCCTTCTTAGTTTGACTAAGTTTTTCTTGCAACACCGCTGCAGAAAGATCTTTTATTTCTGATTGTTTCATAATATAATATTAATTATGCTTCGAAATCTCTAGCAACTACGAATTTGGTTTTACATGGAAGCTTTTGTGCTGCAAGACGTAACGCCTCTTTTGCAACTGACAAAGGTACTCCTCCAACTTCAAACATAATTCTTCCGGGTCTAACAACGGCAGCCCAATACTCGACTGCTCCTTTACCTTTACCCATACGTACCTCAAGAGGTTTCTTGGTTATTGGTTTGTCTGGAAATATTTTGATCCATAATTGTCCTTCTCTTTTCATAAAACGAGTTGCAGCAATACGTGCAGCTTCGATTTGACGTGAGGTTAAGAACATTCCATCTTCATGTACAGATTTAATACCAAACATTCCATTAGAAAGTTCGTGCCCTCTTTGAGAGTTCCCTTTCATTTTACCTTTTTGTACCTTACGGTATTTTGTTCTTTTAGGCTGTAACATTTTTCTTTAGTTTAAAAATTTACTTTCTCTTACGAGCGTCTGGTTTTCCACCTTTATTAAAAGGCTTTCTGTCTCCCCTAGGAGCATCGCCACCTTTACCACTATTTGGACCGGATTGTTTTTTATCCATTCCTGCAAGTGGAGAAAGATCTCTCTTTCCATAAACTTCACCTTTCATGATCCATACTTTGATACCCATTCTACCGTAAGTAGTATGCGCTTCAGCCAAAGCATAATCAATATCAGCTCTGAAAGTTGATAGAGGAATTCTACCTTCTTTGAAACCTTCTGAACGTGCCATCTCTGCACCATTCAAACGACCAGAAATCAAAACTTTGATACCCTCAGCGTTCATACGCATGGAAGCAGCAATAGCCATTTTGATTGCACGTCTGTAAGAAATACGGCTTTCGATTTGACGACAGATGCTTGTAGCAACTAGATACGCGTCAAGTTCAGGTCTTTTGATTTCAAAGATGTTAATTTGAACCTCTTTGTCGGTAACTTTCTTAAGTTCTTCTTTCAACTTGTCTACCTCTTGGCCACCTTTTCCGATAATAATACCAGGTCTAGCAGTAGTGATAGTAACGGTTACAAGCTTCAAAGTTCTTTCGATGTATACCTTTGATACACTAGCTTTTGATAAACGAGCATGAATATACTTTCTGATTTTAAAATCTTCGGCAAGTTTATCACCGTAGTCATTTCCACCATACCAGTTTGAGTCCCATCCTCTGATGATACCAAGTCTATTTCCAATTGGATTTGTCTTTTGTCCCATCTTTATTAAATTGCTTGTGTGTTATTAATAGCTCCCAAAACGATTGTTACGTGATTGGAACGTTTTCTGATTCTGTGTGCGCGACCTTGTGGAGCTGGACGAAGTCTTTTCAACATCATTCCACCATCTACTCTAATCTCTTTTACAAATAAGCCTGCTTCTTCCATATTAGCATCAGGGTTTTTTGCTTGCCAGTTGGCAATAACAGATAAAACCAATTTTTCTAATTTTCTTGAAGCTTCTTTAGAACTAAATCTTAAAATATTTAGTGCTCTCTCTACCTTCTGACCTCTTACTAGATCTGCTACTAAGCGCATTTTTCTAGGTGAAGTAGGGCAGTTATTTAACTTTGCGAAGGCCAAAGACTTATTAGCCTCTTTTCTTGCGTCTGCTGTTTCTCTTTTACGAACTCCCATTGCTTCTTATTTTTTACCTTTATTTTTTGCTCCAGCGTGACCTCTAAATGATCTTGTTGGTGAAAACTCTCCTAATTTGTGACCTACCATGTTTTCTGTTACGTAAACTGGTACAAATTGACGACCGTTATGAACTGCGATTGTTTGTCCAACAAAGTCTGGTGTAATCATAGAAGCTCTAGACCAAGTCTTTACCACTCCTTTATTACCTTTTTCAATGTTTTCTTGAACTTTCTTGTCTAACTTATAATGAACGAAAGGTCCTTTTTTTAATGAACGTGCCATATCTTATTATTTCTTTCTACGTTCTACAATATACTTGTTACTCGGGTTTTTCTTAGAACGTGTTCTATAACCTTTAGCAGGTATACCGTTTCTAGATCGTGGATGTCCACCAGAAGAACGTCCTTCACCACCACCCATTGGGTGATCGACAGGGTTCATTGCAACAGGTCTTGTTCTAGGTCTTCTACCCAACCATCTTGTTCTACCTGCTTTACCAGATACAACTAATTGGTGGTCTGAATTAGAAACCGCTCCAATTGTAGCCGAACAAGTCAACAAGATTAATCTTGTTTCTCCAGAAGGCATTTTGATTGTTGCATATTTTCCATCTCTTGCCATTAACTGAGCGAATGTTCCAGCAGAACGAGCGATTACAGCTCCCTGTCCTGGTCTCAATTCGATACAAGAAATTACAGTTCCAAGCGGAACTCTACTTAAAGGTAAAGTATTACCAATTTCAGGTTGAGATTCTGGACCAGAAACTAATTTCTGACCCACTTTCAATCCATTTTGAGCAATAATGTATGTTTTCTCACCATCAGCATAAGCTAACAATGCGATAAACGCAGTACGATTTGGATCGTATTCGATTGATTTCACTGTCGCCGGAATTCCTTCTTTTGTACGTTTGAAATCAATAACACGATATCTCTGCTTATGACCACCACCCGTATAACGCATGGTCATCTTTCCTTGACTATTTCTACCTCCAGAGTTTTTTATCGGCGCTATCAAAGAGCGTTCCGGCTTATCAGTTGTAATGGCGTCATAACCATTCACAACTCTA
>CANFHF010000016.1 GCA_947446635.1 Flavobacteriaceae bacterium
ATTAACTTTCAAAGTTAAAATTAAACCCAATTAGAAATTAAATGTCAGTCTGAGCTTGTCGAAGACAAAAAAAAGAGACACTTCGACAAGCTCAGTGTGACAAATTCCAATAAATTAAGCATGAAATATAATTGCACCCAACGGGTTAATTACTAATTTATTTTTGATGAATCAAAGAGATCGGTTTCTAAAAGAATTTCGAGGGGTAACCATCGGCACTGTATCCCAGCAGTCATCGTCAGACGAACTGTTTCAAAACGAGGTTCTCCGTCCTATTCTGAAGTTGCAAAACGATTTGCTTCTGGCAGCCTTCCTCAATTATTTGATCAAAAATAAAATGGGGTTCAAAAACCAAACGCCTGAAAAAAAAGAGGCAATGATTGAAACTGCCCTTCAAAAAGACATTAAGTTGTGGAATGTTTTTAAAGGCATGATTGTAGGACTATTTACCACCTATGAACTTGCCCTGTACCTCAAAAATTCGTCCAGCCTCGACAAAAGAATCAGGGGTATGCTTATAGAAAGGCTCAAAAGCCAAGTGCAATTATTATCGCGGGAACCAAGCTAACTTCAACCTTCGTTGTTCGTTAATCTTCTGTTCCTCATTTTCTTTATTCTTGAATTTTTAATGATGAACCAGGAATAATGAATTATATTATTATTGGTGAGATAGGCCAACTAAAAAGTATTTAAAGTAAATAATTCACTGATTTACATTGAGTTATAATGCGAACCCTATAGACTTATTCTCAAACCAAGTACTCCAATTTCTTGAAAATTTCATTGAAAAAATGTCATAAAAAAACCCCTAAATTTCTTTAGAGGTTTTTGGTACGACTGTGAAGGCAGAAGGATTCGAACCTTCGACCGCCTGCTTAGAAGGCAGGTGCTCTATCCAGCTGAGCTATGCCTCCATTAATTAGTAAGCTATATAAAAACTTAAAAATTAGTCGGGGTGGCAGGATTCGAACCTGCGGCCTCCTGCTCCCAAAGCAGGCGCGATAACCGAGCTACGCTACACCCCGAAAAGAAAAAAAGCGGAGAGTAAGGGATTCGAACCCTTGGTACAGTTTCCCATACGCATGTTTAGCAAACATGTCCTTTCGGCCACTCAGGCAACTCTCCAAGGTAAGAACTTGTATTTCTTTTAAGCGGTTGCAAATGTAACTTTCTATTCTATATTTCACAAACAATTACCTCCTTTTTTTGAATGTTTTTTCGCTGCTAATTTAAATACATTAACAATCAAATGCATAGCCAGTAAATCCCAAGCTAGCGGTTTTCTATTAAAGTTTATTCTAAAAAAAATATAGAATTCAAAATTTACAGGATTAATACCCTAATACTATCCAAAATCTAATTTGGTATTGGTACAAAATGATTAAATTAGCAACATAATCAAAGAAGCCAACCTCTTATGAACAAAAAAATTGTTATAGTTGCAGCCGTCAGAACGCCTATAGGCAGTTTTATTGGAGGCTTATCTACCGTTTCGGCACCCCGACTTGGAGCAGTAGCAATAAAAGGAGCCTTAGGTCGAATAGGTTTAGCTCCAGACAGCGTTGACGAAGTTTTCATGGGCCATGCAGTTCAAGCAGGTGCAGGACAAGCCCCTGCCAGACAGGCTGCCTTATATGCAGGCTTGCCCAACAAGACTGTTTGTACCACAGTCAATAAGGTTTGTGCCTCAGGCATGAAAGCGATAGTATTAGGCGTCCAAGCAATTCAATGTGGTGATGCCGAAATTGTAGTTGCTGGCGGAATGGAAAATATGAGTTTGATTCCGCATTATAGCTATTTGAGAAATGGTTATAAATTAGGCCCTGCCACTTTGGTGGATGGAATGCAGCTAGACGGCTTAACCGATGCTTACAACAACAATGCTATGGGCGTTTTTGCCGATAGGTGTGCGGCGGAATATAAATTCACTAGAGAAGATCAAGATAATTTTGCTATTCAGTCCTATGAACGGACAACAAAAGCATGGGAAACTGGGAAATTTGACAATGAAATAGTCCCTGTTTTAGTTTCTCAAAGTAAAGGAGAAGCGCTATTAATTTCTAAAGACGAAGAATTTACTAAGGTAAAATTAGATAAGATTCCTGTTCTAAATCCTGTATTTACCAAAGAAGGAACCGTGACTGCCGCCAATGCCTCGACCATCAATGATGGAGCGGCGGCGATAGTATTGATGAGTGAGGAAAAAGCAGTTTCCTTGGGATTAAAACCCTTGGCCTACATACGCGGCTATGCCGATGCCGCTCAAGCACCCGAATGGTTCACCACTACTCCATCAATTGCACTTCCTAAAGCCTTGGAAAAAGCGGGTTTGTCAATTAGCGATGTTGATTATTTCGAATTCAACGAAGCCTTTGCCGTAGTTGGCTTGGTCAATACTAAAATACTCGGATTAGACGACACCAAAGTAAACGTAAACGGAGGCGCTGTATCATTAGGCCATCCCTTAGGCTGTTCAGGAACTCGAATTATTGTAACCTTGTTGAATGTATTAGAACAAAATAAGGGGAAAATTGGTGCTGCTGCTATTTGTAACGGCGGCGGCGGTGCGTCGGCTATTGTTATTGAAATAATTTAATTAAAAATTAAAATTTAACCCGTAATTAATTTAGTTTTGCAAACGATACGAAATTGATTTTAATTTTTAATTGTAAAAAATGTTCGGAATTTGTAATCTAGCCATGATCCCACTTCGATTGGAACACAGCGATAAAAGCGAAATCGTTTCCCAAGTTTTATTTGGGGAACATTTTGAAATCACGGAGCAAATCAAACAATGGTATCACATTAAATTACACTATGATTCTTACGAAGGTTGGGTAGATTCGAAGCAAATTCAACTGATCTCCGAATCGGATTTCAATCAATTATCAAATGACGCCATTATCTTAAATGGAGATTTGATAGACTACGTCACCACTCCATCGGATTTGTTAATGCCTATACTTCTTGGATGTTCACTATCCTTTTTAAATCATACTGAGATAAATACTTCTAATTTTAATTTTGAAGGAACAAAGATTAGTGGTGTGAAAGCAAAGGAAAATATATTAAACGCTGCGTTTATGTATTTGCACGCCCCTTACCTTTGGGGAGGAAAAACTCCTTTTGGAATTGACTGCTCTGGCTTTACACAAATGGTTTATAAACTCAATGGATATAAATTACCGCGTGATGCTTCACAGCAAGCCTTACAGGGAGAGGCGCTAAGTTTTATTGAAGAAAGCGAACCTGGCGACTTAGCCTTTTTTGATAACGAGGAAGGAAGCATTATTCATGTAGGCATTATTATGGAGAATAATTATATTATTCACGCTAGTGGAAAAGTTCGTATTGACCGTTTGGATCATTTAGGAATTTACAACCCTGAGACCAATAAACATACTCACAAACTTAGAGTAATCAAAAAAATTATAAACGGCACAATCGAATAATGCCTTGTCTTTAATCCAATTTCTTTATCGGACCATTATTTAATTGAAATCAACTTCAATGCTTTTTGAAATTGCTCTTCTTTTGAAATATTGGAATTGTCAAATTCTATAGCATCTTTTGCTTTCACAAGAGGAGAATCCTCACGATGGGTATCCATATAATCTCGGTCTTCAATATTTTTAAAAACCTCCTCAAAAGTTACTTGGTCTCCTTTTTGCTGCAATTCCTTGAATCTTCTTTCCGCTCTTGTGTGTGCGCTAGCTGTCATAAACAATTTGATTTCGGCCTCAGGAAAAACAACAGTTCCAATATCCCTTCCATCCATTACAACACCTTTATTTTTACCCATTTCATGTTGCTGTTCGACGAGTTTGGAACGCACCTCTGGAATCCCAGCCACTTTACTCACGTAATTAGAAACTTCGATACTTCTGATTTCGGTTTCTACATTGTCCCCATTCAAATACATTTCAGAAAAACCTAAATTAGGATTGTATTTAAATACTAATTTTATATAGGGTAAACTGTTGATAAGCGATTGCGTATCAACAAAATCTTTTCCTATATATCCATTTTGCATTGCAAATAAGGCAACCGCACGATACATGGCGCCTGTGTCGACATAGATATAGCCAAGATGTTTAGCCAATGCTTTTGCCAAAGTGCTTTTTCCTGTTGACGAAAATCCGTCTACCGCTATGGTGATTTTATTATTCAAAATTCCGCTGTTTAAAGATTCAAAGGTACGAAAGTAATTATTCTTGGAAGTTAATCGTTAGGCCAAACAAACTGGTGTTTCCTGCTAAAGTATATTTTGAATAGGAATAATTAAATTTCAATTTGTTGAATTTTAATCCAAAACCAAAAGACAATCCGGAGAACGTCCGTTGGTCTATTATTTTTAGCTCCTGCGATCTTCTAAAATTATACCCCAGCCTAAGATTAAACGCGCTTTTAGGGAAAAGCTCAACTCCAAAAATCATGTGTCGCAAAGCATTTCCAAATAGGGTTACTTTTTTTTCGGTGATACTTCCATCAAGAGACGTTAGGGATTGAACAGGATTAGAAAAAGAAATATTCCATTGCTGTAAATTATCCGCAGTAAGATGCCATCGGATAGGCACATGTTCTAGCTGCTTTGAAACTCCAATCATAATCTCTAAGGGTAATTTTTCATTTGTACCAGCATATGTTGTAAACGGCATCCCTATATTTCGAATTACTAAAGCCCAATTGACATCATTGACATCATCTATAAAAATGGCACCCAAATCGACTGCGCCACCAAAAGAATGGTAACTTTCTAAAGTCGAAGAAATCAGTTTTCCATCAGCACCTATAAACAGATTAGTATTAGGAAAATTATAGGCATAGCCAAAGGAAAGAGCTGTTTCGCTTCCTGTAAATTGAGATGTGGCTTGACCGTTTTGATCATAACCTTCAAAATTTCCATAATTCACATAATTTATCCCCGTGTGTATTGTTTGCAAATGTTGGTCGTATGTGTTGGCATAAGAGGCGGTTCCGTAAGTAACTTCACCAAAATAACTTCCGTAATTTACCGCTAAATGATTGTCCATTTCTAAATTTATTGATGCCGGATTAAATTGGGCTTGATTCACATCGTCATCATAAATTGTAATTGTTTTTCCTCCTAAAGCCGCTTGACGTGGAGAAGTTACCATATTTAAAAACTGATAAATATACTTCCCTCCTATTTGACCGTATGAAACCGTGCAAACAGAAAATAAAAAAAGTACTAAAAGTTTTTTTTGCATATTTGAGATCACTTAGACGTATAAAAAACGCAAATGCGAAGATAAAATTATAATGACATCAATTTCTATTTTCTAGCCAAAGATTTAGAACCAATGCTTATGAAATAAAAATTCCACCTCGAACTTCGGGATGGAATTTAATCTGATTTGGAAAATAATTTATAATACTTTTGCGTTTTTTACCTTTTGATTGGTGAGGGCAATTTTCAAAACATCACTCATTTCCTTAACATAATGAAAAGTGAGTCCTTCTATATATTCGGATTTTATTTCATCGATATCACTCTTGTTTTCATGACACAGCACAATTTCCTTGATATTCGCTCTTTTTGCGGCCAAAATCTTCTCTTTTATCCCGCCCACAGGTAATACTTTTCCACGTAAGGTAATTTCACCTGTCATGGCCAATCCTTTTTTCACTTTCTTCTGCGTAAGCACAGAAACCAAAGAAGTCAACATTGCAATTCCGGCACTGGGTCCATCTTTTGGAGTTGCTCCTTCTGGAACATGCAAGTGAATATTATATTTGAGCAACATGTCAGGATTTAGCCCTAAATGTTCTGCATTGGCTTTAATGTATTCCAAAGCTATAGTAGCCGATTCTTTCATTACCGTACCTAAATTCCCGGTAATAGTCATCATTCCTTTTCCTGGAGAAATTAAGGATTCTATAAAAAGAATATCTCCTCCCACGCTCGTCCACGCAAGTCCAGTAACAACACCGGCTACATCATTACTTTCGTATTTGTCTCTTTCTAATCTAGGAACTCCAAGCACTTTTACAACATCTTCATCGGTCACTTTCTTGTTGTATTCCTCTTCCATTGCAATAGACTTAGCGGCATTTCGAATGACTTGTGCAATTTTAGCCTCTAGTCCACGAACACCTGACTCACGAGTATACCCTTCGACAATTTTTTCTAATTGTTTTTTTCCTATTGTTAAATGTTTGGAAGTTAACCCATGCTCTTTCAATTGTCTCGGGAACAAGTGCTGGCGTGCAATTTCCACTTTTTCTTCGATTGTATAACCTGACATTTTTATGATCTCCATTCGGTCCCTCAATGCGGGTTGAATTTCAGACATCGTATTGGAAGTGGCAATGAACATGATTTTGGATAAATCGTAACCCATCTCCAAAAAATTATCATAAAACGAATTGTTTTGCTCCGGATCCAAGACCTCTAATAGTGCCGATGACGGATCGCCTTGATGGCTGTTCGATAATTTATCAATTTCATCTAAAACAAAAACTGGGTTTGATGTTCCTGCCTTTTTCAAGCTTTGAATTATTCTGCCTGGCATGGCGCCAATATAGGTTTTACGATGCCCACGTATTTCGGCTTCATCACGCAAACCCCCAAGGGATATTCTTACGTATTCTCTTCCCAAAGCTTCGGCAACTGATTTTCCAATGGATGTTTTACCAACACCTGGAGGTCCTGTCAAGCAGATGATGGGCGACTTCATGTCATTTCGTAATTTCAATACGGCCAAATGTTCGATCATTCTTTTCTTGACATCTTCTAATCCAAAATGATCTCTATCTAGAATTTTTTGGGCTCGTTTTAAATCAAAATTATCTTTAGAATAATTACCCCAAGGCAAATCTAAAAACAACTCCAAATAATTTCTTTGAATACCGAAGTCAGGAGCCTGCGGATTCATCCTTCTCATTTTGGATAATTCTTTTTCAAAATGTTTCTGAGTAGTTTCATCCCATTTCTTGGTCTTAGCTTTGATACTCATCTCGTCAATTTCCTCTTCCTGTGAAGCTCCTCCCAATTCTTCCTGAATAGTTTTCATCTGTTGATGTAAAAAATATTCGCGTTGCTGCTGATCTAAGTCAAAACGAACTTTAGATTGAATATCGTTTTTCAACTCTAGTTTTTGAAACTCTATATTCATATAACGAAGCGTTTCAAGGGCTCGTTCTTTTAAAGCATTGATTGATAATAAATCTTGTTTGTCTTTAACCGATAAGTTCATGTTGGAGGTCACAAAATTTATTAAAAACGATTGACTTTCAATGTTTTTAATGGCAAATGTGGCTTCACTTGGAATGTTGGGACTTTCCTTTATAATTTGGATGGCTAATTCTCTAATAGAATCGAGAATCGCTAAAAATTCGGTATCATGTTTCCCTGGTCTTTTTTCGGAAACCTCTTTTATGTTTGCCGTAATATAGGGGCTTTCTGAAATTATAGCATCAATTTGGAAACGCTTTTTTCCTTGAAGAATAACGGTAACATTTCCGTCAGGCATTTTTAAGACTCTCAAAATACGAGCGACTGTTCCTATTTTGTGGAGGTCGTTTTTATTAGGATCTTCGATTTCCTCATTCTTTTGAGCTACAACTCCAATAATTTTTCCTGCTGCATAAGCGTCATTAATTAGCTTTATCGATTTATCACGACCAGCCGTAATAGGAATAACTACTCCAGGAAATAAAACCATGTTGCGTAAGGGCAAAATAGGCAATGAATCCGGTAATTCTTCATTATTCATTTCCTCTTCGTCCTCTGGGGTTAATAAAGGAATTAAATCGGTTTCCGTATCAAATTCCTGAAGTGACAGATTGTCAAGAGTAAGTATTTTATGGTTTGACATATTTTATTTAAGTCTTTTTGTCATTAAAAATAGTAGTTTGTAAAACAAATCCAAAGCATGTATGAAATAGTTTTTATCAAAGCCAATGTCTATGAGCCTTTAATTTGTTTAACATTAAAAAACATACAATCATTATGCCAAAATCAAAACAGCAATGACTTAGTATTACCTTAAAAAGGGCTTGTGTGTTTTGTGGTGAGTTCCTGAAATTCAATTTTCATTAGCAATGCAAAGTTTCAATAAAAATAAAATTATTCTGTAATCTCTTTTTTTTCCATAAAACTTAGCGCAATGTACCCCAGCAAAAAGAAAATGGCTAGAATAAAAATCGAATTGCGCATAGAATTGGTTATCGAGCCGACAAAACCAAAAATGAAAGTTCCTAAAACAATCGCTATTTTCTCGGTGACATCAAAAAAGCTAAAATAGGTGGCGTGGTCTTCAGTATCAGGTAATAACTTAGAATATGTGGAGCGTGAAAGGGATTGAATAGCGCCAAGCACCATTCCTATAGCTCCGCCAAGTGAATAGAATTGCAGATTGATGTATGTGTTATTCTTATCCAATAAATAAGCCGCAAAACAGATTAAACCCCAAATGGCGATGGTGAGTTTCAAAGTTTTAATATTTCCAATTTTTTCAGATATCCTAGAAAAGAAATAAGCTCCAAAAATGGCTACCAATTGAATTAATAAAATAGTAATAATTAATTGGCTTGTTTCTATTCCCAATTCTACTTTACCATAAATTCCTGCTAATAAAATAATGGTTTGAACCCCTATACTATAAAGGAAGAAGGCTATTAAAAACTGTTTCAAAGATGTCAGTTGTTTTAAACTTTGTAAAACCACTTTTAATTCTCTTATCCCTTTAAAAATAAAATCTTTTTTGGGTTTTTTATTGAATATATTATTGGGCAAATAATAAAATGTGATTTGGGCAAAACCCATCCACCAGATTCCAACGGATAAGAATGATATTCGCGCTGGCAAAGTAGGATCTATAATTCCATACCATTCTGGTTTCATTACCATCGTCAAATTAAATGTCAATAGAATTACCGAACCCATATAACCAAACATAAAACCCTTGGCACTCACTCTGTCGTGCTGCTCTGGATAAGCAATTTCTGGCAAATAGGAATTATAAAAAACGATACTTCCCCAAAAACCAATACTAGCCAAGATGGTAAATAAAATTCCTATCCACAAAGTGTCTTGATTTTTAAAGAAAAACAAACCCATTACCGAAAGTGAACCTAGATAACAAAAAAACTGCATAAATCGCTCTTTATTTCCTGTATAATCGGCTATCCCAGATAATATAGGAGACAAAAAAGCAACAATCAAAAAGGATAATGATAAGGAATAGGACAATAAAGAGGTGTTGTGAAAAGTTGTTCCCATAAAATCGACCATTCCGTGATTTTGGCTTGTCACGGATTCATAATAAATAGGAAAAACGGCTGTAGCAATTACGAGCGAATAGACCGAATTGGCCCAGTCATAAAATGCCCATGCATTGATTAATTTAGGACTTCCTTTTTCAATTATTTTCATCGTTATCCTTTTGTTTTTTGAATTCTTAATTTACTATTTTTAAAACCATAACTGAAATAGAATACCAATCCTATTAATAGCCAAACGCCAAACCATTTCCAGTTAGAAACGGCCATTCCTGTAAGTAAATAACAACATGATATCAAACCTAATAAAGGGATTAAAGACAGGTTTTTAAGGAAAGACAATACAGCCATTATGATGCATAAAATAAAGAAAATAACCATAGTACAATTTGTAGCTATTTTATCATCAGAGAAATCGAAAGTATCTTTAAAGAATGTTGGAAATAAATAACTAATTACAATTGATGTCACCAGGAGCATCGTTGGGAAAATGAATTTTGAATTTATATATGGAATCTTAAATTTACCTTTAGTCTGACGCTCTGCGAGTTCGGCTTCGCTTTGTGGGGATAACATTAAAACACCTCCACAAACCAATACAAAAGCAAACAGTGTTCCTATGCTCGTAAAATCTAAAACGAAGTTTTCATCAGTAAAAAAAATAGGGATTCCAACAACTAGTCCCGTTACAATAGTTGCAAATCCAGGTGTTTTATATTTTGGATGAATTTTGGCGAATTTTTTAGGCATCAAACCATCCCGACTCATGGTCATCCAAATTCGGGGTTGCCCCATCTGAAATACCAATAATACGCTGGTCATTGCAACAACTGCGGCAATAGAAACAATAAAAAGCATCCATTTCACCCCTTTTAATGCGAAAATTTCAGCCAAAGGATCGCTAACGCCTAATAAGGTATAGGATACCATTCCGGTAATCACTAATGCTAAAACAATATACACTACCGTGCAAACGAGGAGCGAATAAATCATTCCTCTTGGTAAGTCTCGTTGTGGATTTTTACTTTCTTCAGCTAAAGTAGAAACAGCATCAAAACCAATATAAGCAAAGAAAACTGCCGAAACACCACCCATAACTCCTTTGAATCCATTTGGCATAAAGGGAGTCCAGTTTTCAATATCTATATAAAAAAAACCTACAATAATAACTAAAACGATAATGACTAATTTAATCGAAACCATAATATTACTGATGTTTTTCGATTCTTTTGTCCCCCTATAAACTAAAAAAGTAATTAACAAATTAATCACTACCGCAGGCAAATCAAAAATGATTTTTAAACCACTTATCATGGGAGCATTATTCCATGCAGCAATCCCTTCTTTAGAGGCAACCAAACCTTCTGCTGAGTCTCGGGCCGACTGATAATTAATTGTTAACCATTCCGGTAAATGAATCGAAAAAGTTTCTAATAAATTGGTAAAATAGCCACTCCATGAAAAAGCGATATAGATGTTTCCTATTGAATATTCCATAATCAAAGCCCAACCGATAATCCAAGCGAACAGCTCTCCAAAAGACACATAGGCATAGGTATAAGCGCTACCGGAAACAGGGACGCGTGAGGCAAATTCAGCATAACACATCGCTGTGAAACCACACGCAATAGCGCATATAACATAAAGTATCACAACTCCTGGTCCACCTGAAAAACAGGCGTTTCCTATTGCGCTAAATGTCCCGCCTCCTATTATGGCTGCTATTCCGAAAAAAGTTAAATCCTTTACGGTTAAAACTTTATTTAATTCAGGATCTTGCTCCCCATCTCCCCCTTGTTGCACAGCAACCGTTGCGGATTTTTTTCTGAATAAACTTGAAAACGCCATATTGTCAATTTTATAGTTAAATGGATATAGTGTAATTTTATCTTATAAATTTAAAACCCCATTAAAAACCAAATATATAAAACAATTTTATCTTAGGGAGTTATGCTATTCCTTATTTTATTTTAAATCAAATTAGTATTCAAAAAATCAATTATTTATTGCAAACAAGCTCTCAAAACAGTCACTGGATGCAAGGATTTCCTATTGGTTCCGTCAAAAATTTGATGGCGACAACTCGTTCCGGCAGCCGCAATTATTGTTCCAGCATCCGTTGAGCGAATCTTTGGAAATAAAGTATCTTCTCCCATTTGCATGCTGATATCATAATGTTCCTCTTCATAACCAAAAGAACCCGCCATGCCACAACAACCCGAATTGTATATGGTAACAAAGTTATTTTTTGGTAAATTCAACATTGCAAAAGTCGCTTCTACTGAACTCAAGGATTTTTGATGGCAATGTCCATGAATTTTTATCGATTTTTCGACATCGGAGAATTGCCCGGAATGAATTTTGCCAGAAGTGATTTCTTTTTTAAAAAACTCTTCGATAGTCATTGTATTTTTAGCAATTTTATCGGCACTTTCTTTATCTTTTGCTAATCTAATGTACTCGTCCCGGAACGTCAAAATTGCCGAGGGTTCAATTCCAATCAATGGTGTATTTTCTGAAATTAAATGTTTAAAAATCGTCACGTTTTTATTAGCAATAGCCTGCGCTTCTTCCATAAAGCCTTTAGAAATAAAGGCTCTTCCACTTTCTTCATGATCAATGATTTCTACTTTGTATCCTAATTCGGTCAATAATTCAAAGGCATCGATTCCAACAGAAACATCATAATAATTTGTAAACTCGTCACAAAACAAATAGACTTTTCCGTTTGAAAACTTCTGTTTCTGGGCCTTGGTTTGGTGATTTTGATACCAATTTCTAAAAGTAGTTTTGGCTAAAAGTGGTACTTCCCTTTTGGGAGAAACGCCCATGCTTTTCTTTACCAATGGAAGATTTACCATAAAATTCGTGAAGCTTGGTAAAAGGCTACCTAATTTGTTCAGTTTGGCGTTATTGGCAAATATCTTGTTTCGAATAGAAAACCCATTTGCCTTTTGGTACTGGTACAAAAACTCCGATTTCAAGGCAGCGACATCTACATTACTAGGACATTCGCTCGCACAAGCTTTGCAACTCACGCACAATTCAAAAACTTCATATAGCTCTTTGTGATTGAATTTGTTGTCTTTTTCAGAATTCGTGAGGTATTCCCTAAGGGCATTTGCTCTTGCGCGAGTCGTATCTTTTTCGTTTCTAGTGGCTCGATAGCTGGGGCATAAAGTTCCTCCAGCCGATGGTAATTTTCTGCAATCTCCGGAACCATTGCATTTTTCAGCCAAGCGTAAAATCCCCAAACTATCCGAAAAATCCTGAATCGTTTGAATATCGGGCTCTTCTCTACCAGCCTCCACACGTAGGTTTTTATCCATTTTTGAAGTATTCACGATTTTTCCAATGTTTAAAATCGCATTGGGATCAAATGCGGATTTAATTCGTTTTAGCAATTCGTAATTTTTTTCTCCAATCATAAAAGGAAGAAATTCTCCACGAACGATTCCATCGCCGTGTTCTCCACTGAGCGAACCTCGATATTTTTTAACCAAATGGGCTACTTCAGTAGCAATTGTGCGAAAAAGTACTACATCTTCTTTTTTCTTCAAATTCAAAACTGGACGCAAATGGATTTCACCCGCTCCTGCATGGGCGTAATAAATGGCCTCTTGACCATACTTATTCATCATTGCTGCAAATTCGTTGATGTAATTAGGCAAATCGCTTAATTCTACAGCCGTGTCTTCAATAGAATCAGCAGCCTTATTATCCCCTACTATACTACCTAAAAGACCAAGACCTGCTTTTCGGAGTTCGATAATTTTATCAATATCGGAACCATATAATTTTATTAACGCATAACCAAAATTGTTTTTTTGTAAATCTTCCACTAAAGCATTGGCTTGATTTTCGGCATCTTCCATTGCGTCCGAAGCGACTTCAAACATCATAATCGCCTTGGGATTTCCCTCTATAAAAAGCCTGTTTTTGGCTTGTTCACGATTATTTTTGGTGCAATCCAAAATCGTGTCATCCATCATTTCACAAGTGTATAAATGATGTTTCATTGCCACAATAACAGCTTCCAAGCTTTCTTGAATAGTATGAAAATGCGCCACTACCATCACATTATTGGTTGGGGGTAAATCATCCACTTTCAAGGTAATTTCAGTAGTAAAAGCCAAAGTTCCTTCGCTTCCGCAAAGTAATTTCCCCAAATTTATTGTTGGTTCAGTACCCGAAAAAAGTTCCGATTTCAACAATAAATCTACTGCATAGCCCGTATTTCTTCTGTGAATTTCAGGTTTTGGAAACTCCGCAACAATTTCATTTTGGGCTTCTGTATTTGAAAGTTCCTTGTAAATTGTGTTGTAAATAGTGTTTTCTAGCGAATTGCCTTTTGTTTTTACTAGAAATTCCTTCGAAGTAAGCTCTTTGAAAACAGTCGATGAACCATCACTCAAAATAGCTTTAATTTCTACGATTTTATCTCGCGTTACTCCATATCGAATCGAAGTCGTTCCTGAAGAATTGTTTCCTACCATTCCTCCCATCATACATCGATTGGAAGTAGAAGTATTGGGACCAAAAAACAATCCGTATCGTTTTAAAAATAAATTGAGTTCGTCACGGATAACTCCTGGTTGAACCGTGATTGTTTTTTTAATCGCATCAAACGAAATGATCTTGGTGAAATGTTTTGAAACATCCACAATAATACCGCTTCCAACGGTCTGTCCTGCCAATGAAGTTCCTGCAGTCCTTGGGGTAAGTGATATTTTATTTTGGGTTGCAAAATGTATCAGCCTTACAATATCCTCGTTATTTTTTGGATAAGCAACGGCAAGTGGAATCATTCTATAAGCGGAAGCATCAGTGGAATAGATTGTTTTATGGAGATCATCAAATAAAAGTGTGCCTTCTAAAGATGCAGCTAAATGTTGTAATTGAAATTGGGTTGGCATAACTAAATTAATATTATTGACAAATATAAAAACATTAGCCTATCAAAATTTAATAAATCAAATAAGAAAACTAGAATTTTAATAAAGCATTCTTTTATTCATAAAGGTTTATGCAAGAATGAACAGGAAATATATTTGGCAAAGAAATTGCTACACTATAATAATGTATAATTTTATCGAAAATTTATATAATAAACTTCTCTAAAAAAACTACTTTTGATTTTTACATCATTAGAATAAAAAATGAATCAATACAAGTCCTTATTACTATTATTTGCTTTTATCACGTTTTCGTTTTGGAATGGAAATGCACAGGAAAAAGCGACAAATCCCAAGAATGAATTTAGAGCTGTATGGATCGCTACTGTAGCTAATATTGATTGGCCAAAGAGCAATGTTGATGCGGTCGAAAAGCAAAAATCCGATTTTATCGAAATCTTGGACACTTATAAAAAAATGAATTACAATGCGGTAATTGTCCAAATCAGGAGTGCTGGTGATGCATTTTACCCTACTGATTTAGCACCTTGGTCTCGTTATTTGACAGGAAAAGAAGGGAAAGCACCAAGTCCTTATTTTGATCCATTAGAGTGGATGATTGCCGAAGCGCACTCCAGAGGTTTTGAGTTTCATGCTTGGCTCAACCCGTATCGCGCCACAATGGACAGCAGAACAGAAATAGTAAGTCCGACCCATGATTTTTACAAACATCCTGAATGGATGATTAAATATGGTGGCAAATACTACTACAATCCTGCCTTGCCGGAAGTTCAAACTCATTTAGTTACTATTGTAAATGAGGTGGTTCGGAATTATGATATTGACGCCATTCACTTCGATGATTATTTTTATCCTTATAGAATAAAAGGGGAAGAATTCAATGATACGGCTTCTTTCAAAAAATACGGAGGTGGGCTTAGCGTAGAAGATTGGAGACGCTCTAATGTGAACAACCTTGTTAAGTGCGTTTCCCTTTCTATAAAAAACATCAAGCCTTGGGTGCAATTTGGCATCAGTCCGTTTGGGGTTTGGCGAAATAAATCAGTAGATCCAAAGGGTTCTGAAACGGAAGCCGGTCAAACTAATTACGATGATTTATATGCTGATCCATTGGCTTGGATGGAAAATAAATGGATTGATTATTTAGTTCCGCAACTCTATTGGAGTTTAGACCATCCAAAAGCTTCTTATTCAAAACTATTGAAATGGTGGTCAGAAAATTCAAAAAATACGGCCCTATATATAGGAAATGGAACCTATAAAATAAATAGCGATTCTGATAAAAAATGGAATAATCCTTATGAAATTCCAAATCAAATTGATATAACCCGAACCTATAAAAACATTCATGGAAATGCCTTTTTTAGTGCTAAATCGTTCGTAAAAAAAAATCAAGATGTTGCCCAGTTATTATTGGAAAATCAATATAAATATCCTGCACTTCCTTATGCTGTTCCTAATTCAAAAAAAATACTGATTGAATGTCCGGCAGTAAATAGCATTTCAAAAGACTCTATTAATTCTAGTTGTACCATCAAGTATCCATCAAATTGTCAGGTGCGTTATGTTATGGTTTATCGCGCCAAAAAATCCTTTAAAATAGACGTGAATAATCCAAGCCAAATTATAGACAAGATAACTTTAGCGGAAAAATGGGATACATTCAAGGTGGTTATTCCCATAAAAAAGGCAGACGAAAACAATTCTTGCGCCATTACCTTCATCGATTTTTATGGCAATGAGAGTGAAGCAACAATTGTAAATTTACCCAAAGAAACTAAAACAAATTAAATGAAAATTGACTCTAAACCTTGGTATTGGATACCTATTTTGAATTTTGCCTCCGGCCTGCCTTATGCTATTATCATTTCGGTTTCGGTAATCATGTACAAAAGCCTAGGTGTCAGTAATGAAGATATTGGAATTTATACCAGTTTATTATATCTACCTTGGGTAATTAAACCGTTATGGAGTCCCTTTATTGATTTATATGCCACCAAAAGAAAGTGGTTCTTGTCAATGCAATTATTAATTTCAGTTGCTTTTCTAGTAGTTGGATTGACGATTCGTATCAGTAATTTTTTCGTGTTGAGTTTGGCAGTTTTTTGGGTAGCTGCTTTTGCTTCCGCATCAAATGATGTGGCTAGTGATGGTTTTTATATGTTAGTTTTAACCAAGGATCAGCAATCTTTTTTTTTGGGAATTAGAAGTACTTTTTATAAAATTGCAATACTTACAGGGAATGGATTAGTTGTAATTTTAGCAGGCTATCTGGAAATTGCATACGGAGACAAACACAAAGCTTGGTCTTATACAATGATACTCGTAGCTGTTTTTATGATTGCTATTTCCATTTATAATTTCTTTTTTACCCCAAAAGCTGAAACTAATGGAGAATTAGAAACTAAAACAAAACCGAATTTCAGAAAAGTCTTCTCTACTTTTTTTCAAAAAAAACAAATTGTTCTAATATTGGCCTTTATTTTACTATTCCGATTAGGAGAATCTCAATTATTAAAAATGCTTAATCCTTTTTTAGTAGAACCAATTAGTTATGAACTAGATGAATCTACTACAAATGCAAAACAAAAAGCAGCATTACAATCCTATCATGCCATAATCAAAAATGGAGGAGAAGTATCTAAAACCGAATTAGAATTAATCTATTCTGAATTACCAATATTAGCAATTATGCAAAATGAAAAAACAGTATTAGATTTGAAAAAAATACCTAAAACCGATGTTACAACCTATAATGATGTGATGTCAAAAAGAACAAAATTTATTGATGAACTAATTAAGGAAAAAGACAATTCCAATGCAATTCCTAAAAAAGGTATGGGTATATCAAATATGGACTATGGCATTATCTATGGGATTTTTGGAGTTATTGCTCTTCTTATTGGAGGGCTAATTGGAGGCTTTGTAATCTCAAGAGATGGATTAGGAAAATGGATGCTACCAATGATTTTAGCAATGCACTTACCTATTATTGGATTCATTTTGATTTCTCATTTCCATCCTGAAATTATTTATAATCTAAACCTTCCTTATATTGAATATTCTATAGATCCTTTTTACATAAACCTTACTACTTCTGTTTTTCATTATAATCCATATATAGTTTTGTCAGTAGTGCTAGAACAATTTGGATATGGATTTGGCTTTGCTGCTTTTATGATGTACTTGATTTATGTTGCCGATGGAGAGTCTAAAACTTCCCATTATTCTATTGCTACAGGGTTTATGGCCTTAGGAATGATGCTTCCCGGAATGTTAAGCGGGTATATTCAGGAATATTTGGGTTACGCTAATTTCTTTATTTGGGTATTTATAGCTACAATTCCAGGTTTGATTTTGTCACGATTTTTGATTTTTCCAAAAGACTTCGGAAAGAAATCAGAAGCCTAAATTCTAACTAATGACACTAGAACAAAAAATAGGACAATTCTTTTTTCCAGCCGTTTTTATCAATGACACCGAAGAAAACATTCAGGAAACAGAGCGTTTGATTAAGAAACACAATATTGGCGGGCTAACCTTTTTTCATAGTCGGGCAAGTGCCGCAACCAATTATGAAACAAAGAAAAAAGTAACATTCAACGATGACAGTTACGAACGTTTGAAAGAACTTGTCATCCGTTTTCAAAAATGTGCCCCTACCCCTCTTTTGATGAGCATAGATGCGGAATGGGGCTTGGCGATGAGAGTCGAAAAAACACCACAATATCCTTACGCCATAACACTTGGTGCTTTGCCTAATAGTGCTAAACACTTGGTTCACGAAGTAGGAAAACAAATTGGCTTGGACTTAAAATCGGCAGGGATTCATTACAATTTAGCGCCTTTAGCAGACATCAACAACAATCCGAATAATCCCGTAATAGGCTATCGTTCTTTTGGACAAAACAAAGAAAAAGTTGCTCTTTTTGCAATGGAATATTTACGCGGTATGAATGAAGTTGGAGTTTTAGGTTGTCTAAAACATTTTCCAGGTCACGGAAACACAAGTGTCGATTCGCATTTGGGGTTGCCTGTCTTAGAAGAAACTTTGGAACAATTAATGGAAAACGAATTATTTCCTTTCATCAAAGGAATCGAAAACAATGTCGATTCGATTATGATAGGGCATTTGGCGGTTCCAGCCTTGAATGAAGGGAAAAACACTTCGGCAACCTTGTCGAAATCAATTATTGAAGACCTTTTAAGAAGGCAATTGGGTTATGATGGTTTGGTGATTTCCGATGCCTTGAATATGCACAGCGTTTCGAAATTGTACGACAAAAAAGGACAACTGGAATGGGAAGCCTTCAACGCAGGAAACGACGTGTTATGCTTCGCAGAAAATGTGGCCGAAGGCATTCAAGAAATCCTCAAAAATGCAAGTCCAGAAAGGATTGAGGAGAGTTTTAACCGATTATTGAAATGCAAACAAAAAGCGGGAATATTAAACGGAAATACTGATCCTCAAGGTAATATGGATTTTGAAAGAGCTTCGATTTTAAACAGTAAAATAGCGGATAACTGCATTACCAAAATTAAAGACAATTTGAACAACTTGACGGTTTTCGAGGCTAAGAACAATCATAAATTGGCAAAATTAAGCCTTTACAAAAACACAGAAAACATCTTTTTCAAAACCCTATCCAATTCGCTTCCCTCTCCAAAATTTGCACTTGAAAATGGTGATGAAAATACTATCCAAAAACTAGAAAAGGACTTGGTGAATTTTGACACCCTAATCGTTTCATTGTTTGTTCCAAAAGCAAAACAATTGAATAATTTTGATATTGAAGATTCCGTTTTGTCTTTTTTAAAGCGATTATTCACTTACAAAAAATGCGTTTTGTATGTTTTTGGTAATCCTTATGCTTTGCAAGTGATTCCAAATATAGAATCCACTTTAGGAATTATCCAAGTCTATCAGGACTTTCCCGAATTTCAAGATTGTGCGGCGCATCAACTACTCGAAAATACTGAATGTAAAGGTACTTTGCCAGTAATTATTAGTGGCATAAATGACTAATTTAAAGTTCCGTTAGATTTAAATTTGTGGCATATTTAGATTTTTTAATCTAATTTTTTTTAACGCCCAAATCCCAACCTATTAATTTACGTTTATATAAAGCATCTCAAAAATCTTAATCAAGGAGCTTTTCATTCGAAGGCAAATTATATTTTTTGTCTATCATAATTACTCTTTCTTACGTGTTGAAATACCAAAAGGTAAATACAAAGGGCAGAAACTAATGAAACTTGTTAATACCATAATAATTGCCAAAGCTCCTAAAACTAATACAAGTACACCGCTAATTGTGTTTGTAAAAAATAAAACGGCAACTATAAAAGCAAATAATACACGAATGATTTTGTCTGTTGAACCCATGTTTTTTTTCATGATTTTTAATTTATTGGTTAAACTTGATTTTACATTTAAATTGAATAGCAGTCCGCTGAGTAATACAATCATTTTAAATTAAAAGTAATTATAAAAATGCTGTTTTATAATGAATTAATATATAAATAACTATTAATCAGACAATAGTTATTAAGCTCAGGTATTGGTTTTTTCCAAAATAGTTTTAATTATTTGGTCTTTCGTCAAAACTCCGGATTGTCTCCATAATTGCTTTCCACTTTGGTATAGAATCATAGTTGGAACGCCTCGGACTTGGTATTTTGCAGCCAGTTCCTGATTTTTATCTACATCGATTTTTATTATGGAAATCCGTTCTCCTAAGCTGTCTTTTACTTGTTTCAAAATAGGTGTAAGCATTTTACACGGACCACACCATGATCCAAAAAAATCAATTAAAACTGGCTTTTCTGATTTGATAATATTTTCAAAACTACTGTTCATTTTTTCTCATTTTTAAATGAATAAAATTCTATTTGTAATGATTCTGTTCTGGCAACAAATGTTATTTTTTGATTAATAATTCTATAAATGCCCTATTCAAGCTAATTTTCCCTTTATTTTCTAATGCTTTTAACAATCTAGAAATCACAACTCGAGAAGTGTGTAAGTCATAAGCAATTTCTTGATGTGTATTTAAAATATGATTTGATTTATTAATTTCGGCTTTATCATAAAGGTAATTCAATAAGCGTTCATCCATGTTCATAAACGCAAGATTATCTATTGCTGAAAGCATCTCTTTTAATCGATTATTATAGCTGTTAAATACAAAGTTCCTCCAACTTTTATATTTCCCTAACCAATCTTCCATTTTGTTAATGGGAATCATCACGACATTTCCATTAGTCTCGGCTACAGCCCTAATTTCGCTTTTGGTTTCGCCTAAACAACAAGCCATAGTCATAGCACAAGTATCTCCTTTTTCAATAAAATACAATAACAACTCGCCTTCATCAAAATCTTCACGCGATATTTTAATGGCTCCTTTTGTCAATAAAGGCATTTTTCTTATAGAATCGCCAAAATCTATCAGAACATCTCCTTCCCGGAAATCTCGCAACAAGGAAACTTCTACGATTTCATCTATTAATTTATCTTCAAATACATAACCGTAAGTCTGTTTGAGTAGATCCTTCATTATCAATATTCTAATTATAATAATTTTTTGTATTTCAAGCCTTTAAAAAGAGAAACAAAATCCAAAATAAATTTTGGTTTTTTATTCGTTTTATTCATTCCAATTATGTTATCTAAAATCATTTAATGCTTTTTCAATAATGACAAGGCATTCTTTGATTTGTGCTTCAGAAATAACTAATGGTGGTGCCAATCGTATTTTATTGCCATGGGTGGGTTTTGCCAATAATCCATAATCCCTAAATCGAAGGCAAATTTCCCATGCCAAGTCAGAGTCTTCCTCGCAATTAATAACAATAGCATTAAGTAATCCCTTACCACGAACTAATGTAATCAAGGAGTTTCTTTGAGCAATTTCATTCAATCCTTTTCTTAAAATAATCCCTAAACGTTCCGCATTTTCGGCTAATTTCTCCTCTCGAATCACTTCGAGTGCAGCTATGGCAACAGCGGCAGCTATTGGATTTCCGCCAAAAGTGGAACCGTGCTGTCCAGGTTTAATGACATTCATAATGGTATCATTTGCCAAAACTGCCGAAACAGGATAAACACCTCCGGAAAGTGCTTTTCCTAGAATAAGAATATCTGGTTTTACCTCTGGTATATTTTCACAACCTTTTTGGCAAGAACAATTTCCACAAGTAGCTAATAATTTTCCTGTTCTAGCAATTCCGGTTTGCACTTCATCTGCAATAAATAAGGCATTGTGTTCCTCACAAAGTGCTTTGGCTTGAGCCAAATAACCTTCAGAAGGAACATAAACTCCAGCTTCTCCCTGAATGGGCTCTACCAAGAAACCAGCTATGTTTTGGGTCGATTGTAATGCATTTTTAAAGGCTTCGATGTCATCGTATGGAATTTTGATAAATCCAGTGGTGAAAGGCCCAAAACTTTTGCGAGCAGTGTCATCATTGGAAAACGAAATTATGGTAGTAGTTCGTCCATGAAAATTATTTTCGCAAACAATAATTTGAGCTTCGTTTTCAGGAATACCTTTCACTTCATAAGCCCATTTCCTGCATAATTTAATGGCTGTTTCAACCGCTTCGGCCCCAGTATTCATAGGTAATACCTTATCAAAACTGAAATATTGGGTTACATATTCTTCAAAATTTCCCAATTGATTATTATAAAAAGCGCGGGAAGTCAGTGTCAATGTTTGCGCTTGTTGTATCATCGCGTTTACAATTTTAGGATGACAATGCCCTTGATTCACCGCAGAATAAGCCGACAGAAAATCAAAATACTTTTTCCCATCAATATCCCAAACATACACCCCTTCTCCTCTTTCCAAAACCACAGGTAAGGGATGGTAATTATGAGCGCCATATTTATTTTCTTTCGCGATGAATTCTTCAGATTTTGAAGAAAGGATTTGATTTTTAAGAACCATAAAAAATTGATTTAACAAAAATAGAATATAGAAAAATTTAACTATTTACAGGTTACTATTGTGTTTTTATTTCAGATATTTGACAATACTATAAATATACCAAATTAATTAATATTATTTCATGAAAAAATTACTATATATTTTTGTTATTACTACTACAATTTCTTGCGCCTCTCAAATTAATTCCGTTTCTAATGGTGACCCAACAAAATACATTAATACTATCACCTCAAAAGATTTAATAAAACATCTTTATATTGTTGCTTCAGATGATATGCAAGGCCGAGAAACAGGCTCTGTAGGGCAGAAAAAAGCGGGAGAATATCTTATTAATCACTACAAAAATAACGGAATTTCCTTTCCAAAAGGGGCAACAGATTTCTACCAAAGAATTCCCGCAGCCTTCTTGAATACCAAACACAACGAAAACTTACCCGATTCAGAAAATATTTGGGCTTATATTGAAGGCTCCGAAAAACCAAATGAGATCGTCGTGATTTCAGCGCACTACGATCACGTAGGCATAATAAGCGGAGAAGTATATAACGGCGCCGATGATGATGGTTCTGGAACCGTAGCTTTATTAGAAATCGCTCAAGCATTCGAATTAGCAAAAAAAGAGGGTCATGGTCCAAAACGTTCCATTTTATTTCTTCATATGACTGGTGAAGAACATGGTCTTTTGGGCTCCAGTTATTATTCAGAACATCCATTGTTTCCAATGGCAAAAACAATAACTGATATCAATATTGATATGATTGGTCGTCACGACGATTTTCACAAAGATTCCAGCAATTATGTATATCTAATTGGCTCTGATTACCTTTCAACTGATTTATATAACATCTGCGAAACTGCCAATAAAAAATATGTGAAGTTAGCATTGGATTATAAATTCAATGACAAAAATGATCCAAACCGTTTTTATTATCGCTCAGATCATTACAATTTTGCCAAAAACGGGGTTCCTTCAGTTTTTCTTTTCAACGGAGTACATGCTGATTATCATAAAGCCACCGATGAAGTTGATAAAATTGAATTTGAAGCTTTGAAAAAAAGAACTCAATTGGCTTTTTCAATAGCATGGGAATTAGCAAATAGAGACAATCGACCTGTAGTTGATAAAGACGGAAAGTAGTTATAGCCCTTAAATAAATTATAAAAAAATATTTCTTTAATTTTTTTTGCCACAAAAAAAGCCTCGAATTTCTTCGAGGCTTTTGCGTTCTGGGTGGCTGACCGGGTTCGAACCGGCGACCCTCGGCACCACAAACCAATACTCTAACCAGCTGAGCTACAACCACCATTTTTAACGAGTGCAAATATAGTATTTAAGTTTGCTTTTGCAAAGAAAATTATTGAAAATTATATCAAGTCACCTAAACTATTGACAGCCAAATATCTTTCTATAGTATACCCTTCAGCATAATCGGTACCAATTAATCTCCCTAGATCCTTCGCCCGATAACTTATACTTTCTAGAAAGTTTTTTGAAGTAATATGTGTTTCAGGCTCATCCGAATTGGAGTTATAAAACTGTGAACTATAGGATAAAATAGCTTCAATTTTTTTATCATTATAGCCTGAAATATCTACCACAAAATCAGGTTTTATACTTGCCCACTGGATATAGTGATATACTAATTTTGGCCTCCAAACTTCTTGTTTATTGCCGTGGTATTTTGATTCAACTTTCATTAAACCAGATAGAAAACAAGCATCAGAAACTAATTTACTTCCTTTACCGTGATCAATATGACGATCGTCAATAGCATTACACAAAACAATTTCGGGTTGGTATTTTCGAATCATTTTAATAATTTCTAACTGATGCCATTCGTCGTTAATAAAAAAACCGTCACGCATATTCAGGTTTTCACGAATGGAAACCCCAAGTATATTTGCAGCTGCTTTAGCTTCTTGATCTCGTATTTCCTTCGTGCCACGAGTACCTAATTCACCATGAGTCAAATCGATAATCCCTACTTTTTTCCCCAAGTCAATTTCCTTAGCAATTGTTCCTCCACACCCTAATTCAACATCATCTGGATGCGCACCGAATGCAAGTATATCTAGTTTCATAAAATTTTAGTTTCAAGTTCAAAATTTAAAGTTTCAGTTTTGGGCATAATTACAAGTGGTAAATCTAAAAACTTTTTTCATCGTCGCCGATTTATTAATACTCTCCTGCCATTCTTTTTCTGGAACACTCTCTTTTGTAATACCGCAGCCCATATATAAATTTGCCTGAGAATTACAAATTTCCATACAGCGCAAATTTACGAACAAATCTGAACTTATGGAATCTGTGGTAAAATCGTAATTTAATTCTCCCAGAAAGCCCGTATAAAAAGTTCTTTCGTAATTTTCGTTTTTCAAAATAAAGGCTTTCGCTTTATCCTTTGGCAAACCACAAACTGCCGGTGTCGGATGCAATAATTCAATGGCTTTTTGCAAACCAAAACCGGGTTTTAAAACACCTGAAATATCGGTTTTTATATGCCAGAGACTTCCTGCTTTCAAACTATATGGTTTTGAAACTACCACTTCGCTAGTGGCTTCGTCTAGTGTATCTACAATATAATTAGTGACTATTTGTTGCTCTTCTTGTTCTTTTTTTTTCCAAAACACTTCAGTAGAATCTGTATTTTTTTGCGTTCCTGCCAAAGCAATAGTTTGAAATGAGTTATTATCTACTTTTAATAATTGCTCTGGTGTAGCTCCAAGCCAAGTCCCTACTTTTGGATGAAAAAAGCAATAGACAAAAGTAGACGGATACAACTGAACTAACTTTTCAAAAGCAATTAGTAAATCAAAATGGACCAAATCAACTGTTTCCTTTCGGGACAAAACCACTTTCTTAAATTTTTCGTTTTCAATGGCTTGTATTCCTTTGACAACTAAATTTTTAAATCGAGTACTGTCCAATTTACTCGAAAAATTCACCTCATTTTCTAGATTTTCAAACTTATTTTTAGTCCAAGGTATACTACTGACTTCGGACTGGTTTTCAGGGATTATAATATTCTGATTCCCATCAAAAGAGGTGAAAACAAATCCTTTTTCGGTAAAATCCTTTACCAAAAACAACTCGTCATTGTTCTGAAAAAGACCAATAACATTAGTATTATTTGGTTTTTTATAAAGCACAAAAGGTAGGTTTTTTTTCAATTGTACTGTAGCCTTCTGCAAAATTATTTTCATTGTTAGACTTCGTTTTTTCTTTTTGGCAAAACCATATTAGTCAATTTGCAAAGCGAAATTAAATTATCCGTCTCATCGACAATTCGTATTTCCCAAAGATGGATACTTCTCCCCTTGTGAATAATTCTTGCGGTTGCTGTTACAACCCCATTTCGTTTTGCTTTTAAGTGATTCGCCGCTATCTCAATTCCACGAACTTCGCTGAGATCAGAATTCACTAATAACATTGAAGCAGCACTCCCAACACTTTCGGCCAAAGCCACTGTGGCGCCACCATGTAATAATCCCATAGGCTGATGAACTGATGAATTCACAGGCATAGTAGCCACTAAAAAATCAGGACCTGCGTCAACGTATTTAATATTCAGGGTTTGCATTAAAGTATTTTTAGAAACTTCATTACAATAATGAAGCATTTTATCTTTGTCGAATGTCATGTTTTGGGCTTTAAAAGTGTAAATTTATACAAAAGATAAGACACTTAATAGCAATACAATTGTTATTATGCGTTATAAATTGAAAATCGTTTTCAAATCCGATTTGATTTTTCCTATTTTTACAAAAAAAATATACCAAAATGCGTACTTTAATTGTAGTTTTTTTTATTGGAATACTTATTTCTCTTAGTTCGTGTCGAACTGATTTTGAAACCGTAGCTAGTACTGGAGATTTAGAGTTTTCAAAAGATACTGTTTATTTGGATACCGTTTTTACAAATATTGGCTCTAGTACCTATAACCTAAAAGTGTACAATAAAAGCAATAAAGACATTACTATACCGAGTATTAAACTAGGTAATGGATTAAGTTCAAAATACCGAATGACAATTGACGGAATGCAAGGGAATCAAGGAAAAGATTTCAACAACGTGACGCTTTTAGCTAAAGATAGTTTGTATATTTTTATAGAAACAACCGCAAATATAGCAGATGCCAATCCAACTGACTTTCTTTATACCGACCAAATCCAATTTGACAGTGGTGCAAATTTTCAAAAAGTAGAATTAGTGACCCTTATTCAAGATGCGGTTTTTCTCTATCCAAAACGTTTCAACGATGGTACCACCGAAACACTTGTAATTGGAGAGGAATCCGTTTATGGTTTCTTATTAGATGAAAATGATTCTATAAATGGGAATGAACTCCAATTCACAAACCAAAAACCCTATGTTATTTATGGTTACGCCGCCGTTCCTTCGGAAAAAACAGTAACATTTGAACCCGGCTCTAGAGTTCATTTTCATGCCGATTCCGGTCTAATTGTAGGAAATACTGCTTCAATAATTGTAAACGGAACGTTATCCTCAACTGACAAACTAGAGAATGAAGTGATTTTTGAAGGTGACCGATTAGAACCCGAGTTTTCTGATGTTTCAGGACAATGGGGGACCATTTGGCTTACCGATGGTAGCACAAATAATCATTTCAATCATTTGACAATTAAAAATGCAACTATTGGCTTACTGATTCAAAATAACGATAACACGACGGTACAAATAAAAAACACTCAAATTTACAACTGCTCTAGTTATGGTATTTTAGCACAAACTGCCAAAATTAATGGAGAAAATATGGTGATTAATAATGCCGGAGAAGCCAGTTTGGCTTGTGCTTATGGGGGCGATTATAAATTTACCCATTGTACATTTAATAACAATTGGAATAGTTCTAGTCAAGTAGCTGTTTTGGTCAACAATTTTTATTTAGGAGCTAATCCCGAAGTGAAGGCTTTGACAGCTGCAACATTCAATAATTGTATTATTCATGGTTCGTATTCAAACGAAATGATTTTAAATAAAAAGACAGGCGCTGCGTTCGAATACCAATTTAACAATTGTCTTATAAAGTTCGATATGACTTTAGATCAATACTTCAATAATCCTGAATATCAATTTAATACAGATCCAAATCATTATAAAAACATCATTCTAAATAAAGACCCTAAATTCTTGAATGTTACCCAAAACCTATTCAATATTGACGATAGTTCTGCGGCTTTTGCAAAAGGAGATCCGAATCACCTAATACCCTTAGATATTATAGGTAATACTAGAACTTTACCTCCAGATTTAGGTGCTTATCAAAACATTTCGTTTCCAAAAAAATAATTATACTGTTAGTTATTGTATTTTTTGCTCTTACTAACTTTTTAAACTAAATTTGCAAAAACAAAAATTAACTACTCTAACATAATGATTCATTTCTTTGAAAACCAAAGCAAAACGGTATACGTAGTACAAACGCAAAACCTACTTTCGGATCAAGACATTTCAAAAATCAACTGGCTTTTTGCCAACTCCAATAAAATAGAAAAATCCGTATTGACGGATTTTTTTGTTGGTCCTCGTGCCACTATGGTTACCCCATGGAGCACAAATGCTGTGGAAATTACCCAAAATATGGGGGTTTCAGGAATCATTCGAATTGAAGAATTTCATAAAGCTTCGGATGATTCTTTTGATTTTGATCCAATGCTTTCGCAAAAATATACGGAATTAAATCAGGACATTTTCACGATTCACATCCAGCCCGAAGCCATTTTGGATATTGATGATATAGCAGCTTACAACAAATCGGAAGGGTTGTCTTTAAGTTCTGATGAAGTAGAATATTTAGATAATTTATCAATTAAATTAGGTAGAAAACTAACCGATTCTGAAATTTTTGCTTTCTCACAAGCCAATTCAGAGCATTGTCGTCACAAGATTTTCAACGGAACTTTTGTGATTGACGGAGTGGAAAAAGAAACGTCACTTTTCAAATTAATAAAGAAAACATCACAGGAAAATCCGAACGATATTGTTTCTGCTTACAAAGACAATGTGGCATTTGTAAAAGGACCACGTGTGCAACAATTCGCTCCAAAAACCGCCGATAAACCTGATTTTTATGAAATCAAAGAATTTGATTCGGTTATTTCCATAAAAGCAGAAACACATAATTTCCCAACTACGGTAGAACCTTTCAACGGAGCTGCAACAGGTTCTGGAGGAGAAATTCGGGATCGTTTAGCAGGCGGACAAGGTTCATTACCAATGGCAGGAACTGCAGTTTATATGACTTCGTATTCTAGATTAGAAAAAAATAGAAAATGGGAAGATGCCGTTGCCGAAAGAAAATGGTTGTATCAAACGCCGATGGATATTTTGATAAAAGCATCGAATGGAGCTTCTGATTTTGGAAATAAATTTGGACAACCCTTGATTACGGGTTCGATTCTGACTTTCGAACACGAAGAAAACAACCGCAAGTTGGGTTACGATAAAGTAATCATGCAAGCGGGCGGAATTGGTTACGGAAAATTAGATCAAGCCATCAAACATAAACCACAAGAAGGTGATAAAATCGTAATACTTGGTGGAGAAAATTATAGAATTGGAATGGGAGGAGCGGCTGTTTCTTCTGCCGATACTGGAGCGATGAGTTCTGGAATCGAGTTGAATGCGGTGCAACGTTCGAACCCTGAAATGCAAAAACGGACTGCCAACGCCATTCGTGGTTTGGTAGAAAGCGACCATAATCCAATTGTTTCGATTCACGATCATGGAGCTGGTGGACATTTAAATTGTCTTTCGGAATTGGTGGAAGAAACAGGAGGCTTAATTGATTTGGATAAATTGCCCGTGGGTGACCCTACGCTTTCGGCAAAAGAAATTATTGGAAACGAATCTCAAGAACGAATGGGATTGGTTATTGGTAAAAAAGACATTGCTATTTTACAACGAATTACCGACAGAGAACGCGCTCCAATGTACCAAGTGGGTGACGTAACTGGCGATCATCGTTTTACTTTTGAGTCAAAATCGACTGGTGCAAAACCGATGGATTATGCTTTGGAAGATTTCTTCGGAAGCTCTCCAAAAGTGGTGATGACCGATAAAACTATCGATAGAAAATATTCCGATTTAGAATATTCAAACCAAAATATTCCGACTTATTTAGATCAAGTATTGCAACTAGAAGCTGTGGCTTGTAAAGATTGGTTAACTAATAAGGTAGACCGTTGTGTTGGTGGTAAAGTGGCCAAACAACAATGTGCAGGATCGTTGCAATTGCCATTGAACAATTGTGGAGTGGTTGCATTAGATTATTTAGGAAAAGAAGGAATTGCCACTTCCATTGGGCATTCGCCAATTGCTTCCTTAATTGATCCCGTAGCAGGAACAAGAACAGCCATCGCCGAAGCCTTATCGAATATTGTTTGGGCACCAATAAAAAATGGATTGAAAGGAATTTCATTATCTGCTAACTGGATGTGGGCTTGTAAAAACGAAGGCGAAGATGCTCGTTTATATTCTGCCGTTGAAGCGTGTTCGGATTTTGCCATCGAATTAGGGATTAATATTCCAACCGGGAAAGATTCACTTTCGATGAAACAAAAATATCCAAACGACGAAGTAATTGCGCCGGGAACGGTAATTATTTCAGCTGGTGGAAATTGCACTGATATTAGAAAAGTGGTAGAACCCGTTTTACAAAAAGAAGGTGGTTCTATTTATTATATCAATCTGTCACAAGATGAATTCAGATTAGGAGGTTCATCATTTTCTCAAATTTTGAATACAATTGGAAACGATGCGCCAACTATTAAAGATGCTACTTTTTTCAAAAAAGCATTTAATACCATTCAAGAATTAATTTTAGAAGACAACATTCTTGCAGGACATGACATAGGAAGTGGTGGTTTGATAACGACTTTATTAGAAATGTGTTTTGCCGATGTGAATTTGGGCGCTAAAATTGATTTCTCTGTATTTGAAGAAAAAGATTTGGTTAAAATATTATTTTCTGAAAATATAGGTATTGTTATTCAAGCTAAAGATAATTCTTCTTTTGAAAAGAAATTAAATACAAATGGAGTTGAATTCTTTAAATTAGGAGAAGTTACTCCAAATAATTCATTACAAATAACGCACAACTCACAACTTACAACCTATAACATTTCTGAGTTGCGTGACGTTTGGTTTAAAACATCTTTCCTACTCGACCAAAAACAAGCTAAAAACGGAATGGCAAAAGCACGTTTCGACAATTATAAAAATCAAGCTTTAAACTATACTTTTCTAGCTCATTTTACAGGAAAAGCACCAGTTATTGATAATTCAAAACCTCGTCCGAAAGCAGCTATTATTCGGGAAAAAGGAAGCAATTCCGAGCGTGAAATGGCTAATGCTATGTACTTGGCAGGATTTGATGTAAAAGACGTTCACATGACCGATTTGATTTCGGGACGTGAAAACCTAGAAGATATTCAGTTTATTGGAGCGGTTGGAGGATTCTCAAATTCCGATGTTTTAGGCTCTGCCAAAGGTTGGGCCGGAGCATTTTTATACAACGAAAAAGCAAGAACTGCCTTAGACAATTTCTTTAAAAGAGAAGATACGTTGTCTGTCGGAATTTGTAATGGCTGTCAATTACTTATGGAATTAGAAAAAATTAATCCAGAACACGAAGTGCACGGAAAAATGCTGCATAATGACAGTCACAAACACGAAAGTATTTTCACATCGGTAACGATTCAAGAAAATAATTCGGTGATGCTTTCTACATTGGCTGGAAGTACTTTAGGCGTTTGGGTTTCGCACGGAGAAGGAAAATTTAACTTACCAGAACCAGAAGAAAACTACAACATTGTTGGTAAATATGCTTACGAAAGTTACCCAGCAAATCCGAATGGTTCGGATTATAATACGGCGATGATGAGTGATACAACAGGACGCCATTTGGTTATGATGCCACACATTGAGCGTTCGACTTTTCAATGGAACTGGGCGAATTATCCAAAAGACAGAAACGATGAAGTTTCGCCTTGGCATGAAGCTTTTGTGAATGCTCGATTGTGGATTGAAAAATTATAATTAGAAATATTTAATGCGTAAAAAAAAATCACTTCTTCTCTCCAGCTAATTGTTTTCTGCTTTTATAGACTTTTAAATATTCCCCTTTGGGTTTTCCATCATCAAAAGAACTCCATTTTACCAAAGTTCTTACCCCACTTCTCGCCTCTTCGTTGGTAAAATTTTCGTATTCTATTCGATAAATAGCCGAATACATTTCAGCGCGACCCGTTCCATGGTAACAGTGAATAAGCACTGGATAATTTGACTTGTCATCCATTATTTTGGTAAAAATCAAAATGTTTTTTTGATTTGGAACTTGCTCTGAAGGGTTGCTGAAATAATTTACACCTTTAATTTTCACAACTGCGTTTCTCTCTGCTTGTAATTCACTTGGTTTTTCGGGATTTAAAATCAAATCATTAGTGCCCGGCATACGCAAATCAATAATCGATTTGATATGGTATTTTTTGATATAATCAGCAATTTCATCTGGCGGAATTACACCGGATTTATAGACTTTCCCTTCGGTAATAGTTTCAAAATTATGATTGATATTCATATCATAAACGTAGTTTCCTACAAGTATCGATACAATCGCAAGTATTGAAAAACTTATTATTTTTATATTTTTGGTCATATTGAACTATTGAAATTAATATTATTTGGCGTACAGTTTTTTGTCCACAACTCGATCCATATAATCTTGGATAAAAGCTTTGCAACACAATTCTATTTCATCCATCTCTGAATTTTTGTTTTTAATTAAATTATTTTTCAACGCTTTGTCATTTTTATCATAAAAACCAAGAGCATCTTTTCCATCAAAAGTACAAATATAATTTCCTTTCATAAACTGGTAAATACTACCAGTAGAATTAATTACAAAAGGTTCACTCGTTTTTTTATCAAATAAACTTCTACCCCAACTTCTAAATGGTTTTTTGTATCCAATCATATCCAAAACCGTTGGGTAAATATCGATTTGTTGGGCTAAATCATCATCAATTCCAACATATTTACTGTTGGGTTTATAAATAATAATTGGAACCGCAAATCTATTTATAGGCTTTTGATATTCATCATAATAGATTTGATTACAGTGATCTGCAACCAAAACAAAAATAGTATTAGAAAACCAAGGCTGTTTTTTGGCTTCAGTAAAAAATAGTTTTAAAGCAAAATCCGTGTACTCGGCACATTTATGAATGGGAACATTACCTTCCTTAAATCTATTTTTATATTTATCAGGAACAATATAAGGTTCATGGGAAGAAACGGTGAAAATAGTAGCGAAAAATGGGGCTTTCTTTTTGTCTAAAGTGTTTTTCATAAATTGAAAAAAAGGTTCATCCCAAATTCCCCAATAGCCGTCAAACTGTGAATCGTCATTAAATTCCGTTCTTCCATAATAGTGTTCAATACCTAGAATTTTTCCGAAACCTAAAAACCCCATAGACCCATTAGCCGCCCCGTGAAAAAAAGAGGTGTCATACCCTTCTCCTTTCAAGGTGGAAACCAGCGATTCAATTTTTTGTTTTGGGTAGGGCGAAGACGTAAAAGCATCTTTAAACGAGGGAATCCCCGCTAAAACAGAGGACATTCCGTGAATGGATTGTCGACCATTGGCATATGCATTGGTGAAAATCATGCTGTGCTGAGACAAGGAATCCAAAAATGGAGCATGGCTTTTATAACTGGGAATATTCGACTTTTTATTAAATGCTCCAATGTACTCTCGACCATAACTTTCCATAATAAAAACAACTACATTGGGTTTTGTTTCTGGATTATTATGGTATTGTTTTATAGGTTGAATTTTTTCTAAAATTAATTTTTCATTTACTCCAGCATAATTTGTTTTTTGAAAACCATTGGTAAACAGTGTTCTGAAAATTGCAAAAGGAGTATTAAGCACAATATCAGAATGAACGATGTTTCTTACATGACGACTAGCGTCCAAAAGATTAATTGGTCGGGTGGATTTTTTGAAATCACCCCCTCGTATTCCGCCAATTATAAATGCAACTATAGCCAAAAACCCAAAGGCGGAAAATCCAAAATAATGAAGTTTTTTGGTTGGTATTGAAAACCGAACTTCAACCTTTTTGTATAAATAAACCCAAAGTGTCGAAAAGAAAATAAAAAGCAAGGGAACATGCCAGTAATCAACCAAAAAACTTAAAAATAAACGGGTTTTATTGGTTTCATGCTTCACAACATCAATTGCTACAATAGTCGTTCGTGCAAAAGTATATTTATAATAAATAAAATCGAGGAAATTCGTAGCATAAGCCAATAAGTTTGTGCCAAAATATAGATAAAACAAAAACTTTTGATAACCTGCATTCGTATTCTTGAAAAAAGGCAATACCGAAAGTAGAATAAAAATCAGATTTACATACAAAATTGCTGCGGTGTCAAATGCCAAACCATAATAGCAAAGAGCTATAAAATCTGAAACCGAATCAACTCTGAGTAAATTAATATTATAAAGATAAAATAGAATTCGGGCAATGGTATAAAAAATATAAGCTAAAGCCAATCTGTAAAAAAGAACTTTATATTCATTTAGGCGCAAGTGTTTGTGCATTTTATTATTTTTTAATTATCGCAAAGATATTATAATTAATCTACTAGGTATTGTTAAATAAATCAAAAATCCATTACTTTAGGCAAGTATTAAAAATTAAAATTGGTGACCAATTATTAATTACTTAATTTGCATTAATTAACCATATCATAAAATGACAGAAATCACCAGATTATTTGATTTCCCTTATTATCAGCTAGAGAAATTTAATTCTATTTTAGATGCATTAGTTACAAAGCAAAATGGAACTTGGATAAAAACTTCTACTCAAGAATATATTGCTAAAGCAAATGCCATTTCAAGGGCACTTCTTAGAATTGGCGTGCAAAAAAATGATAAAATAGCGGTTATTTCATCAAACAACAGAACCGAATGGAATATAACAGATATAGGAATATTGCAAACTGGCGCTCAAAATGTGCCGATATACCCAACGATTTCTGAAGATGATTACGAGTATATCCTAAATCATTCCGAAGCTATTTATTGTTTTATTTCTGATATTGAAGTCTTTAGAAAAATTAATCTGATTCGAAATAAAGTTCCAAAACTAAAAGAAGTTTATTCATTTAATGAAATTGAAGGATGCTTAAATTGGACTGAATTATTAGAATTAGGAAAAGATACAAGCAACCAAGACGTTGTTGAAGATAGAAAAAATGGCGTTAAAACAGAAGATTTAGCAACCATAATTTATACTTCTGGAACAACTGGAAAACCAAAAGGCGTAATGCTTTCTCATCAAAATATTGTTTCAAATGTATTGGATAGTGCGCCAAGAATTCCTTTTACCGCTGGAAATAGTCGTGCTTTAAGTTTTCTACCTATATGCCACATTTTCGAAAGAATGATATTGTATTTATACCAATATTATGGCGTATCTGTATATTTTGGCGAATCTATAGAAAAAATTAGTGATAACATTAAAGAAGTAAAACCAACAGTAATGACAGCTGTACCAAGACTTCTTGAGAAAGTATACGATAAAATTTATGCAAAAGGATTGGAATTAACCGGAATTAAAAAAGCACTTTTCTTTTGGGCAATAGATTTAGGATTACGATTTGAACCTTACGGAAAAAATGGATCTTGGTATGAATTCCAACTTAAAATCGCTAGAAAATTAATTTTCAGTAAATGGAAAGAAGGGCTTGGTGGAAACTTAGATTTGATTGTTTCTGGAAGCGCTGCATTACAACCAAGATTAGCTCGAGTATTTGCTGCAGCTGAAATTCCAGTTATGGAAGGATATGGATTGACTGAAACTTCTCCCGTAATTACGGTAAATGATATGAGAAATTTTGGTTTCAAAGTCGGTACCGTTGGAAAAGTTATCGATAATATAACGGTTAAAATAGCTGAAGATGGTGAAATTCTTTGCAAAGGTCCGAACGTAATGATGGGATATTTTAAAGATGAAAAATTAACAAGTGAAGTAATTATGGATGGATATTTCCATACAGGCGACATTGGTTTTTTTGATGAAGAAGGTTTTCTGAAAATTACAGATCGGAAAAAAGAAATGTTTAAAACATCAGGTGGAAAATATATTGCACCGCAATTGATAGAAAACACAATGAAACAATCCCGTTTTATTGAGCAAATTATGGTTATTGGAGATGGTGAAAAAATGCCAGGTGCTTTTATTCAACCCAATTTTGAGTTCGTAAAAGAATGGGCAAAAATTCATAAATTAAATATTGGAACTACAAACGAAGCAATTGTTTCAAATCCTAAAGTAATTGAACGAATCCAGGAAGAGATAACCGAATTAAATGAAAAATTTGGAAATTGGGAAAAAATTAAACGCTTTGAATTGACTCCAGATTTATGGACAATTGATGGAGGTCACCTCACTCCTACCTTAAAATTAAAGCGAAAAATAGTACTCGAAAAATACAAACATCTTTACAGTAAGATTTACGGACAGTCATAATAAAAAAACTCCTCGAATTTGAGGAGTTTTTTTTGTTTTAAAATAAACATAAAAAATGGTATGCGTGCATACTATTTTTTATTATTTTTGATAAAGAATTAAAAATGGCATGAAAGATAAAACTATAGATTATATACTTCGAGCAACTTGGCAAGCTGTTTCCAGAATGTATAATGAAGAAGCACAAAATTACGGAGCAACAATGGCAACTGGTTTTGCGCTATTAAGTATGGATAAAGACAATGGTACACCTTCAACATCTTTAGGTCCAAAAATGGGAATGGAAGCTACTAGTTTAACCAGAACATTAAAATCGATGGAGGAAAAAGGATTGATTATTAGAAAAAAGAATCCTGAAGATGGTCGTGGAGTATTGATTTACTTAACGGATTTTGGAAGAGAAAAAAGAGAATTATCAAAAAATACAGTTCTGAAATTTAATGAAACCATGAAACAACATATATCTGAAGAAAAGTTCCAACATTTTATTGAAGTTGCAGAAACTATAAATGAGTTAATCCAAGAAAAAAATATTTTTAATAGCAAGGATAATTTGAATATCCAAAAACTAAATAAATAATGAAACGCACCATAAAAAAAGTTGCAGTAATTGGTTCTGGAATTATGGGATCAGGAATTGCCTGCCATTTTGCTAATATTGGAGTCGAAGTTTTACTTTTGGATATTGTTCCAAGAGAACTTACCGATGCAGAAGCAAAGAAAGGATTGACATTGGATAGTAAAATCGTTCGGAACCGTTTGGTAAGCGAGCATTTAGCCAATTCTTTGAAATCAAAACCTTCTCCTATATATAATCAAAAATTTGCAAGTAGAATTACCACTGGAAACACTACCGATGATATGGCTAAAATTGCCCATGTCGATTGGATTATTGAAGTAGTTGTGGAACGTTTGGATATTAAAAAAATGGTTTTTGAACAAATTGAAAAATTCAGGAAACCAGGTACTTTAGTAACCTCAAATACCTCTGGAATTCCGATTCATTTTATGAGTGAAGGAAGATCTGAAGATTTTCAGAAACATTTTTGTGGGACTCACTTTTTTAATCCTGCTCGCTATTTAAAATTATTTGAGATTATTCCAGGACCACAAACTTCAACTGAAGTATTGGATTTTTTGACCATTTATGGAGAGAAATTCTTGGGAAAAACTTCGGTCGTAGCCAAAGATACTCCAGCTTTTATTGGAAACAGAATTGGAATCTTCGGAATCCAAAGTTTGTTTCATTTGGTAAATGAATTAGGATTGACAATTGAAGAAGTAGATAAATTGACTGGACCAGTTATTGGCAGACCAAAATCAGCCACTTTCAGAACTGTTGATGTAGTTGGTTTGGATACTTTGGTGCATGTTGCCAACGGAATTTATGAAAATTGTCCGAACGACGAACAACACGAATTATTCAAATTGCCTGATTTCATCACAAAAATGATGGAAAATAATTGGCTTGGAAGTAAAACAGGACAAGGTTTTTACAAAAAAGAAGGACGAGATATTTTGTCTTTGGATTTAAATACTTTGGAATATCGTGCTACCAAAAAAGCATCGTTTGCGACATTAGAATTAACAAAAACTATTGACAAACCTATTGATCGTTTCAAAGTATTGGTAAAAGGAAAAGACAAAGCAGGAGAATTCTATAGAAAGAGTTTTGCTGCGATGTTTGCTTATGTTTCTAATAGAATTCCTGAAATAGCTGACGAATTATACAAAATTGACGATGCTATGAAAGCTGGTTTCGGATGGGAAAACGGTCCTTTCGAAATTTGGGATGCCATTGGCGTAGCAAAAGGAATCGAAATCATGAAAGCTGAAGGTTTAGAGCCAAATAGTTGGGTTGTCGAAATGTTAGCTTCGGGAAATTCGAGTTTTTATACCATAAAAGATGGCGCTACTTATTATTATAACATTCCAAATAAATCGCACCCGAGCGATAGCGAACAGACGAAGCAAACTAAAGTTCCAGGACAAGATGCTTTTATCATCCTGAACAACATTCGCGAAAGCAAAAAAATATGGAGCAATAGCGGTGCAATAATACAAGATTTGGGTGATGGAATTTTGAATTTAGAATTCCAATCGAAAATGAATACTATTGGTGGCGATGTTTTACAAGCTATTAACAAAGCTATTGACTTATCTGAAAAAGAATATCAAGGTTTGGTTATTGGAAACCAAGGTGCCAATTTTTCTGTGGGGGCCAATATTGGAATGATATTTATGATGGCGGTCGAACAAGAATATGATGAACTGAATATGGCCATCAAAATGTTTCAAGACACCATGATGCGCCTTCGTTATTCTGGAATTCCAGTAATTGTTGCCCCACACGGAATGACTTTGGGCGGCGGATGCGAGATGAGCATGCACGCCGATAAAGTGGTTGCTGCTGCGGAAACTTATATTGGTTTAGTTGAATTTGGTGTTGGAGTAATTCCAGGTGGTGGCGGATCGAAAGAAATGACCTTAAGAGCATCCGATTTATTTCGTAAAAATGATGTCGAGCTGAATGTTTTGCAAGAATATTTTATGACCGTGGCGATGGCAAAAGTTTCAACTTCTGCTTATGAAGCCTTTGATTTAGGAATTTTACAACACGGAAAAGACGTTGTGGTAGTCAACAAAGACCGTCAAATTGCCGAAGCCAAAAAATACGCTTTACTAATGGCAGAAGCCGGTTACACCCAACCAATTTGCAGAAATGACGTCAAAGTTTTAGGGAAACAAGCTTTAGGAATGTTCTTAGTTGGAACGGATCAAATGGAAGCAGGAAAATACATCTCTGAACACGATAAAAAAATTGCAAATAAATTGGCGTATGTAATGGCTGGTGGTGATTTATCTGAACCAACATTGGTATCCGAACAATATTTATTGGATATTGAAAGAGAAGCTTTTTTATCACTTTGCACGGAAAGAAAAACATTGGAAAGAATTCAATTTATGTTAACTAAGGGGAAACCGCTAAGAAACTAGAAAATAGATAAAAGACAGATAGATGATAGACAAAATCTGAAATACGAAAATTCTATCAATCTATTATCTTTTTGTCTATCATCTTAAAAATAAAAATTATGAAAACAGCCTATATCGTAAAAGCATACAGGACAGCCGTTGGAAAAGCACCAAAAGGCGTATTTAGATTCAAACGTCCTGATGAACTCGCTGCCGAAACCATTCAATATATGATGAATGAATTGACCGATTTCGACAAAAAACGCATTGATGACGTTATGGTTGGAAATGCGATGCCAGAAGCAGAACAAGGTTTGAATATGGGAAGATTGATTTCCTTAATGGGACTAAAAATCGAAGATGTTCCTGGTGTAACGGTCAATAGATACTGCGCTTCAGGATTAGAGACTATAGGAATGGCAACTGCAAAAATTCAGTCCGGAATGGCGGAGTGTATCATAGCAGGCGGTGCTGAAAGTATGAGTTTTATTCCAATGGGAGGCTACAAACCAACACCTGACTATGCGGTTGCAAAAGCGGGAAATGAGGATTATTATTGGGGAATGGGTTTAACTGCCGAAGCGGTTGCCAAACAATATAATATTTCCCGAATTGATCAAGATGAATTTGCTTATAATTCTCATTTAAAAGCTTTGAAAGCACAAGCCGAAGGAAAATTTGACAAACAAATTGTTCCGATAACTGTGGAGCAAACTTTCATCAATGAAAATGGAAAAAAAGAAACCAAATCGTATATAGTCAATAAAGATGAAGGCCCAAGAGCAGGAACTTCGACAGAAGCTTTGGCAGGTTTACGACCAGTTTTTGCAGCCGATGGAAGTGTAACCGCTGGAAATTCATCGCAAATGAGCGATGGAGCTGCTTTCATTTTAATAATGAGTGAAGAAATGGTAAAAGAATTAAACCTCACTCCTATTGCCCGTTTGGTAAATTTTGCTTCGGCAGGAGTTGAACCAAGAATTATGGGAATCGGTCCCGTAAAAGCGATTCCAAAAGTTCTAAAACAAGCAGGATTACAATTAAAAGATATTGATTTAATTGAATTGAATGAAGCATTTGCCTCACAATCATTAGCTGTAATTCGAGAATTGGGATTGAATCCTGATATCGTAAATGTGAATGGTGGTGCTATTGCTATGGGCCATCCACTTGGCTGTACAGGTGCAAAATTATCTGTTCAACTATTCGATGAAATGAAACTTAGAGGAAACAAATATGGAATCGTAAGTATGTGTGTGGGAACTGGACAAGGAAGTGCGGGGATTTATGAATTATTATAATTAGAAAACGGTATCAAAAAAATATAGCCATGGAAGACAAAACAAGAGGCGGACAATTCCTCGTAAAAGAGACAAAATGTGAAGATATTTTCACACCAGAAGATTTCAATGAAGAGCAATTAATGATGCGAGATTCGGTGAAAGAGTTTGTGGACAGAGAAATTTGGCCCAACAAAAGCCGATTTGAAAATAAAGATTACGCTCTAACCGAAGAATTGATGAAGAAAGCGGGTGAATTAGGTTTCCTAAGTGTATCAGTTCCTGAACCTTATGGTGGAATGGGTATGGGATTTGTAAATACGGTTTTGGTTTGCGATTATATTTCGGGTGCAACGGGTTCCTTTTCAACGGCTTTTGGTGCGCATACTGGAATTGGAACAATGCCAATTACTTTATACGGAACAGAGGAGCAAAAACAAAAATATGTACCGAAACTAGCTTCTGGCGAATGGTTTGGAGCGTATTGCTTGACAGAACCAGGTGCTGGATCTGATGCAAATTCGGGTAAAACAAAAGCGGTTTTATCAGAAGATGGAACACATTATAAAATCACGGGAGGAAAAATGTGGATTTCTAATGCAGGATTTTGTTCGGTATTCATTGTTTTTGCACGTATTGGTCACGATAAAAATATTACTGGTTTCATTGTAGAAAATGATTCTAGTAATGGAATTTCAATGGGTGAAGAAGAACACAAATTAGGAATTCGGGCGTCTTCAACACGTCAGGTTTTCTTTAATGATACCATTGTGCCCATTGAAAACATGCTTTCTGAAAGAGGAAATGGTTTCAAAATTGCTATGAATGCGTTGAATGTAGGGAGAATAAAATTGGCTGCAGCCTGCTTAGATGCTCAAAGAAGAGTTACTTCTGGCGCTATAAAATATGCCAATGAAAGAATTCAATTCAATACACCAATTGCACAATTCGGAGCTATTCGCTATAAATTAGCCGAAATGGCAACTTCGTGTTATGCAGGAGAAAGCGCTACTTACAGAGCTGTGAAAGATATTGAAGACCGGATTCACGTCCGAGAAGCTGAAGGCACTTCGCATCAAGAAGCCGAACTAAAAGGTGTTGAAGAATATGCTATAGAATGTTCCATTTTGAAAGTAGCAGTTTCTGAAGATGTTCAAAATTGTGCTGATGAAGGTATTCAGATTTTTGGCGGAATGGGGTTTTCAGAAGACACTCCAATGGAAAGCGCTTGGCGTGATGCTAGAATTGCTCGTATTTATGAAGGTACGAATGAAATAAACCGAATGCTTTCGGTGGGAATGTTGATTAAAAAAGCAATGAAAGGACACGTAGATTTATTAGGGCCTGCTTCTAATGTTCAAGAAGAATTGATGGGAATTCCATCGTTTGAAACCCCTGATTATTCTGAATTATTTGCTGAAGAAAAAGAATTGATTGGTAAATTAAAAAAAGCATTCCTAATGGTGGCAGGTGGTGCAGTTCAAAAATACGGTCCTGATTTAGATGCACACCAACAACTATTAATGGCTGCTGCAGATATGCTAATTGAAATTTATATGGCAGAAAGCACCATTCTTAGAACTGAAAAAACAGCAAAAAAAATAGGTGAAGATAAAGTTCAAGAACAAATTGCAATGGCTAAATTATACTTGTATAAAGCCGTTGACATTATCAATCTAAAAGGGAAAGAAAGTATAATTTCTTTTGCTGAAGGCGATGAACAACGAATGATGTTAATGGGTTTACGCCGATTTACAAAATATACCAATATGCCAAATATTGTTGGTTTAAGAGAAGTTATTACATCAAAATTAGTAGAGAAAAATGAATATTGTTTCTAAAAAATAAAAAAAACTATTATTTTTAAAAAGTGTTTAAATTTTAATAAAACATTAAGTAATTTAAAACTCAATTTATAAGAATTTATACTTAATTTTAATAAAAAAATAAATTTCTTATTATGAAAAAAATAATCGTCTCAATCGTAATGATTATTGCTATAATTATTGGATGTAAAACCAATTCATCTAATGGGGTTTCAAATAAATTAAACATAACTTTTGAACCGAAAAGCAATAGTAATGTTAGTGGATCCGGGGTTTTTACAGAAAAAAAAGGTCAGGTTACATTTACAGCAAATTTCAAAGGTTTAAAACCTGGAATTCACGCCATTCATATTCATGAAAAATCGGATTGTACCGCTGCTGATGGAGGTTCTGCTGGAGGACATTGGAATCCTACCTTCAAAAAACACGGAAAATTAGGTGAAGGAGAAGCGCACAAAGGAGATATTGGAAATTTTACAACTGATAAATTTGGAAACGGAACAATCACTATTACAACTTCAGAATGGTGTATTGGTTGCGGCGATGAAACTAAAGATATCCTTGAAAAAGGTTTAATTGTTCATCAAGGTCCAGATGATTATGTAACGCAACCTTCCGGAAATTCAGGTGCTAGAGTCGCTTGTTCAGCAATTATCAAGTAATATTTAATTTAGTGTAAAATCGCTTTATTAATGGTTGGAAATATATAAATTTGTTGCTCTTATTATAAGCAATGATAAACCCATCAGCAACCGGTTGGATTGATAAATTTTTTTTAGATCAAAAATCCTTAACGAACCCTGTTATTGAGAATCCTGACTTTTTTTATTCAAAAGTTAGAGATACGGGGTTTATTTATGGCTATATAATTTCATTGCAAACTCCAGTTTTTGTTGACAATAATGGCTGGACAGAAGATGAAATTTCTAAAGTTGCATTATTGAATACCTTGTTTGGTGTTTATAAAATAACAACTCTTGAAAACAATCCTGAAAAATACATTTCGAAAGTTTTATCTTTTTATAATGAGTTGCATCCGCAAGGATTTAACATATTTAAGAAAATTTTACCGAGTAATTCCAACTCTTTAAATTTGGAGAAAATTATTGACACTCGTATTCAAACTAATATTGATATCATCAATAAACAATTTTCTCATGTTTTGACCAATGCGTTACTTTTTGTAGATGTTTTGTCATTTCAATATTATTTAACGCACAATTCTATTCCTGAAAAATATTTAAAAAAGATTGAAGAAACTATTATTAGTTTGGTTTCATTGGCATTAAAAACTAAATCAAATAAGACTAAATATGACGATTTGCTGATAAAATTATTTGAAGCATCGGTTCGTTATAGTAAGTTTTCAAATGTGAGTATTCAAAATTTAGAAGAATTGAAATTGGATTATTTTACTTCAGATCTAGAAAAATACTATTTGATAGACTTGGCCGGAATGGCTTTGTGGAGCGATGGAGTTGTTGAGAAAAACGAAGCTTATTTTTTACATAAATTAGCCGAATTTATGACTATTTCTGATGATTTTGTAACCGAAAGTATCGAAAAAACAAATGGGTTTATTTTAAAACACAAGCAAAAGATCCCTTATTTTAATTATTCCAATCCTGTAAAACATTTTTTTGATCACACCACTCAAACCGTAATAAAGCTAGTTACTCGAAACAAAAACAGACTATTAAAGGAAATTATTCAAAGTAAGGAATTGATGCTTTTGTTGGCTTATTCCACCCGAAGGGATTTGACCGAAAAAGAAAAGAAAAAAGTCAAAAAACAACTATTGGATATTTGCAAAACTGTTCCTTCATTGGCAATATTTTTACTTCCTGGTGGCAGTTTATTACTTCCTATTTTTATCAAATTCATACCAACATTGTTACCGTCCGCATTTAATGAGAATCTTGAAAGCGAAGATTAATTTTTATTTATTACTGCTGTAAAAAAAACTGCCCGAAAACAGTTTTAATTTTTTTTGAATATTATTTCTTCCACTAAAATTTCAGTTGATATACATCATCTAAATCTACATCTGAACTTATATTCACATCTAAATCAGTTACAAAGCCTGAATTTAATCCGTAAGCCCATCCATGAAGTGTTAAATCTTGCCCGTTTTTCCAAGCAGATTGTACTATAGAGGTTTTAGCCAAGTCAAATACCTGCTCCTTTACATTAATTTCTACGAAACTATTAAACCGATCTGTTTCATTTTCTATAGAGTCCAAATAGGTTTGATGCAGCCGATAGACGTCTTTTATATGACGAATCCAATTATCAATTATTCCTATCGACTGATTATTCATAGCGGCCTGTACTCCTCCACAACCGTAGTGTCCACAAACAATAACATGTTTTACTTTTAAAACATTGACTGCGTAATCTAAAACACTTAACATATTCATATCGCTGTGAACTACCATATTGGCAATATTTCGATGCACGAAAACATCCCCGGGTTTAGCTCCAACAATTTCATTGGCAGGAACTCTACTATCAGAACAACCGATCCATAATAAGGGTGGCGTTTGTTTGATTGCCAAATCTTCAAAATAATTAGGATCTAAGGCTAAAGATGATTCTACCCATTTTTTATTATTTTCTAAAATCTTTTTGTAAAAATCACTCATTTTTTATTACTTTTTTTGAAATCAATTGAGAAATGGAATGAAAATAGCAAATTTATTATACTTAAACTTAACTTTTTAAAAACCCCATTTAAAAAGCAATAAATTTAATCATTTTTTTTTCACTTAATCCGTTTCTATCACGACTAATTTAAAGACAAAAATAGTACAAACTATAATAATAATTTAAATTGATTGTTTTTATATTTGCATCACAAAATACTATACAATGACAATTACTCAACTGCAATATGTTTTGGCTGTAGCCGAACACAAAAATTTCACCCTTGCTGCTGAAAAATGTTTCGTTACCCAACCTACATTAAGTATGCAAATTCAAAAAATTGAGGAGGAACTTAACGTTTTAATATTCGACAGGAGTAAAAAACCAATTCAGCTCACCGATATTGGACAAAAAATTGTAAATCAAGCGAAAAACATAGTAAACGAAGCAGGAAAAATAAAAGACATCGTTGAATATCAAAAGGGATTTATTGGGGGCGAATTCCGATTGGGAATAATTCCTACCATTACGCCTACACTTTTACCCATGTTTTTGAATAATTTCATTAAAAAATATCCAAAAGTAAAACTCATCGTCGAAGAATTAAATACAGATGAAATTATTCTTCGTTTAAAGAATGGTCATCTTGATGCAGCCATTGCCGCAACACCGCTAGAAGATGAGAAAATTAAAGAAATCGTCCTATATTATGAACCTTTCGTCGCTTATATTCCTTCGGATCATATCGCTTCACAGAAAAAGGAAATTGAAATTTCCGACTTAAATCTTGATGCTATTTTGTTGCTACAGGATGGGCATTGTTTTCGGGATAGTATTTTAAATTTATGCAAAAACCAAGAGATTGCCACTAGAAATACATTCCAACTGGAAAGCGGCAGTTTTGAAACATTAATAAAATTGGCCGATGAAGGCTTAGGGACAACACTTCTACCCTATTTACACACCTTAGATTTGAAGGAAAAAGACAAATCAAAATTAAGACATTTCAAAGAACCTAAACCGGCTCGGGAAGTGAGTCTAATTTACCCAAAAAGCGAATTAAAAATTCATATTATTGATGCGCTACGAAACACCATTTCAGGAGTGATAAAAGGCGCCATTACTTTTCATAATGTTCAAATCATTAGTCCGATTCAAAAGAAATAATCAATAGCAGTACAATTTTGCTTGCTAATGTTTTGAAAATTTTAGTTTTTTTTATTAATTCATGTGAATCAAGGGTTAAAATATTAAGTTTATAAAAGCGGAAGCGATTTTGCCAAAGATATGAATCAACAGTCCTTTGGCAGATCTCACTTTACTAGCTCTTTGAATATCTGTTTTTTTGAATTAGCCAATTAAATAATGACTCAAT
>CANFHF010000017.1 GCA_947446635.1 Flavobacteriaceae bacterium
CAATTAACAAAATTGGACGATGCTATTGCCCTTTTAGATATTAAAAAATCGGAAGAAGCGTTGGTTTCTGTTTCGGTGGTGAAAGATACTGTTTTCAGTCATTATTTAGAAGTGCAAGGAAATGTAAATACTAAAGAAAATCTGATTATTTACCCACAATTCTCGGGAATTTTAAATACTGTAAATGTACTTGCTGGACAAAAAGTGAGCAAAGGACAGCTTCTTGGATCTATTGACGATGGCGGATTGAGTCAGCAATTGGCACAAATGGAAACTCAAATGGCATTGGCGAAAACAACTTTTGAAAGACAAAAGCGTTTATGGGATCAAAAAATTGGTTCTGAAATTCAGTATTTGCAATCGCAAACCAATATGATAAGCCAACAAAAAGCAGTTGCACAAATGAAAGCACAATTGGCAAAAACAAGAATTATCGCCCCATTTTCAGGAGTAATTGACGAATTAATTGCCGAAAAAGGACAAGTAGTTGGGCCTGGACAAGGATTGATGCGAATTGTAAATTTAAATAATATGTTTGTTTCTACAGCGGTTCCAGAAAGTTATATTGGAAAATTAAAAGTGGGTACGGTTGTCAATGTTTATTTGGCATCTTTAGGAAAAACGTATGTTGGTAAAATCAGACAAGTAGCAAGTAATATCAACCCTAATAATAGAAGTTTTGGGATTGAAGTTTCTATTCCAAATGCTGATAATTTATTACGCCCAAACCAAGTAGCAAAACTTAAAATCATTGATTACACTAATGCGAGCGCGGTTGTAGTCCCTTCCAATGTGATTCAAGTAGATGGTAATGGCTACCAATTTGTATTTGAAGCAACTTCAATTAAAGACAAAACGGGAATTGCTAAAAAAGTGATTGTGAAAATAGGAAAAACATCTGAAAATGTCACTGAGATTTTAAGCGGATTAGAGCCAAAAACAGTAGTTGTGAGTGATGGAGTAAATACGGTTTCAGAAGGAATGAAACTAAATTTCTAAGCCTTAAAATCCAAAATTGGAATCAAAATTGACAAATATTGAATTCAAAATTTATCATTTAAAATTTAAAATAACTCTTGTATAATGAGTCATCAAAAAAAAGAATTTAGCATTTCGAGTTGGGCTGTAGATAACCGAATTACGGTTTACATTCTGACCTTTATAATTATAGTTTCGGGAACGATGGCGTATATCAATATGCCGCGTGAAAATTTCCCTGAAATATTGGAAAACAAGATTTACGTTTCTTCTATTTTTCCAGGGAATTCCTCTGAAGATGTGGAGAAATTAGTTGTAAAACCACTTGAAGATCAGTTTAAAAATATTTCTGGTGTTACCAAAGTTACGTCAAGTTCGTTTCAAGATTACGGAATAGTAGTCGTTGAATTTGAACAAAAAATCTCAATTGAAGAAGCTAAAATCAGAATCAAAGATAAAGCAGATTTAGCGAAAGCCGATACCGATTGGCCAAATCTTGACAATGGAAGTAAGGTAGAACCAAGTATTTTCAATATCAATATTTCTGAGGAAGTGCCGATATTGAATATTAATTTAAAAGGAAATTACACCACGCAACAACTCAAAAAATATGGTGAATATTTAAAAGATGAGATTGAAAATGTCCCTGAAGTAAAAAAAGTAGATATTCTTGGAGTTGATGATAAAGAAGTTGAAATTGCCATTGATGTATTCAAAATGAACGCTGCAAAAGTAAGTTTTGATGACATTCAAAATGCAGTGAAATATGAAAATATGACCCTTTCTGGAGGAAATTTAATCTCGCAAGGGTCTCGAAATAACATCCGAATTGTTGGGGAAATCAAAAACCCAAAGGATCTTGAAAACGTAGTTGTAAAATCCTACGGAGGAACGGTTTACCTTAAAGACATTGCGGTTATCAATTTCAAAGAAAAGGAAAAAACGACTTATGCACGCGAAAGTGGTCAAGAAGTGGTGATGCTAAATGTAAAAAAACGTTCTGGGCAAAATATGATTTCTGCATTGGATCAAGTCAAAGAAATTGTGGCTAAAGCACAAGAAACAGTCTTGCCAAAAGATTTGAGCATCAAAATGACCAACGATCAATCCAGCAAAGTCGAACACCAAGTAAACGAATTGTCAAACCATATTATTTTCGGAATTATTCTGGTAATGATTGTGCTGATGTTCACGATGGGATTGCGAAATTCCTTGTTTGTTGGAGCTGCAATTCCACTTTCCATGTTGATGGCCTTTGCAATTTTATCAGCTTTTGGATTCACGTTGAACACGATGGTTTTGTTTGGATTGGTTATGGGATTAGGGTTATTGGTTGATGATGGAATTGTGGTTGTAGACAACGTTTTTGCAAATATGAAAAAAGGTTTGGGACGAATTGAAGCTTCCAAAATTGGTATTGGCGAAATCGCTTGGCCAGTTATTTCATCAACAGCAACGACTTTGGCCGCCTTTATTCCATTGGCATTATGGCCAGGAACTGTGGGGAAATTTATGATCTATTTTCCTATAACCTTGTCTTGTGTTTTGGGAGCGTCGTTATTCGTAGCAATGGTTATTAATGCCGCAATGACAGGTGGTTTTATGGATATTGAAGACAGAAACATCTCTAAAAAAGCATTAAAAAAATACACGATTATTTTTGTGGTATCAGGATTGTTATTCGTAATTCCGGGGAATATTACCCATACTATTTGGATGAAAGCCATCGGGCATTTAATCATTATTGCCTTGGTATTAATGTGGGCGTATCATTTGTTTCTTTTCAAATGGACACAAGATTTCCAACACAGTTTTTTTCCGGGTTTAGAGAAAAAATACCAAGTTTTTCTGGGTAAAATTCTAACAGGAAAAAGAGCAGTAATCGCATTAGTTGGAATTATCGCCTTACTATTTTTCTCGTTTGTTTTATTGGGAATCTTCCCGAGAAACGTATTGTTTTTCCCAAAAAACATTCCAAATCAAGCCATAGTTTACATCGAATATCCGCAAGGAACAGAAATTTCAAAAACTAACAAAGCCAATTTATTTGTTGAAAAACAAGTGATTGAAATTTTAGGAAAATATGTCGAAAACGATAAAAACTATTTGGCAGAAAGTATCGTTTCGCAAGTGGGGAAAGGGGCAGGAAATCCAAATGTAGATTCTGGAAACCAATCGGAAACACCTTATAAAGGAAAAGTAACCGTGAATTTCTCGGAATATAAATTCAGAAAAGGCGTAAATACCAGCGACATTTTAGAAGAAATTCGCGCCAAAGTAAAAGCAATTGCAGGAGCAAAAATCATTGTCGAAAAAGATTCTAACGGACCGCCTTCAGGATATCCAATAAGTTTGCAATTGTCAGGAACTAATTATGACGAAATGTTGGTGGAAGCCAATAAAGTAATCAATTTCATCAATTCGAAAAACATCGAAGGTATTGAAAAATTAAACATCGATGTCAACAAAGAAAGTCCTGAACTCGAAGTAAATGTAGATCGTGTAAGCATTGGAAGTTTGGGTGCTAGCACGGGACAATTAGGATTTACGATGCGTAGAGCGATTTACGGACAAGAAATTTCAACCTACAAAGAAGGAAAAGACGATTACAATATTGTGATGCGTTTGCAGGAAGACCAACGTAAAAACGAAAGTGTTTTGTTCAATCAACCCGTAACATTCCGAAATCAAAACAACGGACAAATCATCCAAGTTCCAATTTCTGCTTTGGCAACGACCGAGAAAAAATTCACGTTCAACCAAATAAAACGCAAGAATTCAAAACGAATCATGACGATTTATTCCAATGTTTTAACAGGTGCAAATGGCGACGGAATTACAAAACAAATCGAATCTGCATTGAAAGCAGCCAATTATAAAATGGCGGGCGACATCACGTATTCCTTTTCTGGTGAGCAAGAACAGCAGAAAAAAGATTCCAGTTTCTTGTTTGGCGCATTGCTTTTGGCATTGGCGAGCATCACCATAATTATTGTGTTGCAATTTAATTCCTTGTCAAAAACCGCCATCATTATGTTCACCGTTTTGCTAAGTTTCAGCGGTGTATTCTATGGTTACGTGTTTGCAGGAATGGATTTCGTAATTCTGATGACGATGATGGGAATCATTGCGCTTTCAGGAATTGTCGTGAAAAACGGAATCGTATTAATGGATTTCTTCGTATTATTATTAGACGAAAAAGTAATCGAAAACAAACAAAATTCGCACGACGATTTAACCCTTGCCGAAATAAAACACGTGATTATTCAATCTGGAAAATCGCGTTTGCGTCCCGTATTATTAACGGCTTTAACGGCGGTTTTGGGATTAATTCCGTTGGCAATTGGCTTGAATTTTGACTTCTTTTCATTGGTAACCAATTTAAATCCGCACGTTTACGTAGGAGGAGACAACGTCGTTTTCTGGGGGCCATTGGCTTGGACTATCATCTTCGGACTAACTTATGCCACCGTTTTAACCTTGGTCATGGTTCCAGTAATGTTCTACTTAGTTAAGAGAACAAAGTATTGTTTGCGCGGCAGAAGAGCTGCCAGAGCTATGGAAAGTTAGCTTTTAATAATAAAATAAAAATAAATCCGTTCTTTACAATAAATAAAAATAAAATGATAAAATTTCTTTTAACAACTAGTCTTTTAATGTTTTCTATAATTTCTTTTTGCGCTACTCCACCAGCCGAAGTATTAAAAGCATACCATTTAAAATTTCCAACAGCAATAAATGTAACATGGGGAAAAGAAAATGCGCACGAATTTGAAGCTTGGTTTTTGCTAAATGGTTTAAAATGCGCAACTATTTATACGGATAAAGGAGAATGGATACAAACCGAAACGCCTTTGATTTTCTCAAAACTTCCAAAAGAGGTGCAAATCTCCTTTTCAAAAGACCATGAAAATAGCAACCCAAAACTTGTTTCTAAATTAGTACAAGCAAAAGGAATCATTAAATACGAAATAGAAACAAAAAAAGGAATCAACACTCTTGAATTTTTCTACACTTCAAACGGCATGGAAACAACAGAGAAATAATGAAACATTTACCTATTATAAATCTCTTTTATTGGGCATTAATTGTTAGTGCGAATACAATGGGAGAAACAGCAGGAGATTTAATTTCTCAAACATTTAAGTTAGGTTACGGAGGGGGAACAGTTGCTTTATTTGTGCTTTTTCTTATAGCTTTGGCATTTTCAATTTATTCAAAAAATCAAAAACCCCTTTTGTATTGGACGGTTATAACATTGGCAAGTACGTTAGGAACGACTATATCGGATTTTATTAGCAGATCATTTTTTCATTTACAATTAGGATTTACAGAAAATCAAGGGTATAACTTTGGAACAATTATCTTAATATTTGCCTTGCTATTTACATTTAGCATTTGGAAATTCCATTCAAAAACAAACACAATTGAAAATGGATTAAACAAACAAACTGAATTTTTATACTGGACAGCAATATTAGCTTCAAGTACTTTAGGAACAGCATTTGGTGATTTACTAGCTCATAATACACCATTAGGTTTTGACGGAGGAACATTACTTTTATTGGCTTTGCTTGCAATTGTAATTGGACTTTATTTTTTCACAAAATTATCAAGAGAACTTTTATATTGGGTTGCCATTATTTTGACTCATCCAATAGGCGCAACAATGGGAGACTATTTGACAAAACCCGAGGGGTTTAATTTAGGAAACATAAAGGCAAGTTTAGTTTTAGTAGTTGTTTTCATTATTGTAATTACAACCGGGAAATTGACAAAAAGCAAACAATTAATTTAATAAAAAAACGATCACTAAAACACGTTTTTAGCTATTGCTGGGCTTGGGCATTTTTTGGAAACTGTAGTGACAATCTTTTTTATTTCATTTTTTTTGATATTAGTTAAAGTCTATTTGTGAATTAAGCAACAGACGCAGCTTGGACGCCTTAGTGACCTTTAAAAAACACCCCAATAAAGCACAAATGACTAAAATTTAGACAAAAATAATAATACTATTTACCTATAAAACGAATAGACAATAATATGAATGAAAATTCAAATTTGAATGCCATTTGGATAGCTAGATGGAATGAAAGATATAGTAAAGACGAGTTTGCTTATGGAGAAGAGCCAAACAATTATTTAAAAGAACAATTGCAAAAACTGAATGTTGGGACAATACTTTTTCCAGCTGAAGGTGAAGGCAGAAATGCAGTTTTTGCAGCCAAACTTGGCTGGACAGTCTCTGCATTTGACATTAGCCTAGAAGGTAAAATGAAAGCTGATAAACTTGCTAAAAATAATAATGTCACAATTGACTATAAAGTCGGGGAATTACAGAAGTTAAATTTTGAAATTGAACAATTTGACGCAATTGCTCTAATTTATGCACATTTCCCTGCAAACATTAAATCGCTATATCATAAGACATTTGACAAATATTTAAAAAATGACGGAATAATTATTTTCGAATCGTTTAGTAAAAAGCACATTGACTATGTAACCGCAAACGAAAAAGTTGGGGGACCAAAAGACATAGAAAGTTTATTTTCAATAGACGAAATAAAATCTGACTTTCCGAATTATGAAATTATAGAATTAGCAGAAAAAGAAATTGAATTGAGTGAAGGACTTTTTCATAATGGCACAGCTTCAGTAATCAGATTTATCGGACGCAAAAAAACCGAACCTAAAAAACTTTTCAGATAGGGAAAATAATCCTCGACACGTATGGTGCTAAAATTTCCCCGAGCAACCATCGAGCAAAGGCAAAAACATAAAACGGCTGTTACAAAAATTTGTGACAGCCGTTTTTTCAATCTTTCTTCTTTCATAATTCATATATTCATAATTAGTCCTAAATTTGCAGTCTAAAAATAAGTCAATGTATAGAAGTCATAACTGTGGCGAATTAAACGCCTCCCACATCAATACCGAAGTAACGCTTGCGGGCTGGGTCCAAAAATCACGTGATAAAGGATTTATGAATTGGGTTGATTTACGGGATCGTTATGGAATTACTCAATTGATTTTCGACGAAAGTCGCAGCCAAAAAGAAGTTTTTGAATTGGCCAAAACACTAGGTCGTGAATTTGTAATTCAAGTAAAAGGAACCGTTATTGAGCGGGAAGCCAAGAACACAAATATGGTTACTGGCGATATTGAAATTTTAGTTTCAGAAATGACTATTTTAAATGCCGCGCTGACTCCGCCTTTCACCATTGAAGATGAAACGGATGGTGGAGAAGACGTTCGAATGAAATACCGTTACCTGGATATTCGTAGAAATCCAGTAAAAAACAACTTGCTTTTTCGTCATAAAGTGACCATGGAAGTGCGTAAATACCTTTCAAACTTGGATTTTTGCGAAGTAGAAACGCCTTATTTAATCAAATCCACTCCCGAAGGCGCCAGAGATTTTGTGGTTCCATCGAGAATGAACGAAGGGCAATTTTATGCCTTGCCGCAATCGCCTCAAACCTTCAAACAATTGTTGATGGTGGGTGGAATGGACAAATATTTCCAAATCGTGAAATGTTTTCGTGATGAGGATTTACGGGCCGACAGACAACCCGAATTCACACAAATAGATTGTGAAATGGCATTTGTTGAACAAGAAGACATTTTGAATGTTTTTGAAGGATTGACCCGTCATTTACTTTCAGCAATAAAAGGGCTCGAAGTAGAAAAATTCCCACGCATCACGTATGATTATGCGATGAAAACCTACGGCAATGACAAACCAGATATTCGTTTCGGGATGGAATTTGGCGAATTAAACGAATTTGCACAACACAAAGATTTCCCAGTTTTCAATACTGCTGAATTAGTTGTTGGAATTGCCGCTCCTAGAGCAAGTGAATATACACGTAAAGAAATTGACGCCTTAATAGATTGGATGAAACGCCCTCAAATTGGCGCTTTAGGAATGGTTTATGTAAAATGCAATGAAGACGGAACCTATAAATCATCCGTAGATAAATTTTACGACCAAGACGATTTGGCGAATTGGGCAAAAATTACTGGTGCAAAACCAGGCGATATGATTTTTGTTCTTTCCGGTCCAGCCGATAAAACAAGAACGCAACTTTCCGCTTTACGAATGGAATTGGCAACACGTTTAGGATTGAGAAATCCCGCAGAATTTGCCCCATTATGGGTAGTTGATTTCCCATTATTAGAATTTGAAGAAGAGACAGGTCGATACCACGCCATGCACCATCCGTTTACCTCACCAAAACCAGACGACATGCATTTGTTGGAAACCAACCCAGGAAAAGTGCGTGCCAATGCTTATGATATGGTGTTGAACGGAAACGAAATTGGAGGTGGTTCTATCCGAATTCACGATAAAGCAACGCAACAATTAATGTTTAAATATTTAGGATTTACCCCTGAACAAGCAGAAGACCAGTTTGGTTTTCTAATGAATGCATTCCAATATGGCGCACCTCCTCATGGTGGTTTGGCTTTTGGATTGGATCGATTGGTGGCTATTCTTGGAGGGCAAGAAACCATCCGAGACTTTATTGCTTTCCCAAAAAACAACTCCGGAAGAGATGTTATGATAGATGCGCCATCAAAAATTGATGATTTACAATTAAACGAGTTGCATATAAAATTAGATTTAGGGTAGTTTGTCGATTAAATAGACCGTAAAACGTTGAATGTCAAATTTTTTAATAAAAAGTTGGGCAATAGTATCTTTCATATACTATTAAATATTACATTTGCTCCATTATAAATTATTATTTTTATTACAATGCGTACAGGTACAGTTAAATTTTTCAATGAATCAAAAGGTTACGGATTCATTACAGACGAAGAAACAGGAAAAGACATTTTTGTTCATGCTTCAGGAATCAACGCGGAAGAACTTCGTGAAGGGGACAGAGTTAGCTATGAAGAAGAAGAAGGAAGAAAAGGAAAAGTTGCTGCGCAAGTAGCAGTTATCTAAGTAAAAAATATTTTTTACTTACGAATGTTTAAAGCGTTTCGATTAATTTCGGAACGCTTTTTTTTGTTTTATGACGAGCCACTATATTTACAAGGCTGGCGTTAAAATTGACCCATAATATATCCTTCAAACTAAATCATATTTTAACTTGTGTTTTAATTCCTTGAAACCTATCTTTGCATCGTTATTTCAAAGTAAAAAAATAATTATTATGCAATCTAGTCAATTAGATTATTTTCCAATACTAATGCAGGCACTTTTAGCTATAGGATTTGTTGCGGGAACGATAGTGATTTCAGGAAAATTAGGTCCTAAAAGGTCCTCAGTAATCAAAGATGAAAACTTTGAATGCGGCATTGAATCTTTAGGAAATGCCCGAATTCCTTTCTCAGTAAAATATTTTCTTGTCGCCATCCTTTTTGTATTGTTTGATGTCGAAGTGATTTTTCTTTATCCTTGGGCAATTAATTTCAAAGAATTAGGAATGGAAGGAATGGTGAAGATGGTCATTTTTATGCTTTTGTTGTTGGTAGGTTTTTTTTATATCATCAAAAAGAAAGCATTGGAATGGGAATAGTTCAATTAAAAATTACGAATTAAAAATAAATGAGCGATTCAAATATAAAAATGGTTTCCCCTCCAGAAGGTGTTGTTGGTGAAGGTTTCTTTGCTACAAAACTGAACGATGTTGTGGGATTGGCCCGTGCCAATTCGCTTTGGCCTTTGCCTTTCGCAACTTCTTGTTGTGGAATTGAATTTATGGCAACGATGGCGTCCCATTATGATTTGGCAAGATTTGGAATGGAACGGGTAAGTTTTTCCCCTCGTCAAGCAGACATGTTATTAGTTATGGGTACTATTTCAAAAAAAATGGGGCCTATTTTACGTCAAGTATATGAACAAATGGCAGAACCTCGTTGGGTAATCGCCGTTGGCGCTTGTGCGTCTTCAGGAGGGATTTTCGACACCTATTCTGTTTTACAAGGAATTGACAAAGTAATTCCAGTAGATGTTTATGTTCCGGGTTGTCCGCCAAGACCCGAACAAATTGTGGATGGTGTAATGCGATTACAAGAACTGGTAAAGAGCGAGTCGGTAAGACGAAGGAGTTCCCCAGAATATCAGGAATTATTAGCTTCTTATAACATAAAATAAGAAAATGAGTTTAGAAACAACACAAATTCAAGATAAATTAGTGGAAACATTTGGCGAAAGCATGTTTCACTTTAATCAAGAAAAGGATATTTTTTCATTTGAAGTAGCTGCCGACAAGATTACCGCCGTCATTCTCTTTTTAAAAAATGATCCTGTTTTAAGTTTTCATTTTCTAACCGATTTATGTGGGGTTCATTATCCGGATAATGTATTGGAAAGACAGTTTGCAATTGTCTATCATTTACACAATTGGTATGAAAACAAACGCATAAAAATAAAGGTCTTTATCAATGGGGAAACACCAGCAATAAAAAGCTTAACCACTGTTTTTCCAAGTGCCAATTGGATGGAAAGAGAAACATATGATTTTTACGGCATCAATTTCATAGGTCATCCCCAGTTGAAACGTATTTTGAATATGGATGAAATGGTCTCTTTTCCAATGCGGAAAGAATTCCCCCTTGAAGACGGCGGGAGAACAGACAAAGACGACCGTTTTTTTGGAAGAACAACAAATATTGTATAATTAACAATGTATATTGATAATTATAAAACATATAAAAACAAAAAATTAATAGTTAATTGAAAAGTATCAATTATCATTTATCCATTTTTAATTAAAAATGTCAGAACTATTATTACCGCCAGAGCATCGCTATGCTGAGATTATAAAAAACCGGGTGAACGAAGAAGGAAGCGAGCTTTCTATTCTGAATTTAGGACCAACACATCCAGCCACACATGGTATTTTTCAAAATATCTTATTGATGGATGGCGAAAAAATTATCGAAGCAGAGCCAACCATTGGATACATCCATAGAGCTTTCGAGAAAATTGCCGAAAACCGTCCTTTTTACCAAATTACACCACTGACAGACCGAATGAATTATTGTTCCTCTCCTATCAACAATATGGGATGGTGGATGACTTTGGAAAAATTATTAGACATTGAAGTTCCCAAAAGAGCGCAATATTTAAGAGTTATCGTGATGGAATTGGCTAGAATTACGGATCATATTATCTGTAATTCCATTCTTGGAGTTGACACCGGGGCATATACTGGTTTCTTATACGTTTTTCAATTTAGAGAGAAAGTTTACGAAATCTATGAAGAAATTTGTGGTGCTCGTTTGACTACAAATATGGGAAGAATGGGCGGTTTCGAAAGAGATTGGTCGCCAGAGGCTTTCCGCAAGTTAGATGTATTTTTAAAGGATTTTCCTATTGCTTGGAAAGAATTTGAAAACTTGTTTGAAAGAAACAGAATTTTTATTGACCGTACTGTAAACACAGGTCCTATTTCTGCCGAAATGGCGATGGCTTACGGTTTCACAGGTCCAAATTTACGTGCAGCTGGAGTAGATTATGACGTTCGCGTGGCACATCCATATTCCTCTTACGAAGATTTTGATTTCATCGTTCCCGTTGGGAAATCTGGGGATACATACGACCGTTTTTGTGTTCGTAACGCCGAAGTCTGGGAAAGTTTGAGCATCATTCGTCAAGCATTGGCAAAAATGCCGGAAGGAAACCAATTTCATGCGGATGTTCCAGAATATTATTTGCCTCCAAAAGAAGATGTTTACCATGACATGGAAAGTTTGATTTATCATTTCAAGATTGTAATGGGGGAGATTCCTGTTCCAGTTGCCGAAATATATCATTCCGTAGAAGGAGGAAACGGAGAAGTAGGATTTTACTTAGTAACCGACGGAAGCAGAACCCCTTATAGATTACACTTTCGCAGACCTTGTTTTATTTATTACCAAGCGTATCCCGAAATGATAAAAGGCGCCATGTTGTCGGATGCGATTGTTATTTTATCGAGTTTAAATGTTATTGCAGGGGAATTAGACGCTTAAAGATTTCAGATTGAAGAATAACGATTTTTGATTTCAGATTTAAAATAAAAATGGAAAGAACTCATTACAAACAGGAAATAAACATCACTGAAACATTGATGAACCGCATCAATGAATTAATCAGTCATTATCCAGCAGACAAAATAAAATCGGCACTATTGCCTGTTTTACACGAAGTTCAAGACGCACATGACAATTGGCTGAGCTTTGAATTAATGGACAAAGTAGCTGAAATACTGAAAATCAAACCGATTGAAGTGTATGAAGTGGTTTCTTTTTATTCGATGTTCAACCAAAAGCCTGTTGGAAAATATATGTTCGAATTTTGCCGAACTTCCCCTTGTTGTTTGAATGGAGTTGAGGATTTAATGGATTATACCTGTGAAAAACTAGGCGTTAAAATAGGTGAAACTACTGCAGACGGCCTTTTCGAAGTAAGAGGTGTGGAATGTTTGGGTGCTTGCGGCTATGCGCCCATGATGCAATTGGGGGATTTTTACAAAGAACACCTTACCAAAGAAAAAGTAGATCAAATTATTGCTGATTGCAGAGATAATAAAATTACGTTACACGATATATAATATGTCACAAAAAATATTATTAGACAAAGTAAATATTCCAGGCATAAAAGCGTATGAGGTCTATCGCCAAAACGGCGGTTATGCTTCTGTGGAAAAAGCCCTGAAAACACTAACTCCTGACGAAATTGTAGAAGAAGTAAAAACTTCTGGATTAAGAGGTCGTGGAGGCGCTGGTTTTCCAGCGGGCATGAAATGGAGTTTCATTGACAAAAAATCAGGAAAACCTAGACATTTAGTTTGCAACGCCGACGAATCAGAGCCAGGGACTTTCAAAGATCGCTATTTGATGGAGTTTATTCCTCATTTATTGATTGAAGGAATGATTACTTCTAGTTACGCCTTGGGTGCCAACCTATCCTACATTTATATTCGTGGAGAATACATGTGGGTTTATAAAATATTAGAAAGAGCTATTGCCGAAGCCAAAGCGGCAGGATGGTTAGGAAAAAATATATTAGGTACTGGATACGACTTGGAATTATATGTTCATTGTGGTGCCGGAGCCTACATTTGTGGGGAAGAAACCGCACTGATCGAATCCTTGGAAGGGAAAAGAGGAAATCCTCGAATCAAACCGCCATTTCCAGCAGTTTCTGGACTTTGGGCAAATCCAACGGTGGTGAATAATGTAGAAACTATTGCCGCAGTGCCTTGGATTGTCAACAATTCCGGTGCCGATTATGCCAAAATTGGTTTGGGAAGATCTACAGGAACAAAATTAATTTCCGCTTCGGGACATATCAAAAATCCTGGAGTTTATGAAATCGAAATGGGACTGAGCGTTTATGAGTTCATGAATTCAGAAGAATATTTGGGTGGGATGAGTTCTGACAGACCTTTGAAAGCCTTCGTTCCTGGAGGATCATCCGTCCCTGTTTTACCAGCTCATTTAATTTACAAAACAGCTAATGGCGATGACCGCTTAATGACATACGAAAGTTTGAGCGATGGTGGTTTTGCATCTGGGTCTATGCTCGGTTCAGGAGGATTTATCGTTTATAATGACACTGCTTGTATCGTAAGAAACACATGGAATTTTTCTCGTTTCTACCACCATGAAAGTTGTGGGCAATGTTCCCCTTGTCGTGAAGGAACGGGATGGATGGAAAAAGTATTAAACCGAATTGAAAACGGCTTCGGTCGAGAAGAGGATATTGATTTGCTTTTGAGTATTCAAAGTAAAATAGAAGGAAACACAATTTGCCCTTTGGGTGACGCAGCGGCTTGGCCTGTGGCCTCAGCAATTCGTCATTTCAGAGAAGAATTTGAATATCATATCCGTTTCCCTGAAAAAATAAAAAATAGAGATCATTTTGTTGACGAACCTTTTGAACAAGTAAAGCATTTGGTTTCTAAATTAACAGTATAAAGACAAGAATTTACTACAATGAAAGTAACCATAGACGGTCAAGCGATTGAAGTAGCGCCAGGAACAACTATCCTGCAAGCAGCTAGAATGATTGGTGGAGAAGTAGTTCCGCCAGCCATGTGCTATCATTCTAAACTTAAAGGAAGCGGGGGTAAATGCCGTTGTTGTTTGGTCGAAGTAGCCAAAGGAAGTGAAGCCGACCCAAGGCCTATGCCAAAATTAATGGCTTCTTGCGTAACTGGCTGTATGGAAGGGATGGAAATAAATAGTAAATCATCCACAAGAGTCCAGGAAGCGAGAAAATCAGTAACGGAATTCTTGTTGATTAATCACCCTTTAGACTGTCCGGTTTGTGATCAAGCAGGAGAATGTGATTTGCAGAATTTAAGTTTCGAACACGGAAAACCGGAAAGCCGTTTTATAGAAGAAAAAAGAACTTTTGAACCTGAAGATATTGGTCCGAATATTCAATTACACATGAACCGTTGCATTCTTTGCTACCGTTGCGTGATGGTTGCTGACCAATTGACGGACAACCGAGTGCACGGAGTGATGGACAGAGGCGATCATTCGAATATTTCGACATGTATTTCTCAAGCGATAGACAATGAATTTTCAGGAAATATGATTGATGTTTGCCCTGTTGGAGCTTTGACCGATAAGACTTTTAGATTTAAATCGAGAGTTTGGTTCAATAAGCCATATGATGCACACAGAGATTGTCCAACTTGTTCTGGAAAAACTACGGTTTGGATGTTTGGTGACGAAATTCAAAGAGTTACTGGAAGAAAAGACGAATACCATGAAGTAGATGAATTTATTTGCAATGGCTGTCGTTTTGATCATAAAGAGGTAAAAGATTGGATTATTGAAGGGCCAAGAAAATTTGAAAAAGATTCGGTTATTAATCAAAACAAACATTTCGGTAAATTAGAAAAAGTAGTTATTGAAACTGAGGAAACTATTCTTTTAGGCAGAGAAGAAGATCGAAAAAAAATAAGTATGTCAGAAATTCCATTGGATACTAACAACCCAAAATCTTAAATAATGGATAGTACCTTTATCATAGAAAAAAGTGTTGTGATCATCGTTGTGTTTGCCATTACGATGCTTATGGCGATGTATTCTACTTATGCCGAAAGAAAAGTAGCGGCATTTCTCCAAGATCGGATTGGACCTAACAGAGCAGGTCCATTTGGGTTGTTTCAACCTCTCGCCGATGGGTTAAAATTGTTTGCCAAAGAAGAATTTTATCCTAATACTCCCAATAAATTTTTATTTATGGTAGGGCCTGGAATTGCAATGTCAACTGCTTTAATAACTAGTGCTGTAATTCCTTGGGGTGACCGGTTTCATCTTTTCGGAAGAGATATTCTGCTGCAAGCCACAGATATAGACGTGGCCGTTTTATACATTTTTGGTGTGCTTTCTATTGGAGTTTACGGAATCATGATAGGTGGATGGGCTTCTAACAATAAATTTTCTTTGATTGGTGCTGTTCGTGCTGCTTCCCAAATGGTTTCTTATGAAATCGCAATGGGATTATCCGTGATTGCATTATTGATGATGACAGGCACATTAAGCTTGAGAGAAATTTCGGCGCAACAATCCGGAATGAATTGGAATGTATTTTACCAACCTTTGTCTTTTATCATATTCTTGATTTGTGCCTTTGCAGAAACCAACCGAACTCCTTTTGATTTACCAGAATGTGAGACGGAATTAATAGGGGGATACCATACCGAATATTCCTCCATGAAAATGGGGTTTTATTTATTTGCTGAATATGCCAATATGTTTATTTCTTCAACTATACTAGCTATTCTATTCTTCGGGGGCTATAATTATCCGGGGATGAGTTGGGCGGTTGAAAATTGGGGAGTGAACATAGCCAATGTTCTAGGAATAATCGCTTTATTTATAAAATTATGTGGATTTATCTTCTTTTATATGTGGGTACGTTGGACTATTCCAAGATTTAGATACGATCAATTGATGCATTTGGGTTGGAGAATTCTGATTCCGCTTTCGATTATAAATATTATGATTACAGGAATTGTTCTTTTGAGAGTAGAAATAATGGCTTATATAGGATTTTAATTAGAGGAAAAACAAATTACTTTTTTACGAGGAATGAAACTCTTAGCAGAATTTAGTTTCACCCGAGCGAACCTAAAGACGAAGTAAATAAAAATTAAAAAATGTCAATACAAGAAATATCACTTTCCGGACGAAAAAAGATAGTCTCTAATAAGGAGATGACTTTTTGGGAACGAATGTACCTTATCGCGATTATCAAGGGTTTGATAATAACAATAAAACATTTATTCAGAAAAAAAGCCACTATTCAATACCCAGAACAGATACGTGAATTTAGCCCCGTTTATCGCGGACAGCATATGTTGAAACGGGATGAACAAGGTCGTGAAAACTGCACCGCTTGCGGGCTTTGCGCCTTATCGTGTCCTGCTGAAGCCATTACCATGAAAGCAGAAGAACGAAAAGCTAACGAAAAGCATTTGTACCGGGAAGAAAAATATGCTTCGATATATGAAATCAATATGTTGCGTTGCATATTCTGCGGATTGTGTGAGGAAGCTTGTCCTAAAGACGCTATTTACTTGACAATTTCCAAGGAATTGGTTCCAGCAAGTTACGAGAGAGAAGATTTTATCTTTGGAAAAGATAAATTAGTTATGCCTTTAGACATCGCAATGCAGAATGCTCAACTTAAATCCGCCAACTAATGTCAACGATACTACTTATATTTTGTGTTTTGTCTGTTATAACGATAGCTACCGCTTTTTTGACAATCTATAGCCGAAATCCGATACACAGCGCCATCTATTTAGTGATTTGTTTTTTCTCGATAGCAGGACATTATTTATTGTTAAATTCAGAATTTTTGGCAATAGTACATATAATTGTCTATTCAGGGGCTATTATGATTTTGTTTTTATTCACCATTATGTTGATGAATTTAAACAAAGAAAATGAAGTATACAAACCTAGGTTTACTCGATTAGGGGCAATTGTTATTTTTTGCCTGATGTGCTTAGTTTTAATAGCCATTCTAATCCATTCCAAGCCTATTGTTGGGGAATACGTTACGACTGGGGAAGATTACCAATCTATAAAAGTATTGGGTAAAGTGTTGCTAAACGAATATATGGTGCCATTTGAATTTGCTTCCATATTGCTTTTGGTAGCGATGATTGGCGCTGTTTTATTGTCTAAAAAAGAAAAAAACAACCCGTAATATGAATAATATTTTGAATCAAATTGGTATCGAAAATTATATCTTCCTGAGCGTAATACTTTTTTGTATTGGCGTTTTTGGAGTGCTATACAGACGCAACGCCATCATCGTGTTTATGTCCATCGAAATTATGCTAAATGCCGTCAACCTTTTGTTTGTTGCATTTTCGACCTATCATCAAGATGCACAGGGACAAGTTTTCGTGTTTTTCTCGATGGCTGTTGCTGCTGCAGAAGTTGCCGTTGGATTGGCTATTTTGGTCTCTGTATTCCGAAATATGGGAACAATTGATGTTGGAAATTTAAAAAACTTAAAAGGATAATCTTCAATGGATACACGTTTAGTTTTAGTCTTACTATTAGCTCCTTTTTTAGGGTTTTTATTTAATGTTTTCTTTGGTAAAAAAGCTGGTAAAAACATCGTTGGAATTGTGGGAACCCTTTCGGTAGTGGTTTCTTTTGCTGTTACACTTTATTTTTTCTTGCAAATCAATCAAACAAAACAAGCCATTGCAATCAACTTATTTGATTGGATTTCGATTCAAAGATTCAACATCAGTTTTGGATTTCTTCTAGATCAATTGTCGTTGATTTGGTTGTTGTTTGTAACGGGAATTGGTTCGTTGATTCACTTGTATTCCATCAGTTATATGCACGAAGATGAGAAGATGCATTCGTTTTTCGCTTATTTGAATCTATTCATTTTCTTTATGATTACCTTGGTCATTGGAAGCAATTTGCTGTTTATGTTCATCGGTTGGGAAGGCGTTGGACTTTGCTCCTACTTATTGATAGGGTTTTGGTATAAAAACCAAGATTTCAATGATGCTGCGAAAAAAGCTTTCATCATGAACCGAATAGGTGATTTAGGATTTTTAATTGGAATTTTTATAGTCGGTTCGCTATTCAACACTTTGGATTTTACAACTATAAAAACAGTAATTACATCAACAAGCAATAGCAACGATTTTTGGATTGCAGTTGCTGCTTTCGCTTTATTCATTGGCGCTTCAGGAAAATCAGCACAAATTCCATTATATACTTGGTTGCCAGACGCGATGGCGGGTCCAACGCCAGTTTCAGCATTGATTCACGCTGCGACGATGGTTACTGCAGGGATTTTTATGATTACCCGATTGAATTTCTTGTTTGATATGGCCCCAAGCATTCAAAATATTATTGCGATTATCGGAGCAGTTACGGCTTTGGTTGCCGCAACGATTGCCTTGGTTCAAAATGATATCAAAAAAGTTTTGGCTTATTCTACTGTTTCACAACTGGGATTAATGTTTCTGGCTTTGGGATTGGGCGCTTATGAAGTAGCCGTTTTCCACGTAATTACGCACGCTTTCTTCAAAGCTTGTTTGTTCTTGGGTTCTGGCTCGGTGATTCACGGTTTGCACGGAGAACAAGACATGCGCAAAATGGGGGGTTTGAAAAAAGCGATGCCCATCACTTTCACAACCATGTTGATTGCTGCATTGGCTATTTCCGGAATATTCCCGCTGGCAGGATTTTGGTCTAAAGATGAAATTTTAATGACTGCTTTTCATCATAATAGTGTGCTATGGGTAATTGGCTCGATTGCTTCGATACTAACCGCTTTTTATATGTTTAGATTAATTTATTTGACCTTTTTTAATTCATTTAGAGGAACTGAGGAACAAAAACATCATTTACACGAAAGCCCAAGTTTGATTTCCGTGCCTTTAATTATTTTGGCAATCTTGTCTTTCTTTGGTGGAATTATAAGTTTGCCAGGAAACAGTTGGTTAAATGAATATTTAGCTCCTTTATTTTCGAAAGTGGCTCAAGAAGAACATCCTTTTGGTACAACCGAATATGTGTTGATGGTCGTCGCCACAATTGGTGCTCTAATAGGAATCGGAATTGCCTACAAAAAATACCTGAAAGACAATACTATTCCAAATGAAGATGCTGAAATTACTGGAGTTTCGAAAGTTTTACACAACAAATATTATGTTGACGAAGCCTACGATGCTATTTTTGTGAAACCTATCAATGTGCTTTCTGGTTTCTTTAGAGATTCTGTGGAAACCACTTTATCAGCCCTAGTTTTTGGATTAGGAAAAGTGACAAACGAATTGGCTTTTCAAGGTAAAAAATTACACAACGGAAGTGTTGGATTGTATCTTTTCGCTTTTGTCATAGGCGTTTGCGCCTTATTAACTTATTTATTTTTACAATAATTCTCACCTAATGGATGTAACTACACTATTACTTATACTTTTAGTTGGCGCATTTGCCACTTATTTATCGGGCGATAAATGGGCTCCAAAAGTAGCATCGCTTTTTGGCTTGACTGCTTTTGCAGGTTCCATTTGTTTGCTAAGCCAGTATAATTTAGGAAACGAAATAAACTATTCTACCCTTTGGATAGCAAAACCAAATATTTCTTTTGCTTTACAAGCGGACGGATTGGCCTTGGCAATGCTTTTGCTAACAACGGCTTTGACGCCAATTATAATCTATTCTTCTTTTGGAAATACCTATAAAAATCCGAAAGCTTTTTACGCATTAATCTTGTTTATGACCTTTGCGATGGCGGGAACTTTCCTTGCCTCTGACGGACTTTTATACTACATTTTTTGGGAGTTATCTTTGATTCCAATTTACTTCATCGCTTTAATTTGGGGTAATGGTGATGCCGAAGATCGTAAAAAAGCAGTGATGAAATTCTTTATTTATACACTGGCCGGTTCGTTGTTTATGTTGGTTGCTTTTATTTATTTGTACCAAAAAGCAGGAAGCTTTTTAATCAGTGATTTCACTGAACTTAAATTATCATCAACAGAACAATTTTGGATATTCCTGGCTTTCTTCTTGGCGTATGCCATCAAAATTCCATTGATTCCTTTTCATACCTGGCAGGCAAATGTGTACCAAAAAGCACCAACCGTTGGAACGATGTTGCTTTCGGGAATAATGTTAAAAATGGGATTGTACAGCGTTATTCGTTGGCAATTGCCCATTGCTCCGCTTGCCGCAAAAGAATATTTGTTCGTGTTTATTGGACTTGGAATTGCAGGTGTAATCTATGGTTCCATCTTGGCATTACGCCAAAAAGATTTGAAAAAATTATTGGCTTATTCATCCTTGGCACACGTTGGATTAATAGCTGCAGGTTCCTATACTTTAACTCTTGACGGATTACGTGGTGCAGTTTTGCAGATGATAGCGCATGGATTTGTGGTTGTTGGTTTGTTCTTTGTAGCCGAAATTATTTTCAGAAGATATGAAACTCGTGTCATTTCTGAAATGGGAGGTATTCGATCTCAATCGCCAAAATTTACTTCCCTGTTTATGATCTTAGTTTTAGCATCCGTGGCCCTACCATCTACATTCAACTTTGTAGGTGAATTTACGGTTCTCTATAGCCTTTCTCAAGTGAACATATGGTTTGCCATTTTGGGAGGAACTACTATAATTTTAGGGGCCTATTATATGTTGAAAATGTTTCAACACGTGATGTTGGGCGAAACCAACACCAAATTATTTGCAGATATAACTTTTAACGAAGGCTTGACATTAATTCTTATCGTTGCCGTTTTGTTCTTCTTTGGAATGTATCCCAAACCAATTATAGACTTGATTACACCAAGTATCGAAAATATTTTAACTCAAGTAAATAGATTTAACTAAGTCAAATAAAAAAATGAATACATTAATAGCTATAACAGGATTAGGTGTTTTATGCCTTTTATTTGAAATATTAAATTTTAGAAAAGCCATTGTACCGATAACGATTATTGGATTATTGGCAGTTCTTGGATTAACTTACGCCGAATTTAATACTCCAGCGAGTTACTACAATAATATGATTGTTGTAAGCAAATTCTCTTCAGCATTTTCTGCTTTGTTTATTGTCCTTACCATTTTCTTAGTGGCTTTGGCGCACGATTACTATGAAGATCATCAAACTAAAATCTCTGATTTTATTGCCATCAAAATTTTCCTATTGGCCGGAGCAGTGGCTATGGTTTCTTTTGGAAACTTGGCGATGTTCTTTTTAGGAATCGAAATTTTGTCCATCTCCCTTTATATTCTTGCAGCAAGTAACAGAATGAATGTAAAGAGTAACGAAGCCGGAATGAAATATTTCTTGATGGGTTCCTTTGCTTCGGGAATTATATTGTTTGGGATTTGCTTAATTTATGGTGCTATGGGAACTTTTGACGTTGCCGAAATCACAGAATGGTCTCGTTCTGCCGAATTGCCTCTTTGGTTTCCAATAGGGATATCTTTGGTCACCATTGGAATGCTTTTCAAAATTGCTGCCGTTCCTTTTCACTTTTGGGCACCCGATGTTTACGAAGGGTCTCCTGCATTGACTACCGCTACCATGAGTACCTTGGTCAAAGTGGTTGCCATGGCTACTTTATACAAACTGCTAACTGCTATGAATGCCGATCTTTCGGATGCGTTTATCAATATTATTATTGTGATTTCAATTGCTTCAATGACCGTCGGGAATATAATGGCATTAAAACAAACCAATGTGAAACGTATGCTGGCTTTCTCTGGGATTTCACACGCCGGTTTTATGCTGATGGCTTTGTTGAGTATTAGTAACTCCGCAAGCAATTTACTATATTATGCTTCGGCTTATTCACTAGCTGGAATTGCTGCTTTCTCGGTGATTTTATACGTTTGCAAAAACAGGGACAACGAAGATATTGCCAACTTCAACGGATTGGGCAGAAACAATCCATTAATGGCGGCAGTACTTACGGGAGCTGTACTTTCAATGGCTGGAATTCCTATTTTTGCTGGATTTTTCGCCAAATTAGTTTTATTCAATCAAACCATTCAAGCAGGGTATTTAGTAGTTGTAATTGTGGCGGTTATTAACTCAATTATAAGTGTGGGTTACTATTTCAAATTGATCTTGGCAATGTATGGAAAAGAGCCTAATGCAGAAGCCCAGAAAACGCCGTTTGTATTTTATGCAGTAGCAATTTTAGCCATTTTATTGAATATCATTTTAGGTTTATTCCCTTCTGTAGTTTTGAATTTATTGAGATAATTTCAAATAAAAACAAATCATACAGAACCATCAAAAGTAATTTTGGTGGTTTTTGTTTTCCTTATACTACTAAAATATGTTTTTTAACTCTTTACCTTTTGCTATTTTTTTGCCAATAGTTTTTTTACTATACTGGTTTGTTTTCAGCAAAACTAAAGACACCCAAAACGCATTTCTCGTTGTGGTGAGTTATTATTTTTATTCTTGTTGGGATTGGCGCTTTTTGTTTCTATTGCTATTTTCAACCCTTTTATGTTATTTCACCGGAATCCAAATAGAAAAATCCTCTCAGAAACGAGAACGCAAATTTTGGTTTTGGTTGAGTATCGTCTTCAATCTAGGGTTTTTGGCAATTTTCAAATACTACAACTTTTTTGCTTTTTCCTTTTCAGAAGCATTAAATACTATCGGAATCCATTCTAGTCCACTTTTGTTGAACGTCATACTTCCGGTTGGGATTTCTTTCTATACGTTTCACGGGTTGTCCTATGTGATTGACATTTATTACAAAAGAATAGACTCCGAAAAAAACGTGGTGGATTACGCCCTGTTTGTGAGTTATTTTCCGCTTTTGGTAGCTGGTCCAATAGAAAGAGCTACCCATTTATTGCCACAAGTAAAACGAATTAGGAGCTTCGATTTCGAAAAAGGCAAAGAAGGTGTTTTCCAAATCATTTGGGGATTGGTAAAAAAAGTCGTCATTGCCGATACTTGCGCGACTTATGCTAACGCCATTTTTGACAATTACACAACGATGAATTCCTTGTCGTTGATTTTGGGCGCAGTTTATTTTGCGTTCCAAATTTATGGCGACTTTTCAGGGTATTCGGATATGGCTTTGGGAATGTCCAAATTGTTTGGATTGGACTTACTGCGCAATTTCAATTACCCTTATTTCTCCAGAGATATTGCTGAGTTTTGGCGTCGTTGGCACATTTCGTTATCCTCTTGGTTTCGAGATTATTTGTACATTCCTCTTGGCGGAAGCCGTGGAAGCAAACTAAAACAAGTGCGCAACGTATTCATCATATTTGTAGTGAGTGGTTTTTGGCACGGAGCGAATTGGACTTTCTTGACTTGGGGATTTATCAATGCCCTATATTTTTTACCTTCACTACTATTGGGTACCAATAGAACTAATATGGAAACGGCAGAGTTGCATTGGGATTTCAATTCCATAAAAGTATTTTTCAGCATTCTGGTCACTTTTTCGATAACGTGTTTGGCTTGGATATTTTTTAAAGCAAAATCCATCAGTATTGCTTTTGACTATATTGAAAGAATATTCACCACGCGAAGTTTTACCTCACAATTCTTGGAAAACGAACGCTACAGTTCCGAAATACTGTTGCTGGTTTTTGCTTTTGTTTTGGTAGAATGGAACAGCCGATTTAAAATTGAACCCATTTCAGGAAAATACAGCTGGCTAAAAATGGCGTTGTGCCTCTTAGGGATTATCGCTTTGGGAACGTATGCCGATTATAAAGAATTTATTTATTTTCAATTCTAATGCAAAAATTTATAACATTAGTCACCAAAATTTTACTTACGATTTTAGTGCTTTTAGTAGTGCTGGACTGGGGTTATACGACTGTTTATTTGCATTCTTCCAATCGAGGAAAAGTGGAAAAGGTATTCAATTCCAAAGTCGGAAATTACGATGTTTTGATTTTAGGTTCTTCCAGAGCCAACAACCATTTCGTGCCTCAACTATTTGAAAAGAAAGGGCTGAAAACTTTCAATTATGGCATGAGTGGTGCGCATTTATTCGAAGCTTCTCTACTATTGAAATTAATGGCGGAGCGGCATTATAAAATAAAAACCGTGATTCTGGAAGCCGATTTGGGTCTTTGCAACGAAAAAGAATCCGATGCTATTGCAGCAAAATTTTTACCATTCATCCATCAATCTGAAATTATCAAGGCCCATTTTTCGAAGCTGGAAAATTTCAATGCCTTGTATTATATTCCTTTTTACCGTTATATTGATTTTGATGCACTCATTGGTTTTCGGGAAATGTACAATACTGCTACAGGTAAACCAACGAATATTTTAGATCATTTGGGCTATCATCCTTTGGGTCACAAACCTGGAAATATGAAGAATGATATTAGGGCATTAAAACCCATTCGCAATAAATATTACGAGGAAATCACGCAAATTTGCAAAGCAAATCATTACAATCTAATTACCGTAATGACGCCAATGTGTTCCAATGTGAAAGGAATGGATTATTTTGAAAAAGCCAATAAAATCTATCCCGAAATTCACAATCTGGAAAACGTGGTGCAAGGCGACCATTACTTTTCCTCCTGCGGCCATTTGAATGATACCGGCGCGCGAATCTTTACTAAGATTGTGATTGAACGGTTTTTTAAAAAATGAAATAGCAGTACTTTCTCTAGAAAGCCGAGGTGCTCTTACTAAAAAAAGCACGATTAGTTAAAAATAACAAAGTTTTTTACTAATTTGATTAGAAGACAGGACCCTATTTTTTCCACACCTCGCTTTATAAGTTGATCTTATTTTTACAGTATCTCTTTCCATTATTTTCCCAAAACAACATTCCCTAAGTCATTTCTTTAACCAAAGAGTCTATCCCAAAGTAAACGATTTTTTCTTATCAAGACAACATCTTTTTTGTAATCTTCTAATGATAATAAGATAAAAAATTAGTTATTTATCAGATTTATAGTGTGTTAGTCTATTTTTTTTAACTTTTTGGTGAATGATGATTAACTTCTATTATATACTTAACTCATTTTAATATGAGATAATTAATTGGAAATGGTTGACTGTGAGCTATTCAATTTTTGAAGTATTCCGAAATAATTTTAAAAGATGTTTTATAACCACTAAAAAAAATAAGATGTATCAAAAAAACCTAAATCCGTTATTTAATAGTTCCACAACACGCAATACATTCCACGCATTTCGTTTGTTCTTACTGATTTTTGTTGTTTTTATGTTTGGGAATGTTGTATGTGGACAAACAACTAGGACAAGTACTGGAAGCACCAATTGGAATACTGCTAGCACTTGGTCTCCTAGTGGCGTGCCAGGATTATTAGATCCAGTTATAATAAGACCAGGAGATGTGGTTACCGTAAATACAACTCCTGCAAATGCTGTTGCTTCTGTAACTTTCAACAATACATCAGCTGCTGCCTCAGGTTTAACTGTAGCTTCAGCTGCAATTTTAACTGTGACTGGTGCTGTATCATTGTTAAATTCAGCAACAACCTCAACTAGCGCATCCATTAGTGGTTCAGGAACCTTGCTTTGTGGCTCCCTTAATGTTGGAGTTCCAGGGGTAACAACTACTAACGGAACATCTTCAAACACATTTACACTAAGCATCAAGACATTAACCGTAAGTGGCAATATAACTTCAAATAATAATGATCCGGGCGGTGTAGCTTCGCAGCCTGTTTGGAATATTAGTAGTCCTTGTATTCTATCTGCTAATTCAGTTGTTTTTACTCATACTGGAACTGCATCAGGGAGTAAAACTTTAAGCACTTTTAATTTAGGATCTGGCGCCACATTGAATTTATCAGCAACGGTGCCTATAGTTGTAAACTATAATGTTCTTTTAACTAGTAGTATGGTTACAGTTAATTTTCCTCTAGGCTCTACCGTTAATTTATGTGGAGTCAGCCCAGCGCCAACTAGTATTACCAATACTGGTTCTGGGGGTACAAATACCCCAATAGGAATAACGTATAATGGCGCCATAAATACTGGAGGCGGTTCAATAACATTATCTTCTGGGTCAGGAACAAATATTGTAAGTACCCCAACAAATCTTGCTATGACTACTGTCACTTACTCAACTGCAGCCGCAACCGGGGCCACATTTAGCGGTTTGCCTCCAGGAGTAACCGGTGTATGGTCAGGCGGTGTGGTTACCCTAAGTGGGACACCAACTACAGTTGGAGTATACAATTATACAGTAACAACAGTAGGGTCAGGGTCATGTGGAGGGAAAACAGCTAATGGAACCATAACTACTTATGTTTGTCCAACGTATAGTTTATTAAATATGTCTACTTCTACTGTAAATGTTTGTATAGGGTCTTCTTCATTAATAACATTAACTGCTACTGCAGCGGGCTTACCTATTGGAACATATACAGTAGCTTATAAAATTCAAGGGGCGGCTCAGACTGATGCGACAATGATTGTTACTTCAGCAGGGACAGGATCTTTTGTCTACACTGGATTTACCTCGGCGGGGAATAGAACAATTACGGTAACCCAAATTACTTCTGGGCTTTGTTCCTCGGGGATTACTACTAACAACATAGCGACCATTCCAGTATATGCTGCCTTAGGAGCGCCAACAGCTTTAGCAGGTTCTGGAGCGACTTGTACTCAAATCACAGCCAATTGGAACGCTTTACCTGGAGCTACTTATTATGAATTAGATGTTTCTACTTCAAATGCTTTTGCGACTCTTTTAACAGGCTATAATGCGTTAAATGTTGGTTTAGTTACAACTTACAATATAACTGGTTTAACATCTGGCACCACCTATTATTACAGAGTTAGAGCTTTTAATGGTAATTGTATTAGCACTAGTTCTTCATCTATTACTTCTGCAACAATTGTATTGCCAGGGACAGTAACTTCAAATGCCGCTACACTTGCAATTTGCGATGGATTTACTGCCAATTGGACCGCTACAGCGAATGCAACAAGCTATTTATTGGATGTTTCCACTTCAAGCACATTTGTTGCAGGATTTTTTGTTGGGGTATATAATGCTTATGATGTTGGTAATAGTACAACAATATCTTTATTAGGGCTAAATGCAAACACGGTATATTATTACAGGGTAAAAGCAAAAAACGGTTGTGGTAATAGTGCCTCTTTTTCGACAACTATAACTACAACAACTGCAAATGCAGTGCCAGGAATGGTAACTTCAAATGCTGCTACACTTGTAATTTGTAATGGGTTTACTGCCAATTGGACCGCTACAGCTAATGCAACAAGCTATTTATTAGACGTCTCCACTTCAAGTACATTTGCTGCAGGATTTTTTGTTGGGGTATTTAATGCATATAATGTTGGTAATAGTACAACAATAGCTTTATCAGGGCTTAATGCAAACACGGTATATTATTACAGGGTAAAAGCAAAAAACGGATGTGGTAATAGCGCCTCCTTTTCTGTAACTAGAAATCTAACAACCGCAAATGCAATGCCAGGTACGGTGACTTCAAATTCCGCTACACTTGTAATTTGTGATGGGTTTACTGCTAATTGGACCGCTACGGCGAATGCAACAAGCTATTTATTGGATGTTTCCACCTCAAGTACATTTACTGCAGGATTTTTTGTTGGGGTATATAATGGTTATGATGTTGGTAATAGTACAACAATATCTTTATCAGGGCTTAATGTGAATACAGTATATTATTATAGGGTAAAAGCAAAAAATGGTTGTGGTAATAGCACCTCTTTTTCGACAACTATAACTACAACAACCGCAAATGCAGTGCCAGTAACGGTAACTTCAAGTGCTGCCTCTTCAATATCTTGTTATAGTTTTATCGCAAATTGGACTGCTACAGCCAATGCAACAAGCTATTTATTGGATGTTTCCACTTCAAGTACATTTGCTGCAGGATTTTTTGTTGGGGCATACAATACTTATAATGTTGGGAATAGTACAACAATATCTTTATCAGGGCTAAATGCAAACACTTTATATTATTATAGAGTAAAAGCAAAAAATGGCTGTGGCAATAGCGCCTCTTTTTCAACGACTATAACTACAACAACATCAAGTTCTCCATCAATACCAACAATTTCAACAACAGGGGCGTTAACTTTTTGTGAAAACAATAGTGTAACTTTAGGGGCCACTTCAGGGGGCGATTCCTATGACTGGTATTTGAATGGATCACTCATAAGCACAGAAACTACAGGATTTTTATTTGTAATAACGGCTGGAAGTTATACTGTTAAATTAAAGAATGCTAGTAGCTGTCAGAGTGCTGCTTCTGCAGCATCAATAATAGTTGTAGAAGGCTTGCCAACAGCCACTGCAGGTGGAAGTCAATCCATTTGTTCCAATGCCACTGCTACGGTAAATGGCGCTACAGCTTCTAATGGAACTATCGCCTGGACAGAAAATGGGGCAGGGTCAATAACCTCTGGTGCTACAACACTAACACCTACTTATACTCCAGCGGCAGACGATATTGGAAATACTGTGACTTTAACTATGATGGTAACTAGTAATAATACTTGTACACCGCAAACAGCAACAGCAACGTACACAATAACAGTATTTGCATTACCAATAATCACTACTCAGCCTATTAACCAGTTAGATTGTGAAGGAAATATAGTTAGTTTTAATGTAGTTGCTTCAGGGGTAGGCCTGACTTATGTATGGCAACGAAAATTACCTGCCGAGGCTAGTTTTAGCAACATTCCAAGTGAGGCTAACGTTAGTTACCCAACTCCTGATAAAATTAGAATTCAAAGTATAGGAAGTTCCCTTTCGCTTAATGGCACACAATATCAAGTTGTTGTTTCAAATGGAGCATGCAGCGTTAAATCTAGTGTCGCAACACTTTCCGTAAACGAAATAACAGGAGTTTCTCCAACGGCAACAATGGTGACTCAATGTTATGGCACTAATTATTCTTACACTGCCTCAACGTCTTATCCAAGCAATGTTGTTTCCTACCAATGGAAGAGTTCTGTGGCTTCAGGCGTTTGGAATGATGTGGTCAATGGAGCACATTTTTCAGGAGCAACTACTGCGACATTGAATATAATTAACGGGACTCCAATAGAATCTGCAGAATACCGTGTTTATATTACATTTCATTCTTCTGGGGCCGATTGTAATGTAACTAGTGCTTCCCGAACTAGGACACTAACTTTTCTACCTTTGTTGCTTACTCCCGCCACTGTGATAACACAGCCTACTTGTAGTCTCGCTACAGGAACTATTACTGTCACCATTCAAAGCTCCACTGACACCTATAGTTTTGATAACGGGATTAGCTATCAAGCAAGTAATATAAAATCAGGATTGGCCACTGGAAATCGGAATGTGATTATTAAAAATAGTGGTGGATGTGTTTCGGTTTCAACTTTAACAACTATCGATGTTCAGCCAGCAACTCCTGTACAACCTATATTGAGCGCAGCAACTCAGCCCACTTGTGCAGTTCCGGGGAGTTTTACCATAAGCAATTATAATGCTACTTATACTTATACAGTAAGTCCAAATATAGGAGTGAACATTTCGGGAAATTTAGCAACAGCGCCAGCAGGAAGTTATACAATAATAGCCACCCTTGGAACTTGTGCTTCAATAGCTTCGTCAAGTGTGACTATAATGCCACTAGTTACTAATACGTGGACTACTACTGGATGGTCAACAGGCGTTGTACCTACAAACAATACTATAGTGGTTATTGACAATGATTATAACACATCAACTAATGGAAATATAAATGCATGTAGTGTAACTGTTAATACAGGTAAAAAGGTAACTATTACCGCAAATAATTATGCAATTATTCAAAATGATTTAACGGTTAATGGTACATTAGAAGTATTAGACCAAGGTTCTTTAGTAATGATTAATGACGCAGGAAATGTTGTAAACAATGGAACAACAACTGTTCATCGGGTTACGTCTCAATTTGAAAAATATGATTATGTGTATTGGTCTACTCCGGTAGGATCTTCAAATATACCAAGTACTTTTCCAAATTGGAGGACGAGTTTTGCATATGAATTTTTACCTGCTAATTTTTTAGATGTTAATCCAGTTGATGGTTTTGATGATGATGGCAATACTTGGTCTTTTGCAAGTACAATGCTTCCCGGCAAAGGTTATATAATAATGACACCAACGAATAAATCAACATATCCCGCTCTTGAAGAGGTAATTTTTTCTGGAAAAGTAAACAACGGTGTTATGACTACTCCCATTTTACTAACTCCTAGCGTCGCTTCAGACGATGATTTTAATTTGGTTGGAAATCCCTATCCATCAGCAATTTCCTCGGATGCGTTTATAAATGCAAATATTAATACTATCACGGGGCTTTCTTATACAATTGAAGGAACCCTATATTTTTGGACACATGTAGGGGATGTTTCCGCCGCTAATATAGGCCCTGATGCATTAAATTATTCTGCAAATGATTATGCAATAGAAAATTTATCGGGAGGAACCAAAGCAGGCTCGGGAGGAACTATGCCGTCAGGGTTTATTGCTTCAGGCCAAGGCTTTTTTGTAGAAGCACATGATCCAGGAACGTTAGTATTTAATAATGCTATGCGTGTTGGAACAGAGACTCAAAACAACCAGTTTTATAAAACAACCCCAGATAGAAAACGTACTTCAAAAGCATCTAATGACCGTTTTTGGTTGAATCTAGAAAATTCATCAAAGATGTTCAGTCAGCAACTTATAGGATATTTTAATAACGCAACCCCAGACTACGACAATGGATATGATGGGCCAGCCAATGACGCAGGTAATTATGTTAATTTTTATTCCTTTATCAATAACGATAGGTATAAAATACAAGGAAGGTCTTCATTTAATCAAGATGATCAAGTGCGATTGGGTTATTTTAGTGCGGTTGCAGGTACATTTAATATTAATATTGATTCAAAAGAGGGGGTTTTTGAGAATATAAATCAAGCGGTGTTTCTTGAAGACAAATTAACCAACACCACCTTCGATTTAAAAAGTGGCAGTTATACGTTTACCACTGATTCAGGGACATTCGATGATCGTTTTGTGTTGAAGTATATCGACAAAACCTTAGGAAAACCTGATTTTGGAATTTCTAAAAATAAAGTCTTGGTATCTGTCAAAAACAGCCAAATAATAATAAATTCCTTTAATGAAACTATAGACAAGGTTACAATTTACGAATTATTAGGGAAACAGCTATCTCAAAAAAGGAATGTAAACAGCAATGAACTTTTGATTGCTAATTTATTTTCTAGCCATCAAACCTTGGTAGTCAAAACGGTCTTGAAAAATGGCATGACCTATACCGATAAAATTATGTATTAAGTAAAACTAATTCGTTAAAAAAACAAAAAATCCCATTGCTGTAAACTAAAGCAAATGGGATTTTTTAAATTAATTTTTTTCGAACAAAGAATTATTTTTCTTTAATCGAAGCTTCTAAATTACGTTCAATCGTATGTCCAGGACGAGACCATTTTGGTTTTTCTCCTAATGGAGCAAATTGAGAATCTACTGCTTCAACAGTTTTGGGTTGCGATACTTTGGTAAAAGGTTTTTGTGGGTTTAAACCCAGCATCTCAAACATCTTCATATCCTCATTGACATCAGGATTAGGCGTAGTCAATAATTTATCTCCTGCAAATATAGAATTGGCACCAGCGAAAAAGCACATCGCCTGTCCTTCGCGACTCATGTTCATTCTTCCCGCGGATAAACGCACTTGGGTTTCCGGCATAATAATTCGGGTAGTCGCTACCATTCGAATCATTTCCCAAATTTCCACTGGTTTTTCTTCTTCCATCGGGGTTCCTTCAACGGCAACCAAAGCATTGATAGGCACTGATTCGGGTTGTGGATTTAAGGTGGAAAGCGCTACAAGCATTCCGGCTCGGTCTCCAATACTTTCGCCTATCCCAATAATGCCGCCACTACAAACGGTAATATTCGTTTTTCGGACATTCTCTATGGTTTGCAAACGGTCTTCAAATCCACGGGTGGAGATGACTTCTTTATAATATTCTTCTGAGGTATCTAAATTGTGATTGTAAGCATATAAACCAGCTTCAGCCAAACGACGGGCTTGGTTTTCGGTAATCATCCCTAAGGTGCAGCATACTTCCATATCGAGTTTGTTGATGGTGCGTACCATTTCGAGGACTTGGTCAAACTCTACTCCATCCTTTACATTTCGCCAGGCCGCCCCCATACAAACACGCGATGAACCACTTGATTTGGCCCGTAAAGCTTGCGCTTTTACCTGGCTTATGGTCATCAAATCATTACCTTCAATTTTGGTATGGTATCGAGCTGCTTGCGGGCAATAGCCGCAGTCTTCAGGGCAACCACCTGTTTTGATGGACAACAAAGTCGAAACCTGAACCACATTAGGATCATGGTGTTCTCTATGAATAGAAGCCGCTTCAAAAAGCAAGTCCATCATGGGTTTGTTGTAGATGGCAATAATTTCGGCGGTAGTCCAATTGTGTTTTATGACGCTCATCGATGTGATTTTTAATGGCTCAAAAGTAGTCAAATTGTTCCAATCAACAAAGAGGTAGCGCCAAAAGGGATTGAATAATTTTACATACCTAAAGCTAATCTGCAGGATACCGATTGTTCCAATACAACATGACTAACAAGGTGACAATGACGGAAGAAGCAATTCCTTCGAAAAACAAACAAATACTATAGGTCATAACGGATGGATTTCCTCCGAATAAGAAGGTTTCCGACAGGGACTGCACATAGGCGTCGCCTCCTTTGATATAACTGAAAACAACCAACCCAATAACGCTAAGCAACACACCAACAAGCGAAGTCGCCATAACCGAAAGGGCATTAGAAATGAAATCTTTTTTCCCTTCTGCAAGATTCATTTGGGCTGTTTTGTTCACGCCATAAAAAACGAATACCATATTCAAGAAACGCAAGTAATATAAATGGGCGAGCCCCAACACATCCATCAATAAAAAATAAATGCCAATTCCGGCAAAGATGATGGCTCCATTGTAAAATTCTTTTGATAGTTTCATGTGTTTGTTTTTAGAAGGTTAGAATAAGTAATTCTTTACCAAAAAATGCGGTAACTATCAAATTTACAAAAAATATAGGATGATTTGGTGAAATTAATTTAGAAAATTTAGCGGAATCTTACTATGGTTTATGAAGGAATGCCAAAGCGGTATTTTTGTCTTTTTCCAATTGTTCCTTCAAAAAAGCCACAGATTCAAATTTTTGTTCAGCACGAAGGAATTGTAAGATAGAAACGGATAATTCAATGCCATATAAATCGGCATCAAAATCAAAATAATGGATCTCGACGGATAAATTTTCTCCGGCTACAGTAGGGTTGTGGCCAATGTTCATCATCCCGAAAACTATTTTTTTATTGATGACGCTTTTCACTATATAAACGCCATTTAGTGGAATAAGCTTGTAGTTTTCTTCAATTTTAAGATTAGCTGTGGGAAAACCAATAGTTCTTCCCAATTGTTTTCCTTTGACGATGGTGCCCGACAAAAAATAGGCATAACCCAGGTATTCATTGGCTAAAGCCATATTTCCTGCCTGTAACGCCTGTCTGATTTTGGTAGAACTCACCGAAACATCGGCTATTTCTTGAACAGATATTTGCTCTACTTCAAAACCGTACTGTTTTCCATATGTAACGAGGTCGTCAATATTCGCAGTGCGATTTTTTCCAAATCGGTGGTCATGACCAATTATTATTTTTTTTATATTGAACTGATCCACAAGAACCGTTTTGACAAATTCATGGGCAGTTAAGTTAGAAAAAACCGCATCAAAAGGATGAATGACAAGATTCTCAACTCCTATTTTTTCTAATAAATCTATTTTTTCGGATACGGTATTGAGTAATTTCACAGTTGATCTTTCCTCTAAAACCATTCGGGGATGTGGAAAAAAAGTAAGCACCAAACTTTCAGCGTCATCTCCTATTTTTTTTTGCGTTACTCTTTCTAATATTTCTCTATGGCCAACATGAACTCCGTCAAAAGTTCCTATAGTGAGTATGGTTTTTTTTGTGGATTTGAAATCGTTGATGGAATGAAAAATATTCAAAGCAGTTGTTTGTTTTAGGATGGTGCAAATTTAGCGTAATAAAAACAGATTAAAAAAGAGGGTTGAAATAAATCAATCCTCTTCAGGTATTTGGTTCGAAAATCTATTTCTTGATGAATCGCAGTGTTTTTTCCTCATTTTTTTTGGTAATGGTAATAAAATAGACGCCATCACTTAAGCTCGATGTATTTATAGTTAAATCGACAGCTGTCGAAACTTCTTTTTTGCAGATGACTTGACCTAGGCTGTTCGAGATGGAATAGCTATTTGGAAGTACACAATTACTTGTTTTAATATTTATGGTTTCTTTTGCGGGGTTAGGAAAAAGAAAGATGTCCTTTTCTTTAAGGGTAATATTAAAAGTTATAAAATCAGAATTTCCATTGCTATCACTGGCGGTTAGTTTAATAACCTCCACGGTCTCATTACCCCTTACAATAGTGCCTTTACTAGGTAATTGTGTTAACGTAACGGTTTCGCTATTATCGGTAGCTATCGTTAAGGGAGTATAGTCAGGAATTATAAATTCACATTTGTCATCTACATATTCATCTCTGTTAGTTACAGTTGTAAGAGTAGGTTTTGTGACATCAGGAGCTGTAATGGTTGTAAAAGATTTGCTCTGGCTCGAAGTAAAAGAGGCTCCAGAAGTAATTATAGTTTTGCCATCGGTGGATGAAAGGTCATAATAGCCGGTTCCAGAGTCACCGAGGTCAGTGCCACAACAAATACCATCACCTTTAGAGTCGTTTATAGTAAACGTATAACATTGATTACTTGGCAACGTCCAGTTTTGAGTTATTAAATCCGGAATAGGGGAAACAGTTGAACTATTTACATAGGTGTCAGTGTAAGGACCTCCTTTATATATAATTTTTCCAGATGTATTATTTTTTAGACTCCAAGTCGTTTCGCTTCCATAATAATCCTGTTGTAATCTAAACACATAATAGGTAAAAGCATAATCCGAAGGTTTTCCAGTAATAATAAAACTACCTGTTGCGCTATTATTTGAGATTCTTTGATCTGTAACCCCATTGGCTTTATCAATGCTAACATTGATAACCCCATTTACATCAGAATTAATAATTATGGGAAAAGTGGCGAATTTATTGGTTACTAAACTCCCTGTCCAAGAATACTGCATTTGGTTCCCCCCATTAATGGTGTAATTTAGTGTTGCCGATGTCAAAATGCTCGTGCCCCTGTTATAGATTGTGATGTTTTGAATGGTTTGGTTTGGATTAGTGTTACACGTGGCGACGGCACAGCTAGAATCTAGTTTAACTTCGGCATCATTTGCGATTATAATAAGTTCAGCGCTACCTTTAGTAGAGGTTTTTAGGCTACTTCTTCTAGCGGCACTATTCATAATGACATCCATCCGATCTTTTTGGTTTTGGGTAAAAATGTTCATACACGAATCATCGGTATAATTCATATAGTTTTCAATCATATCTAAACCAGTATTCACAGGACAACTGTCAGTTCCTGTCGGACATCCATAATTGGGGTCTTTTGACACCGGAGTATCATCACAATAATCAGTATTGGTTGAGCAATTTGAACCATCCCCCCAAATATGTTTTAACCCTAGCCAATGCCCGATTTCATGAGTGGCGGTCCTTCCCTTATTGTAAGGCGCGTTTAACAAAAAAGAACTGTCTGTGCCGCTGCCAAACGCATTGTACTTAATCACAACTCCATCTGTATTTGCAACTCCATTACCGCTAAGGCCACTTAGACCAGAAGCATCAGGAAATTGGGCATAGCCTAAAAGAATACTATCTGTAAATTTAACACTCCACAAATTTAGGTATTGGGTGGGGTCCCAAATAGTGGCCGGTTTCAAGACGGATTCAATATCAGTAGTAGACCATGATTCCTGACAGAAACTCCTCCGATCAATTCCATTAGTAGGATTTCCAATAGGGTCTTGCTGTGCTAAAACAAATTGAATTTGGGTATCTACACCAACTGGATTGGTGTTATAGCCAGGTCCTGTTCTACTAAAATCTTGGTTCAGTACTGTAATTTGAGATTGTACTTGAGCATCGGTAATATTTGGTGCAATACCAACCTCTTGGCCACTATATATGACATGTACCACAACTGGAATGGTAATTATAGAAGAGGTTTGGGCAGTTCGCAGGGCTGTTTTTTTTTGAATCAATGGAGCTACCCAAGCCTCAAACTGGTCCTCAGTCATTCTGTTGGGGTTTTTCTCTTGTAGCATTTTTTCGTACTCTGTTGAGGCACAACGAATAATTCCATTTTTTGGATTTACATTTTCAGGGTTTATTTGTTTGCCAAACAACTTAGTTTCGGTTTGTTTTTTGTTCTGTCCGGATACAGTTCCTATCGCCAAAAGCCAAATTACAATTAGCGTTTTGAAACTAGAGATATAGAAAATTCTTTTCATTATTTTAAGGTAGATAATGCCCAAAGTTACAAACTTTACAAAAAATTAAATGCAGAAGGAAAAACATTTGATTGAATTAACTTTTGATTTTTATTTTTTTGTTTAGAAATCATTAAATGAGGGGGTTGTCTAGTTTATTTTATTTTTCCCAATTTAATCGGTGTAGGGTTTTAAAAAAAAACTATTCTTTGATGAATTGCATTGTTTTTTTCTCACCCCCCTTAGTAATCACTATGAAATAAATCCCATTGCTTAATGACGAAGTGTTTATCGATAAATCCTCCTCTTTTGAAATGATTTTTTCGGCTATAATTTGACCTAAACTCGTACAAATAGCATATTTGTTTGGCAATCCAAATTGGGTCGGCAATTTTATAGTTAATTTCCCTTTGGTTGGATTTGGGTATAAATAAATGGCATTTGAGGTTTCAAATGCCGCATTTGCTAAAGTACCAATCGAAAATGATTTCGATTCATCGAAAAGGAAAGCGCCTCCCGATGCAAATATAAGATTGTTTTCATCTTTCAGGGAATAACTTCCTTTACCTCCATTAGTATTAATTCCATCTCCAAATGCATCATAAATGGTAAAGGTATAGCAATCGCCATTTGAAAGATCAAAAGTCTGGGTTATTGGATCATTTAATTGAGCGGAAGAAACCGCATCGGTATATGGACCGCCACTATAAAGAGTTGCTCCGCTACTATTTTTTAATGTCCAAGTGGTTTCACTTCCATCTCGGTCACATTGCAAAGTCAATGTCACTTTAGGGGTTGTATCTCCAGATAATTGACTTAAAGACGGCATAATAAAACTTTTTGAAGTATTGTTATTTAAGCTATTAAGGTCGGCACTGCTGTTAATTGACGTAATTGTAGCGCTAAATTGATGGATTCCGCTTGTCGATATAATTGCAGGCAAGCTCATTATGCCTGATGCATTTTGAGGAAGACTACCATTCCAATCAAAAGTTTTCGGATTTAAATTGTCAATAGTGTAGGTAAGTGTAGCGGTTTGTAGGTTTGTTGTGCCTTTATTTTCAAAATTTATGGAGGGAGTAAAAGAAGTACCACAACCAGAAACGGTTATTAAAATATTTTTCAGAGCGCCATCTAAAGTTTTGGTAAAACCCGGAGTTGAAACAGTTGAGCTTGCCAACTCTTTTCGCCTAGGGGAATTAATCATTACAGCCCTCATCCGCAATTTTTGCTCTGCTGTAAAAGTATTCATACATCCATCATTGGTATAATCCATATAATTTTCAGTCATGTCATTTCCTGAATCTAATGGACAGGTATCAAAAACACCGCATTCATAATGTTCCCATCCCGCTTGAGGCGTGTCTGAACAATAATCTGATGCGGTACAATCGGGGCTATTAGTTGCTTCGTCCCCATTTCCATCCCCCCAAATGTGTCGTAGGCCTAAAAAATGACCTATTTCGTGAGTTGAGGTGCGTCCCATGCTATAATTGGAGTATAATTGAAAAGACCCATCATTCACCGCGTTGGTGCCTAAGGCATTACAATTGATAACTACCCCATCAGTGAGGGATTCTCCACCTATCGGATTTAAACCGGTCAAGTTAGAATTAGAAGGAAATTGAGCGTATCCTAATAACCGAGTTGAGGATGAAAATTGAACACTCCATATATTAAGATATTTTGTGGGGTCCCATTGGGTTTCAGGTTTTACAATAGCGTCAATTTCTTCTTCCGACCATTCTGCTTTACCCAGATTGACATGATCAATCCCGTTGGTAAGAACGCCGTAAGGATCTTGTTTTGCTAAAACAAATTGAATTTGGCAATCTACACCACGATTATAACCAGTTGTGCCAAATCCAGGAGTCCCCGACATTTTTCTAAAGTCTTGATTCAAAACCGTTATCTGAGAAATGGCTTGAGCATCAGAAATATTTTCACTCGTATGAGAACTAATTGTATTTATAGCATCCCCATCGTGAATGACATGAATAACCACGGGAATAGTATAAGTGGCTATAGCTGTTTTACTAGTCAAGTTTTTTTCTCGCTGTGTGGCAATAATTGGCGCCAACCAATTCTCGAATTCAGTGCTTGTACTCCTTTTCGGATTTTTAGCTTGCAACCTTTTTTCATTTTCTATTGTGCTACATCGTATAAATTGGTCTTTATGATTTGCTTTTTGGTTACCCAACAAAGATTTCTGTGTATAGCCTGAATGGGCTATAAAAAGACAAAATAAAATAAGTGTTTTTGGGATAGAAACAGGAGTATTTTTTTTCATTATTTAATAAGTAATAATCTCAAAGATAAGTATTTAAGATCCTGACTCCAAGTTATAAACAATAATCTTGCCATTCTATTTTCCATTATAAAGAGTCATAGTGTTTTCTATTCCGGCAGTTCCAAAAGATTTTATAATCTCGGAAGCCAATTCTAATCGTTCTGGAAGTTTTGTTTTTTCCTCTTCGTCCCATTCGCCCAGAACATAATCTACTTGCTTTCCTTTTTTGAATTCGTCGCTGATTCCAAAACGGAAACGGGTGTAATTTGTTGTATTTAATATTAAGTTGATGCTTTTGAGTCCGTTGTGTCCGCCATCGCTGCCCTTTGGTTTGATTCGGATTTTTCCAAAAGACAGATTCAAATCATCGGTAATAATCAGAATATTTTCGAGTGGAATATTTTCCTTGTCCGTCCAATATTTTACGGCTTTGCCACTCAAATTCATGTAGGTATTTGGTTTTAATAACAAAAAAGTTCGGCCTTTAAATTTGTATTCAGCAAGTGAACCCAGTTTTACCGTTTCGAAGTTAACCCCTTTTTTTTTGGCAAAGAAATCGACAATTTTAAAACCAATGTTGTGTCTTGTGTTTACATATTCGGCACCGATGTTGCCAAGTCCGACGATTAAAAATTTATTACTCACGCTTTTTATATTGTTTTTTTTGTGTTCGTGAACCTCCGGTTTCACACAAGTTGTATTGTCTTCTGTTTTTGTTTTTGAAAACAGGATGTTTAACCATTTTAGCATATCGTAAAAGTAATCTAATTACTTAATTGGAAAACAACATCCTTTAAAAATTTGAAAAAAGAGGGTTTAATGAGGTGCGCTATATAGCAAAAAAAGCACCAGTTGTACAACTGGTGCTTTTTTGAGAATATGTAAAAAATATTATTTTTTCTTTTTCCCAGCAGGAGCTTTCGCTGCTTTTGCTGCCTCTTGAGCTGCTTTCATAGCGGCACGAGAAATCTTCACTTGACAAATTACAGTATTGTCTGGATGTATCAATTTGAAATTTTTTGTTTCAACTTTAGTTACATACAGTTTGTTTCCCATTTGAAGTTCAGAAATATTAGCCTCTATAAAATCAGGAAGATTTTTAGGAAGTGCTCTTACTTTTAGTCTTCTTTGATTTAAACGTAAATCACCACCCAATAATACTCCTGGCGATGTTCCAACAATTTTAACAGGAACTTCCATAGTAATTTCTTTGCTTTCATTTAATTGAAAGAAGTCAATGTGTAAGATTTTGTCTGATACCGGGTGTACCTGTACGTCTTGTAAAACGGCATTGTAGTTTTTTTCTCCAAGATCAATCACAACTGTGTGTGCGTTTGGGGTGTAAACCAAGCTTTTGAATGCTCTTTCATCTGCTGCAAAATGTACTGGTTGATCTCCTCCGTATAACACGCAAGGAACCGCTCCAGCATTACGTAAGGCTTTAGTCGCAACTTTGCCCACGCTTTCTCTTTCTGATCCTTTAATTGTAATCGATTTCATTGTAAAAAAATATAGTTAATAAATAATTAATTGGCAATACGCTTGAAGCACTTGGCTTTCAGCTTTATGTAATGAGATTGCTTCGTTCTTCGCAATGACATTACATTAAAAATTTCCCGCTTATGGAATTGTTGTGGTGTACCATGTGCATTACTTCGGCAAAAAGAGGGGCGCAACTCACCACTTTTATTTTGTTTGATTCCTTCTTTAACGGAATAGAATCGGTCACGATCAATTCCAGTAATTTAGATTTTTCGATTTTCTCGTATGCATCTCCAGATAAAATGGCATGCGTACAAATCGCTCTGACGCTCAAGGCCCCTTTTTCGATCATCAAATCGGCGGCTTTCGCCAAGGTTCCTCCTGTATCTATCATATCATCAACCAAAATGACATTTCTGCCTTTCACTTCACCAATGAGCTCCATGGTGTCAATAATATTCGCTTCTTTTCTATGTTTGTAACAAATAACTACATCCGAATTTAAAAATTTTGAATAAGCATACGCTCTTTTCGAACCTCCCATATCAGGAGATGCAATGGTCAAATTTTCTAAATTTAAACTTTTTACATAGGGCAAAAATATGGTCGATGCAAAAAGGTGATCTACTGGTTTTTCAAAGAATCCTTGAATTTGGTCTGCATGCAAATCCATTGTCATGATTCTTGTCGCACCGGCTGTTTCTAATAATTTAGCTACTAATTTAGCTCCAATCGGAACTCTCGGCTTGTCTTTTCTGTCTTGCCTTGCCCAACCAAAATAAGGGATTACCGCCGTGATGTGTCTTGCCGAAGCTCGTTTTGCAGCATCAATCATCAGTAACATTTCCATCAAATTATCTGAGCTTGGAAATGTAGAACAAACAATAAATACACGCAGACCTCGGATTGACTCCTCATAAGACGGCTGAAATTCTCCGTCACTGTATTTAGACATAGTCATTTTACCTAAAGGAATTCCGTATTCCTTTGCCATTTTCTCGGCAAGGTAAACACTTTGTGAACACGCAAAAATTTTAGCTTCTGGTTCTAGGTGTGACATTAATTTGTTGTTTTTATTCCGCTACGTTCTATGTAATTGGGCTTTGATATTTACCTAAAACCAAATGTCTGTATACGCCTCGGGTGTAGTTAGTTACTTAGTTTCCATTTAACGAGGTGCAAATTTAGGAATAAAATCGAACTAGGAAAGGAAATATTAGATAATTTTAATAGAAATTTTAATATTATTATTTACATTTGCACCGTGTTAAAGGAAAAGACGTTTAGCTACCACTAAACATCTCTTTATTGCGTTGAAATAACTGTCGTTATTTCAGGTCTGCTAAGCCCGGATGGCGGAATTGGTAGACGCGCTGGTCTCAAACACCTGTGGGAAACCGTGCCGGTTCGACTCCGGCTCCGGGTACATTAAAAGTCCGTAATTGTATTGTTAATCAATATGTTACGGGCTTTTTTTATTGAACTTGCCCGACCATTGCCCGACAAATTGAATTAAGCTAAAATAATTTTGAAATTTATCAACAATATTTTGTAGAATCTAAGTCAAAATTTGAAGAACATTTATAAGGCGATTATAATATATTGGGAATAAAAAAAAGAAAATTTAATTACAATTATTTTTAATTAACTCATAAGCATTAGCATCACCTAACTCACCCGCTTTACTCCAATCTAAACAAGCACTATCTTTTTGAAGTAGTTGATTTTTTGCAAAACCCCTTCCAATATATGCATCACTATCTTTAGGGTCTATTTCAATTGCATTAGTGTAGTCTAATATAGCGCCATCAAAGTCGTTTAATGAAGATTTAGCATTGGCTCTATGAAAATAATTTTCATTGTTTAGAGGCTCTATTGCAATGGCTTTTGAAAAGTCAACGATTGCCCCTCGATAATCTTTTAAGTTAACTTTTCCAATACCTCTATTAAAATATGCTTCAGCATTATTTGCATTCAATTCAATAGATTTCGAATAATCTGATATTGCACCTCGATAATCCTTTAAATCCTTTTTTACAACACCTCTATTATTGTATGCATCAAAGTAATTTGGATTTAATTCAATTGCCTTATTGAAATCTGTGATTGCTCCTGCCCAGGTCACTAATATTGCCTATTTATAATACTTAACAATGGTTCTACTCAACATTTACTAAACCAAGTCAAAAAACACTCTTTTATAGGGTGTTTTTTTATGTGATCATTTGTTTTACAGCATCAAAACATTATTAAATCTATTTATTCACGATTATAAAGTCAAACTAATTACTTCAAGCTTAAATATGCAAAGTATTCGTAGAATAACAAATTCTACATTATATTACACTTTAAATAACACTATCAATTATTTTTAATCTAACTATAATTATACACAATAAATGATTGTATAATAAGCTCGTTAAAGCCTTATTGATAATGGTTCATCAGGTTAAAAATCTGAAAAACATTAGAAAAAAGATTTGAAAACGAGAGGGGGGGAGTCTAATAGAAAGGAGTTTCTCTATTTATTTTATTCCTCAAACGGGAGAGTAACCCCTATGGTAAATTTGTCTAGTACCAAATAAAAAGCACTATAAATTTGTGATTAAATTTAGGTCTATTTAGATATACTGCTCCCCAAAAACCAGATAAAACGTTCACATAATTTAAGATAGATAATAATAACCTGAATTTGCAAAATTATGTCAAGAGCCAGAAGTGTATTTAATTCATAACTTTCACCACTAATAGGATTTGTTATAGAAATAAACTTCATGTTTTGCTAGTTGGGATTAAAATTGAATTGAAACTATGTCATTAATTCTAGTGGTATAACTAGGAGATAGTTTTTCTTGCTTCATTTTCCATTGCTTTCCCACTGACTGGCTTGCAAATCTTACTTTTGTTTGCCCAATACTCCTGTTTAATTTGTCCACAACGCTCATTAGCGGTTGATGTTTTGGATTTGAAGTATTGAATAAGGATAATTGGGTTTCATTGTTGGGGGTCAAGCCCATTACAATCACTCCGGCTTTTTTGTAATTATAACCCTCCCTGAATATAGCTTTTAGCCCTATTTGAGCATAATGGTTGAGTTCAATTGTTGAATTGGTTGGGAAGTCTGTATTGATAACAATATTTTTTGAATACTGGGGTTGGTCTTTGCGAAAGTGATTGGTTTGCACAAAAACCATGATCATATTGCAATGGCTATTTTGTTTACGTAACTTCTCTGCACAAGATGCTGTAAACGTGGAAACTCTTTCGGAAATATCTTCAAATTTGGTATACATCTTTTCAAATGAACGAGTGGTAGCTATCATCTTTTTGTTTTTAGGAGCTTCCAAGTTTAATGTTGGTTTGCCTTGCAATTCATGTTTTAAACGTAATCCAACTACAGCCATTTCTTTACGCACCCAATCATCACTTAATTGCGTAAACTGGTAATCATTAAAAATATTCTTGGCTTGAAGTCTTTTGGCATGTTTTCTACCAATCCCCCAAACATCTTCAATTTTTGTCCATTTAAGAGCCTTTATTCTTTTTCCCTCATTGTCTATTGTATAAACACTTTGAGTTCGTTCAGGGAATTTTTTTGCTATCTTATTGGCAACTTTAGCTAATGCTTTGGTAGGTGCAAAACCAATGCTAACAGAAATACCTGTTCCTTTTGTAACAGTGCGTTGTATCTTCAGTCCATATTCGTCCAAATCAAACATTTCAAAACCTTGGAATTTTAAAAAGGCTTCATCAATGCTATAAATTTCAATATCTGGCGAGAAAGTAGAAAGAATATTCATCACCCTGCTACTCATGTCACCATAAAGAGCATAATTTGAAGAA
>CANFHF010000018.1 GCA_947446635.1 Flavobacteriaceae bacterium
CTATTCTTTTGGCTACAGGTCAAATAAAAATGAAAGAAATGTTTTTACCCGGACTTATATTAATGATAATTTCTGGATTAGTTATTAGTTTAGCTATGTTTTACTGGGGTACTTATGTTTTTGGTTTAAAGTAAAAAAAATGGTTTTATTAGTTTTACTTCAGTTGGTTTTTATCTTTTAGTTACGCGGAGTGATTTTAGGTTTTTGCCTTGACTTACTTTCAAGATATAAGTACCACTTGGGTAATTCGCTCCTAGTTGCGTTAGTCCTGATTGAACTTGAAGCTTTTCGATGAATCGTCCTGCCATATCATATACCTGTACTCCAGCTGATGTTCCTTTAGCCAAATTGACATCAAGAGTAAATACCGATGTTGCAGGGTTAGGATAGGCCACCGCCTTGAATGCTTCCGAAACAATCGCTGAGCTATCATTGGCTATTCTACCACAACTAGCGACTTTCTTAACATCAAGTGCTTTAGCAGCGCTAGAACCCGTACCATTTGAACCAATTACACTAACCGCAAGTGTTGCTGTTGTTACATTGGATACATTAATTACAATAGAATTACTTCCTTGTCCACTTGTAATTGTGGCGCCACTTCCAACTGTCCACACATAAGAAACTCCAAATACAGAAGGAACTTGTACCGTAATGGTACTACTACAAGTAGGGTTGTAAGTTGGCACGGCTAGTGACGAAGTTGTTATTGAACCTGGAGTAGCTGGCGCCGCACTTGTTAAAGGTAATAGCTTAGCTTTAGAAGTTCCAGCACCATTTACAGCGTAAACATTCATAGGAATTGACTTTACGCCTGAGGCTATACCTTCTAAATTAATAGTCAATACCCTTGCAGTACCTTCCCATGTTTTTGTAGTTCCATTATCGCTAGTTAAAGTAGCTCCAGCGGTAACATTTACCCCTGAAAGAAGTACCCATTGAAGTTTAGTGGCTTCTGCTCCTTGCGTTAAAACAGGAGTCGCTGTCAAAGTCAATGGTGTTGTTTTACCAGTATAGGCCCCTACAGTAGTAACAGCAGTAGTCTCAGAAATTGCAGTATTTGTAAGCACCAATTTAGTAGGAGCTGTAGGTACTACTCTTGACAAAGTTAAAGTTCGAGCTACAGATTCCTGACAACCCCCTACAGAGTATACACTTATAGGCAAGTTGCCAATTGCTGGATTAACTCCTGCAAAGTCAACCGTGATTACATTTGATGTACCACCTGAAAACTGATTCACACCTGAAGGTAAGGACCATCGGTAATGGTGTGCTGTATTGCTAACGTCAGAAGCAGTCAAGGTAAATACTGTAGCGGTTCCCATATAAGGACCAACTTTGGTTATAGCAGCAAGTGTACCTAGTGTACCTTCTGAGCTAGTAAGCACTATTTTAGTAGGAGCTGTTGGGATTTTAGTGGTTAAAGCAAATGTCTTTTCTGTAGCCGAAATACATCCAGCAGCAGTCATTACTTTAACGCCTATGTTCCCGATAGCACCAGCAAGTGTTTGACTTACACCTGAAAGATTTACCGTTAAGGCATTTCCAGTTGACGAACCTATGATAGTAACTACACTAGGAACAGTCCATGCATAAGTTGAACCTGCGACGGCTGGTGTAGTAAAGGTCAATGGGGTTTGCTGCCCTACATATTTACATAAAAGGATATCAGGAGTGGTTATGCTTCCCGCAGTAGCCGGTAAAGCGTTTACCACAATTGATTTAGCTACTCTTGTAGTGCTTTCATCACCATTTTTGGTCTCGGTTACATACAAAGTTTTAGAAGTTAAAGCAGTAGTTCCTGCTAAAGCAGTCCCTCCCGTTGCAAGGGTATAGAATTTTAAACTCGTTGTTCCTGTAGCCGAAGCGATAGTTGCGCCTTTACAGAAAGATGGAAAAGCGGAAGGGATTTCAGTAGCACTAGTTGTAGTGATAGTCAAAACTAACAACTCCGTCACACAATTTGTGGTTGCGCCTGTTTTGGTACCACTTGTAGTGTACGTTTGTCCATTACCTGCTGTCCAAGTATAGGTGTTCAATGAAGAAACCGTAGTAGTATGATTTGTGGCTGGTGTCAATACCAAGGTTAATGTAGCGGTGTTGCATCCTACAATATGAGTATAGGTTCCCGAAGAAGTGTACGATTGACTATTTAATGGCCAAGTGTATGAACTTCCACAAGCGGATACTGTTTCACTACCTATGGTAGTTAATGGAGTAATGGATAAATTCAATGTAGCGGTGTTACATCCTGAAACAACTGTAACTCCGCTTTGAGCTGTGGTATACGTTAGTCCATTTGCTGGCCAGGTATAAGATGCGCCTGAACAAATTGAAGTGGTTACACTTCCCGTTGTAGTCAATGGAGTAATTATCACAGAGACTGCCGTTCTTGTACTTTCAATTCCCACTAGGGTTTGCGATACATAGTAGGATTTGGTTGTCAAAGCCGTTGAAGATGACAAGGCTGTTCCCCCTGCTGAAACATCGTACCACTTCAAGGCGGTTCCTGTAGCTACTAAACTCGCTACTGTAGCTAGCCCACAAAAATTTTGAGCAGAAGCTGTGGGTGCTACCGCAGATGCTCTCCAAAAATAAATATTGTCAAAATAAATAGTATTTATTTCGCCTTTAAGTACAAAGGCTGTTTTTTCAAATTTAAATTGTCTAATACTTGCTTTATTTAAAGAAGGAAAATCAGTAGCCAAAACGATATCATAACTATTCCAACCTGATTTTGTCGGAGTAAGCGTTTTAAAGAGTAGATCTGTTTTATCATCTATTGGAAAAAATTTGAATGAAGCAATATCTGGAGTCCAAACATCAATATGAAGCGTTGTCATAGCTGAAAAATCGACTCCAGGAGGATTTCCATAAGCAGTTATATTGATCCCTTGGTAATCTAAATTGCTATATTTTATTACATTATTAACTGGACTGCTCGCAGGTATTGTATAATTTACATACTTTGTTCCTTGTCCCCAATCTGGGAATAATTCAACGGTTGAAATGTTAGTGTAAGCATCACTAAAAATAGATTTAACATCCACTGATAGTTTTGTTGGTGTTGGAGCACTTGTTGTGGGTTGAGTATCACTAGGTGCTGGCGTTATTATCAAGTTCAAAGTAGCGGTATTACATCCCGAAACTACTGTTTGTATAGTGCTAGCAGTATACGTTAGGCCATTCGCAGGCCATGTATATGACCCTCCAACTTGTGATTGAATCACACTTCCGTTTGTAGTGCCATTTATCAATACCAAGGTTAATGTAGCTGTGTTACATCCTACTATATAAGTATAGGTTCCCGAAGAAGTATACGTTTGTCCGTTTAATCCCCAAGTATAAGAACTTCCACAAGTTGATGCTGACATAGTACCTGTAGTGGAGGCAGGGGTAATTGTTACAGAAACTGCCGTTCTTGTGCTTTCGGTTCCCGCTAGGGTTTGCGACACATAATAGGTTTTGGTTGTCAAAGCCATTGAAGATGACAAGGCAGTTCCTCCTGCGGAAACATCGTACCACTTCAAGGCGGTTCCAGTAGCTACTAAACTCGCCACTGTGGCTATACCGCAAAAAGTTTGGGAAGAGGCTGTTGGAGATGTTTCACAGCTACTTCCAACTACATAAGGGAAATATTTAGTTACTGACATTCCGCCGGTATAAGCAAATTTAACAGCATAACTTAGGGTTGAGCCAATAGTTTGTCCCGTAATGGTTTTGGTGAAAATATTTCCTGAAACATTCGTCATCGCGGTTTCTCCAAATGGGGTTTGCTTCCATAAAAAAGCTACTACACCCGTTTTACTTGTATCTAAGAGCTCAAAAGTGAATTTAACATCGGTTCCAGTAGTTTCGAAAGCGTATTTATACCCAGTTGAAAACGTCCCTTGTGAAGATTCCGAAGTAGTTCCTGCACATGCCGTGGTTGTATTTGCTGTTGTCGTAGCAGTAACTAGAATTGGATTATTGACAGCCGTGTTTCCGGCGGCGTCAGTTGCTGTAACTGTAAAAGTATAGTTGGTATTGGGAGATAAATTTGCTACGATTAAAGATTTTTGAACACCCGAAGTACCAAATGTAGTACTCGTTCCGGATCCATATGCAACGTTATAGGTTACATTGCCTGAATTATCCGTAGCGTTTAGTAATAGTTCAACAGAAGATCCTGTAATTGCTCCAGCCACAGCGGTTAAATTTGTAGGGGCTTGCGAATCAATCGTAGTATTTTTATATACTCTTACATAATCAACTTCCATGGCACCCTCTGTAAAATTGGAGCTGATATTTGATTGAATGGCTAAATTTAACAAAAGATATTGTTCAGAATCAAAAGGCCAAGTACTTGCATTTTTTACGCTTGGGTTATATATATAATGCTCTACGCCATCTACACTAAACACTATTTTTTCTGCTGTCCAGTCCATGGTGTATATATGAAATGCACTTGAAACTGTAGCAATTGTTTGCCCTCCTAAATTTACCGTACTACCAGAACTTGAAGGGGTATGCATCGCACTTTGAACATAATTTTGATTACTTCCCCAGTGTTCCATAATGTCCACTTCGCCACAAGCAGGCCAACTTAGTGTTCCAGAACTTGCAGACCAATAACCGCCAGGTTCAATAATATTTTTCCCTAACATCCAAATAGCAGGCCAGGTTCCAACTCCAGAAGGTAATTTAGCACGAACTTCAACGCGCCCATACTTAAAGGCGAATTTTGAGTTTAATCTGGCAGATGTAAATTGCTTTGTTACCCCTTGATCCGTAAAAGTTTCTTTTTTTGCTACTAAACTTAAAGACCCATTACTTTGATAGGAATTTATTTGTCGATTTGTGTAATGTTGCATCTCCCCATTATACCAACCACCTCCATCTGGGAGTTGAGTTTGCTGAAACCAATTAGTTGAATTGATCGCCCCACTTCCATTAAATTCATCAGACCAAACTAAATCATTATTTACAACATCAGCTTTAGTAGTAAAACTAATTGGCTGTGAAGTACTTTGTCTTCCAAAAGTATCAGTAGCAACGGCTGTAATGACATGTACTCCATCCGTAACACCAGTCCATTCATATTGGAATGGAAAAGCAAAATCGGCACCCAACAAAGTAGTTCCAGAATAAAATGCAACATTAGAAATTACATTGTCACTATCGGTAAGGTTTGTTGTTATAGTTACACTAGAACTATTTGTAGAATTGGCAATAGGAGAAGTAATGGCAACTGTTGGAATTGAGACATCCCTATACAAAACGGAGTTAGGAATAAGTTGTTTGGTAATTCCTGGTCCTGAATAACTAGTTTCCAAAACAGCCCCCCCCGTTTTTTGAAAAAATAATTCGGTAATAGCATGTTTCCCTTTTTTCAACCCTATTGAACCATAATTTTCAACTGTAGCATGTAACCCATCATTGTCCACAACCAAATTATCGCCAATATAAAGCCTACTTCCATCATCTGAATTGGTGTAAAAATTATAATAGCCATCTGAAGGAATATCAATATATCCTTTAAATCGAAAAGCATAATTAAGCGAATTTGTAGCTGGACTTAGGCTAAAATTTGCTAAAGAACCACTTTTAGCAGATGTTAAAGCGTCAAAGTTCGGTAAGTAATCATAGGAGCCATTGTAATATTCGTATCGAACACCACTAAGGGTAGTTATAGGATTGTCGGGTTCTCTTTTGGTAGGTGTTCCTGCCCCATAAACCACCAATTGATTAGAAAAAGTAGCCATATACACTTTACCATTCGCTATGGTGGGTGGAACAAACTTGGCAAATTTTCCAATTGCATCACCAGCATTCATGCTGCTGTTCCATATTTCTTTAGTAACATCATTGGCATCAAAAGCTCTCAGAACACCACTTACAACATCATGATTGGCATCGCCATTAAAGGGATGTGATGCCCATACTATTCCTGTGCCTGCTTGATTTCCATTAGAACTTACCGAGAGCATTGCCCCAGGCATACCGCCAGGCAAAGAAATAACGCCTTTGATTTCACTAGCAACATCAAAACGTAAATTAGTTCGGTTGAAAGGAATTTGTTTTAGAAAACTGTTTTCTGCCCAAGCATATACATATTCTTGTCCTAATGAATTTTTATAATAAACAGGAGAACCGTGTAGATGTCTGTAACTTGTGTTTGGTGTTGCACTGATATCCCATTTCTGCAAAACGTTAGTATTATTCGCGTTCATGCCACCCATTGCATTATTATCCATCAAATAAATAAAACCTTGTTTGCTTCCAGAAAGCGACAAATGGGTATTTGGAATTAGCAAAACCCCATCCGAACCATAATCAAGATCGGCGTCTTCTAATTCTTGATAATTATTTGGCGTGAAAAAATCTTGAATTTGAAGTTGAGGATTTAATTTAATTAAACTTTCGCCCCTATTTATTGGATCGTTAAGATTAGCTGTTGTTCCTATACTTCCATTACCAGTTGCTATATAAAAATTACCATATTCATCTACTGAAGGGGGTTGTCCGCTCATCCAAATACCAGCATTATAGCCATTTGGAGTAGTATTATAAACATACTTTTTTTCGAGAGTTGCCGCATCATATCCAATCATCCATCCATGATAGGGTCCCCAGTCGCAATGGGATGCCCAGCAAATATATACGATACCATTATACAATAACAGACCTGCTCTTTGGTTTTCTGTTTGTTGATTGAAGGTAATGATTCCATTAACGCTTCCATCTCCAGTTCCATTAGAAGTTGCGGTTATAAATATAGGGCTATTGGGTTTCTCAACACCCGTAGTCAAATCAATAGCATGTAAATATTGTTGATAAATATTATTTGTGGTAACACTTCGGGCTACCACATACATTGTGTTTGAAATGGTGTCAATTGCGGGAGTGCCCACTATACCCATGTTTCCACTGAAATCTTTATAATTACCCCCGCACGCTCCAGTCATATCGGTGTTTTTGATCACGCGAGAACCTATGGGGGTGAGGTTTTTTTCCCAATAAGCAGTTCCCGCATTATCCGCGTCAAATGCATAAACAGAATTATTAACCGTGGCTACCAAAACAATGTTACGAAGATTGCCCGCTATACTTACTTTAGTTATTATAAGTGGCTGAGCGTAAATTTGATCGTCCACCGATTTTGTAAAAAGTTTAGTAAATGTAGAAGGCGAAACATTTTGTGTGTTTAGAACCGATTCTTTATCATTCCATCCTGTACGCCTTAGGTTATTATGATTAGAAAGTACATTGATTTGAGAAACGACAGAATTGGAGAGCAGTAAAGTGCAAATAACCAACAACTTAATTTTTATAAATTTCATAATAAGGTAATTAAATATTGTAAAAAAACTTGTTTTGGTGATTTACTCTTTGTAAATCATTATTTAACCAATATGGCTTCCAATTCCTCTAATGATTTTCCTTTTGTTTCAGGTAATAATTTTAGAATTAATAGGAGTCCGAAAAAAGCGAAAATCCCAAAAATTAAAAAGGTCAAAGTGGTTCCTAATCTTGATAATTCCAATGGAAATACCAATTGAACCAAAAAACTTACTGCTGAATTGATAAACCCAACAAACGAAATGGCGACACCACGTATTCTGTTTGGGAAAAGTTCAGAAAATAACACCCACATTACGGGTCCCAATGAAATGGCAAAAGAGGCTACAAATCCTAAAATACAGAATAGAATTAGTGTTGAATTCATCGTTATTGAAGCTGTAATTAACTCTGATTCATATTTAGCGGTCACATCAGATCCAATTGTTTGGGCAACAGCATTTTTGAATTCGGTATCCGTATCAAAAGTAGTGTTTTTTAATGAACTCAATTGACTTCCATTTATTTCTGTAGGTAATTTCGCTATTGAAGCATCCGTCAAAGTATAAGTCGCCGCATTAAAACTATAAGAGAGTATAAACATACTTATGGCAATACCGCTTACGCCAATGAGCAACAATGGTTTTCTCCCCAACTTATCAATCAATGCCATCGCAACAATAGTAAATACCACATTGATAAGACCTACCAAAATCGCTTGTATAAAAGAGGCGTCGGTGCCAATTCCGGATTGTTCAAAAATCATTGGAGCATAGAAAAACACACAGTTGATTCCAACAATTTGCTGCAATATGGCGATTCCAATTCCTATGGTCATGACCAATTTCATGGAAGGTGCAAACAACTCTTTGATAGCAATTTTTTCTTTTGGAGCAGAATCCAATAAAATACTTTCTTTTATTTCGCTAACCATTTTCTCGGCAACTTTTTCATCGCCTAAGGATTTCATAATATCCAAAGCCTCATCATATCTTCCTTTCATAATAAGCCATCTTGGACTTTTAGGGACAAAAAACAAAAAGATGAAATAGAACAAAGCTGGAACAAATTCAATACCCAACATCCATCTCCAATTATATTCTCTGATCTTTAAAGTATCAACCCAAGGAGCATTAGAACCTGCTAAATAAACTATAAGATAATTGGTAAAAAAAGCAACAGAAAGTCCAATTACGATATTTAACTGATTGAAGGAAACCATTTTCCCTCGCTTGGCTGCTGGAGCAATTTCAGCAATGTACATGGGTGCAATTATTAGAGAAATCCCTACTCCAATTCCAGCTAGCATTCGAGCAAATACCAAGATAAAAAAGCTAGGTGCAACAGCAGATAAAATGGCTGAAAATGCATACAACAGAGCAGAATATTTTAGAATATTTATTCTACCGCATTTGTCACTTATGGGCCCAGCAAACATCATTGCCGCAGTAGCTGATAAGGACAAGGAAGCTACTGCCCAACCCAATTCGATTTTTGAAAGTTGAAATTCGGGTTCTATAAATTTAATCACTCCAGAAATAACGGAGGCGTCAAAACCCATTAAAAAACCACCCATTGCAACCACAAGAGCGATTAGTGTTACGGAACTTTTTTTATTTTGCATAAAAATTAAATTTTGTCGGAATTAAATCGCGTTTTTAGTTACCAATTATTTTTTTACAATTTTCATGTTTTGAACTCCATGTGAGTTTTTTACTTTTAAAAAGTAGATTCCCGATTTAAAAACACTCATGTCTAAATTATGTGAGGATTTCACAACCTCTTGAACTAGTTTTCTTCCCAAAATATCGGTCAAAATGATTTGGTTTTGGTCATCCAACAACTGCAAATACAATTTGTTTTCTACCGGATTGGGGTAGTAATATTGCTTCAGTTCTAAGGAAGTTGCTACTCCCAAAGAACAACTACTGCCAACCACATATGAAATATATTTGGTTACAGACATTCCACCTGCATAAGCAAATTTAACGCCGTAATTAATAGTTGAACCCGTTGTCTGTCCAGTTATGGTTTTATTAAAAATATTTCCAGAAACATTCGTCATTTGCGATTCAGAGAAAGGACTTTGTTTCCACAAATAAGCCACTACGCCTACTTTGTCGGCATCCAACAATTCGAAAGTGATTTTAACATCTGTCCCTATGGTTTCGAAAGCGTATTTATAACCTGTCGTGAACGAACCTTGAGAAGCCTGTGTATCAGTACCGGTACATTCCAGTTTTGTTATCGTTGTGACATTACGTACTATTGGATTATTTAGCGCTGTATTTCCTGTCGCATCACTTGCCGTAATGGTAAAAGTATAGTTGGTGTTGGGAGACAAATTTGAAATTACCAACGATTTTTGAACCCCCGAAGGACTAAATGCAGAACTCGTTCCAGATCCATAAGCTACATTATAAGTCACATTACCTGAATTATCCGTAGCATTAAGCAATAATTCGACAGAAGATCCTGAAACCGCACCAATGGTAGCCGCGAAATTAGTAGGCGCTTGATTATCAACAGTAGTGTTTTGATACACCTTTACATAATCAATTACCATCGAACTTTGAACAAAATTAGATGGTATAGGAGCAGCCCACCCACCCATGGCAATATTTAACAAAAGAAATTGTTCTTTATCAAAGGGCCATGTATTGGCATTTTTAACAGTTGGGCAGTAGGTGTAATATATAACATTATCTAGCAAAAAAGAAATTTGGTTTGGAGACCAATTCATAGAATAGATATGGTAATTATTAGCTAAATCAGAGGCTAATGCACCTCCATTATTTACGGAGTTTCCAGAGGAAGAAGGGGTGTGTAAAGTGCTTTGAACATAATTGACAGATTGAGACGGAAAAATACCGTGCTCCATAATGTCTATTTCACCACAAGCCGGCCATGATGTAGTACCATATGAGGCATCAAAAAAACCACCATCTTCATTTATATTTTTACCCAACATCCATATAGCAGGCCAAGTACCTGCTTCAACTGGAATTTTTGCCCTAACATCTATACGTCCGTATTTAAAAGCAAATTTAGAATTTAATCTAGCAGAAGTGTACTGCTTTGTTACACCTTGATCTGTAAAACTTTCTTTTTTTGCAACTATGTGCAAAAACCCCGTATCTACAAAAGAGTTGGTCAAGAGATTGGTGTAATGTTGTACTTCACCGTTATTCCAGCTTCCTCCTCCTGGCAATTGCGTTTGTTGAAACCAATTAGTTGGATTGACAGCTCCATTAGTATTAAATTCATCTGACCACACTAAATCATTATAAACCACATCAACTTGCGCAAAACAAAATTGACTAATTAGAAAAAATGCAAATAGCATTTGAAGTTGGGTATTCTTTTTCATTATATATTTTTATGGGGTATTCTATTTATAAAAATGACCTTTTATGTTATTAGCTTTATGACTTAACAGATTAATATTTTAATTTTTCGTTTTTATCCCAAATACCCCAATAGGCGCCTACCTCGCCCTCCGCCCCTACTTTCCAGGATTCGTCAAAAGAGGAAAAATAGAAAACATCAATATCTTCTTGATGAGACCAAGATTGGGTATTTAAAAAATATTTCAAAGCATTTGCTTTGGATGGATGGGAATCTTTAAAACTTTCACCTTGACTTGGCCATCCCGTTTCTGTAATAATTACTTTTTTACCATTTGCCGCATGCAACGCCTGATGATACATTTGTTTCATGTGTCCTAATGCATATTCTAAATTACACCCTTCCCAAAAAGGATAGCAGTTTGCTAATATGATGTCGCAAGCATCCGTTATTCTTGGTTTTATAGAAAATTCGTAATACGCATCAACATAACCCACGGGGATAGTATCTGGGATCCCTTTTTTAACTTTGTCGATAAATGCTAAAAGTTCATCTTCGGTTAAATCCTTTCGATACATGACCTCATTCCCTACGGCTGCTATATCTACAAAACCAGCATTAGAAAGTTTTAGCAATCCTTCTATTTCTTTTTCATTAACCTCAGCATCATCTCCCAACCATGCGCCTACTAAGGTTTTAATACCATATTCTTTTGCAATTATTGGAATAAACTCATTGCCTTCGGTACATGAAAAGGACCGCACCCATTGGGTATAAGGTGCAATAATTTTTATTCTTCGTCTTATTTGTTCTTCCGAAATGATGTCACCGGGTTTTTGTCCATCTTCATAAAGACTAAAACAAAGCCCATGCATTCCTATATCTAGCGTTTCACCAAAAAAATTATTTAATTCTTTTGGTGATTTGTTAGTATAATCAATCCCTGCTGTAAAATATGATTCTTCCGTTTTATCAAACTTTACTTGATAAAGCGAATCTTCTTTTCTTCTAAATGACATCTTTAAAAAAATTTAAAATAGCTACTACAATTTGCCTTTTCTTGCGTCTAATTCTTTTTTTATTTCTTGTGCTTTTTCTTCGGTCAAGTTATAATTCCTCATGACCCACATGGCTATCAATGTGCCTAAAATTGGAATGCCCGAGAAAAAAAGTCTTAATCCAGTAACTGCACCCTCTGTTTGGGTTGCTGCCCCAGGATGGAAATCTACAAAAGACATAATTATACCCGTTAGTAGCCCCGCAATGGCAAAACCAAATTTTACCATCCACCAATAAATGGCCCCAAAAATCCCTTCTCTTCGTTTCCCAGAACTCAACTCATCCATATCGCAAACATCCGCAGTCATAGACATCATCAAAGTAAACAAACTTCCAATACCAAAAGAAAAGAAAGGAAGTGCAAACAAAAACATATAAGGTTTACCAGGAATAAATAGAAACCAAAGTAAAATATAGCCAAAAACAGAAATCCCTTGACATATCAAAAAAGCATTCTTTTTACCTGTTTTTTTAGATATCAAAGCCACTATTGGTATCACTATAAAAGTAGTAGCCAAAGCACCTACACAGCCAAAAAGAGTAGGCCAAATACCTGCATCGGATGTGTTTCCATTAAAAAGGTAATAAACAACAATAAAAAAGGTAAAACCCGCAACAGTATTAAAAGCATTAAAAATTAAAAAGGTAGCAATACAAAGTTTTCTGAAGGGTTTATTCACAAACGCTTCTTTGAAACTTTCAAAAATTTCCTTTAAACTACCCCCAATTGTTCTAAACGTCAATGGAGAAAAACTCTCTTCGTCTATAGTTGACTTACTCCTAATAAAAATAGCAGGAATCATCGCTAATATCATACATGAAATTCCTACCCAAACGGCTAAAGTTCTTGTGGCCGTATCTGCATTGGGAAACCATGTCGGATCATACATAACAACCCAAAACCAAGGTGCAATTACCCAAGCCCATTGCCCAATCCATTGTGATATGGCCATAATACTGGTACGTTCATGAAAGTCATCGCTCATTTCGTAACCCATGGCCACGTAAGGAACGCTAAAAACAGAAAGCCCAATGTAAAAAACAAACGACCACAAAAGGAAGAACCAAAAATTATAATCTATTCCGTTTTCTCGGTACAATTGCCACATCACCACAAAAGAAATTCCCATGATAATTGCCCCAATAAACACATATTGTCTTCTTCTTCCCCAAACAGATCGAGTATTGTCTGTAATAAATCCCATAATTGGATCTATAAAAGCATCAAATATTCTTGGCAAGAAAAACAACATTCCCCACATCCAAGCTGGAAATTTTAAGTCTTCGACCAATACGACCATGAAAATACCCAGGGCCGCAGGAAACATTTGATTGGCTAACATCCCTAATCCGAAGGCTATCTTTTGCCCCATTGGGACAATCTCTTTGGTATTTGAATTATTATTTGACATATTTAAAGAATTTTGGGTTATATATTTTTTTAATTGTTTATGATTTGATAATTACTGTTTGCAACGCTTTTGCGCTAATAGAAATTATTTTCATCTTGTTGTTCAGTTTTATTTCTAAATTATGTTTTTCCGAAGTGGGATTAAAAACAACTACAGCTATAGTTCCATCCGGATTTTTTACCGCAGTCGTCATAAGGTATTTATTATTTATTGTACAACCTATTTTTACTGCCCCTGGTCTCATAAATTTGCTAAAATGAGACATCACATAGTATAAAGGAGTAAAATACACCTCATCTTTTTTGACATCAACTACAACAGGAGCAATACACCAATTCTTGAACCAATTTGGCCCTCCCTGCTCGTCTAATACCATATTCCAGTCGACCCAACCATCAACCCAATTATTTAAACATCCGATGATATCTACTGCATACCTATTGACTGGTGCGTATTTTGTGTGTAAATGTTTATCTTTTTCACTTGCCCAATCCCAACCCCAATCAGTAGCTTCTTTACTCCAATACCAAGCATCATCATTCCAATGCGGCACTTCCGAGTCAACACAAGCTTCGGTTTGAATCAAATATTTATTAGGCGCTTTTTTATGTGCATACTGTAAATCATCCGGGAAATAATCATACGTGCTTTCATACCAATGAATAGCGGTTCCCGCAAAATATTTTGATGTTTTTTCATCTTTATACATAGCATCAACCCATTCTTTTATGCCAGCTCTATTTTGATCATACCCAAATATTTTTACATTGGCTTTACCATTCACTTCTAAAGTCGGACCCAAATGATGCTGAACAAAAGAGGTCATTTCTTCAGGTGAAAAAAGCATACTTTCCCAGTTATTTCCATTGCCATGAGGTTCATTTATTACTGTAAGACCCCAAATATCTATTCCTGCTTTCTTATAAGCATCAATGTATTTAGAATAGTACAAAGCCCATGTATCATTATATTCAGGCAACAATTTTCCGCCTATCCAATTTTTATTGTCTTTCATCCAAGGTGGAGCGGTCCAAGGCGAAGCAATGATGTTAAAGCCGTCTTTTGAAATAGATTTAGCTTCTAAAATCATCGGGATTAAATGGTTGTTTTTATCTTCTTCAATAGAAAAATGTTCTAAATTTTTATCCCCATCTACCATGGCATAGGCATAGTGTTTTAATGAAAAATCACAGGAATTGATATGAGTTCTTGTCAATGAATAATTAGCACCCTCTTCACTAAAATAAGCATCCATTATTTTTTTACGATTTGCTGTACTTAATCGATTGAGTAAATATGCCGAAGATTCAGTAAATGCGCCTCCAAAACCAGTTATGGTTTGGAATTTTTCATCTGGATTTAATGTAATTACCGCAGGGTTTTCACTGCCTGAAAATTCAGTTATTTTTTTTAACGAATTCCCTTGGGCTGAAGTTTCATAAACTTCTATTTCTAACTCCTTTGTTGCCTTACAGCTATTTAAAGTAAATGCCATGATAAATGGGATTATCAAAAATTGAATACGATTTATATTGCATCTGAATTTTGTCATTAATAATTTTTTACTAACTCAGAAGGCGTCTTCACATCCAACCATAAAGCCTTCTCATTACCGTTATATGTTTTTGTAATGGGTTTGCCATCACGAGTTAACCCCTTAAAAAAACCCTGATCAACCATCTTCCAAAGCGCATACTTTGCTTGGGCTTCTAAATTGATTAATCCAAAATGATTCTCTGAACCCAAGGGATTTGAACTGTCTTTCCATTGTTCATCAAAAGCTTCAAAATAAAAACAGGAAATCCCTTCTTTATTTGTCCAATTTCTCATGAGATTATAATATTGAGCCTCTTTGTATTCATCTGTTGCTTTAGAACCCGAGGCGCCATAATAGTCATTAGATATAGTAGCCCAACCCGTTTCGCCAATGTGAATTGGCTTATCAATTCCTAAAGATTTCATGTAATTTGAAACACTTTTGTATTGCGCAATAGCATAGTCTCTTGATCGAATCATTGCGGCATCAATTTTCTCCCGTTCAGACAATTGTTTTTCATTCTCCAACCCCCACCAAAATTTGGGGTTGTAATGGGTGTCATGCATGGGATAGGTATGTATGGAAATATAATCCACTGCTTTGATGAGCAGTTTTAAATCTTCTACATGATATTCATCACCCCCGCCTCCCCAAGACGCAAAATTATCGGAACTTGTTATCCATACATTTTCAGGTAATTTTTGTTCCTTTTTTAAATTTTGCAAATGATTTACCCATTTTAAAATTGTCCCTGGTTGCACATAATAACTCGTAGCCCATTTTACCATAGCTTCATTACCAACAGCAATGATCTTTATAATCTCAGGGTATTCATTTGTTAATTTTACCGCTTCTTCAATTTCAACTGCATTTCTCTCACTTTCTTGGTCATGAATAGGAGGAAGTGCAGTCCAAGCATTTTTACAATCTATCCAAGCTCCTAACATGACATACATTTCAAAATTGGGCTCTTTTTTCTTTAAAGCCCTTATGGCTTTTAATAAATTACAGACTTCATTATGATGCACATTATACGTTCTAAGCACTTTGATATTCATAGCCGATAGTATTCTCAAATCTTCTTTTATTTGAGAAACGGTCGGCACAGCATCTCTAGTTTTGGTTCTAAATCCTCCGTAACAGATAGCTTGATACTTTGAATTTCCTAGTATTTCTTTAGCTGTAATTTCTACAGTTTTTTTTGAATTCATATATTTATAACTACAAGAAAATAACGTTACTACTAATAGGAGTGATATAACTCTTATTTTAAACATCTCCTTAAATATTAATAGCTACGGTAACTTGTATAACTTCTCCCGTTCGTTGAAATATTTTTTGACTCACCTCATGACTCAATGTCAAAGATGAAATAGTCTCAATAGCATTATTCTTATATTTCACTTCTATTTGGTTCATTTCAGCCAATTTATATACAATTGGCACTTGACAAATAGTAAATGCTAAACTTCCTTTTTCTAATGGAATTGAATAGGATTTATTTTCAAAATCTATAAAACTCACTATTTCCTCCTGTAGTAAAAATTGATTTTTGTTTATTAAATCGGGTTGAAACCTAAGTTTCCCCGCATTAACTTTTATGCCTAATTCTCCTTTTCTTGTCAGTATATCTTCTTTTACTTGGCCTGTCATTCCAGGCTGTTGAGCCCCTCTGTGAGAAGGAGTATGTGAATAAGGATCCGTAGGAAATGCTCCGTATACTTCTGGAGTTTTATGAACGCCAATACCTTTGCCTATTTCATCATGATGCAATGCTAGGGCACTGATAACAGTAGCGTCTTCTTGATCACGATAGGCTTTTTCGATTACTTCCTGCACCGCTAAATGTAATTTGGATACCATGTGCCAATAAATAGAACCCAATCCTTCATACCCAAAGAAAGTACCCGATCTCCCTGTAAAAGCTTTGTGATTAAAAACTTCTTCAAAAATTTGAAGGATTTCTTCTGATTCTTTTCCAACTAAAAATTGATATTCTTCATCCTTTTTAAGTTGATCTAAAGCTGCTTTTAAATCATTTGCATTATGAAAATTGCCATTAAAATGATAATCACCTTTTACATCTTTATTTACAATCGCATTATTAGAATTAGCAAATAATTTGGTTAACAAAGTTGATTTTTCAATGCTAGATTTAGGAATATTGTTTTTCTTTAAGAATGTAGGCAAATCTTTATTTGGATACAAAATATAACTATTTTGATCGGGACGGTACAAAGCACTATTTCGTAAAGCATCAATTATTTGTAATGATTCTTTTGCATTCAAATACCCAGAACTTAAAACAGCTACCTGGCCCTCGAGCATTTCGCTGAGGTTCGAGATAACTACACCCTCATTTTCAACGGACATCAAATTATAGGCTTGATACAATTTATCTGGTCTTTGATTTGCTTCAATAGAATGATCAATAAAATCTAAACATACTTGGGTGAAGTTTTTTAAGCCAGCCATAGAGTGGGTTCTTTTCTTACCCCAAAATCCACTATTATATACTTGGTAGCGATACTCTGAAGCAGCTTGACCTAATGCATCCATTATTCTTTTTCTGTCTTGATTGTTTATTGGCGCGTCAAGTAAAGGTTTAAATTCAAGTAGATTCTCTCTGATGGCATGATAGAATTCAACCATTTCATTTGAGATTTTGATGTTTTCCTGGGTTGTAGTATCAAGTAATTTCTGGAAAAACTTCAAGAATCTTCGTAGATAATAAAGTGTCACCATAGAAACCCCATTACCTACTAAAGCATTGTTAGCATCATTCCATTCGGGACGTTGGGTGTTCATCCAAATTCCAGCTTCTGGAATAAAATTAGACATTTTGGACAACACGGTAGCGAGTACTTTTTCAATAAAATTTACATGATAAATTTCATCATTATTGTCTCGTAACAAAGTGCCATCTGCTCCATTTAATTTTCTACGCTTATTAATTTTCTCATCCCATTCATGGTTATACGAAATAGTATCCTTTGGATTTTGCAGGATATCTTGATATGATTTTATAGTATAAGGAACTGCAGCATACACAAAACATTCTTTTTCAAAATAGGAATGCAATTTGCCAGGCTGGTATTTTTCTATAAATTCCAAGAATTTTAATAAATAAATAATTTGGTGATCACCCCAATAGCCAATATAAGACCAAGGGTTATCAGGTTCAATAGTTTCCCAATCAAAACCACTTTTAGTAACGCGATAAGGATTATATCCATCAAATGTAGAGGCATTCAGGAATTTGTGAATCATTCCTTCTATAAATTCTGGATAGGCATGCGCTAAGGCTTCCCAATTTTGAAAAATATCTCGCCAGTTTCCTTCATAATCCAATATTTTAGAACCATCAATTTCACTTCGGGTATTGATAGAAAATTTATTCCAAGGGCGACTAGGGTCCCCGTGTCTGCGACTGAATTTTAAGGGTAAGTATTCCGTACACAACCTAACTAAATTCTCATCTTTCTGACTCTCTATTAAATGCAGTAATTGAATATAAGAAAATTCATCTTTTAAGTTTGAAACAAATGCTTGATTTTTTTCAAACACTGCTCTATTGGCTTTAGCTAAATATTGCGAAAAATCCTTTTTTTCGATTTGATAATTTTGATCAAAAATTCCGCCTCTCATGATATTGAAAAGCACATTAGCAAAATGCCGAGTGTCAACTAATTTATCAGCTGTAAATTGCAATCCATCAGCAGAGGCATTAAGCGCAATCAAATTTTGTTTTCCTAACTCAATATCATCCAAAAGTTGTTTTCTAAGCGTTTCATCATACTTTATAGACTCGCAAAGCTGTATAACTTGAGATTGATTTTGGTTGACATTGGCAATAATTTTCCAATCTTTGGAAGTGTTTTGTGGTAAATAAAGATCGCTTGAAATAAAATAAGCTCCTTTTTCGCCTTTAACATCCGTTTCGCCTTTTAGTTTTTGCAACTTCCTAAAAGCTGGAAGTTGTTTAGACGATAGCAAATAGGTTGGATTTTCCATACCTAAAGACCAAGCAATATTCGCCTTAAGAGCCTCGCTAGGTTCGGCTTTATCAACTATAATGGCGCTTAGTGCAAAAATACCCAAACCACTTTCAGTCTGTAATTCACTTCTTTTATAAGCATCAACTAAATTACTAGTACTATTTTGCAAATCACTACTTACACCATGCGGCATAATGTTTTGAATCCCATCTAGTACCGTAATAGTATAGTCCTTATTAGATTTATTTATAATTTCAGATTTTTTAACAAATCCGAAAAGATTACTTGAATTCCATTGGTATCTATAAGTCAGTTGCAAATCGTGGTGAATCTCCTCAAAAATGATTTTATTTCCGTAAAAGTTTTTGTATAGGTTTCTAGTAAGATTATAATTCTCATTAAAACGTTCCGAGAAAGGTTCCCAAACCAATACTTTATCATCAAAACGAACTTGAAAAATAGATTTACTCCCTGTTATATCAGCAAATTCGGTTATTTTATCATCTGTATAATAAGGAAAAAGTGCAAACTCTGCATTTTTTCTTCCTGCAGTAAGTCCACCATTGCTTGATATAAACAACCAATGATTGGAATCACTCACGATGCTCATAAAAAAGGGACGCATAGTATCGTGATTTGGAATTTTATAATATTTTTCTCCTTCTAGAGATACTATTTCCATTGTTTTAATGTCTTTTATTTCTGTACTATTACTGTTTACAGCAAATAGGGTATTAATTTCATTCATGATATGCCAAAAAAATCTTTACTATTTATAATCTATTGATTTTACTTATATTTTATTGACTAGTGATACACTCTCACGTAATCTATAGTCATTTTTTGTGGAAAAGAAGTTGAAGTATTAGGGTTGCCTAAAAAATTCCCTCCTACTGCTAAATTTAAAATTAGATAAAACGGATGATCAAAAGCCCATACTTTTGGTACTCCATAAACCACTTTATTATCAACATCTGATTTATTAACTCTTTGATATAAGTAGCCATCCACATAAAAGTCTATTTTATTTTCATCCCAATCAACTGCAAAAATGTGAAAACCTGTATCAAAGCGATTATTAATCAAAGTATAAGTATCTGTAATAGGATTGGATCCAAAATAACCCGGTCCGTGAAGTGAACTTTGCACAACATTAGGCTTCTGCCCTCTTAATTCCATAATGTCAATTTCACCACATTTTGGCCAAGTATTAGTATCCGAATCATTTCCTAGCATCCAAAATGCTGGCCATAATCCTTGTCCATAAGGCGTTTGAATTCGGGCCTCAAAGCGTCCGTATTGTTGCTCTAATATTCCTTTTGTTTTAATTCTAGCTGAAGTATAAGAAGAACCATTTTTTATTGCCGTAATTACCAAATTTCCATTTCCGTCTTGCGAAATATTTTCAGGATCGTTAGTGTAAGTTTGTAATTCATTATTTCCCCAACCATGATCCCCTGTTCCTAAATCATAAGACCATTTTTCAAAATCAGGTAAATCACCTATTGCACCATCAAACTCATCATTCCAAACAAGTGTTGTATATTTCGAGTCTACTTTTTGTCCATCATGAGAATCGCAAGCAATAAACGAAAGAACTATGATTGAGAGTAAAGCTGTTTTTTTTAATGTTATTTTTTTCATTTGTATCTGTTTTAAATTGAAAACCATATATTTAATTAATTTCGGAAATAAATATTATCTAAAAAATTATGACCATTATTTTAAAAATCTAATTTTTGTAGAAATATAAGTTATCCAATAGGAAACTGATATTTCCAACAAAAACAATTAGACCAACATTACTTTTTTGGTTAGCAATATTTCCAGTTAATGGAATATCAATAGGGATCCAACTTCCAGCCGCAGAATTTATTTGGTTTACATCCACTGTTTTCGAAATTTCTTTATCGTCGTTTATTGGATTTCCGGTATTATTATCTGATTCAATTATTCCGTTTGCACCTGTATCTCTTATTTTAATTACAAAACTTTGGTTCGCGAAATTAGTTGCGAAAATGTCCAGATGGAGCATCGTCATCTCGGTTGCATTAACAGAAGGGTTATTACATTGAATTCCTACCCAATTAAGATTTGTGTAATTTTGAAGATTATCACCACCTACAGTTATAAGTTTTGTTTGAGTTGAAGAGCCACCCCAGTATCCATTGAAAAAATCAACCTTAACATTCGCATATTTATCACTAAAAAGAGAAATTACATTTCCTGCAGACTTATCTGGCTCTGGAGCATGAATAAAAGTTCCAGAGGATTGAGTTGTGATAGATCCTTTTGCAGCCACTCCATTTATTGTAGCCGTAATAACTGCAGAACCAGATCCAACTTGCGTAATAACACCTTCTGAATCAACTGTTGCTTCAGCTTCGTTGGAAGATGAAAAGGTGAAAAAATAAGGCGAAGTGTTCACTACTGGATTCGTTCCGTCTGACAAACTAAAGGTTGCCGAAAGATTTGCAATCTTTGTAGTAGTATTAAGATATAAAGATTCTGTTGTATTTAAGCCACTATTTATTACTGGCTGAATATGCGCAAGGGTTCCTAAATTTTCAAATTTTACTTCATCTAACCAAAAAGAAAAACCATTTCCACCGTTTTCATGGGCTCCAGCAGAGAAATAAAATAATCCTTTTTGAGATTTTAACTTTGAAGCGTCAGGTATTGGTATTATATATTTTCTCCAAGCCGTGCTTAAATGTGTGTTGACTAAACTAGTAGTATATTTATTTTTATCAAAATCAACCCCAAAACCTAAAACACCTACCGTAGCAGCTACGGATGATTTAGCCCAAAAGGTTAAGGCGTTATAACTTGTAAGATCTCTTCCTACTCCAGTAAGGTATGCGCCTCCAGCATAGAGTCCTGTATCTTCATTTGGCACATCAATTCGCATAGCAGCAGATGAGTTATTGTACGTTACCTTATTATCTACTTGGAAAGCAAATATATCCGTACTGCCAAATGCACCATAATCTAATCCTGCACTAAAAGTGTCTATAAATACATTGGGATCCTTTGAAAATTCAGCTTCTTTCAAATCTTTATCATCATTTTGACATCCCAAAACGAATAATACACTCGCCAGAGTAAATCCTTTTTTTAATTTTATAATTAAATGTGTTTTCATTTTTTATATTTTTTTAATTACCAATGTTTATTTGAATGTAGGTTCTAATTTCCCATTCTTGACCATTAGAAAATCCAATAGCCGTAGGATCTGGCACTATATTTCCGGCTACATCTACAATTTGTGTTGGATTATATCGATTAGAATATTGATCTAGCGAACGCCAAGTTCCTCTTAACCCAATTCTTGTTCCTGGAAGTATAAACCAATCTTGTTTTCCTACTCCAAAAGAAACATCCGTCATGAATTGTACTGGATAAGTTAAATTAAAATCTCTGTTGTAATCATAAGGCCCCCAATCGTTTACTTTTAAAGATGAATTTAATTTTACTTTTTTATAAATCATTCTTAGATCGGATCCAAAACGTTTTATGGTTCTGGCATCGCTTCCATTCCCTTGGGCTGGCCCTCCATAAAGACTAGCTATGAAGCCAAGATCTGGAGTTAATTTTGATACAATTCTTACATTAGTTTCCCATAAATCTTTAGCCGGAGCAGCTCCTGGAAAAGCAAAAGCGGTTCTATTCGCTAAAAAGCCTATAGCAGCATCTTGTGAAGTAGAAAAATGGCGGAATACGAATCCTGCACTTATGGCAAATTCCGCATCTTCTGAACGGTCATTGTCCCATTCATACATCCACGTCCCTGGTGTTGGGTCATAAGTCAATAATAATTCCCCAGAAACTTGCTTTCTATTTGCTCTTACCACAAATGGATCATCTAGAATATTTCTAGGTCTTCCAGGAGCAGGAACGTTAGTGGTTATTGGGCCTTCTATGGGTTCTTGCCATAAGAAATTTGGAGCAATTTGTAATTTACCAACGGTATAAGTAAAACCACTTAAAAAATTGTATTGATTACCGCTTCCACTATCTTTCAATCTCCAACCTGTGAAAGTTTGTGTAAGGTCTGCACCACCACCGGCAACTAATCCTTGAGCAGCAGCCTGTGCATACCAATTGAATTTTCCTCCTATATAGGTTAGTTTTAGCTTTTCTCCCCAGTTATCTCTAGATTTAATTTGAGTTAAATAGACTTGGTCACCTCTCATGACTTGATATTCTCTGCCAATGAGCGGTTGTCCTGCCCAAATACTTCCTAAATCAATACTAAAATCACCAAATTTTCTATTTAAATGTAAGGTAAATTTTCTTGTTTTGGGTTGAGGAATAGCAACTGAACTTTCAGCTACCCCGCTTTGTTCTAAATCTTCATGAAAAATACCTGTTAGATTAAATTTTCCAATTGTTTTAGAATATTTAAGTAAAACAGCAGGATTGGCACCCCACCAAAGCTGAGGTCCAAAGGCTAATTTAAATCCTTTAATTGCTTTCTTTCCTTCCATTTCAAATCCAAAAGGAGCACCTGAATTATAGGTGTCTATATTAGGCCCGTAATTGGCTTCCGGATACAACCCAAAGAAATCGCCTTCATACCCCCAATGATAATGGCCACTTCTATAAAAACTATTTAAATTAAACCATTTTTCATCCCATTTATAACTTGCTTTATATAATGACACCCGATTATTGTCTTGTAAACTTACATCCCCATTGGAGCCATTGACGTCTATTGGGCGCCCTCTGTTTTCATAAAATATTTCATCAATAGGATTAAGTGCTACATTCCCTAAAATATTGAATTCTACATTTGCTGTCATGTTAGATACTGGACTTCCTTCAACCCCCAAATAATAGGATTCCATGTGATCAAAACCAAGTTGATTTGGAAATGTAGTGTTTTTTGTAGGTGCAGTACTTGGTGTTGTAATTAAACTTCCTCCAGTGTTAAAAGTGGTAAATTCAGCGGCTAATCTGGAGAATTTAACTTTTCCGCTTTTTTGACTTTCTAATGCGGCTTTATCCCCTCTAGCTTTAAGAGCAGCTTCCATGATTTGGATTTTATCAAAATAAATCCCTACATCACTTAATGTTTTTCCATAGGCATACGGATTAAACTGATGTACTTCTTTTAAAATGTAGTACGCAGATCGAGGATATAATTGGTAATTTCCATTGGCATTCGTCGGTCCTTTGGCACAAATACCAAACCATTCTTCATTCATATTATTTTCCCCTTGCACGTAATCAAAAGGATATCCTCCATTAGACCAAGAAGCATTGGTATCGTGGATGTCTAAATTTTTGGTTTGCGCATATTTCCACCAACCATCACTAAACTGAAAAGTAAATCCACCTAAACAATTTCCAATTTTACCTAAACCTGCTGCGTTTTCATAAATTTCTTTCCAATTGCCCTTTAGAATCTTTGCTTGTCCATTTTGTTCTTCTTCGCCAGTGACAGCGTTAAAAGCATCAGAACCAAATTCAGCAAAAAATACTGGTTTACCGTATTCTTTTTTTACTCTTTCAAAGATATCTCCAAATGAAATTCCACGGTAAGCATTAACCCCTAGCGCATCTACATCTGGACATTTTTTTGCAATAATATCTAAAAATAACAAGTCTCCATTACATATCGCCACCGGATGTGAAGTATCGATAGTTTTCATAGCAACAGCGGCTTCATTGAATAAAGCATACATATATTGCGCACGTTTTGTAGACTTTCTGTCCTTAACAGGGATGTTTTCGGTTTCAGCTCCATCCCAAAACAAACCATAGTTATTCTCATTCCCTAATAAAAACAACAGCAGTCCTTTGGTGTCTTTATAATCTGAAGCCAATTCTTTTACTTCTTTCAAAAGTAATTTTCGGGTTTTAGTATCTGCATATTCTGTCGTTGGAACCCATGCTCCATCAATTGTTAAGCCGTAACGACCAAAAGAATGGTTTAACATCGTATAAATACCATAATTAGTATAAATGTATTCAATCCATTTTTTTGGGATACCCGCATAAACTCTTATAGTATTTACACCCATGTTTTTCAATAAAGACATTTCATCGTCTAAAGCTTGCTTAATAACGCTCTCTGGCTGATTATAAAGGCTATACGAATAATTTGTGCCAATAGGGGTGTAATCCCAGTTTACACCATTAATAATAAAGTCATTTCCATTGACTTTGATTTTCATTCCTGAGATGCTTTTATCTATGGATACCTTATCAGATTGAGAAAAAACAGATGCTGAATAACAGCAAAATATTAATAATAAAAAATTTTTCATAATAATGTGCTTGATTTAAATGTTTAATAAAATAATTGGGTAGAAGGTTTTCATATAGCACTCTTTAGGCTTGGGCAAAATCATGTTCTTGCGCACAAAGTGAATCTCCATTAGCTGAAAAAGAAAAAATAAATAATTCTGTAAATTTCATTATTCTAAATATTTAGTTAGTTAATTAATAATATAGCGCAATAATATAGATTTATTGTCATATTTTCAGCTTAATTATTCATACAAAAACACATCATACAACAACGTATAACCATACAAAAACATAACAAAAAAAATTAAGCTACTGATTTACAGACTTTTGAAAATAAATCTAAAAAAAAATTAAAATAAACTAACCCTACATTAATAAAAATAGACGAAATTAGCTTTGTTAAATTCTTTTTAAGAACATTCTGCTAGTTATAAATCCTTAATTTTTGAATGAAAACCATTATTAAACAAAGAATAATTTATAGATTAAATATGGAATTTAGAACGTTTCGACCCCTATTTTTACTAGTATTATTGTGCACCGAACTCATTTATGGACAAGTAAAGAGTATCGGTGTTCCAGAAATTAGAAATTATAAAAGAACCGATTATAAAGGCGGTACCCAAAATTGGGATATTAACCAAGATAAAGATGGCAATATGTATTTTGCCAATAATAATGGTCTTTTTCAATTTGATGGTGTTGCATGGCATAAATATACTTTGCCAAATCACTCGGTTATAAGAGTGGTAGAAATTCAAGATTCTGGAAAAATTTTTGTTGGAGGCTATAATGAGTTTGGCTATTTCAAATCAGATTCAAAAGGAAAACTAGTCTATTTTTCTATATCAAGGTTTTTAAACTCCCGAAATGACAATACTGAAAATACTATTGATATTATTTGGAAAATACACTTTAATAAAGAAGAAGTGATTTTTCAATCTTTCGGAAGCCTCTTTGTATTTAAGAATAATGCTATAAAAACAATTAAGGCGCCTTCGAGATTTCATTTTTCGTTTAAAGTAAATAATAGGCTCTATTTTCAAGATGTTTCATTAGGCTTAATGGAATATATAAGCGGCAAGCTTTTTCCTATTGCAGACTCAACCATATTAAACAGTACTGAGGTATGGGGAATGTTCCAAATGCCTGATAATAAAATACTGATTGCAACTTTGGATAAAGGACTTTACCTATATGGAAAAGGTAAAATAACTTCTTGGGATACTGAGGCTAATAATTTTATCCAAAAGAACAGCTGCTTGGGTGGAGTCGCTATGAAGAACAACCATATTGTCCTTAATTCCGTTCGGAACGGCTTTATTGTGTGTGACGCTACAGGACGCATAATTCAGCAAATTAATCGCAGGAAAGGCCTCCAAAACAACACCATACTCACGTCATTTATAGACCATAAAAATAATCTTTGGTTAGGACTTGATAATGGAATTACTTTCATAAACGAAAATTCACCCTTTTCATATTTTGGCTATAGTTATGATATAAACACCGTATACGCTAGTGTGACCTATAAAGGAAATTTATATGTAGCCACCAACCAAGGTGTTTTTTACCATTCTTGGACTATTCCCTTCAACGAAGACACTTTTACTTTGGTAGAAGGTACAACAGGTCAAGCTACAAATATCCAAGTTATTGATGGCCAATTAATCTGCGCCCACAATAAAGGAGCTTTCTTAATTGAAGGAGGTAAATCAACCCAAACATTAGACAATGTAGGTTATTGGATTTTTAAGAAAATTCCAAATCATCCTAATTTTATGATAGGCTCAAATTACAATGGATTTTCTCTTTTTAAGAAAGGAATTAATGGATGGGAATTCGCACATCAAATAGAAGGGTTTTACAAATCTATAGGTGAATTCGAAATTGACGGAAAAAATATTTGGGTGATAAAAGATAATCTTCTTTATCAAATCGCTCTTAACGAAGGTTATGAAAATTTTAAAAACATACGGACCTACCAAAACCTATCTAAAACCGACAAAGGAATAATAAGCGTACAGCAACTAAAAAACAAAATCTATTTTAAAACTAAAAATCATTTTTACAGATATTCTCAAAACAGCGATGTCTTTTATGAGGACCAAAAAGCTAGTAACTTATTCAAACCAATCCTCAGCGCTTCCATTACACGCGAGGATAATTACGGAAATATATGGTACATTAACAATCGCGGCTTAGGGGTATTAACGAAAAAAACAAAGGACAACTATACCAATAGTACAGCGCCTTTTTTAAATTTTACCCAGAATTTAGTTTTAAACAATTTATCGGTAAATAACATCAATCCTGAAAACATATTTATAGGTCTTACCGAAGGAATGGCCCATTATAATTCGAAATTATCAAAATATTATATAGATAAGCCGAAAGCTTTTATAAAAAGCTTCTCTACTCTAAAAGATACTTTGTTTTATGGAAATGGGCCAAATAATACCCTAAAATATAAAATTCCTTATCAATCAAATTATGTGAAATTTACCTTTTCCACCCCTACTTATGAAAACACACAAAATGTTAAATTCTCTTGTCAATTGGAAGGCTTTGAAGACAGGTGGAGCAACTGGTCCTTATCCTCTATAAAAGAATACACAAATCTTAGAGAAGGTGATTATGTAATGAAAGTGCGGGTTTTAAATAGTTATGGGATTCAATCTGATCAAGCCCAGTTGGCCTTTACCATATCCCCTCCTTGGTACAGACACTTACTAGCTTATTTGTTTTATATTATTACTGTCGGGATATTTATTCATTATGTCCGAGAAAAAATACAAGCAAAAATTAGAAAGAATAAGTACTACCAAACTATTGAACAGAGAAGAATTTATTTGGAAAAAGAGTCGAAAATAAGGCAGGAACAATTTGATTTGGAAAAAGAGATCGAAAGACTGCAAAATGAAAGACTTAAGGTCAAAATCCTCGCAAAAGACAAAGAACTAGTGACCAACTCTTTACAAGTTGTGAAGACAAATAAAATTTTGAATGGGATTATTCAAAAACTAAAAGACATTAAAACGGATTCATTTGACGAAGCAACAAAATTCCAATTTACAAAATTAAATAAAAGCATTGTTAAAGAAGTGACTGTGGACAATAGTTGGAAAGACTTAGAAAAACATATCAAGAATGTTCATTATGACTTTTTAAAAAGATTAAAAGAAAAATGTCCTACAATTTCAGCTCGGGAAATGGATTTATCTACTTATTTAGTAATGAACATGTCTACAAAAGAAATAGCTGAAATTTTGAATATTTCCATCGGTGGAGTAGAACTTGCGCGATATCGATTGAGAAAAAAATTAGACCTTAACAAGAAGGAGAATCTTACAAGCTTTTTAATTAGTATTTAATAGGAATTCACAACGCCTTCCTAGTTGAAAACGGCGTTATTGAGTTAATTTAGCATTACAACAAATCCAGAGTTCTCTCTAAAGCCATGCCTCTTGAACCTTTGATCAATATAGTAGCATCTTCAATTTTATTTTCTTGAAAATGCTTTGAAAATGAATCAAAAGTTTCATGAAAATTAAAATTTTCTTTTTTTATTTTATTGGTATAAAAATTACTTCCTACAAAGTAGCAAATAATATTGTCTTCACCCGAGAGTAAATTCACAATTAACCCATGTTCTTGCTGACTTTCCGAACCCAACTCAAACATATCACCTAATACAATAATTTTATTAGGATTGTCCAACAACTGAATGAAATTTTCTATAGCAACAGTCATACTGCTCGGATTGGCATTATACGCATCAAGGACAACCTGGTTTGTTCCTTTGGATAAAAGTTGCGACCTATTATTCTCAGGAATATAACTCTCTAAAGCCTCTTTGATTAACACATCTTCAATCCCAAAATATTTTCCTATGGCAAGGGCTGCATTGATATTATTGGCGTTATAAAGTCCAATTAAATGAGTTGAAACCACATTGCCCGAATAACTTATTTCCACAAATGGATTTGCTTTTACAGAAGCTATAGTCACGTCGGCATTTTTTTTATTTATTCCAAACGAATAGGTTTTTAATTTTTTTGATTTTTCTACCTGAATCTGATCTTCTAGATTGATGAAGGCTAATTTGTTGTTTTCTAAAAGATATTGATACATCTCACATTTACCCTCAATCACACCCTCAATACCTCCAAATCCTTCTAAATGAGCTTTGCCAAAATTAGTTATATACCCATAATCTGGCTGAGCTAGGTCACACAGAAATTCAATTTCTTTTTTGTGGTTGGCTCCCATTTCAACGATCCCGATCTCTGTTTCAGCATTAAAAGACAATAGTGTCAATGGAACTCCTATATGATTATTTAAGTTTCCAACAGTCGCTTTTGTTCTGAACTTTTTAGACAGAACTACATTTATCAGTTCTTTAGTAGTCGTTTTTCCATTACTTCCGGTAAGTGCAATTATAGGTAGTTTTAAAAAATTTCTATGAAATTTCGCGAGTTCTTGAAAAGCAATTAAACTGTTCTCAACCAGAAGTGTTCTTTGGTCAATATAAAAGGTTTCATCATCAATGACAACATACGAAGCTCCTTTTTCGAGGGCTTCTTTTGCAAAGGTATTGGCATCGAAACGCTCCCCTTTTATGGCAACAAATAGAGAATTTGGCTCTATTTTTCGAGTGTCAATTGATACGGAGTTACATTTCAAAAACAAATTATGAATAGTAGAAATATTCATGCGATAATGATTTAAATAACAAAAGCCCTAAAAAGGGCTTTTGTTGTTATTATGTTAAATTTAATTTCTTGCCGATTTTTTTTTATCAGATTTTGAACCAACTCTAGACATAGCGCATCTAAATCCAATATAGTCAGTCGCCATATCTTCAGGAAAATAACGTCTTTGTGCTGGATCTAGCCAATACGCTCGGTCTCTCCAAGACCCTCCTTTATACACTCTAACCTTATTATTTATCAAAGTAGTTCTCTTGTCAGATTTGTCAAGTTTTCTAACCACATTCCCTAAACTATCGGTGGTAGCTCTATTTTTCGGGGAATTATACATAGCGCTTTCATCTTTACCTTTTTTTGTATCAGACTCCGAATCAGCTTTATTTTTAAAATCGATTGTAGATTGTTTATCCCCGTCTCTATAATTAACATTGTCACTCTTGTCATAATTGTATCTTAAATATGTATCCATTGAATCAACTGGCACTTGAATAATTTGTCCTGGAAAACTAATTGCAACTTTTTTGCCATTACTCAAAGTTTCGAATCCTATATTATCTTTTGTAACAACTTCAATTTTACCATCCTTGCCAATTTTATTTTTGGTATACTGATTTCCTCTAAAATAATTAAAATCATTGGCTTCGTTGTCAATAATTGGTCTATACACATCGGCAACCCATTCAGCTACGTTCCCCGCCATATCATACAATCCAAAATCATTTGCTGGATAGCTTTTTACCGCATTAGTAATATCTGCCCCGTCATCTGACCAACCTGCAATACCTCCATAATCACCATTTCCTTGTTTGAAATTGGCCAATTGGTCTCCTTTAGTTTGTCTTTTTCCAGAACGAGTATAACTTCCGGTCCAAGGGTATTTCTTCTGACCTTTATATATATTAAATTCTCTTTGACCTACATCGGCTGCAGCCGCATACTCCCATTCTGCCTCTGTTGGCAGTCTATATTCTGGAAGCAGAATGCCTGAAGAACGTTGCGCATATAGGTTTGATGGCTCTATAACCTTACCATCTTTTCCTGGTTTTGCTGTTTTTTTCGTTCCTTTTCTTCCCGGCAAAACAATTTCAGCATTTCCTCCATAGGCAAGTGTTGGGGAATTCAAATAGGTTTCGGTATTAAAATTGCTTTCAGCCGTAACATCGTTTGTTTTTGCATTCTTTTTAAGATAACCTTTTTTTTCCAATAAAGCCTCATTAACACGTTCTGTTCTCCATTTGCTAAATTCAACCGCTTGAATCCAGTTAACTCCCACAACGGGATAATTGGCATAGGCAGGATGCCTTAAATAATTATTAGTCATCGTTTCATTATAGCCTAATCTATTTCTCCAAACTAATGTATCAGGCAAGGCTCCTTGATAAATGTTTTTATAATTTTCTTCCGTTGGAGGAAATACTTTTTTCAGCCAGTTTAAATATTCCAAATACATAAAGTTGGTCACCTCGGTTTCGTCCATATAAAAAGACATTACATGTTGTTGACTAGGTGTATTGTTCCAATCGTGCATGACATCGTCTTCGACTTTACCCATCGTAAAAGTACCTCCTTCAACAAATACCAAACCAGGTCCTGCTTGTTGTTTCTTATTGCCAGAAGTTTTTTTGCCGTCTACTTTCCAACCTGTTGCTTGCGAAGCATTTTTAGAATTCCATATTTTTTTACAACTAGCAAAACTCACAATCAACATCAATGATAAAATCAATCGTAAAGCCATAATTTTGTTTACTTTCATACTCTTTGGTAGCTAATAATTTAGTTGGCGCAATATAATAATTAACCATTAAACTGCAACCTCATTTTTTGAATAAATAAAAAAACAGATGTGTTAATACTAAAACACACCATGAGAACGCAAATTTATACTATTTATTATTTACAATTATACTAAAAGATATAATTTTACTCGTTATAATATTTTACTCTTAATTGCGTTTAAAAAAATAATGAAAAAAATACTTTTAGTCTACCTAACCCTTATACCCTTTGTTTCTTTTTCACAAGCTAAAGGCGATGTTGCTATTGAATGGCTTGAGAAGAAAGAGATGTATTTCGGTGATTCTAAAATAAACGTACCTCAATTTTCTGGAAAAAGTTATAGTTACAATACTGCTGAGAAGTCTCTTTTATTTATCCTAAATCTAAACGCTTCAGGTGCTTTTGAAGGAAATTCAGTTCAAATCACAAATGTGATTTACGAATCCGTTTCGGCCTCACAACTTGGAGATTTATCCTTGAAAAACATTCCGAAGACCCCTTCCGCAAAGTTAAAAACTACCATTTCACGAAATACAAAGCAGCTGTTCCTTGTCCTATCCCCCATCGTAAAAGATGAACTTGGGTACAAACGGATTACGTCTTTTTCCTATTCGGTAAACGGAAGTGTTTCTAGAATTTCACAAAATAGTAAAAGTGCTGCCGTACTAACCAATTCGGTTTTGGCAACAGGCGACTGGTATCGATTTTATGTCGAAAAATCAGGTGTATATAAAATATCCAAGGCTTTTTTACAACAATTAGGCCTTGATCCAAGTGCAATTGACCCCAGAAAACTAAAAATTTATGGGAATGGAGGCCGGATGCTGCCGCTATCAAATAGCATATTCTATCCATCTGATTTAACCGAAAATGCCATTCAAGTCGTTGGCGAAAGCGATGGCGTATTTAATAATGATGATTTTATCCTATTATACGCAGAAGGAGTGGATACTTGGAATGAAGAAAGCCAGACCAATACTAATCTGTACGACACCAAATCCTATTATTATGTTACGGTTGAGGGAGACGAAGGAAAGAGAATTTTGGAGATGGCTCAACCCACAGGAAACAGCACTTCAACTATAATTACTTTTGATGACTATCAATCCCACGAATTGGATCTTGTAAATATTGTGAAACTAGGCCGGCAATGGTTTGGAGAATCATTTGACACCAACCCTGAACAAGAATTTTCATTTAATTTTCCAAATATTGACATACAAACGCCAGTAAAATTGATGGTAACAGCCGCCTCGGCCGCTTATACAAATACCTCTTTCAAGGTTTTGGCAAACGAAAAAAATGCAGGAACAATTTCTTTTTCGGCACTGGCCACTAATTCCGGCACTGGCTTCAATCTAGGTTCTTTACCAAACAACACCACTTTTACCGCCAATGAAAATATAAAAATAAAATTAACCTATTACAATAATGGTGTTCCCGGTTCGAAAGGATACCTTGATAACATTCGGCTTTTTGCCAAAAGAAAACTGCAAGGATATGGAAAACAATTTCGATTTCAGTTTGATTCAGCTGCTTCAAGTAGCGGAATTGTAAATTATCAAATTTCTAACGCAAGCGGAATTTCACAAGTGTGGGATATAACGGACATATACAATGTAACCAAAGTCGAAAACCCAAATCAAACTTTATTTTCCTTTAAGGCAACTCTGGGTGAAGTTAGAAAATATGTAGCTATTGATGCTTCGGATTATTTGACTCCTCTGAGAACTAATAAAACAAAAATTGCAAATCAGAATTTAAAAGGAACACTTTTTAAAAACGAACAAGGACAATTTCAGGATATTGACTATGTAATTATTACGCCCGGTTTTCTGACAACTCAAGCCAATAAATTAGCCGATTTTCACCGTTCTTATTCTAAGTTGAATGTCAAGGTGATAACCCTTGAATCCATATATCAAGAGTTTTCGTCCGGAAAACAAGATATTGCCGCCATCAGAAATTGTATTAAATATATTTATTGGAATGCTTCTTCCACTGAAAAAAGAATAAAATATGTCAACCTTTTTGGAGATGCTTCCTATGATTATAAAAATCGAATCGCAAACAACACCAACATAGTACCTATATATCATGCTTTAAATAGCAATACCCTAGGGGAATCTTCCTATGCGTCTGATGATTTTTATGGATTAATGGATTCTAGCGAAGGGAATATAGGTTACGATTTTGGAGGAGTAGATATTGCTGTGGGTAGAATGTTAGTAAATGACGCCGTGCAAGCCGATGAAATGGTAAATAAAGTAATTGAATACCATGATATAAAATCTTATGGAAGTTGGAGAAATAATGTTGTTGTGATTGCAGATGACTCAGACAAAGTTTCGGACTTAACCTTGCAAAGTAGACAAAACACTTTGGCAGATGTTGTTTCAGCTCAAAAACCATTTATCAATGTCAATAAAATACTATTGGATTCCTATGTTCAAGAAGCATCTGCAGGAGGGTCAAGATACCCTAAGGCCCGGACAGATTTATTCAGTGCCTTCGAAAAAGGAGCGTTGGTTTTTAACTATTTAGGTCATGGTGGTGAAGATGGTTTATCAGGGGAACGGATTTGGGAAAAATCCGATGGTCAAAACTTAAGCAATCAATATAAATACCCTTTATTCGTAACGATCACTTGTGATTTTTCTCGTTTTGACAATCCCTTCAGGCCTACAGCTGGTGAATATGTCTATTGGAACCCTAAAGGAGGTGCTATTGCTATGATAACGACCACTCGTGAGATTGGCCAATTTAGTGCAGAAAATTTTAATGATCTATTAGCAGAAAAATTGTTTTCCTATGGTTCCAACCAATATACTTCTATTGCCGAAACCTTGATGAACTGCAAAAACGACCAACCCAATTCAGCAACCAATGTTGTTTTTTATATTGGCGACCCAGCCATAATGTTGGCAATACCCAAGCCCAAAATAACACTCACAAAAATTAACGACATACCTGTTTCGCAACCCTTCGACGATTTCAAATCATTGGCAAAGATGAAATTGTCCGGAGAAATAACCGATGAAAACAACAATCCAATACCAACCTATAACGGCGAGCTTTTTACTACAATATTCGATAAAACAATTTCGAGAGCAACCTTAAATAATGATGGGAATAGCCCTCCAATAAATTTCAATACATTAGGAGAAACCATCTATAAAGGAAACGCATCAATAAAAAATGGGCTCTTCGAATTCAGTTTCGTAGTTCCTCGAGATATTCGAATTCCGTTGGACAATGGAAAGATTAGTTTTTATGCCAAAAAAACAGCTCAATTTGAAAACGAAACTGGTTATGACACCTCTATAAAAGTGGGGGGAATAAATGAAAATGCAGTGGCGGACAATAATCCCCCAATTGTGAAGTTATATATGAATGACGAAAATTTTGTTTTGGGCGGTACAACAAATAATTCTCCGTTCTTACTAGCCAATCTTGAAGACGAAAGTGGTATTAGCACCGCGAGTGGAATAGGGCATGACATTGTTGCTGTTTTGGACGGTGAGGTAGGTAATCCTTATATATTGAATGATTACTATCAAACCAATCTGGATGATTATACAAAAGGAACACTGCGGTTTCCTTTTCGGAATTTATCAGTCGGGCTGCACACCATTGCCTTCAAAGCTTGGGACGTTTATAATAATCCCATAAGCGCTGAATTACAATTCATCGTTGTGGGTAATGAAACCATAACCTTGACCCATGTGTTGAATTATCCCAACCCGTTTGTCAATTATACCGAGTTTTGGTTTTCGCACAATAGACCTTTTGAACCGTTGCAGGTTCAGGTTCAGGTGATGACCATAACCGGAAAAGTGGTTTGGACAAAAAACCAAATCATTACCACGGAAGGATTTCTTTCCAAAGAAATTACTTGGGACGGCAAGGATGATTTTGGCAATAAAATTGGAAAAGGAGTTTATGTTTATAAACTTACCGTTAAATCGAATTTAACGAATACCAAAACTGAAAAGTTTGAAAAACTTGTAATACTTTAATAAAAAACTATATTTGTTGAATCTATTTTAATTTCAAAAATGAAAAAATTACCATTACTTTTTATCGTATTAATGATTGTCTCTTTTGCCAAAGCACAAGATAGAGTTATCACCACAGGAGTCCCGTTTTTATTGATTGCCGCCGATGCTCGAGCCGCTGGTTTGGGTGATCAGGGAGTAGCTACATCAGCCGATGCTTTCTCGCAACAATGGAATCCTGCAAAATATGCTTTTGCTATAGACAAGCAAGGCTTTTCGGTGAGTTACACTCCTTATCTTACTGATTTAGTTAATGACATCTCGCTTGGGCAATTAAACTATTACAATAAACTTAACGAACGAAGTGCTTTTGCGGGAAGTCTGCGCTATTTTAGTTTAGGAGAGATTGTACTTACTGATAGCGGCGCTGAGGAAACAGGCACAGTAAAGCCTGCAGAATTTGCATTTGATGGCTCCTATTCCTTAAAATTAAGCGAGAAATTCTCCCTATCAGTTGGCGGAAGATTTATCAGTTCCAATTTAGCACTATCCTCAGAAGGACAAGCTAACAAAGCCGCGACTTCATTTGCGTTTGACGTATCTGGTTTTTATCAATCCGAAGAAATTGCCTATAACGAGTTCAACGGAAGATGGAGAGCAGGATTTAATATACAAAATTTAGGCCCAAAAATTAATTATGATTTAAGTAAGACAGATGAAGGCTCCAACTTTCTCCCTGCTAATTTAAAAGTGGGAACCGGTTTTGATTTTATTCTTGACGACTACAACAAAGTTGCCCTAAATCTCGAATTCAATAAATTATTGGTACCTACTCCACAACGAGGCATTGATTTAAATGGAGACACTGTAGTTGATGGTGAGGACATATTAATTGCAAACGCAGATTATCGCGCTATTGGCTGGGCATCTGGAATTTTTAAATCCTTTGGTGATGCTCCTGGTGGTTTTAGTGAAGAATTAAAAGAAATTACCTATGCCGCTGGAGCGGAGTACATATACCAAAATTCCTTTGCCATGCGTTTGGGTTATTTTCATGAAAGCCCAATGAAAGGCGCTCGACAGTTCTTTTCACTTGGAGCTGGCTTCAAGTATAACGTTGTAAAAGTGGATCTTTCGTATTTATTCTCTGCTTCTAAAGTGAAAAATCCTTTAGAAAACACACTTCGATTCTCCCTTACTTTTAATTTCGGAGACAAGTATGATGAATATTAGCAATAAATAATACACGATACAAAATCCAAATTTCAATACGATGAAATTTGGATTTTTTTTGACTTCAAAAGAATGTAAATTGAATTAATCACAACTGTTTTTAATTTTACGACTTTGTAAACAGAAAATGGAGTTTACGCCAACTATAGAGGGCTTAAACTTACTGCTAGTAAAAATTGGGGTCTCCAAAATAATTCTATTAGATGAATAATTATTATGAAAAGAATAATAATTGCACTAAAATTGTATTATAAATTTTAGTACTTCCTTGGAATGTCCTATTTTTGCAGTCTTGCAAATTTAGGGTAATAAAAGCAAGGGTGTTATTGATTACATCATACTAAACACCGCATTCATTAAGCAAAAGACAAAATTTAGATGAAAGAAGTTACAAAAGAGGTTTATTTAAAGTGGTACGAAGACATGCTACTTTGGAGAAAGTTTGAAGACAAATTGGCGGCATTATACATTCAACAAAAAGTTAGAGGGTTTCTTCATTTATATAATGGTCAAGAAGCGGTTTTGGCAGGTGCCTTACACGCTATGGACTTGACGAAAGACAAAATGATTACCGCTTATAGAAATCACGTGCAGCCAATAGGCATGGGAGTTGACCCAAGACGTGTCATGGCAGAACTTATGGGGAAAGTTACTGGAACTTCAAAAGGAATGGGTGGCTCAATGCATATTTTCTCTAAAGAACACCGTTTTTATGGTGGACATGGAATCGTGGGCGGGCAAATACCAGTTGGAGCGGGATTAGCCTTTGCTGATAAATATTTTGAAACGGGCGGGGTAACCATGACCTATTTTGGAGATGGTGCAGCAAGACAAGGATCACTTCACGAAGCCTTTAATATGGCCATGCTATGGAAACTTCCAGTAGTTTTTATCGTTGAGAATAATGGCTATGCTATGGGAACTTCCGTAGAAAGAACCGCAAATCATACTGACATTTGGAAACTTGGCTTAGGATATGAAATGCCTTGCGGACCCGTTGATGGAATGAATCCTGTAAAAGTGGCCGAAGCCATGACCGAAGCCATTGATAGAGCTCGTCGTGGGGATGGACCAACCTTCTTAGAAATGAAAACCTATCGTTACAGAGGACACTCTATGTCCGATGCCCAATTATATCGATCCAAAGAAGAGGTAGAAGAGTACAAAAAAATAGATCCAATTACGCAAATTCTAGATGTAATCAAGGATCAAAAATATGCAACTGAAGCAGAAATCGGTGCTATCGAACAAAGGGTAAAAGGCTTGGTTGAAGAATGTGTGAAATTTGCCGAAGAATCTCCGTATCCTGAAATCCAACAACTATACGACGTGGTGTACGACCAAGAAAACTATCCATTTATTCCTCATAAACTATAAATCAATTATGGCTACAATTATAACGATGCCTCGTTTGAGCGACACCATGACAGATGGAACGGTGGCGACTTGGTTAAAAAAAGTAGGAGATAAAGTAAGCGAAGGCGACATGCTCGCTGAAATTGAAACCGACAAAGCAACAATGGAATTTGAGTCTTTCAACGAAGGGACTCTTTTGTATATTGGCATTCAAGAAGGAGAAACTGCACCCGTAGATTCTCTATTGGCAATTATTGGAAACGAAGGCGAAGATATTACTGCTTTAATAGCTGGAGGCGCAAATGCTGCTCCTGCTAAAGTGGAAGCTCCAGCAGCAACAACGGAAGTTAAAAAAGAAGAAACTGCTGCTCCGGCCGCAACCGCTTTACCAAAAGGGGTTGTTGTGGTAACCATGCCCCGTTTGAGCGATACCATGACCGAAGGAACAGTGGCTACTTGGTTGAAAAAAGTAGGCGATACTGTTGCCGAAGGCGATATTCTTGCTGAAATCGAAACCGACAAAGCAACAATGGAATTCGAATCTTTCAACGAAGGAACCTTATTATATATTGGAATTCCAGAAGGGCAATCGGCTCCAATAGATAGCTTATTGGCTATCATTGGACCTGCAGGAACCGACATTAGCGGCATTGCCGAAAATTATAAAATTGGAGGAACTGCTACTGTAGCAACAGAAGAAACTAAATCAGCACCGGCTTCACAAACAGCACCAATTGTTCAAGAAGTATCCACTGACGGACAACGCGTTTTGGCTTCGCCATTAGCAAAGAAAATTGCCGATGAAAAAGGAATACAATTAGCACAAGTGAAAGGTTCTGGCGAAAACGGGCGCATTACTAAAAGTGATGTGGAAAACTTTACAGTTGGAAGCCAAGAGTCAAACGCTAAAAGTCAAGTTGCTCAACCTTCAACCGACAACTCACAACCGACAACCATTTCAAAACCTTATATTCCAGCAGGGCAAATTGCCACCGAAGAAATCAAGAATTCGCAAATGCGTAAAATCATTGCAAAACGTTTGGCAGAATCTTTATTCACTGCACCACATTACAACTTGGTAATTGAGGTAACCATGGACGAAGCAATGAAATCAAGAGCAATTATCAACAGTGTTCCAGATACCAAAGTATCTTTTAACGATATGGTGATTAAAGCTTCAGCATTAGCCTTGAAAAAACACCCGAAAATCAATTCACAATGGACAGCTGAATCCATCATCATCAATTACCACGTGAACATTGGTGTTGCTGTTGCGGTTGAAGATGGATTAGTTGTACCAGTGTTACCATTTACGGATGGTATGAGTTTGTCTCAAATTGGAACAAGCGTAAGAGATTTGGCAGGAAGAGCCAAAAACAAAAAATTATTACCTACCGAAATGGAAGGAAGTACATTTACGATTTCTAACCTTGGAATGTTTGGCATTACGGAGTTCAACTCCATCATCAACCAACCGAATTCTGCCATCCTTTCCGTAGGAGCGATTGTAGAAAAACCAGTGGTAAAAAATGGCCAAATTGTAGTAGGAAACACGATGATGTTATCTTTAGCTTGCGACCACCGAACTATTGACGGGGCAACCGGAGCACAATTCTTGCAAACTTTGAAACAATATATCGAAAATCCAGTGACGATGCTCGCGTAATTAGCTCGTTATATTTTATAAATGAATCCCGTTTTGTAAAATCAGAACGGGATTTTTATTTGTTCTTCTCCTCAATCCAACGGGACATATATTTGGTACTTGTCAAAGTATGATGCTGCAATAGTGTTCCCATAAAATTATCTAATCGATATTGTTTTAAATGGGCCTGCACATTTAAAATATGACATATTAAATCACCCTCAAATAAGGATTTTAAATAGCGTCGTTCAATAATTTCAAAACCGTGTTGTTGGGCTTTATGCCAATGGGTTGCATCTTGATATAATTCTACCGCTTTATCAGCAAAAGCTTGTGCATCGTCGGCAATAAAACCATTCCAAGGCAGATTCCCAAACATGGATTCTGCTCCAATAGATGTGGTTATGCTTGGCGTTCCGCATTGCATGGCTTCAAGCAATTTTCCTTTTATTCCAGCGCCAAAACGCAAAGGAGCTAAAACAACTCTGGCATTTCGAACGACTTCCTGAGCCTCATTAGCGCGACCCATAATGTAAAAACCTTGTTTCGGTTGGTGCAATTGCAACACTTTCTGACTGGGATAGGCTCCGTAAATTTGCAAAACCGCTTCTGGTAGTTGCTTTCTAATCAATGGCCAAATGGATTCTTTTAAATATTGAACGGTATTCCAATTGGGTTCGTGAAGGAAGTTGCCAATGAAAACAAAATTCTTGCGTTCTTCGAATAAAGGCAGATTTTGGATAGTTGAAACGGTAATCGGATCCAACAACAAAGGCAAATAATACAGTACGTTAGAGTCAATTTTGAAAACGGATTTTAGCAATTGCATTTCATATTCGGCAATCATCAAGGAAATATCACAACGCAAAATACTGGCAATTTCTCTTTTGGCAACATCTTCAACTAATAAATCATCTGTCGAAAAGGATCGGTTTTCCTTAAATGCTTTTTGGCGTGCCAAACGCAGGCAATGTAAATCTTCCGTATCTAATACTCGTAAGGCATCGGGACAATTTTCGGCAACGCGCCACCCAAATTGCTCTTCCATCATAAAGCGATCAAACAAAACTATTGATGGATTTAATTCCTTTACAAAAACATCAAAACTAGAACTATTTAAAGCAATGGATCTTTTGGAAACCCCCAAGGCTTCAAGGTCAATCATATAATCACTATCCGAAGCGGAACTGGCAAAAGTAACCTCAAAACCCCGATCTTTAAAAATAGAAATCAACTGTACCATCCTTCCTCCTGCAGCAGAAGAATTGGGCTCAGGCCAAACAAATCCAAGAATTAAAACGTGCTGATTTACAGTCATCGATTACTTTTTATGATGCAAAATAAGGGAAAATAAACCGCAAATCAATCCATTCCACAACAAATAAAAACTGTATTTTTGCCACTACTCTTTATACAAAGAAAAAATGTTAGGATTAAAATTAGCCACCGACCCTAAATGGGTAACCATCGTCGAATCGAATATCGAAGAAATCTTGACCGATCACGCTTGGTGCGAACAAAAAGCAGCCACAAACATCATCACCATCATCACATACAATTCAGAACACGAAGAATTAGTGACTGATTTATTGGAAATTGCCAAAGAAGAATTAGAGCATTTTCAGATGGTGCACAACATCATCAAGGAACGGGGATTAAAATTAGGGAGAGAAAGAAAAGACCATTACGTAAACGAACTTTTTAAATTTTTGAAAAAAGACGGCAGCCGAAACGACGCTTTTGTAGACCGATTACTCTTCTCTGCCATGATAGAAGCCAGAAGCTGCGAGCGATTCAAAGTGCTATCACAAAACATTGAAGACAAAGAATTGGCCGCGTTTTACAAGAAATTAATGATAAGTGAAGCGGGACATTATACTACATTTCTTCGTTTTGCCAGAAAATATTCCGAGAAAGTTGATGTGGACAAACGTTGGCAAGAATGGATTGATTTTGAAGGCGAATTAATTACAAACTACGGAAAAAACGAAACGGTTCACGGGTAAAATCACTTATTGCTTTAAATTCAAATAAGGAAATGACTCATTTGTAAACACTTAATTTTTTTTCCTTTTTTGAATTAATTCAGATTTTGGATTTATACGGATTGATTTTAAAAAAAGCGAAAATCCGAGTCCGAAGGACGAACACCGTCGCACCGATAAAAAAAAGAACCCCAAGCTTTTTAGGTTGGGGTTCAATAAAGAAAGGCGACGACATACTCTCCCACATAACTGCAGTACCATCTGCGCAGGCGGGCTTAACTACTCTGTTCGGGATGGGAAGA
>CANFHF010000019.1 GCA_947446635.1 Flavobacteriaceae bacterium
CGGCTCCAACTCCTACAACTACTGCAGCAGGAACAACTACTTATTATGTTTCACAAACTAGTGTTGTGAGCGGTGTTGAAAGCTCAAGAGCTTCAATTAATGTTACTGTAGTTCCAGCAGTGACTACTTATACTTATTACGTAGATACTGATGGAGACGGTTATGGTGCAGGTTCATCTGTTCAATTAGAAGATTTAACAGCACCAGCAGGTTATTCAGTAAACAATACCGATTGTGCTCCTACTGATGCTACAAAACACGCTTCTTTTACTTTCTATGCGGATACAGATGGAGACGGATATGGTTCAGGAAGTTTAGTTAGTATATGTGCAGTAAATCCAACAACAGCACCAACAGGTTATTCCGTAAACAATACTGATTGTGATGACGCTAAAGCTGCTGTACGCCCAGGTGCTACAGAAATCGCTGACGGATTGGATAACAACTGTAATGGTACAGTAGATGAGGGTCTAACCCCAGCAGCACCACAAGTAACCAACACAAGTGTGACTGTAGGAGCTACAGGTGTTATTAATCCAACAGCTACTGCACTTTTTGGATACACCTTACAATGGTATACTGTTGCAACAAAAGGAACCGCTTCAACTACTGCTCCTGTAGTAGCAACAACAGCAGCGGCTGTTAAAACATTTTATGTTTCTCAAAAGTATGGCACTACAGGAATAGAAAGCGCAAGAGCTACTGTAGCAGTTACGGTAGTTGCTTTACCGGCTGCGCCGGCAACATTAGTACTTACTGATGGCGCAACTGTAGTTACTGCTTTAGGATCTTATATTGGCTCAAGTACAGCATTAAAATTAACTGCGGGCTCAGTTGCTAATGCTACTTACAAATGGGATCTTCCTACTGGAGTAAATAGAACTGACTCAAATGGTGTTCCTGTTGTTGGTGTAACTAGCAACGAACCAATTATCTATGTTAAATTTAGCGCTTCTACTGACGTTTCATCAATAATTATTGGAGTTTCATCAGTTAATGCTTATGGTGGTCCAACAAAAACTGCTAAAAAGTTAACATTAACTAGAAAGTTGCCATCAACATTAACTAAATTGGTTCTTACTGATGGTAATTTGACTACGCCAATTATTGACGCAAGTATTTATTCAGGAGTTGACAAATCATTTACCTTGACTGCTACAGCTGTAGCGACACAAGGAGTGTGCCCAACTTCTTACAAATGGGTACTTCCTGCTGGAGTTACTTCATCTGATGCGACTTTTGTTTCAACAGGAGTTTATACTAGTACGGGTAATGTAATATATGTAAACTTAAAAGACGCTACGCCAGGTATTACGGCATTAGTTATCAATGCGTATGCTGTAAACGGTATTGGAGCTTCAGCTACTAAAGCGTTGTCTTTAAAAAGAGCGTTACCAGCATTATCGACATTGGTACTTACTGATGGTACTGCGACTACAGCAATTGTTGATGCAAGTATTTATTCGGGAGTTGACAAAGTGTTTACTTTGACCGCTTCAAGTAAAGCGCCATTAGCAATAACTTCATACAAATGGGTACTTCCTACTGGAGTTACTTCAAGTGATGCGACATCAACGTTAGTGGCAGGTACCTTTACTAGTACAACTAATGTGATACATGTAAATTTAAAAGATGTTACTCCGGGTGTTACGCCAATAGCCATCAATGCATACGCTGTAAACGGCGCAGGAACATCGGCGGCTAAAGCGCTGTCTTTAAAAAGAGCGTTACCAACGGTAGTAGCTACAGTTGCAGGTTCACTAAGTGTTTGTAATAGAACTGAAGGATTTAGCTATACCATTACACCAAATGCTACTGCTACTAAGTATTTAATTACAGCTCCTGCGGGATCTTTTGTTACATCTACTCATGGTATTTCAGGTGCTTCGGCAAATATCTTAACTACCTCTGATTTGACTTTTAAAGTTGTTTATGTGGGAACTACTGCATTTCCAACAACTGATAAGTCATTAACTATTAAAACGATCAATGGTGCAGGAACATCCACGGCTGTTAAAACATTAGCTTTGACAAAACTTGCTACTTGTACAGGTGTTACAAAAGTAGCACCAGTTGCTAGTGTATTCAAAGTGGTGGCTTATCCAAACCCATCTACTGAAGGATTTACAATTAAATCTAATAATGAAAAATCATTTGGAGTACAGGTTTATGATATGTTGGGTCGTTCCATCGAACAACGTCAGTTAAAATCTGATTCTCAAATAGGGGCTAACTATGCAAAAGGTATTTACAATGTAATTGTAACTCAAGGAGCACAAGTGAAAACACTACGAGTGATTAAAAAATAATCGTATCCTAGATACTCTTATTAAAAGAGAAAGGCTGTCCGAAAGGACAGCCTTTTTTTTGTTAGGTAACCTTGAGTAAAATACTAAAAAAGAATAAAGATTGAATTTATCACTAAATGTTATATTTAGAATTCTAAATTTAAGTCCAATTTTGCTCCGTTCTAGGATAATTGTATACTTTAGCATTCTTTACAGATACTCCAATGCAAATCCATTCCGAAGCCGCGGCGTACACCCTGCGATTTATCAATCAAACGCATCGCTCTATTTTTTTAACAGGAAAAGCGGGAACAGGGAAAACCACGCTTTTGCGGGAAATTATTCAAACCACGCACAAGAACACGGTTGTGGTGGCACCCACAGGAATTGCAGCCTTAAATGCGGGTGGGGTTACCATCCATTCGATGTTTCAGTTGCCTTTTGGTGGATTTATTCCCGATAATTCATTACCCCATTTTTCTGAAAACACTAAATTTGAAACCAAAGCCACGTTGCGCAGGCACTTCAAAATGGGCGGTTTGAAGAAATCGGTTATCCGTAACATGGAATTGCTTATCATTGACGAAGTCAGTATGCTTCGTGCTGATTTGTTAGATGCCATGGATTTTATGATGCAATCCGTTCGCAGAAAAAGCAGCCCTTTTGGGGGTGTTCAGGTCTTGTTTATTGGCGACTTGTTGCAATTACCACCCGTAATTCGGGATGAGGAATGGCGAACCTTGAGAACGTATTACAAAGGGAAATTCTTTTTTCATTCGCATGTCGTGCAGCAAAACCCGCCATTGTATATCGAATTGTCCAAGATTTTTCGTCAAACAGATGATTCTTTCATTTCCATATTAAACAATTTAAGGAATAACCAAATTACTCCAGCAGACATTCAAACGTTGAATCAATACGTACAACCCGATTTTGATTTAAAAGCCAATAAAGGCTATATCACTTTAACCACGCACAATACCAAAGCCGATGCTATGAATACCCAGGCTTTGCAAGATTTGAACGGAAAATTAGTAAGTTACAAACCCGAAATTGTGGATGACTTTCCCAACAAAATATATCCCGTCGAGGAAAATTTAAAGTTGAAAGTGGGGGCGCAAGTGATGTTTGTTAAAAACGATCCTTCGTTTGACAAGAATTATTTTAACGGAAAAATGGGAATTATCAAATCGCTTTCGAGTCAGGAAATCCTCGTTTATTTTCCCGAGGAAAACAAAACTATTGAAGTCGAAAAATACGAATGGCAGAACATCCGCTATAAAGTAGATGAAAACACAAAGGAAATAGAGGAAGAAGTTTTGGGAACCTTCGTTCATTACCCTATAAAACTCGCATGGGCAATCACGGTTCATAAAAGCCAAGGCCTCACTTTTGACAAAGCGGCGCTTGATGTTTCGCAAGTTTTTCTTCCTGGACAGGCATATGTCGCTTTATCGCGTTTGCGCTCGTTAAAAGGTCTAATTTTACTTTCTCCGCTAAACATGAACGGTATTTCGAATGATCAAGATGTGATGGATTATTCGCTTAATAAAGCATCTGAAGAAGTTTTGGAGGATTCGTTGCAAGTAGAAACCAAAAACTTTATCCATAATTTCTTGAATAGCAGTTTCGATTGGGGTGATTTGGCGCAAGAATGGCGAAACCATAAGTTTAGTTATGACGAAAAAGGGGAAAGTTCAGCCAAATCAAAACACGCTGTTTGGGCTCGAAAACAAACCGAAGCTATCGAATTACTTTTGGAACCCTCCAAAAAATTTATTTTGCAACTCAATAAAATTTTCCGTCAAGACGCCGTTGATTTGAATCATGTTTCAGATAGAATTCAGGCAGCATACAATTATTTTATAGTCCCAATGGACAATTTGGTTTTCGAAATTCTTTGGAAACTTGAAGAAGTAAAACGCATCAAAAAAGTAAAATCTTTTTACGACGAATTAGTCGTGCTGGAAGAGTTACAAATCAAAGCGGTTTTGCGATTAATGAAAGCCAAATTGTTAATTGAAACGGTGGTTCAAGGCGATACCATTTCAAAAGAAAAACTGTCTTCGGAAGAAATAAAACACTATAAAGTCAATAAGTTAAAAATCATTCAAGAAGAATTCAAGAATGTACACGTAACTTTAATCGAGGACGAAGCTGATTTGAAAAGGTACACTAAAAATAAAAAAGCCGCAAAAGAACCCAAGAAATCCACCGTTCAGGAAACCTACGAATTGTGGTTAGAAAAGAACTCAATTAAAGAGATTGCGGCCATCAGAAAATTTACGCCAGAAACCATTTTAGGACATTTGACCAAACTAATTATCGCACAAACAATTCAAATCCATGATGTTTTGCCTGAAGATAAAATCCTAGAACTTACGGAAGCATTTAAAGGCTATAAAGAAGAATCGGTTTCGCCATTAAAAGAAAAATATGGCGATAAATTCACTTGGGAAGAATTGAGGATGTTTAAAGCGAGTTTGACTGTAAAGTAGTAAATAAATTATTTAACATAAAAAAACCCATTCAAGGCTGAATGGGTTTCATTTTTTATAGTGATTCGACTAGAATCCAAGCGTCAGCATTTTCGGTTTTTTGAATTTCTTGTTTGGCAGTTTCAGCTTCGGCAAAAGTGGCATAACTTCCGTAAAGAACAGGAAATAATCCATATTTATTTTGCGGAATGCGTCGCGCTTTATACCCTTGACTAGATAATTGGTTAAATATTTTTTCGGCATTTTTCTCTTCTCTAAAAGCACCCGCCATAATGTGGTAAGACATTTTTACTTCCTTGACGGTAAGCGTTACCGCCGGAATAGGATTTTCAATAAAGAAAGTAGCCTCTTGAATCTTGTTTTGAACTTGTTTTTGAACGGCAGTTTCCACAAGAATCGTTTCGTTTGCGATTTGTTGTTGATAAATAGGATAACCGAGCGCTCCGGTTAATCCCAATCCTAAAACAAAAATAGCGGCATATTTTAAATAGGCACTTGTTTTTCTTCTTTCTGGAATAAAGGTAATTATAGCATCTTCCTCAAGAGCTTCAATTTTTTGTTCAAATAGTTCTCTTTTCACCATTGGCGAAACAAAAGCACTTAAGCCAAAGGAGTGAGTCAAGTAATTTGTTTGATCAAACGGAGTAAAAATTAAATTTTTATCGGCGTTAAGAGAAAAATTTCCTACGTTTTTAATAGCGAATAATCCATTTTCCTGAAGCGCTTTTTTCCAATTGAAAACCTCATATTGAATAGCACTAATGGCATATTCGTAGGATGTTTTCTCTGCTTGAGCTATATGATTGGCTAATAATCCATCATTATTTTTTAGATAGGCATTGAAAGAAATCATTTTTTTCGGTGGAAAAAACGAATTAGAACTTTCAACGAGTTGAGCCGATTGAATTTCGGTCAAAAATGCTCCAAAACCCGGAACGGTTACACATTGATAACGGTATAAAAGCTGCGCGATGTAGGGTTGAATGTTCATAGAGACAAAGTTATACAATGAAAATAACTATCAAAATTTTATTCACAAATTTTATTAACAATCTGCGTAAATTTTTATACATTTAAGATTCAAACGTTTAGCATGACAGACCAAGAATTATTATATCTATTGGCATTGCAACAAGTAGAAGGCATTGGCGCTATTATGGCCAAAAAATTAATAACCCATTGCGGTAGCGCTGAAACCATTTTTAAAACAAAAAACTCCCAACTCAACGCAATTGAAGGCATTGGATCTATATTACTACAAAATTTGAAGAATAAATTGGTCTTCGAAAAAGCAGAACAAGAACTTCAATTCATAAAATCTAACGAAATCAACGTAACTTATTTTCAGGACGAAAATTACCCAGATCGTTTGAAACATTGTATCGACGGACCGGTTTTATTGTTTAGCTCAGGGAATATTGACTTAAAAAACAAAAAAATAATCAGCATTGTGGGAACGCGACAAATCACTTCCTACGGAATGGAATTTTGCCGAAAGTTGATTGAAGATTTGGCGCCGCTCGATCCCGTCATCGTGAGTGGATTTGCTTATGGGGTTGATATTTTTGCACATCAATTAGCGATGGAAAACAATCTTCAAACCATAGGTGTTTTGGCACATGGGCTAAACCAAATTTACCCTAAATCCCATAAGAAACACATGTCCAAAGTATTAGAAAATGGGGGTTTTATGACCGAATTTTGGAGTTCGTCCAGTCCTGAAAAGGAAAATTTTGTAAAAAGAAACCGTATTGTAGCAGGAATTTCAGAGGCGACTATTGTCATCGAATCGGCTGAAAGAGGGGGCGCATTAATCACGGCGAATATTGCCAATGATTACAATCGCGATGTTTTTGCCGTTCCCGGTCGAACGACGGACAAATATAGTCAAGGGTGCAACAATTTGATAAAAATCCAAAAAGCAAATCTCCTCACCAGTGCTGCCGATTTGGTTTATATCCTGAATTGGGACATCGGGATTGATTCGAAATCTCGCAATGACACAAAACCTGTGCAAAAAAAATTGTTTGTCACGCTCGAAGAAGACGAGCAAAAAGTCTACGATTACCTTCTCAAGAACGGAAAGGAATTGATGGACAGCATTGCTTTACGATGCGATTTTCCTATTTATAAAATCTCAGGGATGTTGCTAAATATGGAATTAAAAGGCGTGATTCGACCATTGCCTGGAAAATTATTTGAGGCGGTATAGCCAAAATTAATTTACGCAAACCCCAACTTTTCTCTTACTCTTGCTAAAACCCCATTGGCAACAATCCCTGCTTTCTCGGCACCATTTTTTAATAGAGCATCTACTTCGGCGAGGTTGCGCATGTAGTAATTATATTGCTCTCTTTCGGTTTTGAATCTTTCGACAATCAGTTCAAACAAGGCTTGTTTGGCGTGACCGTAACCGTAATTTCCACCCAAATAATTGGTAGTCATTGTTTCAACCTGGCTTTCATTTGCCAATAATTTATAAAGTGCAAAAGCATTGCAAGTCTTCGGATTTTTTGGGTCTTCAAGCGGAGTGCTATCAGTTTCTATCCCCATGATTTGTTTGCGAAGGGCCTTGTCATCTAAGAAAATATCAATGAAATTATGGGCCGATTTGCTCATTTTTCCGCCATTGGTTCCTGGAACATACATGGTGTCTTCTTGAATTTTGGCTTCGGGAATTACAAATGTTTCACCCATTTGATGATTGAAACGAGAAGCCACATCGCGAGTAATTTCTAGGTGTTGCAACTGGTCTTTTCCCACAGGAACCAATTGCGCATCGTATAATAAAATATCGGCAGCCATTAGCATTGGATAGGAAAACAATCCCGCATTTACATCTTCCAGTCTGTCGGATTTGTCTTTGAAGGAATGGGCTAATGTCAATCTTTGAAAAGGAAAAAAACAACTCAAATACCAAGCCAACTCTGCCGTTTGAGGCACATCAGATTGGCGGTAAAAAACTACTTTTTTTACGTCTAAACCACAGGCAAGCCAGGCCGCAGCAGTGCTATAGGTATTAGCTCTTAATATTTTGCCGTCTTTTATTTGGGTTATCGAATGCAAATCGGCAATGAAAAGAAACGATTCGTTTGCTGGATTATTCGACAATTCGATTGCCGGAATGATTGCGCCAAGTAAGTTTCCTAAATGTGGCGTTCCAGTACTTTGAACTCCGGTGAGTATTTTTGCCATTGTAAAAGATTGGTATTTTTGACAAAGTTAATTCTTTTACTAAAAGTTACACACTTTTCCTTACTTTTGACTTTATGAGAGGAATAAAAATAATTTTTTGGTCTATTTGGCGCGTCTTTTTTTATGTTTTAATGGCCATTCCCATCATCATTATGCTTCCTTTTTTGGTGGCTTCCATTTTGACAGAAAGTGGCTATCCTTACTTTTTTAAAATGGCGAGAATTTGGGCCAAGTTCATCCTTTTTGGAATGGGATTTCATTATAAAATCGATAAAGATCAAGAACTCGCACCCCATAAAAGTTATATGTTTATTGCCAATCACACTTCGATGGTCGATATTATGTTGATGCTTGCGACCATAAACAAACCATTCGTTTTTGTAGGAAAAAAAGAATTAGTAAAAATTCCTTTGTTCGGGTTTTTCTACAAAAGAACCTGTATTTTGGTTGACAGAGCAAGTTCTAGAAGTAAGCACGGCGTTTTTGAAAGAGCCCAAAAAAGAATCAATCAAGGACTTAGTATTTGTATTTTTCCCGAAGGGGGCGTTCCTTATGACGAATCCATACTTTTAGATCACTTTAAGGATGGCGCCTTTCGATTAGCCATTGATTACCAATTGCCTATTGTTCCGATTGTTTTTGGGGATAATAAAAAAAGGTTTTCCTTTACTTTTTTTAGCGGAAGTCCGGGGCTTTTGAGAGTCCGAATACTTTCCTTTATTGAAACGAAAGGAAAAACATTGACCGATAAGAATAGCCTTAAAGACCAAGCTTGGGAGGCAATTCACAAACAGTTACAAGAGTTCGAAAAGAAAAAGTAGTTCGTTATTCTCATTGTGAGGGCCGAAGCCATCTCATAACTAGAGCAATATAATTGAGACGCTACCAGCATGACAAATAGAGTGGGATATTTATATCGCAAAAAAAAGTCCCGCACAATGCAGGACTTTTTTCTAATTTTAAGCGTTATTTTCTTTTATCAAAGCCTTGATTTTAGCTTCCAATTCGTCTGCTAATTCTGGATTGTCTTTTATTAAAACTTTTACTGCATCACGCCCTTGTCCTAATTTGGTGTCGCCATAACTGAACCAAGACCCTGCTTTTTTGATGATTTCAAATTCAACGGCCAAATCCAAGATTTCACCTGTTTTCGAAATTCCTTCGCCGTACATAATATCAAATTCGGCTACTTTAAATGGCGGAGCCACTTTGTTTTTAACGACCTTCACTTTGGTTCTGTTTCCAAGCACGTTATCACCATCTTTGATTTGTGTGGAACGACGAATATCCAAACGTACCGAAGCGTAAAACTTCAACGCATTTCCACCCGTTGTGGTTTCTGGATTTCCGAACATCACGCCAATTTTCTCTCTCAACTGGTTGATGAAGAAAACCGTACAATTTGTTTTGCTTATGGTTCCAGTCAGTTTTCTCAAAGCTTGTGACATCAAACGAGCGTGTAATCCCATTTTAGAATCGCCCATTTCGCCTTCGATTTCACTTTTTGGAGTCAAAGCAGCAACCGAGTCAATCACGACAATGTCAATCGCGCCTGAACGAATCAAGTTCTCGGCAATTTCTAAGGCTTGTTCCCCGTTGTCTGGTTGCGATATGATTAAGTTTTCGATGTCAACGCCTAATTTTTCGGCATAATTTCTGTCGAAAGCATGTTCTGCATCTATAAAAGCAGCGATTCCTCCGGCTTTTTGCGCTTCGGCAATAGCGTGCAAAGTCAAGGTTGTTTTTCCTGAAGATTCCGGACCGTATATTTCAATCACCCGTCCTCTTGGATAACCCCCAACTCCCAATGCTAAATCGATTCCCAAAGATCCAGACGAAATAGTTTCCACTTCTTCAACGGCTTTGTCGCCCATTTTCATCACGGTGCCTTTTCCGTAGGTTTTATCTAGTTTGTCAAGTGTTAGTTGTAGGGCTTTTAATTTGGCTTCTTTTTCTGAACTCATCTTTTCTTTCATTTATTTTTTTACTTATCTTTTGTAAAAATACTTCTTTTTTTGGAAGATACAAAAGGAATCTTTTGTGTTAGTAGGATTTATATTTTACAATTTCAATTTCAAATCGAAGATGAAATTTTACACAAACAAAGCCTTTAATTCAGTGGCTTCCTCTGGCTTTATTTTTCCGGCCAAGAGCAAACTCAATTGTTTTCTTCTCAAAGCAGCCTCAAAACGGTGTATTTCGAGTTTGGTTTCAGGAATTATTTCGGGAACCTCAACCGGTTTTCCCGTTTCGTCCACGGCCACAAAAGTATAAATAGCTTCGTTGGCCTTGGTTCGTTCTCCAGATTCTCGATCTTCGACCCAAACGTCAAGATACACTTCCATAGAGGTTTTGAAAGCCCTAGATACTTTGGCCTCCACAATAACGACGCTCCCTAGCGGAATAGCTTTGTTGAAAGCCACATGATTTACCGATGCCGTTACGGCAATTCGGCGCGAATGCCTTCCTGCCGAGATGCTGGCAGCACGATCCATTCGGGCTAATAATTCGCCCCCAAAAAGGTTGTTCAAGGCGTTGGTTTCGCTTGGCAAAACCAAATCGGTCAATACAGTCAACGATTCCGAAGGATGTTTCGGTGTCATAATTTAGTTTTTTTTGCCACAAAGACACAAAGGTTTTGATTTCTTTTCTAACTCAACAATAAAACCGCCATCACGGCCGGAATAAAGTAAATGACAATCGTTCTGGCCCCGTCATAATCTTTGGCCAATCGTTGCCCAAACAACAACATCAACAAAGTGATGCTTGAAAAAACAGCGCCGTACAAGCCAAAGGTTCTTCCGTTGCTGACAAACAATTCGATGCATCCCACAATGCATAAAATCCCAGAAATTAATTCTAAAACCAGAATATGCAGCAAAGCTAAAGATACTAAATTTTTTAGTCTGGTTTTGGCAAAATGTTCTTTTAACCAATCCAAATTGTCTTTCCAATAAAATAATTTATCATAGCCCGATTGTATAAAAGTGATGGCCAAAAAAACCAAAAGCAAAATGGAGGCAGCATTGTTCATAAGCTTATTTTTTGTGTATTAAACGTGTCAGTTTGATGGATAAATCGGTTAGGATTATTTTGGCGTTTCCGTTGCGCTCAATGTGATACATCGCATTGGATAATTCCTGAAATATTTCGTGAATGTTGTTGCCGTTTACAAAAGGCGCAAATTTGGCAATCGTAAAATTTTCCACCGTTGGTTCCAAATAAACTAAACTCGGGGTTTCGTAATTGTGCAATAACGCCTGACGGAAAATATCGATACAAAACTGCAAGAATTTCTTTTGGGTTTCTCTGCCCAAAGCGGCAATTTGTTCGCTCCAATGAATCAAATCGGCAATTACAGCAGGATTTCCTTTGGCTTTGAACGCCGCTCGAACCCAAACTACGAACCATTGTTCAAATGGGAATTCGTCGCTGTCGTCTTTAAGCAGATGCAGCGCTTTATTGTAATTTCCTTGGGCTTGATGGGCAATTTTTGCAGCTAGTTTTGGTTCAATATTTTCACGAGAAATCAAAGCTTCTGTAATAACACTTTCGCTTAATCCATTAAAATGCAAAACCTGGCAACGAGAACGGATTGTTTGGATGATGTCTTCCTCGTTTTCCGAAATGAGAATGAAAACCGTTTTTTCAGGTGGCTCTTCGAGTAATTTGAGTAATTTGTTGGAGGCGTCAGTATTCATTTTATCGGCCATCCAAACCATCATAATTTTATAACCGCCTTCGTAGGATTTTAAAGCCAATGTTTTTAAAACCTCTCCTGCATCCTCTACGCGGATAAATCCTTGTTTATTTTTAACGTCCAAAACGGAATACCAATCGAATAAACTGCCGTAAGGATTTTGAGTAATAAATTGTCTCCAATCGGCAATGAAATCAATGCTTTTGGGTTTTGTTTTCACGTCCTCGGTACTTACCGTAGGATAAACAAAATGCAAATCGGGATGCGAAATCTTCTGGAATTTGAGATTGCAAGATTCATTGGCACCCGAATTCTCTCCGTTTTGGTTCCCACATAAAATGTATTGAGCATAAGCAATCGCCATGGGCAAGGTGCCACTTCCTTCAGGACCTACAAACAATTGCGCATGGGGAATTCTGCCCAAATCGGCACTTCGCGTCAAGTGATTTTTGATATGCTCCTGTCCTAAAATTTCTGAAAACTGCATCAGGCAAATATAGCAGAAAATGGATGAGTCTCGAAATTTCAGGAATAAAGTTTCTTAAAAACACGTCTGTTATCAATTTACGTTCGGCGATAAAATTTTGCTAGATAGCCGCTTTTTAGAATGGAATTCGTGTTCACAAAAAATAAAAATTCAGTTTGGATTTTTTAATTTACAATGTTTTCGTTTAGATAAACCATCCTTTTTTGAGTATTTTGAATTTATAGCGAATCTAAAAATGCTATATTTGTCGTTCTTTCAAAAAAACTAAAAAACAGAAACTAATGAAAACTGTAAACGATTTCAATTTTGCCGCTAAAAAAGCCATAATCCGTGTTGATTTTAATGTCCCTTTAGACGAAAATTTCAGGGTAACCGACGCCACTCGTATTGAAGCGGCCAAACCTACCATTGACAAAATTCTTGCCGATGGTGGAAGCGTTATTTTGATGTCGCATTTGGGCAGACCCAAAGGAGTTGAAGAAAAGTATTCATTACAACCTATTTTAAAAACAGCCTCAGAAATTCTTGGTGTTCCAGTGAAATTCGCTGAAAATTGTATTGGAACCAGCGCTAAAACAGCCGCTGACGCTTTACAACCAGGAGAAGTTTTACTATTAGAAAATCTGCGCTTTCATAGTGAAGAAGAAGCGGGAGATGTTGCTTTTGCCGCAGCATTAGCTTCGCTTGGTGATATTTATGTGAACGATGCTTTTGGAACGGCGCACCGAGCACACGCTTCGACAACCATAATTGCCCAGTTTTTTGCCAATCATAAATGTTTTGGATTGTTATTGGCCAAAGAAATTGAAAGCTTGAACAAAGTGTTGAAAAATTCCAAAAAACCCGTGACGGCAGTTCTTGGAGGATCGAAAGTATCTTCGAAAATTACGGTTATCGAAAATATTTTGGACAAAGTGGATCACATGATCATTGGAGGCGGAATGACTTTTACCTTCGTGAAAGCCTTGGGTGGAAAAGTGGGAAATTCCATTTGTGAAGATGACAAACAAGAATTGGCATTGGAAATCTTGAGATTAGCAAAAGAAAAAGGTGTTCAAATACATATTCCTGTTGATGTGGTTGCCGCGGATGATTTTTCGAATACAGCCAACACCCAAATTGTTGATGTAAGAGCAATTCCTGATGGATGGGAAGGAATGGATGCGGGACCTAAATCATTAGAGAACTTCAAAAAAGTGATTTTAGAATCAAAAACCATACTTTGGAATGGTCCTTTAGGCGTTTTCGAGATGCCAACTTTTGCCAATGGCACTATTCAATTAGGGAACTTTATTGCCGAAGCAACTGCAAACGGAGCATTTTCGCTAGTAGGCGGAGGCGATTCTGTTGCGGCGGTAAAACAATTTGGTTTTGAAGACAAAGTGAGTTATGTTTCAACAGGCGGAGGCGCGATGCTCGAAATGCTAGAAGGTAGGATTTTGCCTGGAATAGCAGCTATTTTGAACTAAAACTAGCATTTTTAACACTTTTTAAGAGAATTTTTAGTTTTAACGCTGTATGTTTGCAAAAAGCGATTGTTTACAATCGTTTGGAATATAGCATGTTGATTAAAGAATTATGAGTATAAAAAAAGCAGCCCTATCGTTTTTTCTAATCTTGTCGATTCATTCCTTTTCGCAAAAGTTTGTTGAAAATAAAGGAATAGAAAGAACAGAACCAAAAACTTCCTATTTAGATTCCATTAAAAAAACCTTTGTAAAAGACAAGATGGCCTCTTGTGTGGACAGCCTTTGGATGAAGGAATTGGCCAATTTAGATTTATACAATGACATTTCCGATGACGTTAAAAACATCAATATCGACGAAAAGGTGGATTATGAAATGTCGACAGAAGTACTTAAGAAAAGACTTAAGGCGATGGATGCCAAATCGCCATTCAATATAGAATACAACGAAGGGCTTGAAAATATCATCAAGTCATTCTTAAAAAATAGAAAGAAATCGTTTGAACGATTAATGGCTATTTCCGAATATTATTTTCCAATATTTGAAGAAGCTTTTGCCAAGCAAAATGTACCGCTAGAAATAAAATATTTAGCGATTGTAGAATCCGCTTTGAACCCAAAAGCGGTTTCTAGAATGGGCGCTACTGGGCTTTGGCAGTTTATGTATCAAACCGGAAAACAATACAACCTAAAGATTGATTCCTATATCGATGAACGTAGCGATCCGCTAAAAGCAAGTGAGGCCGCGGCACAATACATGGCCAATATGTATGCTATTTTTGGCGATTGGGATTTGGTTTTGGCCTCTTATAATTCCGGTCCTGGGAATGTTGCTAAAGCAATTCGCCGTTCAGGAGGACAACAAAATTACTGGAATATCAGAAAAAATTTACCTCAAGAAACGCAAGGGTATGTGCCGGCTTTTCTGGCGACCATGTATATTTACGAATACCATAAGGAACTCGGAATACGACCTGACAGAGCCATCATAAAGCATTTCGCCACGGACACCATTATGATTAAAAAGCAAATGTCGTTTGCTCAAATTTCAGATTTGCTGGATATTCCCGTGACGCAATTGCAAGTGCTTAACCCGTCTTACAAATTAAATGTAGTTCCATTCTATGAGGATCAAAGCCATTTTTTGAGATTGCCAAAGGATAAAATTGCCATTTTTGCTTCCAATGAAGACAAAATTTATGCGTATGCTCAACGTGAAGTAGACGGTCGCGAAAGACCGTTTCAGACTACAAAAGCAATTGTAGCAACGGACACCTTAAATTATAATCAGCAACAAGTTAGACTTCCTAAAACAAAGTATTACAAAGTTAGACGAGGGGATAACCTGAGTGAAATTGCTAGTAAATACGATGTTACTGTTGCGGATTTAAAAAAATGGAATAGAATAAGAGGGAATACGGTGGCTCGAGGCAAAAGCCTAAAAATTCATACTAGCGAAACTGTGGTTAGAATGGTCAAAAAAGAACCTCTAAAAAACAATAGTCCATTAGAAATTAAAACTGACAAGCAACAAATAGCCGTTTCAGGTGCAAAAACCGACAATGAAGAGAAAACGAAGAAATCCATTAAAACAGATGTTTTATTAGTTGCTCCCATTGCTAATTATGTGGTTCAAAAAGGCGATAATTTAAGCGCTATTGCCAAGAAACATAACATTTCAGTAGCCGAAATAAAGGAATGGAATCATCTTGCTGATAATGCAATCCAATTGGGAACCTCATTACAAGTTGCCAAAAATGAGGCCGTTGCTAAGGAAGAATCAACACCAACCACTACCTTGGAAAATGTAGAATACATCGTTAAAAAAGGCGATAATTTGGGTAATATCGCCAAAAAATTCGGCACTTCTTTGGACGATTTGAAACTATGGAATAATTTGCAAGACATTAATATTGCCTTGGGAAGCACCTTAATTGTTGCCAAAAGCGAAGTAGCTATTGTTGATAAAACCATGGCCAACACCTTTAAGAAAAAAGAAAGACTTACGTCAGTTTCAAAAAAAGAGGCTCTAAGTTATTATGTGAAAAAAGGGGATTCTTTATACAGCATCGCTAAAAAATATCCTGGCGTAACTATTTCGGATATTAAAAAATGGAATGGTATCAGCGGGGAAGACCTCAAACCCGGAATGAAGCTAAAAATAAACGGTTAATACGTAACCGCATATTAAAATCGGAACTTATTTTAGTATTAAACTAACGGAAAAAGCCCATTTTTTTATCATTTCTCATTTGCTTCAAGCATGAATAGACGAAATCGGGGGGCACTAAAAACTTTAGGTAGATCAATACTTTTTTGGCGATTATTTATCATTAACGAGGAATAAATTTTATCCAAAACACAAAATATTTATGGCAATACAATGGCAAATAAAGTCCTTTGAAAGTCTTTCTGCTCATGAATTATATGCCATTCTGAGATTAAGAAGTGAGGTATTTGTTGTAGAACAGCACTGTGTTTATCTCGACATTGACGACAAAGACAAACTTGGCTTGCATCTTTTTGGTGAATTCGAAGGAAAAATAATAGGGTATTCAAGACTTTTTAAACCTGGAATTTCTTTTGATGATGCTTCTATAGGTCGCGTTGTTATTGATGCAAACCATCGAAATAAAAGATGGGGACACGAATTAATGCAAGAGGCGATTGCCGGAATTGAGCTCCATTTTGGCGAAAGTACAATCACCATTGGAGCACAATTGTACCTCAAAAAATTCTACGAATTTCACGGATTCATCCAAACTAGTGAGATGTACCTGGAGGATGCTATTCCGCATATTGAAATGCAAAGAGGAAAGTTATAGTCGTGTAATCAACAATTCTACCCTCCGGTCAAACTCATCGCCTTTTCCAAGCGGAAAACGATTGCCGTACCCTTTATAGCTCATTCTATAGGGATTGATTCCTTTAGATCGGAAATAAGAAAATACATTTTTCGCCCTATTTATAGAAAGATTTCTTTCATCGGTTTCCTTGTCAATGGCATCGGGATATTTGCTAGAAGTACAGCATACATGACCTTTTATTTCAAAACGAAGTGACTTGTATTTTTCAAATACGAGAACCGCCCTATCCAATTCTCTTTTTGCTTTTAAAGAAAGGACGCTTGAACCCAAATCAAACGAAATCTTGTCTAAAATGATAAGATCTCCCACTTTTGGAGTTTCTGGTAAGGAAGTATAAGGGGTGTTTTTAATAAAAATTAAATCAACCCGTCTGTTTTTATCTCGTGTTTTTTCTAAATTCATGATAGTGTCTCTATCCAAAATTACTTTCCCTCGGCCTTCACAAATAAAAATTTTATTTTGGGTAATGCCACTAGCGAGTAAAATTTCTTGAACCGTAGCTACTCTTTTATTCGATAATTTATCATTATAATCGACACTTCCTCTATCATCGCAGTACCCGTAGAGCTGAATGGCGTCAAAACGAGGCGTCTTGGAATCGTTTAAAAGACCCGTAATTGTAGTTATTTGGTCGTTATTTAAAGCGAATTTATCAAATTCAAAATATACGGATTGGGTACTATTTTCCTGAGCAGAAAGAAAGCCAAAGAATAAAAGAAATAGTATTTGCGCGCCTTTTTTCATTACATTTTCAAGATGCTTTTATACTCAGCACTATTGTTTAAAACGTTGACGGCTTTTTTGATTTCGAAGTTGTTTTGTAGGTAATATTGGTACAACCCTTCTTGATATTGGTAGCGTTTAATGATTTCATCCACCAATAAATTTTTGATTTCTCTTTGATTTTCATCCAATAGATTCGCTTCACTTTTTTGAAGCGCAGTAAGTAATTGTTGGTATTCTTTGTTAATGCTACTGTCAATTTTTTCTTTTTTGGCACTAGCCAAAGTATTTTTCAAAGCGAGTTCCGTTTCAGTGTCAAAGGAAAACTGTACCTCTTTTAAAAACTGTTTAAAATCTTGATAATCGGCATCAGAAATCGTTGGGATTTGGCTTCCCAAATCCGGATTTTTGTAATAATAACGAGTAGCATAATTAAATATCCCATCGTTTTTCACCAAGGCGTTAGCTATAGGGCTTGACTTGGCTTCTTCTAGTTCGATATCAGGCTGAATGCCACCGCCATCATAAACGGTTCTTCCTTTGCGGGTTTTGAAACTATTATAATTTTTAGCTTCTGTTTTAGTGGCGATTCCATTTTTGTCTTTATGGGCATAATCCAATGCCTGAATACATCTTCCCGAAGGAGTATAATAGCGAGAAATGGTAACTTTTAATTGTGTTCCATAGGTTAAATCCACGGGTCTTTGCACTAATCCTTTTCCAAAACTCCGGCTGCCAATAACCACGGCTCGATCTAAATCCTGTAAGGCTCCCGAAACAATTTCGGATGCAGAAGCACTTTTGCCATTGACCAAAATTACCAAAGGAATTTCAGTGTCAACAGGCTCATTGGAGGTCTTGTAGGTGTTGTTGTGTTTTTCAATCCTCGATTTAGTAGTTACTATTATTTCATTTTTTGGGACAAATAAATTACAAATAGCCACGGCTTCATTCAAAAGACCTCCTGGATTTCCCCTTAAATCTAGGACTATTTTTTCGGCACCATCTTTTTTTAATTGCTCTAAAGCGTCTTTGGTTTCCATTGCTGCTTTTTCTTTGAACTGAGATAAAACAATGTAACCGGTTTTATCGTCTATTTTTCCAAAAAACGGCACCGATTTGATAGCGACTTCATCGAGTACAATTTGGGTGGTATTTGTTTTTCCTTGGCGAATGTATTTGATCTCAACTTTGGTGTTTTTTGCGCCTTTCAATAATTGCGAAGCATCCTCTTTGAAATCAGACAACATTACATCGCCTATTTGGATAATTTCGTCACCGGCTTTGAGACCAGCTTTGTCGGCAGGAAAATTTTTATAGGGTTCTTTGATGATTAATTTGTCTTCTTTTCGAGTTATTAGCGCGCCAATGCCAGTATATTCTCCAGTATTGTTTATTTTGAATTTAACAACATCCTGCTCATTAAAATAAACCGTATAGGGATCGAGACTGGCCAACATTCCTTTGATAGCCTTATCCATTAAATCGCCAGGATTTGTTTCGTCAACATAGTTCATGTTTAGCTCTTTAAAAAGCGTGGTGAATATTTCGATTTGCTTTGCAATTTCAAAGAAATCGTCTTTGAAACTAACGCCAACAAATAGAAATGTAGAGGCTACAACAGGAAGGATATATTTTTTTTTAAAAAATGAAATCATGGTTATTGGGGACTTAATTTTAGACCACTAAAATAAGAATAAATCACCAATAATGGCATTGGCAAAAAACAAAAGTTACAATTCCTCATTTTTTATTTGAAGCACGAATTTTTCAAACAATTGAACCGTTTTGGCATGGATTTCTTCATAAGTTAAACGGTCTTTGGTTTGATAAAAAAACATAAAAGCATAGGGTTTATCTAAATTATCAACCAGTAAATGTTTGTTTAATCTATAGGTTTCCCGAAGTACTCGTTTGAAGTAATTTCGGTCTACGGCATTTTTGAAATATTTTTTGGAAACCGAAACGCCCATTTTAATTTTTTGTGCTGAGTCTTCGAGAATACCATAATCACTTTCCACATAAACCAATCGCAAAGGATACTTTGACACCGATTTGCCTTTAGAAAAAAGTAAATCTATCGTGATTTTACTTTTTAGCTTTTCGTTTTTTGGATAAGTGAAATTCATTTTATGAAATATAAGGCCGATGTTTTAGAAAGCAAAGATACAATTAAACGCTAAAGGGCATTATTGTTTAGGATTAAAACCCCTCTTTAAAATTATTTCTTATTTTTGTTTCAAATATAAAAGAATGAAGTTGTTTTTTTCGTACCCCATAACGCTAGTATATTATTTTGCTTATTTAGTTGTTCTGTGTACGATACAGCCCATTCAGTGGGTTGCTTTTAAGCTTTTTGGGGATCGTGGGTTAAAAATAGCCTTTGATTATGTGGCTTTTTTTAGTTTAAAATGCAATCATATTTTAGGCACCAGATTTTCTTTCGAAAACAGAGCGTTAATTCCGAAAAATGCTACTGTTATATTTGTTTCTAATCATCAAAGTTTGTTAGATACCGCTGGAATTATTTGGTATTTGAGAAAATTTAATTGTCTTTTTGTTACTAAAAAAGAACTTGGAAAAGGAATACCAAGCATTTCCTATTTTTTGCGCCATGGAAAATATGCTCTTATTGACCGAAGTAACCCTAAACAAGCGATTCCTCTAATAAAGTCTTTAGCAGAATATATTGAAAAAGAAAAAGCCTCTGCGGTTATTTTTCCTGAAGGCACCAGAAGTAAAACAGGGGAACCCAAAGAATTTGCACATAGTGGGCTCAAAATATTATGTAAATTTGCACCCTCAGCCTATGTGGTTCCAATAAGTATTAATAATTCTTGGAAAGTGTACCAACAGGGTTATTTTCCTTTAAGCTTAGGACATCATATTGTTTTTACAGTGCATAAACCACTGAAAGCAAGTGCGTTTTATTTTGAAGATTTAATGGAACTAACAGAAAAAACAATTGTTCAAGGCGTTAAACTCTAATCTCTTTTGTTTTAAACAAGATTACCACCTAAGAAAATCTTCAGTATATTGGGTTTTGTAGGAATTTCTGGTTTTTCTCTTCATAGCGGCAAACAAAAATATATTTCTTATTTTTGCCAAAAAATTATAAAATGCAAAAAATCATATCTTACCCAATATCTTTTATTGCAATTCTTATATTTCTATTGACTTTAGTTTTTTTTCATCCCATTCAATGGATTTGTTTCAATGTTTTTGGGTATGAATCTCATAAAAAAAGTGTTGATTATATGAACCTTATTTTGTTGAGAATCGGACATATTTTAGGAACGACCTATACAACAGACAATCTAGAAAATATTCCTAAAGACGTGCCGGTTATTTTTGTAGCGAATCATCAAGGGATGTATGATATTATTGGAATGGTTTGGTTTTTGAGAAAATTTCATCCAAAATTTGTAAGTAAAATAGAATTAGGAAAAGGAATCCCAAGTGTTTCGTATAATTTAAGACATGGAGGATCAGTGCTTATTGACAGGAAAGAGCCTAAAACCGCTCTCCCAATAATTAAAGGATTGGCAGAATATATTGAAAAACACAAAAGATCAGCGGTAATTTTTCCGGAAGGAACCAGAAGCAAAACAGGCAGTCCAAAAGAATTTGCACAAACGGGATTGAAAATATTGTGTAAATATGCGCCTTCGGCTTATGTGGTTCCAATAACGATAAATAATTCATGGAAGTTTTTCAGATTCGGATTTTTCCCCTATGGTATAGGAAATCATCTTATCTTTACCGTTCATAAACCCTTAATGGTAAAGGAATTTGATTTTGCCCAAATAATGCAGCAAACAGAAAAAGCAATTGTTCAAGGAATAAATAAAGTATAATTAGATTTTGAATCTAGGAGGAATCTTAAATCTAAAATCCCAAATCTAAAATTAAAAATGTCTATTAAAAACATTCGACTAGAAGTGATGCAGCTTTTAGAAAAAAACGTCAGCAGTTATGTTGACCAATATCTGATCCCAGTAGAAAAAATTTGGCAACCCTCTGATTTTTTGCCTAATTCCGAAGGAGATAATTTCATGGAAGAAGTAAAAGAACTTAGAGAGATTTCAAAAGACTTACCCTATGATTTTTGGGTTGCTATGGTAGGGGATATGATTACTGAGGAAGCCTTGCCAACCTATGAAAACTGGCTAATGGAGGTTGAAGGAGTAGATAATCTAGAAAGAAACGGTTGGGCACAATGGGTGCGTCAATGGACGGGAGAAGAAAATCGACACGGAGATTTATTGAACAAATACCTTTATTTGTCCGGGCGTGTTAATATGCGCGAAATCGAAATGACCACGCAACATCTTATTAATGATGGTTTCGACATTGGAACCGGAAGAGATCCGTATAAAAACTTTGTATATACTAGTTTCCAAGAATTAGCAACTTATGTTTCTCACAACAGGGTTTCACAATTAGCCAAAAGTTACGGCGATACTAAATTAGCTAAAATGTGTAAAATGATTGCAGGAGATGAAATGCGTCATCACCTTGCCTATAGCGAATTTGTGAACCAGATTTTTAAAATTGATCCAAGCGAAATGATGCTTGCTTTTCAATACATGATGAAAGCAAAAATTGTGATGCCAGCTCATTTCTTGAGAGAATCAGGCCAAAAAATCAGTTCTGCTTTCGAACATTTTTCAGATTCTGCGCAACGAATAGGGGTGTATACTGCTAATGATTATGTGGAGATTATGCAAAAACTAATCGAGAAATGGGAGATTGATAAAATAGGAAGCTTAACCGATGAGGCTGAAAAAGCAAGAGATTACTTGATGAAGTTACCGGCTAGAATGGCTAGAATTTCAGAAAGATTGGTAATTCCTCAAGAGTCATTCCAATTTAAATGGGTGGAACCGGCGAGATTGTAGACTTAGAATTGTTATTAAAATCGAATGCTGATTTTTGAGACTATCTTAAAAATCAGCATTTTTTATAAACACACTTGAAAGATGGATAATTCAGACCTAGTCAACAAAACCATACTTTTTGTAAAGGAAACATTAGAAAATGCCGAAGGCGGACACGATTGGTTTCACATCGAAAGGGTATATAAAAATGCGGTATCAATTGCGGATGGAGAAGTTTGTGATATGATGGTCATAAAATTAGCGTCGCTTCTTCACGATATTGCCGACAGCAAGTTTCATGATGGGGATGAAACCATTGGCCCAAAAATAGCGCGTGATTTTCTTGAAAGTGAAAATATTGATGAAGCCACAATTCAACATATCATCAATATTATAGAAAACAGCTCTTTTAAGGGCGGAAACACAGAATGCCAATTCTCCTCCATAGAGTTAGATATTGTTCAAGATGCGGATCGATTAGATGCCATGGGAGCCATTGGCATTGCCAGGACCTTCAATTATGGCGGTTTCAAAAACAGACCTTTATATAATCCGAATTGCACTCCAAATCTTCACATGAGTAAGGAAGAATATAAAAATAGCAAAGCGCCAACGATCAATCATTTTTATGAAAAACTATTGCTTTTAAAGGACAAAATGAATACTGAAACCGCTAAAAAAATAGCTCAGGAGAGGCATCAATTCATGGTTACTTTCCTTTCTCGGTTTTATGCCGAATGGGATGGTGAAAAATAGTATTTTAGATTGCAGAATAACGATTTTAGATTTCAGATTTGTTTCGAAAGGAGAAGAGTTTTAAGATTTAAAAAAATTAAAATGCTCTTTAATTTGATTTTAGATGTTTATAATCAAATTCCTTTTTCCTTCATCGCTATAATCACATCCGAGGCATTCTTGAAAGTAGGCGCTTGTTCAATAATACTTCCTATACGCTTTTTGTTCAGTTTAAAAGTAATATCGTTCTCGGTCGTAAACAATAGGGCTGTTAAAAACGGATTATTCATATAAGGTGCTAAAACAAAAAAAGCCTCTTCCAACGAATGGAAACTTTCCACCTCCTCGGTTTTATAACGCGCTGTTATCGAAAGGCTAAACAGGTCCTTTTCCAATAAAACAGGACGCACATAGATGTTTTTTAATTCGGTGTCACCAATGGTTTTGGCCAAAGTTAATTTGGCATACGTTTTATTCGCGATGCTTTCTTTTACTTTTTCCCAGAATTGGGCAAATACGGGTTGGAAGGACATATGGTAAATTTTTTATGATGGATTATTAATGGGATTATTTTCCTTTAAAAGCGGCCTTCCTCTTTTCTAAAAAGGCGGTTGTTCCTTCCTTGAAATCGTCAGTGGCAAAACATTCGCCAAAAGCTTTGATTTCAACATCAAAACCATTTACGCTAGCTATAAAGTTGGCGTTTATAGCCTCAATCGCTTTGGCAATAGCCAAGGGAGAATTTTTGGTTATGCGTTGCGCTAATGCTTTTGTGAAATCTAAAAGTGCTGCTTGGGGTAGAACATGATTGACTAATCCGTAATTTTTTGCCGTTTCAGCATCAATCATTCCCGCAGTTAGAATCATTTCCATGGCGCGACCTTTGCCAACAAGTTGCGGCAAACGTTGTGTTCCTCCATAACCCGGAATGACGCCAAGTGAAGTTTCCGGCAAGCCCATTTTGGCATTATCCGATGCGATTCTAAAATGACAAGCCATCGCCAATTCTAGGCCGCCGCCAAGGGCAAAACCATTGATAGCCGCAATCACTGGGGTTTTAAGGTTTTCGATAAAATCAAATAATAGTTGTTGTCCTTTTGCGGCGAGTTGCGCCCCTTCTTCAGCTGAAAAATGAGCAAATTCTGCAATATCAGCGCCAGCTACAAAAGCCTTTTCTCCGCTTCCTGTTATAATAATTACCCGTAAATCGGGATTTTCATCTGTTAATTTTATTGTTTCGTGCAGTTCTTGAATGGTCGCTTTGTTTAAGGCATTTAATTTCTCCGGACGATTAATATAAATAGTGGCAATACCTTTTTCACGTTCCAATAGGATGTTTTCTAGTGCCATAATTTTAAGGGTGTTTAAAATTTAAAAAATTTTTACTCCAGATTGAGGGGAACACTTCAATACCTTGAAGTCTTTGAACCTATTTTAGGATTTGTTTTTCTCTCGAATACGTTTGTAAAACTTAAACCCAAGCATAATTAAAATTGAAAATAAAGCAATCCCAATAACCCCATAAATCCAATTTACGGCGTTTTTTAGAATGACTAAAAACACCACGGCAAAAAGAATTAGGGTTGCTCCTTCATTCCACAAACGCATAAAATTCGGGCTATATTTTACTTCGTCGTTTTGCAAATCCTTGAATATTTGATGGCATTTTAAATGATAGATAAACAACAAAACAACAAAAACTAATTTTACTTGCATCCAAGACATTTCTAAAAGACCTGGATTTAAATGCAATAATGAAAGTGCAAAAATGGTCGCTAAAATTGCACTTGGCCAAGCGATAATATACCATAAGCGATAGGTCATTATTTTGTATTGTTTTTGCAGGATTTCCTTTTCTGGCGAAGGTTTTTCGTTGGCTTCAATTTGGTAAACAAACAAGCGAACAATATAAAAAAGGCCCGCAAACCAAGTAATGACAAAGATGAGGTGAAGGGATTTAAGATAATCGTACATACTATTATTTTTAGGTTAGGATTTCGCCCAATCATTTATCCAATTTCCAACAGTTTGGCACCATTCGTCTCCGTCATTCATACATGGAATTGCCATAAACGCTTCGCCTCCGTGTTCTATAAATTGGTGATTGGCTTCCATCGCAATTTCTTCCAAAGTTTCTAAGCAATCCGAAACAAATGCAGGTGTTACAACGGCTAATTTACGTATTCCCTTTTCAGGCATTTTGTTTACCTCAACATCAGTATAAGGCGTTAGCCATTTGTCTCCAGCTAATCGAGACTGAAATGTTTGACTGTATTTTCCCTCTGGGATTCCTAGATATTCTACGACCAATTTTGTTGTTTCGTAACATTGGTGACTATAGCAAAACTCATGAGCTGGTGATGGGGTACTGCAACAAGTGCGGTCAATTTTGCAATGTGATTTGGTGATGTCGGTTTTGCGTATATGACGCTTTGGAATTCCGTGATACGAAAACAATAAATGATCGTATTCAAAAGAGTCTAAATGTTTTTTTATCGAATTCGCCAACGATTTTATGTAGTCTGGTTTGTTGTAAAACGCAGGAACAATAGTAAATTTCATCTTTGGAAAATGTTTTTGACGTAATTCCTCTGCTAAAACTAAAATGGTAGTTGTAGAAGCCATAGCGTGTTGAGGATATAAAGGGAAAAGCATAACCTCGTCCACGCCTTTATCATGTAATTCTTGCAAGCCTTTTAAAATAGTCATCGTTCCATATCGCATGGCTAAAGCCACAGGAGTATTGGTCAAACCTTGCACTTTTTTCTGCATTCTTTGCGAAATCACAACTAATGGAGAACCTTCATCCCACCAAATTTTAGCATAAGCCGCGGCTGATTTTTTAGGTCTTGTTTGAAGAATAATTCCGCGGACGAGTAATGCCCGCAACAAAAACGGGACATCAATTACGTATTTGTCCATCAAAAACTCGTCTAAATATGGTTTTACAGCTTCCGGAGTTGGACTTTCTGGGGAACCTAAATTGACTAATAGTACTCCTTTCATATTTTTATATTTGAATTTAATCCCTCAAGCTTGGGGGAGAATATAGATTTTTACATATTTGGATTAATGGACATTAAATATTTTTTGGGCGTTGTGGAAAATTTCTTTTTGAAAGCTGCAATAAAATGACTACCCGTACTATACCCGATTTTTAAGCCCACTTCATTCACGTTATAGGAACCACTATCTAATAATTTTCTAGCAAATTCCATTTTATATTCAAATAGAAATCCATACACAGTATCGCCGTAAATTTGCTTAAACCCCATTTTTAATTTTTTCAAAGTCAGCCCAATTTCGTCTGCTAATTCTTGTAATCCTGGCGGTTCGGACATGTTGGCGATAATGATTTCTTTCGCCTTTTTTATTTTTAACACATTTTCTTCATCAATCAAAAACGGACATTGTTCGGCATTTGGGTCTTCAGTACGATTGAAATACAGACTCAACAATTCATACCCTTTTCCTTTATAGTACAAATTTTTTATTGACGGATGCAAGTTGTAATGAAACAATTGACTTAACACAATAGCCATCGAAGGGCTAATATTTCCTTCTTTATAATATTTTTTATCCTTGTTGTCCTCACTCAAAAAAGTAATATAATTGGCCTCGGAAGAAAATAAATGATGGAACTTTTTAATGGAAATAATAACAGAAATAACCCAAGAATTTGGCTCTAGCTCTAGATTCAAAGGCAATTCCTTTTGCGGATTGTATAGTAATAAAGATTTTTCTTCTTTTAGATCTAAAGTATAATTCCCTTGATTAAAAATAAACCGAGCCTTTCCTTTTAACACAAAGTGAAATTGGATTAATCCGCTTTGAACTTCGCGTTGGGTATAAAAATTTTCTTCACTATCGTTTTGAAACAGAAGGAGAATAAAATCATCTTCGATTGGTATTACTGTCTGTGAACCCATAGCGATATTTTTTAAAAATAGTATTTTATTTATCCCGTTTTTGCTCAAAAATGCACCAAGAAGCATTTTTTAAACAGCTTGATTTCATTGCAAAAATACTAATTTTTTCATTAAAATTATATATAGAAGAAAAAAAGCATTCAGCGATACAAAAAGTACTTTTAGCGTTACTTTAATAAAAACCGTAGTCATAACTTTGCCATCACTATCAGATATAGTCTATATGGAAAACTCAAACTTGTCAAAATATCAAACATTTTATGCTATTGGGCTGAGCTACAAGAAAGCAGATGCCGAAGTTAGAGGAAAATTTAGTTTGAATGATAAGGCAAAAAGAAAGGTGTTACTACAAGCCAAGGAAGATGGAATTGATAGTTTGATCGTAACCTCTACCTGTAATCGTACAGAAATTTATGGCTATGCCGAACACCCGTTTCAATTAATTAAATTGATTTGCCAAAATAGTGATGGCACCGTTGAAGAGTTCCAAAAAGTGGGATTTGTTTATAAAAACCACGAAGCCATCAATCATATATTTCATGTTGGAGCGGGTTTAGACAGCCAAATTCTTGGGGATTTTGAAATCATCAGTCAGATAAAAAATAGTTTTTCGGAATCGAGAGCCATGGGGTTAGTCAATGCCTTTTTAGACCGTCTAATCAATGCAGTTATTCAAGCTAGCAAAAGAATAAAAAACGAAACCGAAATTAGTTCCGGAGCCACTTCGGTATCTTTTGCGTCGGTTCAATATATTATTAAAAATGTGGAGGATATTGGAAACAAAAATATTCTGCTGTTTGGAACAGGAAAAATAGGCAGAAATACTTGTGAAAACCTTGTCAAACATACCCAAAATGAACAAATCACTTTAATTAACAGAACTAAAAATAAGGCTGAAAAATTGGCCGGAAAACTCAATTTGGTTGTCAAAGATTATTCGGACTTGCACCATGAGCTACAAAAAGCCGACGTCTTGGTTGTGGCCACCGGTGCACAAAATCCAACAATTGACCAAGCCATTCTGAATCTAAAAAAACCGCTTTTGATTTTGGATTTATCCATTCCCAAAAACGTAAATTCCGATGTACAGCAAATACCTTGGGTTACTTTGGTCCATTTGGATCATCTGTCTCAAATGACTGATGATACTTTGGAAAGGAGAAAACAACATATTCCTGCCGCCGAAGCCATTATTGAGGACATGAAATTAGAATTCAATACATGGATGAATGGCAGAAAATTTGCCCCGACTCTTCATGCTTTGAAAGCTAAATTGAATGAGATTGCCTCTGCAGAATTAGTACAACAACGAAAAAAAATATCAAATTTCGACGAGGAACAAGCCGAATTGATCAGTAAGAAAATTATCCAAAAAATTACCAATCACTTCGCAAGTCATTTAAAAGATGAAAACACTTCGGTGGATGAAAGTATAGAGTTTATCGAAAAAGTATTTCAAATTGGCTTTTCAATTCCTCAAAAAACAACCTCAGTCATCGAAGAAAAATACAAAATCAACCTATCCTAAATAGTTAAAAATTGTAATAACCCTTACTTTCTTAAGTGTTAAAAAAATAAATGATGTCTCAAAAAGTGATACGTATTGGAACTCGTGATAGTGAATTAGCACTTTGGCAAGCACACACAGTAGAAAAAAAATTAAACGATTTAGGCTATAAAACCGAAATTATCGCAGTAAAATCCACAGGCGATATTATCCTCAACAAACCATTATATGAATTAGGAATCACGGGAATTTTCACAAAAACCCTTGATGTTGCTATGATTAATGGTCAAGTGGATATCGCGGTGCATTCTATGAAAGATGTGCCAACGTCTTTGCCAATTGGAATTGTTCAAGCTGCCGTTTTAGAGCGTGCCAACGAAAAAGACGTTTTAGTTTATAAAAACAATCTGGATTTCTTAACTGATAATGGAATTATTGCAACAGGAAGTTTGCGTCGTCAAGCGCAATGGCTGCATAAACATCCTACTCACAAAGTAGTTGATTTGCGTGGAAATGTGAATCTGAGAATGCAAAAACTGGATACAAGTGATTGGGACGGAGCTGTTTTTGCAGCAGCAGGATTAGAAAGAATTGGCATAAAACCAGAGAAATTTCTTGACTTAGATTGGATGATTCCTGCGCCAGCACAAGGCGCCATGGTAATTGTAGCCATGGCAAATGATGAATTTTGCAAAGAGGCAGTTTCAGAACTCAATGATCTTGAAACCGACATTTGCACCTATATAGAAAGACAATTTTTAAAAACTTTGGAAGGCGGTTGTACAGCGCCAATTGGAGCAATTGCAAAATTCACCAAAGACACTATCGAATTTAAAGGCGCCCTTTTTTCCTTAGACGGAAAACAAAAATTGGAAGTCGAAAAAGTAGTTCCAATAGAACAATGGAAAAAATTAGGGTTTGAATTAGCCAAAGAAATTTTGAACAATGGCGGAGCAGCACTAATGAAAAATATTAAAGACGCATTGAAAAAATAATGAGTAATCCAATTCAAATTTTATCAACAAAAATACTTTCTGATAATCAGATACAGGCATTAGAATCTGCAAATTTTAATGTCATTGAAGCCGATTTTATTCAAATCAAAAATCAAAAATTTGAACTTAAAGAAATCAATGACAATATGATTATTACGAGTCAAAATGCGGCGCAAAGTTTATTACTTCAGCCAGAATTTGCAGCGTTAAAAACTAAAAATGTGTTTTGCGTTGGATTAAAAACCAAAGCATTATTAGAGGAGAATGGCTTTAATGTTATTGTTTATGTTGATTATGCCTCGGATTTGGCTGAAATCATCACTTTGATTTATGCTAATGAAAGCTATACCTTTTTCAGCGGAAATTTGCGAAAAGAAACCTTGCCAAAAGCACTAAAAGCAGCAAAAATTAAGTTTAATGAGATTCAGGTTTATGAAACTTCATTGACCCCGCAAAAAATAAAAGATGCCGTTGTAGCAATTTTGTTTTTTAGTCCGTCGGGAGTTGAAAGTTATTTGAAAGAAAATACCATAAAAAAAGAACTTTGCTTTTGCATCGGTGAAACCACCGCGGATGCATTACCAAAAACGGTTAAAAAGATACTAATTGCAGCCAGACCCTCTATTGAAGAAGTGATTGAAGAAGTGATTGAAGAATTTAGATAAAAATAAAATTGCCTTTAGCCTTTAGCTTCTGGCAATAAAATAGTTAATAGCAAACAGCCAACAGCTTAAAAATTATGATAAAAAACGACCTATTTTTAAAAGCATTAAGAGGAGAAACAGTAGAGCGCCCTCCCGTTTGGATGATGCGTCAAGCCGGAAGATATTTGCCAGAATTCATCGCTTTGCGTGATAAATATGATTTTTTTACGCGTTGTCAAACGCCAGAATTAGCAGCTGAAATTACGGTTCAACCCATTCGTAGAATTGGTCCTGATGTGGCGATTTTGTTCTCGGATATTTTGGTTATTCCACAAGCAATGGGAATTGAAGTTTTGATGAAAGAGAATTTCGGCCCGTTTTTACCCAATCCAATTCGTACTATTCAGGATGTCGAAAAAGTAATTGTTCCTAATATTCAAGAAACGTTGGGTTATGTAATGGATGCTATTAAATTGACTAAAGAAATGCTGAATGATGAGGTGCCGTTAATTGGTTTCGCAGGTTCGCCTTGGACAATTTTCTGTTATGCTGTGGAAGGAAAAGGCTCAAAAAGTTTCGATACTGCCAAAGGATTTTGTTTTTCAAATCCAGTTGCAGCACACGTATTATTGCAAAAAATCACCGACACCACTATTTTATATTTGAAAGAAAAAGTAAAAGCAGGCGTTGACGCCGTTCAAATCTTCGACTCTTGGGGCGGAATGCTTTCGCCAGTTGATTATCAAGAATTCTCTTGGAAATACATCAACCAAATCGTAGAAGCTTTGGCAGACTTAACACATGTTGTTGTATTTGGAAAAGGATGTTGGTTTGCCTTGGGAGAAATGGGAAAAAGTAGGGCTTCGGCATTAGGAGTTGATTGGACGTGTTCGCCACGAAATGCAAGATATTTATCAGGTGGAAAAATCACTTTGCAAGGAAATTTTGATCCAAGTCGTTTGCTTTCGCCAATTCCTGTTATTAAAAAAATGGTACACCAAATGATCGACGAATTCGGAAAAGATAAATATATTGCCAATTTAGGTCACGGTATTTTACCAAATATCCCTGTAGATCACGCCAAAGCATTTATCGATGCGGTGAAGGAGTATAAGCAGAAATAGTTGATAATTTATCCTGCAAGGTTTTCAAAACCTTGTAGGTATGTTTTGAAAGCATTAGTTTAAAGTGATTTTTCTATGTTAAAATATTAATAGATAACTGTTATTATGTTTAAAAGCAATACCTACAAGGTTTAAAAAAAACCTTGCAGGATTGTAAAATGAAAGCTAAATATGAAATTAGAAGTTTTAGAAAAAGACGGTTATTATCACATTTATAACAAGGGAATAAATGGGTGCTTAATCTTTGAAAATGACGAAAATAAAAACTTTTTTCTTAAACAATTTTCAAAATATTTATCAGAAACAATTTCAATATTTGCCTTTTGTTTGATGGACAATCATTTTCATTTGGTAATTCGATTAAATGAGGATGAAAAAATTGTTACACAAGGGTTTTCTAATTTTTTTAATTCTTATGCAAAAGCATTTAACAAGGAGAATGGCAGAACTGGAAGTCTTTTTGAAAAACATTTTAAAAGAATAAAATTGAATGATGAAGAATATTTGAAACAACTAATATTGTATGTTCACTTGAATCCAAAGCATCATTTAGATTTAAAATTCGAGGAGTATAAGTATTCATCCTATCAGGCTTTTATTTTAAATAAGGAAACAAAAATAGAGAGAGAAGAAGTTTTGAAATTATTTGGTGGAATAGAAAATTTCACTTTTTGTCATCATCAAAAAAATGATTTTTTATCAGAAAAACATACATTTGAGTAGTTTACTTGTTCTCCTACAAGGTTTTGAAAACCTTGTAGGTATTATAAACATCTTAAAATTTAAATAAAATAGACCTACAAGGTTTGAAAAAAACCTTGCAGGATAGAAAAAGTAAAATGAAAAATAAATTTTACCAATACATACAAACCCTCCAAGACCAAATCTGCGCAGGATTGGAAGTGGCTGATGGCGCAACTAAATTCCGAGAGGATATTTGGGAACGACCAGAAGGTGGAGGCGGACGTACACGCGTAATAGAAAACGGAGCGGTTTTCGAAAAAGGCGGAGTGAATATTTCGGCAGTGCATGGAAAATTGCCGGACAGTATGCAAAAGCTATTTAACGTTGGCGAAGCAGATTTTTTTGCCTGCGGATTGAGTTTGGTAATCCATCCTAATAGTCCAATAGTGCCAACGGTTCACGCGAATTGGCGCTATTTCGAAATGTATGACGATAATGGAAATGTGATTCAGCAATGGTTTGGAGGCGGCCAAGATTTAACGCCTTATTATTTGTTTGAAGAAGATGCAACCCATTTTCATCAAACGTGTAAAACCGCTTGCGACAAACACAATCCTGATTTTTATCCGAAATATAAAAAACAATGCGACGACTATTTTTGGAATGTACATCGCAACGAAGCTCGTGGAATTGGAGGATTATTTTTCGATTATTGCAAAGCTACGGACACAATGTCAATGGAAAATTGGTTTAATTTTGTATCCGAAGTCGGGAATAGTTTTCTGGAAGCCTATGTTCCAATTGTAGAAAAAAGAAAAAAATTATCCTATTCTGTTGCCAATAGAACATGGCAAGAAATCCGTCGTGGAAGATACGTAGAATTCAATTTGGTGCACGACAAAGGCACCCTTTTTGGCTTAAAAACCAACGGAAGAATTGAAAGTATATTGATGAGTTTGCCGCCTCACGTTCAGTGGGTTTATGACCATCATCCTGAAAAAGGAAGCGAAGAAGAAAAATTAGTAGCTGTTTTAGAAAATCCTAAAAATTGGATATAAAAACAACAATTATGAAAAAAGCAGCAATTATCGTTTTAGCAATTAGTCTATTTTCTTGTAATACTCAAAAAGGAGTTAAAGCAGATTATATAATAAATAAAAATCAGACTTTTGAAGTTACTTTAAAATCAAATCCAACAACAGGATATAAGTGGAAATGGATAAAAGAGTATCCTTCTAAAATAATTGATTCTGTAAGTTCAACTTATTTACAAGATAAAGCGGAACCATATATGGTTGGAGTTGGAGGAAATGAAATTTGGAAGTTCAAAGGAAAAGAAACTGGAGTTGAAACTTTAGTTTTTGAATACTGCCGTTCTTGGGAGAAAAACTCAACAGTGGAAGTAAAAAAGTTAGTTATAAAAGTAAAATAAATGAATAATGGATTTTAGAAACCTTCATAAATCTAAAATCTTTAATCTAAAATCATAAATTAATATGTTCCCATTACAAAGAGGCCGAAGATTACGCGTGAACGAAAGTATTCGTTCATTAGTTCGCGAAACCACATTAAGTCCATCCGATTTTATGTTTCCAATGTTTATTGCCGAAGGAGAAAACGTAAAAATAGAAATTCCATCTATGCCAGGAATTTTTCGTCGTTCTATAGATTTAACCGTGGAGGAAGTTAAGGAACTTTTCGCTTTAGGAATTCACGCCGTAAATATTTATGTGAAAGTGGACGAATCGCTAAAAGACAATACCGGAAAAGAAGCTTGGAACCCCAACGGATTGATGCAACGCGCCATCAAAGCCATCAAAGCCGCTTGTCCAGAAATGATTGTTATGCCTGATGTGGCTTTGGATCCCTATTCTATTTTTGGTCACGATGGGATTATTGCGAATGGCGATGTAGAAAATGATGCTACCAACGAAGCTTTGGTAAAAATGGCCGTTTCTCACGCCCAAGCGGGTGCCGATTTTGTAGCGCCAAGCGATATGATGGACGGTCGTGTCTTGCGTTTGCGCCAAGGATTAGACGCTGCAGGATTTCAAAATGTGGGTATTATGAGTTATTCGGCTAAATATGCCTCGGCATTTTACGGTCCTTTCCGCGATGCTTTAGACAGCGCACCAAAAGACACTATGACTCACACTGAGCCTGTCGAAGTGCCGAAAGACAAAAAAACATACCAAATGGATTATGCCAATCGCATCGAAGCCATCAAAGAAGCTTTAATGGATGTTGAAGAAGGTGCCGATATGGTGATGGTAAAACCCGGAATTGCCTATTTAGACATTGTTCGCGAAGTCAAAAACGCGGTGAATGTTCCCGTAACGGTTTTCCAAGTTTCTGGCGAATATGCTATGATAAAGGCGGCTGCCGAAAGAGGTTGGCTCGATCACGACCAGATTATGATGGAACAATTAATGTGTATCAAAAGAGCAGGAGCCAGTTTAATTTCGACTTATTTTGCTAAGGAAGCAGCTATTATATTGAATAAATAACAACCCGTTGGGTGTAATTAATAAATTGTGTCAAGTAATTAACTTTCAAAGTTAAAATTAAACCCAATTAGAAATTAAATGTCAGTCTGAGCTTGTCGAAGACAAAAAAAAGAGACACTTCGACAAGCTCAGTGTGACAAATTCCAATAA
>CANFHF010000020.1 GCA_947446635.1 Flavobacteriaceae bacterium
AAAAACATCATGAAAATATCCATAGGAAACGATCACGCAGGACCAGAGTATAAAAAAGCAATAGTTCAATTTTTAGAATCAAAAGGTCATCAAGTAACTAATTACGGAACCGACACTGCCGAAAGTGTTGATTATCCTGATTTTGGTCATGCAGTTGCTAAAGATGTTTCTGAAGGAAAAGCCGATTTTGGAATTGTAATTTGTGGTTCAGGAAACGGAATTGCCATGACCGTAAATAAATACCCAAAAGTTAGGGCTGGACTTTGTTGGATGAAAGAAATCGCCATCTTGACACGTCAACATAACAATGCCAATATTATGAGTATTCCAGCGCGTTACACTTCAATTCCACAAGCTGTAGAAATGGTGGATGCTTTCTTGAATACCGGATTTGAAGGAGGAAGACATCAAACACGTGTGGATAAAATTAGTTGTTAATTGACGGAATATGATTTTATAAAATAATGACTAATATTCAATTTATCTCCAAAACAGTTTCCACAGCTAGTATAAACATTCAAAACACGGTTCAATTATTACAGGAAGACTGCACGATTCCGTTTATTTCCCGGTATCGAAAAGACAAAATGGGTAATCTCGACGAAGTTCAAATTGAACAAATTGCCAAACTCCAAAAGGATTACGAAGTCATCGTAAAAAGAAAAGAAGCCATTTTAAAATCGATTGAAGAACAAAACGCTTTAACTCCCGATTTGGATAAAAAAATCCAACAAAGTTTTGATTTACAGGAATTGGAAGATTTTTATTTACCATTCAAAAAGAAGAAAAAAACGCGTGCCGATGTCGCTCGTGAAAACGGATTGGAACCCTTGGCCAAAATCATTATGGCTCAAAACAATGATGATGTCGATTTCTTGGCCACGAAATATTTGAATGAGAATGTCATCAATGAAGATGCGGCTTTGCAAGGAGCACGATATATTATTGCCGAATGGATTAACGAGAACATTTATGTTCGTAAACAATTGCGAAGACTTTTTCAACGGAAAGCAATCATTACGACCAAGGTGGTAAAAACCAAAAAAGACGAACAAGACGCCCAAAAATTCAGTCAATATTTCGATTGGTCAGAACCTTTGACCAAAGCGCCTTCTCACCGGTTGTTGGCAATGCTTCGTGCCGAAAACGAAGGTTTCATCAAGTTTAAAGTAGAAGTTGATATCGACGAAGCCTATGATATTATTGACCAATTGGTTTTAAAAGGTCAAAACGCAACCACGTCACACATACAATTAGCGATAGAAGACAGCTATAAAAGATTGCTGAATCCCGCTATTTCAAATGAAGCTTTGCAAGAAGCCAAAGCCAAAGCTGATGCCAATTCCATTCAAGTTTTCGCCAATAATTTAGGGCAATTATTACTCGCACCCCCTTTGGGTGAAAAACGAATTTTGGCAATTGACCCTGGATTTCGTTCCGGTTGTAAAGTCGTTTGTCTCGACGAAAAAGGAGATTTGCTCTACAACGAAAATATTTATCCTCATGCACCACAGAATGAAACTGCCATGGCGATGAAAAAAATACGTTCGATGGTGAATGCGTATAAAATTGAAGCCATTTCCATCGGAAACGGAACGGCTTCTCGTGAAACCGAATTCTTCATTAAGAAAATTGCTTTTGACAAACCAGTTCAGGTTTTTATCGTTTCCGAAGCTGGCGCTTCGGTGTATTCCGCTTCGAAAATAGCAAGGGAAGAATTTCCAAATTATGATGTGACGGTTCGTGGTTCGGTTTCCATCGGAAGACGATTATCTGATCCTTTGGCCGAATTGGTAAAAATTGACCCGAAAGCAATAGGAGTTGGGCAATATCAGCATGATGTAGATCAAACCAAACTGAAAGAAGAACTGGACAATACAGTAATTCGATGTGTGAATTCTGTAGGAATCAACATTAATACGGCGAGCAAGCATTTGTTGAGTTACGTGAGTGGAATAGGGGAGAAGCTGGCCGAAAATATCGTACAATATCGCTCGGAAAACGGTCCTTTTGAAGATCGAAAACAACTCAAAAAAGTGCCTCGTTTGGGCGATAAAGCCTATCAACAAGGTGTTGCTTTTATCCGAATTTCGAATGCTAAAAACCCTTTGGATAATTCAGCGGTTCATCCAGAAGCCTATGGAATTGTGGAGAAAATGGCGAAAGACTTGAAATTATCTGTGAATGAATTAATTTCCAATACAGCAAAAACGGCTTTAATCAAACCAGAAAATTATATTACATCCGAAATAGGTTTGTTGGGGTTAAAAGACATTATTAAAGAACTCGAAAAACCGGGATTAGACCCAAGAAAATCAGCCCATTTTTTCGAATTTGACCCCAATGTAAAAACCATAAAAGATCTTCGAACAGGAATGATTTTACCCGGAATTGTCAATAATATTACCAATTTTGGCTGCTTTGTAGATATTGGTTTGAAAGAAAGTGGTTTGGTTCACATTTCCCAACTCAAAGCGGGTTTTGTAAGTGATGTAAATGAAGTGGTGAAATTACACCAACATGTTCAAGTGAAAGTTACGGAAGTAGATGAGGATCGAAAACGGATTAAATTGAGTATGGTTTTAAATTAAAAATCCAAATTCCAAGAACAAAAGTTGTTCGGAATTTGGAATATTTTAGTATTGAAATGTCAAGAAATTTATTCTTTCGTTTCTTCTTCTTTTTTGTTAGCGGGTTGATCGTCCTTAGCAGCGTTTTTAAATTCTTTAACTCCACTACCCAAACCTTTCATTAATTCTGGAATTTTTTTACCTCCAAAAAGTAATAAAACTATCGCTAAAATAACAAGGATTTCCGTTACACCTAAATTTCCCATGATTAAAATGATTTATTGCCGAAGCAAATTTGTAATAAAAATATAGGCAAAGGTATATAGAAATACTGAACATAAATTAATATAACCTTAATTATTTGGGTTCATAAAGGTTAAAACTTTCGTAAAATATTTCATTTTACATAAGCCAACAATAAAAAACACTGGTAATTGCATTAATTATTATATTTGTAACATAAACCTAAAACATGTCCGAAAAGAGGCTCGAAAGAAAAAAACTCCTGAATAAATTATTCTTAAAAAACCGCCTGGTTATTTTGAATGAGGATACTTTTGAAGAAATTTTTTCTTTCAAATTAAACCTGATGAATGTATTTGTGATGGCTACTCTTGGAGCTATTTTATTGATTTCATTCACTACGGTTATTATTGCCTTTACTCCTTTACGCGAGTTTATACCAGGATATTCTTCTTCAAAATTAAAAAAAGACGCCACAGAACTGGCTTTAAAATCAGATTCACTTTCTTCAGCATTAAAGAAAAACGAAGCCTATATAAAATCAATACAAAAAGTGTTGACGGGAGATTTGGAATACGCCAAATTTAATAAAGATTCCATATTGGCTTCAACTGATGAGGCTCCGTCTAAAGTTAACCTATCACCATCAAACGAAGAATTAAAATTGAGGGAGCAATTGGCAAAAGAGGAAGCCCGTCTTAACATTTCGAAAGGGAAGAGGCAAAAAAGAAAATAAATGTCCATAAAATCAATTGCAGCAAAATTTTTTGCTAAAAAAATCTATCGCACAACACAGCTTTGGGCAAAAAACCCAATAGCAACGCAGCGCAACGTTTTCGAAGACTTAATTAGGCAGGCAAAAAAAACCCAATTTGGCATTGACCACCATTTTGACCAAATAAAAACATTTGAAGACTTTTCAAATAATGTTCCCGTTCGGGATTATGAAGATTTAAAATCCTACATAGACAAAGTGGTTAAAGGGGAGGAGAACATTCTATGGAAAGGCAAACCGCTTTATTTTGCCAAAACTTCAGGAACCACTTCAGGCGCCAAATATATTCCGCTGACCAAGGAATCGATGCCATTTCACATTGAAGCAGCTCGAAACGCCATTCTGCATTACATTCACGAAACGGGGAACGCTGATTTTGTTGATGGGAAAATGATTTTTCTCCAAGGAAGCCCAATTCTAGAAGAAAAAAACAGTATAAAACTAGGAAGATTGTCGGGAATTGTAGCACATTTTGTTCCAAAATATCTACAAAAAAACCGCATGCCATCATGGGAAACCAATTGCATTGAGGATTGGGAAACCAAGGTAAATGCTATTGTCGAGGAAACTTTTGACCAAAACATGACAGTGATTTCCGGAATTCCATCTTGGGTGCAAATGTATTTCGAAAAATTACATCAAAAAGGAGGGAAGCCTGTGTGTGAAATTTTCAAAAACTTCAACCTGTTTATTTATGGCGGCGTAAACTATGAGCCCTACCGCGCCAAATTCGAAAATCTGATAGGTCGAAAAGTAGACAGTATTGAATTATTTCCAGCTTCGGAAGGCTTTTTTGCCTACCAAGATTCTCAAAAGGAAAAAGGAATGTTGCTGTTGTTGAATTCGGGAATTTTTTATGAATTTATAAAAAGTGATGAATTTTATAAAGAGAATCCAATACGACTTATTATTGGCGAAGTCGAATTGGGAGTCAATTATGTTTTAATCATTTCCACCAATGCCGGACTTTGGGGCTACAATATTGGAGATACGATTCAGTTTACGAGTCTGAAACCGTATCGAGTAATCGTTTCGGGCAGAATCAAACATTATATTTCCGCATTTGGAGAACACGTGATTGGCAAAGAAGTGGAAAGTGCTTTGCAAGAAGCCATAATTGGAACCACTATTGAAATCAACGAATTTACTGTTGCGCCACAAATTACCCCAGAGGAAGGTTTGCCATACCACGAATGGTTCATCGAATTTGAAAATGAACCTGAATTTTTGGATGCTTTTGAAGAAGCTTTGGACAATGCCATGCGTAAACAAAACATGTACTACGAAGATTTGATTGTGGGAAATGTGTTGAGAAAAGTGGTAATTACAAAAGTGGTTAAAAATGGTTTTCAGGACTATATGAAATCTATTGGAAAATTGGGCGGACAAAACAAAATTCCAAGATTGAGTAATGACAGAAACATTGTGGGTGCATTAAAAATGAAATAATACAGTATATTTGTCGTTAGAGCCTACAATCTTTAGGGTGAAATTATAATAATACGCAAATATTTTAAAAAATTATGATGAGTACAAACGTCCCAAGTGATCAGAATGAAGAAATTGATTTAATGCAACTTTCAAAAATGATAGGCAGTTTTTCCAAAGGCATTAAAATGACTATTTTTAAATATATTCGGTTTTTCATAAAAAACAGGGTTGTAATTTTTGGCTTGTTGCTACTAGGTTTTGGTGTGGGAATTTATTTTGACTCAACAATAAAAAGCTATAATCATCAAATCATAGTAAAACCAAATTTTGGAAGCACAGAGTATTTATATTCAAAAATTGATTTGATAGATTCAAAAATTAAACAGAAGGATACGGTTTTTTTAAAATCCATAGGCATAGAGAGTCCCTTAAACATCACCTTGATAGAAATAAATCCAATTATTGATATCTATTCTTTTGTTAATTCTAAAGCAATCACCGACGTTAACACTAAAGCAATTACTGATAAATCCGAAAACAATACCGTAAACCTTGAATTGTTTAAATTGTTGACAGAGGCAGACGACATTAATAAAGTTATTCAAGGCAAACTTACTAGTAAAAATTATTCTCACTACACTATTAATATTAAGTCTAAAGATTTTATATCAGAAGAAAACACAATTATCCCTCTTTTAAAATATTTAAACCAAAATGAATATTTTAATAAAGTTCGCTCAACAGCTATCAGCAATATCATTTTAAAAATGAAGAAGAATGAGGAAATTATTATTCAAATTGATAATTTATTAAATGAATTTTCTTCATCAATAAATGGTGTCCAAAAAAGTAATAAATTGGTTTATTATAATGAAAACACCCAATTTAATGAAATCATTGCTTCAAAAAACAATCTTATATGGGAGTTAGGATGTCAAAGGACGGGGTTGTTAGACATAGACGCAGTTATAAAAAAAATAAGTTGCGTGACAAACGTTCAAAATAACGAAAACATTAATGGAAAATTAAAATTTATTTTACCTTTATTTTTAATTTTTGTATTTATTTTGTTTAGATTTTTACTGGGATTTTATAACAAACAAAAAATATTGTCAGAATTGAACCAATAGTGGTTTTTTAAAATTATTAAAATGAATTTCATTCCTACTAATGCACTAGGTTGTTATAGTATTGAACCTCAAATCATTTATGACGAGAGGGGTTATTTTATGGAAAGCTTCAATGAAAAACGCTTTCAAGAAGGCGTAGGGCAAAATGTTCGTTTTGTTCAAGACAATCAATCTTTTTCCACAAAAGGAGTATTAAGAGGACTTCATTATCAAACAGGCGCACACGCCCAAGCTAAACTAATTCGAGTTCTTGAGGGAATGGTAATGGATATTGCGGTAGACATAAGACCTGGTTCAGACACTTATGGAGAAACAGTTTCGATGCTGCTTTCGTCAGAAAATAAGAAACAGTTATTTATTCCGAGAGGCTTTGCTCATGGATTCGTGGTTTTAAGTGATACGGCATCCTTTTTTTATAAATGTGATAATTTTTATAACAAAGAGTCTGAAGGCGGGATTCTTTTTAATGATCCTGAAATTAACATTGATTGGCATTTTTCCGAACAGGAATTAATTGTTTCCGAAAAGGATTGGTTATTACCAACAATGAAAAACGCAAAAAAAGTATGGTAGTTTTAGTGACCGGAGCCAATGGTCAATTAGGAAAATCCATACAGTCCATCGCGGGAAGTTATCCCGACATTCAATTTGTTTTTTGTTCTTCATCAGATTTAGATATAACTAATAAAGAAAATTGTGTATTTGTTTTCGACAAATCAAATCCCGATTATTGCATCAATGCCGCCGCCTACACTGCCGTTGATAAAGCAGAATCCGAGTCTGAAAAAGCACATTTAGTCAATGTAATTGGGGCTAAAAACCTGGCAGAAGCCTGCAATGATTTTGGTGTAACCCTAATTCATATTTCAACTGATTTTGTTTTTGACGGCAATAAATCACTCCCGTATACCGAAGAAGATGCTACAAATCCACAAAGCATTTATGGCCAAACTAAATTAGATGGAGAAAGCGCCATTCAAAAAATTATTAATAATCATTTTATTATAAGAACCTCCTGGGTTTATTCCCAGTTTGGTAATAACTTTATGAAAACCATATTGCGTTTAGCAAAAGAAAGAACATCTTTAAATATTGTCAGTGACCAAATTGGCACTCCAACAAATGCGATTAATTTAGCAGAAGCTATTTTGAAAATTACACTATTCTCCTCCCTCTCCAAAGCCGAGGGTCGGGGCGAGGCTTTCGGAATTTACAATTTTAGCAATGAAGGGGAATGCAGTTGGTATGATTTTGCCAAAAAAATACTTGAAATTAATAATATCAACATCGATTTACAACCCATACTGACTACAAGTTATCCTACCCCGGCGAAAAGACCTAAATATAGCGTTTTGAATAAATCTAAAATTAAAAACAGGTTCGGCATTGAAATTAAAAGCTGGGAAGAAAGTCTAGAAACAATAGTAATTTAAAATCAAATACAAATAAATTTAATATTAAATTACTGTCTGAATTTGGATAGCAGCATAGTTAAAATAGGGATTAAAAACATTCAAAAAATAACATGTTAAAATTAATGCTATTTTATATAAATACAATCAAAGAAAATCCACTTGTTTTACAAAGTCTAAAAACAATTATGATAAGAATTTTAGGCGTTGCCTTGCTCTTTGGTTTTACACTATATTTAACGCATCACTACGATCCCAAAATCATAGGTCAATATGATTTTATAAGAACATTTTTATTAGTAGTTGGTGGTTTGTGTTTGTTGGGCACAGAACAATCTATTTTATATTTTGCTGGAGTAATTAAAGGAGAAGGAAATAGTAAAGCTTTAAAAAAGATCTACTTAAAAAAAGTTACATTAGTATTTTTTACATCTTTAGTGCCTTTCATGTTCACTTTTTTAATTGGAGAGAAAAGAGTCTGTTATTTTTTCAATGACAAATCTGTTTATTTATTGATAATAAAAACTACAGCCATCTTGTTTTTTTATTGCATTACAATTCTTAATACAGAAACATTTAGAGCAGTAAATAAAGTGTACACCGCTGAATTATTTAGAAATACGTTTAAGTATTTGTCAGTAATAATAGGAGCTATTTATCTGTTTTATATTCATCATCCGGAATATTTAGTAGATACTTTTCTGATTGGATTTGTCTTTTTATCAGTTGTTTCATTTTTTATGATTCTTTTCCATTTTAAAAAGTTGGAAAATAAGAATGATTTAGAATCTATGACGGTATCTCACAAAGAAATAGTTGTCAAATCATATCCAATGGCTATAAGCGGAATGGCTTTTTTTTTGTTGATGAGTTTTGATATAATGTTTTTAAAAAAATACTATGGTGATGAGCAAGTTGCTTACTATTCAATAGCTTTAAAGCTTATGACAATTTTGTCAATGATAATCATATCTGTAAATACAACCGCTGCTACTAAAATAGCAGAATTTTACTCAACCAACAACATAATTGGACTCCATAAAACATTAAAAAATACGTCAAGATTAATTTTTTTACTCACCTTTCCTACAGCAATTATTATTTGTCTTTTTTCTAATTCAATACTTAATGTTTTTGGAGAAGGATATAAAGTTGCCTCAACAGTACTTATAATATTAATGTGTGGTCAAGCCTTTTGCTCTCTATTTGGGTCGGCATCAATATATTTAAATATGACAGGAAGACAAAAAACCTTTCAATACATACTCATTGTTGCAGTTGTCATTAATTTCATTTTAAATAGATTATTAATTCCAAAATATGGAATGGTTGGGGGAGCAATCTCTTTTGTAGTAAGTTTGCTTTTTTGGAACATTAGCGCTGCATTTATAGCATATAAAAAAGACAGAGTTAATATTTTACTATCATAAAAAAGAAGATGAGATTTAGTATAATTGTACCAGTTTATAATGTAGAAAATTATCTAGAAGAATGTTTAAATAGTATAGTTTTACAAAATTTTAATGATTATGAAGTAATTTTGGTCGATGACGGGTCTATAGATAATTCTGCTAAAATTTGCCAAAAATATAACATCAAATATGATCAAATAAAATACATTAATAAAATCAACGGTGGGCTTTCATCTGCAAGAAATGAGGGTCTATTAAATTCAATAGGAGAATATATAATTTTTATAGATAGTGATGATTTTTGGAAAGGCAAAAACATTCTATTTGATTTAAATGAAATTATAAAAAATGAATATCCAGATGTAATTTTACATGAAGAAACAAGATATTTTTCGGAAAATGATTTTTTTTATGAAAACAACATCCAAAAAATCCGAAAAAAATCTAATAACTTTCAGAAAGATTGCTTGGAGTTAATATATAATGAAGTATATGTAGCTAGTGCATGGGATAAAATAGTTAAAAGAGAAATATTAATAAATAACAATTTGTTTTTCCCATTAAATAGAAAATCTGAAGATATTGAATGGTGTGCTAAGCTTTTAGTCTACATTAATAAATATTCATTATTTAAATATTCATTTTATTATTATAGACAATCTAACATTAATTCAATTACTAACAATATTGACGACAGACACATTATAGATGTATTTCAAATGATAAAAATCAGTCTTGAAACAGCAAATAAAAGCTCTAGTTTAACACAAAAAGTAATAGAAAACTTTTTAACAATTCATTATGTGGTTTTAATAATGAATTTTTATAAAATTTCAGAAGAGGATAGAAAAAAGATTAAAAAGGAGATGTTCGAATTGAACTTTTTATTAAAAGAAAAAGCAAATTATAGGGTAGATAAAATCATTAAAATAGTTAAAACAACTAATTTTAGTATGACAATCATCATTCTAAACCTTTATAGAGTTATTAATAATTATCTAAAAAGAAAAAACTTTTTGAGAAAAATAATTAGAATAAATAAATGAAAAGAATAAAAAAAAATTTAGCTGTTTTTTTATTTTTATTTATTGTTAATTTAATAGTATCAATAGCAGCCTATTTTATTTTGCCGGATAGATTTTTTAGTGATACCAAAATTATTGTTTATGATATTGGTCATGAAATAGGGTATTTAGGCAGTTATCCACTTTCAATACTTTTTTATAAGGTAACATTACTTAAATTTCTGCCTTTTCCTATTGTAGCTTTAATTCAATATCCTATTTTAATTTATATATTATATAAAATAGGAATCCCTAAAAACTTTCATAAGCTAACCGTAAAAAACAGTATCGTTTACATCGCTTTTTTTATGCTAGCCATATTTGTGTCGATGCCTTCTAAAGAGTTCATCACTTTTTTATATATTTCAATGATACCTTTTATTTTTAACAACCCTAAACGCTCAGATAAAAATAAAATATTTTCAGCTCTTTTTTTAATAGCCCTGTTTGGTATTTTTAGAATATATTATGCTTTAATACCAATAATAGCAATTGGAATTTATTTGATTTCATTTATAAATTTTAAAAACAAAGCGCTAACCTCCATCTTTTATGGAATTTTAATTATTGTTTTTATTTCGTTAACCCATGGTGTTTTAAAAGGACACTATTTATCGGAAAGCACCCGGGAATCCTTAAATAAGGAGAGGAAGCACGCAAAAGACGCAAACTCTATGATTATATCTCCAGTTAAAACGGATACTTGGTATGGAGAAACAATAAGTATATTTAATGGTTTTATAGCAGTGAACGTTCCAGTTTTTGAAGGAATAAAGCATTTTCTGTCTCCACAGATTGTAGCTTTTATAGTTTGGCAATTATTATTGTTGTACATACTTTTGGTGCGATATTCGAGATGTTTGAAGGATAGAGAAAAATACAAATTTGAGTTATGGACAATCATAATTTTATTTTCTTATTATATAGTACAAGGATTGTTTGAGCCCGATTTAGGCACGGCAACACGTCATAAAATGGGGGTTTTTCCATTAGTTTATTTTATTTTTTATTATGAATATTTCAGAAAAGACATATACCAAAACAATTAATTTTTTTTTAATTATCATCGCTTTCATGATGATTTTCAGGAAACCATGTACTTGGTTCATAATTTCGTTTGTATTATTTAATCTAGCCTTTTTAAAAAAATTAAAATATTCTAAGGGTTCAATAGTATTAGGACTTATTGTCGCTTCTCCTTTTTTACTGGAAATATTCTTTTTTTGGAATAATGATTCGTATTTTTTTGGAATAAAATCTTTAGAAAAAAGCATCTCATTATTGATTTTCCCATTATTTATACTCGGGAACTACCAAAGGATTGATTTTAATAAAATCCTTCATATTTATTGTAAAATAACCACATTTTTTGCTCTTTTATTGTTTTTCCGTTTTCTGATAATCTATCCAGAATTAATTAATAAATACCTAAAAGGAATTGATTTATGGGAAATGGGCTATAGGTTTACAGATAGTTTTGGCATCCACGCTCCAGCACTCAATATGCATTTAGCTTTTGTAAGCATTATTAACTTATATTTTGTATTTCATTCTTTTCAAAATAAAAAGACATTTACGGTAAAGGCAATTAACTTAATCCTTTTTATTGTTTCTTTCTTCTTGATTCTTTTTGTGAACACTCGTTTGGCATTATTTGATGCTTTAATTGGGTTTTGTTTAGTGTTTTTCTATGAGGTTATAAAAAAATCCAGTTTAAAAAAAGTAATAGGAGTATTATCAATTTTGGCAATTTCATTAGGGATAGTTTTTTATGTTTATATCCAAAGCAACCCGTATATGAAAGAAAAATATTATACGGTAACTTTTGCACATATGGACAAAGTGGGTAAGTTAGACGAAATTAAAAATCCGGAAGCAGAGGTTTATAATTCTTTTGTTACACGAGTTTCTATTTGGAAATCGGTATGGGAACTTTCCTTAAAAAACCTCCCATTTGGCGTGGGAGCAGCAGATGGGAAACCAGAATTATTTAAATATTATAGACAAACTAATCAGAAATTCCTTGCTAAATATAACTTTCCAACGCATAATCAATATCTTGATTATTTATTAAAATTTGGAATATTTGGAGTAATTGTTGTTTTTATATACATAATAAATATAGGCTATTTGGGATTTAGCACAAAAAATGCAATTATTTTATCGTTCTTTTTTATCTTTTTCACCTCTAATATTACGGATGATTATTTAATTCGTTTTGACGGAATTGCCTTTAGTGGTTTATGGGCGTCAATTTTCGGAAGTTATTGGCTACAACAAAAGCGATTGCCTGTAAATGTTGGTTAGGGTGTTAAAATTTTTGTCCTTATTAAATAAATGATTGCATCTAACTAAAGCCTTTTTTCCAAAAAGAATTCTAGTTTCTTCATCCTTTAAGATTTCTAAAAAAGGATCTATTTCATCAATTGTATCAAAAAGAAACCCGGTTTCATTATGAGAAACAACATCTTTGTTACCAATAACATTAGTGGCTAAAACAGGTTTTTGTAAAGCCATAGCTTCTAAAACAGCGATAGGCAAACCTTCCCAAAGCGAAGTTTGAATATAGATATCAATGTTATTAAGTTCTTTTAGAACTTTACTTTGCTCTAACATCCATCCAGTAATACGGATGTTGGGCGCTGTTATTTCATGATTTAATTCTCCGTCTCCAATCCACACAAAATTATAATTCGGATATTTTTTGGCGATGTTGTTAAAAAGTTTTGGGTTTTTTTGAATAGTAATTCGACCTGTAATCCCTATGGTTAAGCCGTTGTTTTTATTTTTATTATAACTTTTAACCACTTCTTTAATATCAATTCCATTTCTTACCAAACAAGAATCTCCCATTTTTATGGCTATTTCATATTCAGTGTCTCCGCAAGCAATAGTTTTTCCACCAAAAATCAACTGAAAACTTTTTTCAATTGTCCAATAGATTTTTTTACTTAAGGTGGAGATATCGGTTCGAAGAAAAGCATACCCATGTGGAGTATAAAACACTACTTTTTTTTTAAAAAGTAAAAAATGTGCAACTCTTCCCAAAACACTTGCTTTAGAGGAATGCAGGTGAATAATATCCGGATTTAATTTTTTAAGCTCTTTTTTTAGTTGTATAATAGATTTAAAATCTTGAATAGGAGAAAAATGCCGAACCATATTCAATTCTACTAGTGAAACCCCTTTAGAAAACCCCTTTTTTGTTATTTCTGAGTCAATCTCTTTTCTATTTCCGCTATATATTATAGTTGTGTTTATATCTTTAACAATTTCACTTTCTCCAAAAAAGGATGATAAATCTTTAAAATAAGTATTAACTCCACCAGCTAGCGCTTCTACAATATGAACAACTTTCAAAATCGGTTAATTAAGTTAGGCATCATGTAAAAATATGTAAAAAAATTATTAACACATCATTTATGATTTTAAATATTTAGTCGTATTCCTTTCCCAATTCTACTAATAAGCTTATTTTTGAGGAATCATTTTTATGAAGATAAAGAGCATTCGTATTTTTTCGGCATTATATTGTCTTTTTAAGGTAGAACGGAGGAATACAAATATAACAATATATAGCTTTACAATTCGTTGTTGTGACACATAATCCAATATTAATAAAACTTTACATGAAAAGAATTTTAATTACGGGAGCTGCTGGATTTTTAGGCTCTCACCTGTGTGATCGTTTCATAGCCGAGGGCTATTTTGTAATTGGAATGGATAATCTTATCACGGGGGATTTAAAAAACATTGAACATTTGTTAAAGCTTCAAAATTTTGAATTTTACCATCATGACATAACAAAATTTGTACATGTTCCAGGAGAAATAGACTATATACTTCATTTTGCCTCACCAGCAAGTCCTATAGATTATCTTAAAATTCCCATTCAAACTTTGAAAGTAGGCTCCTTAGGCACACACAATCTTTTGGGCTTTGCTAGGGTAAAAAAGGCTAGAATTCTCATTGCATCCACTTCGGAAGTATATGGCGATCCCTTGGTTCATCCACAAACAGAAGAATATTATGGTAATGTAAACACTATTGGCCCTAGAGGAGTTTATGATGAAGCCAAACGGTTCCAAGAATCCATTACTATGGCATATCATACTTTTCATGGGGTAGAAACCAGAATAGTAAGGATTTTTAACACTTACGGACCTAGGATGCGATTAAATGATGGTCGTGTTATTCCAGCTTTTATTGGGCAGGCATTGCGTGGAGAAGATTTAACTATTTTTGGTGACGGAATGCAAACGCGGTCATTTTGTTATGTCGATGACCAAGTGGAGGGGATTTTTAGGTTGTTACATTCTGATTATGTATACCCTGTAAATATTGGTAATCCAGATGAAATTACTATTAAAGATTTTGCAGATGAAATTATAAAACTAACAGGAACCAATCAAAAAGTAGTTTATCATCCATTGCCAATTAACGATCCCTTACAACGTCAACCAGACACCACTAAAGCAAAAGCAATATTGGGTTGGGAAGCCAAAGTTACAAGAGAAGAAGGCATGAAAATTACCTATGACTATTTCAAATCCTTGTCAACCGAAGAACTTTTAAAAGAAGAGCATAAAGATTTTACAGGATATATTCATTAATATGACCGCTTCTCAAATTGGAAGATATTCAAAATACATCAGACCCATAAGTGTTATATTTGACCTTTTGGTTATCGACTTATTATGCCTATTTTTTTTTAAAGAGCTTCGGTTAAATATTTTATATTATGTATTTTATCAAAACTTTGGATGGTTTTTAACCGCCTATTTTATCCAGTTTTATGAAGTCTATCGTTTTACGACCCCAGTCGAAATTATTTCTAAATTAGTCAAACAAGGAGTCCTTTTTTTGCTAATTGTTATTTCTTTTTTCCCTTTTTCAAAACAAAGTATTTTTAGCGGTAATGCAGCAGCAATTTTTTTGTTTTTAAGTTTTGTATTAATTACTATTTTCAAATTTTTATTGTTTTATTATTTAAAAAAGTACAGAATAGTAACGGGGAGTAATTATAGAAATGCTGTGATTATTGGACATACCCCTGAAGCTGTCCAATTAAAAGAACTTTTTGAAGTCAGAAATGACTTGGGCTATAGGTTTTTGGGCTATTTTTCTGATAAAAAATCTAATCAGAACATTAGAGGAAATCTAGCAGAATTAAAACCTTTTGTTATTGAAAACGAAGTACACGAAATTTATTGTTCTTTGAATGAAGTTTCTGATCCGCAGTTAAAAGACTTGGTTAATTTTGCAGAAGAAAATAACAAAACGATAAAGTTTATTCCTGCCGCCAAGGAAATCTTTTCGAAAAATTTAAAAATAGACTATTTCGACATTTTCCCCGTCCTTTCAATTCAAAAATCAACTCTAGATGACCCGAAGATTAAAGTTTTAAAAAGAACCTTCGATATTTTTTTTTCATGTATTGTTCTTTTGGGACTTTTGTCCTGGCTAACCCCATTGTTGGCAATACTTATTAAATTAGAATCAAAAGGACCTGTTTTTTTTAAACAAGCCAGGCCAGGTCTAGGGGAAAAAGAATTTTTTTGCTATAAGTTTAGATCCATGCAAATCAATAAAACAACGGAAATAGAAGCTTCTAAAAACGACCCACGTGTTACGATAATGGGAAGATTTATGCGGAAAACAAGTCTTGATGAAACACCTCAGTTTTTTAATGTTTTACTAGGGGATATGTCTGTAGTGGGACCAAGACCCCATTTATGGTCACAAAACAAATCCTATGGCAAAACCATCAAAAAATACATAGTAAGACATTATATAAAACCAGGAATTACAGGCTTAGCTCAAGTAAAAGGGTTTAGAGGTGAAATCAGATCAAATGAAGATATGATAAATCGAATTAAATTTGATGTTTTTTATATTGAAAACTGGTCTTTTATATTAGATTTAAATATCATTATTCAAACGGTACTAAATATTTTAAAAGGAGAAGAAAAAGCATATTAGAATGAAAAATCCACTAATATCTATAATAACGCCAACTTTCAACTCTGAAAAATTTATTATTGAAGCTATACAATCAGCACAAAAACAAACATATACCAATTGGGAAATGATTATTGTAGATGATTGTTCTTCAGACAAAACAGTTTCTGTTATTTCTGAAATAGCCCATCTTGACAAAAGAATTCAACTTTTTATAATCGAAAAAAATTCGGGAGCCGGAGTTGCCCGGAATGTGGCTTTGTCTAAAACAACGGGAAGATTTATCGCCTTTTTGGATTCGGATGATTTGTGGATGCCGACGAAACTCGAGAAGCAACTCAATTACATGTCAAAAAATAATTTGCCCTTTACTTTTTCTTTTTATGATTGTATCGATGAAGAAGGGAAACCACTGAACAGAAGAGTTGAATCCCCAAGAAATCTTTCTTACAATCAATTGTTTTACTGCAATTATATTGGTAATCTTACTGCAATTTATGATGTGGATTACTTTGGTAAAATCCCCATTTCCCGGATACGAAAACGCCAAGATTGGTCGCTATGGCTGACGATTTTAAAAAAAATAAAAATGGCACAACCTGTTCCCGAAAGCTTGGCTTTTTATAGAGTTAGGCAAAGTTCAATTTCTGCTTCAAAGCTTGATTTATTAAAGCACAACTTCACTGTTTATAGAACGTTTCATGGGCTGAATTTAGCGATTTCATTACTTTGTATGATTGGATTTTTATTTACCCAATTAATTATAAAACCAACGTATATCAAGAGATTAAATTAACGAAACAAACTGTTTTAATTTGCCACTTTTGCTTCGTTCCAGTTTTTCTTTTCTAAAGAATACAAAAGTTAAGCCCTTTTCCAGATATAAACTAATTGCCCTTTCTATTTTATAAATTTGAGTCAAATTCAATTCAGTTTCACTGACATATTCAACTTCAAAAGTATCGATTTTAGTTTGTTTAATGACAAATTCTTTTACGTTGCTATCGTCTTCTATGATACTTTTGGTCACATAATAAAAGGTCAATCCAGGCGATTTTTTCCCACTTGGCAAAATGACAACATCATTGGCTCGGCCTATTAATTTTTTAAGAATAGGTTTCTTTAGGGTACTTTTTTGGTCCAAAATTCCAATGTCGCCAATATCGTATCGAATAAACGGGTGCGCTTTGTTGAACAAGGAAGTAATCACGATCCGGCCCGATTCACCATAAGGCAAAACGTTATCTTCATCATCTAAAATTTCAACAAAAAGCGTTTCAGAATTTACTTGCCATTCTTCCTCAGGATTTTCAAAGGCAATTAAATCCAATTCTGAGGCGCCGTATTCATTAATAACAGGAACTCCAAATTGTTTTTTCAATAGCATTTTATCTTCTTCAAAAAGCATTTCAGAAGTGACTACGCAGGCTTTTAATGTTGGACAAATATCTTTTAACACCATGTTTTTTTGCTGTAAAAATTTGGCAAACAAAACGATCGAACTAGTATAGCCGTTGATATAAACGAATTTTTTTATTTCGAATTTTTTAAGAAATCCTTCTAGAATATTATCCGACAAATCAAAAATTGAAAACCTATAGCGGTGGCTTAAGAAATCCTTGAAGCGTTCTTTTGTATTGCCCATAAAATCCAAGGGGATTCCGTAAAAACGAGCTTGGCACGAACTATTGAAATTGATTCCATGCCATCCAAAACGCGCCATATTTGACGCCCATGTCAAGGCATGACTGTATTTGTCTTTGGCAAAAATAAACGGATTGCCACAGGAACCAGAAGTCTTATTGACATAAACATTTTTTAAAGTATATCCAACGGATAATCTTTCTTTCAAAGGTTTCTGAAAGTCTTTTTTGTGCATTATGGGTAAGTCTTTCCAGTTTTTAAATTCAGTTTTGCCAACAAATTTTTGATAATACGAATTGTTTTTTAAGTGAAATTCAACAATTTCTTGTTTTTTGTTTTTAACAAAATTTTCGAATTCTTGTTCAGGAATAGACTGAATTTTTCGCAATTCAGACTTTGCCTTCTTTATGGGGAAACCATTCAACTGGAGTGATAAATCAAAAAGTGGAATCATCTCATGAATATATTTTACAAAAAAAAATTTACTATAGATTAATAATCATTAAACAAATACTTTTTAAAAACTAATTATTTTTAACATTGTTTTACATTAAAAGTAACCAAAAAAAAGTCCAAAAAAAAGTCTTACCTATTAAAATGGCGATTTGGTTTTGAAAAATATATAAAAACCAATTGACAAGGATGTTTTTTGCTAGTTTACCAAGTATAATTCACTTCGATAAATGTGTAGAGTATTTCTTGTATTGTCTAGTAAACCAGAAAGTTTTCAGTTAAGAGGTTCTTTAAATAGGGTTATGTTTTGTGGGACACCTGAATTAAAGATATTTCTAGCGGCGTTGGAAGAAAAGTAAAAGACGGAAAAAATAAAAAAAGCTGGATTTGCAGAATAGTTGAATTTAAGTATATCGTTTTTAATTTTATTCTTCCGAAATAGCATCCCAACCACGAGCTTTCAATGGAATTCGAGTATTGGCACGAGTTACCAAATGGATTCCTTCGCTTTCTTGGGTCATGTGACCAATAATCGTGAAATTTGGATTCCCTTTTATTTTGTCAAAATCGTCCATTGCAATGGTAAAAAGCAATTCGTAATCTTCTCCACCATTTATCGCTACTGTTGTGGCGTCCAAATTAAATTCTTCGCAAACATTCATAAACTGAGGGTCAAGGGGTAATTTGTCTTCATACAGATTGCAGCCCACTTTTGATTGTTTGCATAAATGCATGATTTCAGAAGACAATCCATCCGAAATATCGATCATCGATGTTGGTTTTATTTCCAAAGCGTGCAATAAAGTGCGCACGTCTTTCCGAGCTTCTGGTTTTAATTGGCGTTCAATAATATAGGTGTACGCATCTAAGTCAGGTTGTGAATTTGGGTTCACTTGAAAAACTTGCTTTTCTCTTTCTAACACTTGTAGCCCCATATAAGCAGCGCCAATATCACCAGTTACCACTAACAAATCACTTTGATTGGCTCCGCCTCTATATGCAATTTCATTTTCATCGGCTTCACCAATAGCGGTAATGCTAATGATTAATCCTTTTTGTGACGAAGTGGTGTCGCCACCTATTACATCTACTTTGTATTCATTGGCGGCAAGTGTTATGCCGTCAAATAATTCCTCTAATGCTTCTAGTGGAAATCGATTAGAAACGGCAACCGAAACCGTAATGTGAGTTGCTTTTGCATTCATCGCACAAATATCCGAAACATTGACCACGACCGCTTTATAACCCAAATGTCTTAAAGGCATATAGGCCAAATCAAAATGCACCCCTTCAATTAATAGGTCAGTGGAAACCACTATTTTCTTGTCTTTTAAATCAAGAACCGCAGCATCATCACCAATTCCTTTCAAAGTGGAAGGCTGATTAATTTCAAAGTTTTTTGTCAAGTGGTCTATCAATCCAAATTCGCCTAATTGTGCAATACTAGTTCGTTGTGGGGATTTATCTTCGATCATTTTATTTTTATTGAGATTTGCAAATGTACGAATAAGAGAAGGGTTTTTGTGAAATATAAAAACAGATTTGATCCGTTCTTTTATTTATCCTTAAATTTATACCATCTATAAAATAGTCTAATTTTAGAACATGAAAACATTTGATATCGTCACCTTAACCATAAACCCCTCTTTAGATAAAAGCACCCAATTTACAGGTTTGATTGCGGAACAAAAAATCCGCTGTAAACCACCACGCTATGATGCAGGAGGTGGAGGAATCAATGTTTCTAAAGCAATTTCAAGTTTGGGAGGGGATTCCCTATGTGTTTTTTCTTCTGGGGGCTCACCGGGAATTAAGTTAGAAGAATTGGTACAAAAAGAAGGGATCGAAATAAAAACAATTTCCACACAAAACTGGACAAGAGAAAATCTAGTAGCTTTGGATACAAATACCAATTCGCAGTATCGATTTTGCTTTCCTGGAGCTTCAATTTCTGACTTAGAAAAAGAAACTATTATCCAAACGGTTCAACAATTAAAACCAAAATATTTAGTAGCAAGTGGAAGTTTAAACGAAGGTTTAGCCACCGATTTCTATCAAAAAATAGCAGATTTAGCCAAAGCATCCGGCACAAAACTAATCGTAGATACCTCTGGCGAAGCGTTGAAAAAAGTTTTAGAAAAAGGGGTATATTTAGTGAAACCAAATATTGGGGAATTAGCCAAATTGATAGGAGTTGAAAGATTAGAAACAAACGAAGTCGAAGTTGCGGCACGAAAATTAATCGAAAAAGGAAGTGCCGAAATTGTGGTTGTTTCGTTAGGTGCTCAGGGAGCAGTTTTGGTAACGGCAACTCAAACTGAATTTGTTCCTGCACCAAATATTGTTAAGAAAAGCACTGTTGGAGCCGGAGATAGTATGGTCGGGGCCATGGTTTGGGCTTTGTCACTAAACAAAAGTTTAAAAGAAGTGGTGCAATGGGGTGTTGCCTGTGGATCGGCCGCCACCATGAATGAAGGCACGCAATTATTTAAATTGGAAGATGCAAAACGATTATTTGAAGGGTTGCAGAAAAAATAACAACAAAAACCCCGATAACTTTCATTATCGGGCTTGTCTATCATCTTATTAACGCTAAAAATTAATCATTCAATTTCAATACCGCCATAAATGCTTCTTGAGGAATTTCTACATTTCCAACCAAACGCATTCTTTTTTTACCTTTTTTCTGTTTTTCCAATAACTTACGTTTACGCGAAATATCACCACCATAACATTTGGCAGTTACATCTTTACGTAGGGCTTTTATCGTTTCACGAGAAATCACTTTCACCCCGATCGCAGCTTGAACTGGAATGTCAAATTGTTGACGCGGAATTAATTCTTTTAGTTTTTCACACATTTTTTTCCCTATTTGATATGCATTATCAGCGTGCATCAAGGAAGACAAGGCATCAACAATAGTGGCATTTAACAAGATGTCTACCTTAACCAAATTAGAAGTTCGCATCCCAATTGGCGTATAATCAAAGGAAGCGTACCCTTTAGAAACGGTTTTCAAACGGTCATAAAAATCAAAAACAATTTCAGCCAATGGCATATCAAAAGTCAATTCTACTCGTTCCGTTGTAAGATAGGTTTGGTTGGTAATTAACCCTCTTTTTTCGATACACAAACTCATTACATTTCCCACATAATCTGACTTGGTAATAATCGTAGCTTTTATAAAAGGCTCTTCTACATGGTCTAAACGAGAAGGTTCGGGCAAGTCAGAAGGATTATTTACAATAAGTGGCGTTTCGGGATGTTTCTTGGTGTAAGCCAAATACGAAACGTTGGGAACCGTAGTAATCACGGTCATATTAAACTCTCTTTCCAAACGTTCTTGGATAATTTCCATATGCAGCATTCCTAAAAATCCGCAACGGAAACCAAATCCTAAGGCCGCTGAACTTTCTGGTAAAAACACCAAGGAAGCATCATTCAACTGCAACTTTTCCATGGAGTTTCTCAACTCTTCATAATCTTCGGTATCAACAGGATAAATCCCGGCAAAAACCATAGGCTTCACGTCTTCAAAACCGCGAATTATATTGGTAGTTGGCGTTTTGGCATCTGTCAAAGTATCGCCAACTTTTACTTCTTTGGCTTCTTTAATTCCCGAAATCAAATACCCAACATCACCCGCCGAAATAACTTGTTTGGGAACTTGGTTCAGTTTCAAAGTGCCAATTTCGTCAGCGAAATATTCATTGCCTGTGGCCATGAATTTAATTTTTTGTCCTTTTTTGATTTGTCCATTTTTCACACGGAAAATAACTTCAATACCACGAAACGGATTGTAATGCGAATCAAAAATCAAGGCTTGTAATGGCTCGTCAACATTTCCTTTTGGCGGAGGAATTCTTTCGATAATGGCTGCCAAAATATTTTCGACCCCCAACCCCGTTTTTCCTGAAGCGTGAATAATTTCCTCCAATTTACAACCCAATAAATCAACAATATCGTCGCTTACTTCTTCAGGATTCGCACTAGGCAAATCGACTTTGTTTAAAATTGGTATAATTTCTAAGTCATTTTCAAGAGCCAGGTATAAATTTGAAATTGTTTGTGCCTGGATGCTTTGCGCAGCATCCACTATCAAAAGAGCTCCTTCACAAGCGGCAATTGAGCGTGAAACTTCATACGAAAAATCCACGTGTCCCGGAGTATCAATCAAATTCAGGATATAATCCTCGCCTTTGTATTTGTATTCCATTTGAATGGCATGACTTTTTATGGTAATCCCGCGTTCGCGCTCTAGGTCCATATTGTCTAACAACTGTGCTTTTTCCTCACGTGCCGTTACCGTTTGAGTTGCCCCCAATAATCGGTCAGCAAGGGTACTTTTTCCATGATCAATGTGTGCAATAATGCAAAAATTCCGTATATTTTTCATTCTATGTTTATCAATTTTTTGGAAAAGGCTTTCGCATTTAATCCGCAAATATAAGCTAAAACATTGATAATTGAAGGCTAACATTGTATGATATAATCGAAAAAACCTGAAATGAAATCTGAAATCTGCATTCTTTCCTATCTTTGCAAAAAAAATCCCCTTTGATAAAAATCGGCAACATCCTCTTACCCGAATTTCCACTACTTCTCGCGCCAATGGAAGACGTGAGCGATCCTCCATTTCGTAGATTGTGCAAGACCCATGGTGCCGACATGATGTATTCGGAATTTATTTCTTCCGAGGGATTAATTCGTGACGCCATCAAAAGCCGTATGAAGTTAGATATTTTCGATTACGAAAGACCCGTAGGGATTCAAATTTTTGGTGGAGACGAAGAAGCGATGGCGATGTCGTCAAAAATTGTAACTACAGTAAACCCGGATTTAATTGATATTAATTTTGGATGCCCCGTTAAAAAAGTTGTTTGCAAAGGTGCTGGCGCTGGAGTTTTGAAAGATGTTGATTTAATGATTCGTTTAACCAAGGCTGTAATTGACAGCACGAATCTTCCTGTAACTGTTAAAACACGGTTAGGTTGGGACGATAATTCTATTAACATTGATGAGGTTGCCGAAAGGTTACAGGACATTGGGGTGGAAGCTTTGACGATTCATGCCAGAACTCGTGCCCAAATGTATAAAGGACAGGCCGACTGGTCACATATTGCCCGTGTAAAAAACAATCCAAGAATCACAATGCCTATTTTTGGAAATGGCGATATTGATTCTCCTGAAAAAGCATTGCGATATAAAAATGAATATGGGATTGACGGAATCATGATAGGTCGTGCCGCCATTGGTTACCCATGGATTTTCAAGGAAATAAAACATTTTTTCAAAACGGGGGAACATTTAGCAAAACCCAGCGTTGTCAATCGTGTAGAGGCCGTCCGGAATCATCTTATTTGGGCAATGGAATGGAAAGGAGAAAGACTCGGAATTGTAGAAACTCGCCCTCATTATGGTAATTATTTCAAAGGAATTCATTCGTTTAAAGAATACCGACAAAAGCTAGTTACACTGAGTTCCCCCGAAGAATTATTTACTGTTTTAAATGAAATTGAGCAGGCTTACACTGATTATCAGTTTGCGTAAAACGATACATTAGATTTTTTTTGTAGCCACGAATCCAGAAAAATGCGAGATCATATTAAAGAATATTCTAAAGAGTTTATAGCAACTATTTAAATAAAAAAGGCTTCTCATTGAGAAGCCTTTACTTTTATAACTGAATATACTTTTAGTTACATTTTCATTAACCAATTCTTCATCGAAACTTCATTTTCGATAATCGATTTTAAATCAGCGATATTAACACGGTCTTGTTTCATCGTATCTCTATGACGAATCGTAACCGTTTGATCTTCGATAGTTTGGTGATCAACCGTGATACAAAAAGGAGTTCCCAATGCATCTTGTCTTCTATAGCGTCTTCCAACGGCGTCTTTTTCATCATAAGTCACATTGAAATTCCAACGCAAATCTTCAATAATTTTATGTGCAATATCTGGTAAACCGTCTTTTTTTACTAAAGGTAAAACGGCCGCTTTTGTTGGCGCCAGGACCGATGGCAATTGCAAAACCGTTCTTGTTGATCCATCATCCAACATTTCTTCTTTTAATGAAGTGGCAAAAACAGCCAAAAACATTCTATCCAATCCAACTGAAGTTTCCACTACATAAGGCGTATAATTGGCATTTGTTTCCGTATCGAAATATTGCATTTTTTTCCCAGAAAACTTTTCATGCGCTTTCAAATCAAAATCGGTACGAGAATGAATTCCTTCTAATTCTTTGAATCCAAACGGAAAATTAAACTCAATATCGGCTGCTGCATTGGCATAATGCGCTAATTTTTCGTGATCGTGAAAACGGTAATTTTCTCTTCCTAAACCTAGCGATAGATGCCAGTTTAATCGAGCTGATTTCCAGTGCTCGTACCATTGCATTTCCGTGCCTGGTTTTACAAAAAATTGCATTTCCATTTGTTCGAATTCACGCATACGGAAAATAAATTGTCTGGCTACAATTTCGTTTCTAAACGCTTTTCCGGTTTGCGCAATTCCAAAAGGAATTTTCATTCTACCTGATTTTTGAACATTCAAGAAATTTACAAAAATTCCTTGAGCCGTTTCTGGACGCAAATACAAGTCCATTGCAGTATCTGCCGAAGCTCCTAATTTTGTGCCAAACATCAAGTTAAATTGACGCACTTCGGTCCAGTTTCTAGAACCTGATTCGGGACAAGCAATTTCTAATTCTTCGATTAATGCTTTTACATCTTCTAAGTCTTCGTTCCCTAATGAACGAGCCATTCTTTCCAGAATTTCTCTTTCTTTGGCTTTATATTCCACAACTCTGGCGTTTGTACTTACAAATTCCTGTTCGTTGAAGGCATCGCCAAAACGAGCGCGAGCTTTTTCGATTTCCTTGATTGCTTTTTGATTTAGCTTTTCGGCGTAATCTTCAATCAAAACATCAGCTCTGTATCTTTTTTTAGAGTCTTTATTATCTATCAACGGGTCGTTGAAAGCATCTACGTGACCCGATGCTTTCCAGGTTGTTGGGTGCATTAATATTGCCGCGTCAAGTCCAACAATAGTATCGTTCATTTGAACCATCGCTTTCCACCAATATTCGCGGATGTTCTTTTTTAATTCGACTCCGTTTTGCGCATAATCATAGACCGCACTTAAACCATCGTATATTTCGCTTGACGGAAAAATAAATCCATATTCTTTTGCGTGCGAAACTACATTCTTAAATAAATCTTCTTGTTTTGCCATAGTGGTGCAAAAATATAAAAAGTGAACTTAATAAAAAGGAAATTTTTGAAGTTTGAAGCATTGATTTCCTTATTTTTATATGTAAAATCAACTTTTTATGTTTAAAAACATTATTAATCTGTTTTTCCCACCTGTTTGTGCAGGGTGTCATTCGTTTTTAATCTCGAATGAAAACGTAATTTGCACCCTTTGTCGACATAATATTCCACTGACCAATCATCATTTGAATCCCGAAAACGAAGCTTTCAAAAAGTTTTACGGAAGAATCCCCGTTGAATATGCATCGGCGCTATTGTATTTTCACAAAAGAGGCATCGTTCAGGAATTAATTCATAATTTGAAATACAGAGGGCAAGAAGAAATTGGCACTGTTTTGGGCACGTGGTATGCGGAAGATTTAAAAAATTCGATCCCAATTCAATCGGTAGATGAGATTATTCCGGTGCCCTTGCATAAAAGAAAACGTAGGGAAAGAGGCTACAATCAAGTGACCAATTTTGGAAGAACACTTTCCAGAGAATTGAATATTGAATATAATCCAAATCTATTGGTTCGAAATGTTTACTCCAAAACCCAATCCAAGAAAAACTTATTGAATCGAAGCGATGGAATTGAGGCTATTTTTGACACTTCCTTTACCGAAAAAGACCACAATAAACATTTCTTATTAATAGACGATGTTATTACAACGGGATCTACTTTAGAAGCATGTTCGCATGCCTTGCTTAAAATTCCGGGAGCAAAAATTAGTATTGTTTGTATGGCAATGGCGCATTCTTAATTGCTTTTATAAAAACAGAACCCGAAAACTTTTTAAAACCTATTGGGATTAAATAGCATACCATACTAATTCTTATAAAAACATTTCGTTTACAGCGAATATAATTGTTATTTTGTGGCGTCTAAATTTCGATTCATTATGTTGAAAAACAACTTTAAATATATTCTATTTTTGCTAGTATTGCTACTCTTGAGTTGTGCCAAAAGGGGTTTTATTACTGGCGGTTTGAAGGACACAATTGCTCCTGTTTTGAAAATGAGTTTTCCAAAAAATTTCAGTACCAATTTTAACGCACACGAGATTAAACTGACTTTTGACGAATATATCAAGCTGAAAGACTTGAGAAAGCAATTGATTATTTCGCCCCCAATGAAGAATGAGCCCTTGATATTGCCGACGAATGTGAGTAAATATCTTAGCATAAAAATAAATGATACGCTACAACCCAATACCACTTACAGTTTCAATTTTGGACAAAGCATCGTAGATAATAACGAGGGAAACCCTTTGAATCAGTTGAAATATGTGTTTTCGACGGGTACATATATTGATTCTTTGACACTTGGTGGAACTTTAAAAGACGCTTACAACAAAGAAGTGGAATCGTTTGTCTCGGTAATGCTCTATGATGTAAATGATAAATTCGAAGATTCGGTGGTGTATAATCAAAATCCAAGGTATATTACCAATACTTTAGATAGCGCGAAGACATTTAAATTAGAGAATTTAAAAGCAGGCAAATATCTTTTGGTGGCGATGAAAGATTATAATTTGAACACTAAATTTAATCCCGAAAAAGATAAAATTGGATTCAGAAAACAATTCATTAGCATTCCGAATGATACGCTTTTTGAGTTACAATTATTCAAGGAGGTACGTCCTTTTAAATCATTCAAATCGATTCAAGCATCAGGAAACCGATTAATACTTCCTTATGAAGGAAATGCGAAAAATGCTAAAATTACATTAAAAAACAAGGAGGAAGTTTTGACATCCATCGTTACCAAATCCCCGAAAAAAGATTCTCTGCAGGTTTGGTTTCAAACTCTAAAAACCGATTCCTTGCAATTGGCTGTGGCCAAAGACAAATACAAAGGGGATTTTACTTTTAGAATTAAAGCCCAGAAAAAAGACACACTAAGTATTGTCGCAATACAAAAAGGGATTTTAAATTTTAGAGATAAATTCACATTAGAATCAACCACTCCATTGGCCCATTTTGATAATTCTAAAATAAAACTCATCAATAAAGATTCTGTTTCGGCGGCTTTTACAACTTCATACGATGATTTCAACCAACAATTGCTTTTTGACTTCAAGAAGGAACCATCAGAAAAATATACTTTCAGGATTATGCCGGGTGCATTGACCGATTATTTGGAACAATCGAATGACACCTTGATTTATAAGCTCGCCACAAAAGAGTTAGCCGATTATGGAAATCTAACGGTAAGGCTACAAAATGTAAAACGTTTTCCGGTGATTGTTGAATTGACTAACGAAAAAGGGAATGTTCTCGCAACAGAATACTCCGAAGGTAACACTAAAGTTGAATTTAATTTGGTGGAACCTTCCCTTTTTACACTTCGATTAATTTATGACGATAACAAAAACAAGGAATGGGATTCAGGCAATTTCCTAGAAAAACGCCAAGCCGAGGAAGTGGTCTATTTTTCAAAACCCATTGACGTTCGCGCCAATTGGGATGTAGAACAAGTTTTTGATGTATGTATCCCTTATAAATCGGAGCCTAAAAAGAAAGTGGGTAAAAAGAAATAGCCTAAATCAAGTTATTAGTTCAAAAGAATCGCTGTCGTTGAGAAACCCTAATCTTTTTCTAGTTTCTAGCAATTTTTCCTTGTTTAATGCTATGATAAAAACCCCTTCTGTTTCTTGCGGCTCTAATATATAATTTCCAAGAAAATCAACTAATTGTGAATGTCCAACATATTCGTACCCGTTATTGTCAATGCCAATTCTGTTCACGCCAATAGTATAACACATATTTTCGACCGAACGTGCTTTGAGCAAAATATCCCAGGCATTAATGCGGGGTTTTGACCAATTGGCAACATAAATCAATAAATCATAATCTTCAACATTTCGGGCAAAAACAGGAAACCGCAAATCGTAACATATTAAAGGACAGATTTTCCATCCTAGATAATCGACAATCAATTTTTCAGTTCCAGAAGTATACACTTTGCCTTCTCCAGCCAGGGCAAACAAATGGTGTTTGTCATAAAATTGGATTTCACCTGATGGAAAAACAAATACCAATCGGTTGTAAAAATTATTGTTTTCTTCGATGATTAAACTTCCTGTAATCGCACTTTTTTTGTCTATTGCAAAAGATTGTAGCCACGAAATGGTTTCGCCTTGCATGGTTTCGGCAACGGCTGAAGGATTCATTGTAAAACCCGTCGTGAACATTTCCGGAAGCACAATCAAATCCACTTTTTCGGCAATAGCATTGATTTTTTCTTCGAAATAATTTCGATTGGCGGTTGGGTTTTCCCAGAATAAGGACGATTGGATTAGTGCAATTTTCATTTTATAAAATTAATTTAAAATTTTGAAGTAGTAAGTTTTGAAGTAAATTAAGTTTTAAAAATAAAAAAACGCATCCAAATTAAGAAATGCGTTTTTTACTTTTGGCTAATGCCTTAATGACTTTTGCCTAAAATCTATCCTTTGATACTTGCTGATAAATATTCTCTATTCATACGAGCGATATTCTCTAATGAAATTCCTTTTGGACATTCAACTTCGCAAGCGCCAGTATTGGTACAGTTACCAAAACCTTCTGCATCCATTTGGTTAATCATGTTCAAAACACGATCTGTAGCTTCCACTCTTCCTTGTGGCAATAAGGCATATTGAGATACTTTGGCGGCAACGAATAACATCGCTGATGAGTTTTTACAAGTGGCAACACAAGCGCCACAACCAATGCAGGTAGCAGCATCAAAAGCTCTATCTGCATCGTGTTTTGGAATTGGAATCGTATTAGCATCCACTGGATTTCCAGAAGTATTAACCGATATAAATCCACCAGCATGTTGAATTCTGTCGAAAGCGCTTCTGTCCACCACTAAATCCTTGATTACAGGAAATGCTTTTGCTCTAAATGGTTCGATAAAAATAGTATCGCCATCTTTAAACATACGCATGTGCAATTGACAAGTTGGTATTCCTCTGTCTGGACCGTGCGCTTCTCCGTTGATAAACAAAGAACAAGATCCACAAATTCCTTCGCGACAATCGTGGTCAAAAGAAACAGGTTCGTCCCCTTTCATGATTAATTTTTCGTTAAGAACATCCAACATTTCAAGGAAAGACATGTCTTCCTCGATTCCGTCTAATGGATACTCTACTATTTTTCCGGCTGCTTTGGCGTTTTTTTGACGCCATATTTGTAATGTAAGTTTCATATTTTTTAGTTTGAAAGTCTTAAAGTCGAATGCCGAAAGTCGTTTGACTTTAAGACGTTTGACCTTTGACTAATTTCTATTTATAACTACGAGTTACCAATTTAATGTTTTCATAAACCAAAGGTTCTTTGTGTAAAACAGCATCACTTGGTTTTCCTTTATATTCCCATGCGGCAACATAAGCGAAGTTTTCGTCGTCACGTTGTGCTTCTCCTTCTTCAGATTGATATTCTTCACGGAAGTGTCCTCCACAAGATTCGTTACGGTGCAAAGCATCTTTAGCAAACAACTCTCCTAATTCAAGGAAATCGGCAACACGACCCGCTTTTTCTAATTCTTGATTGAAACTATCAGCCGTTCCAGGAACTTTTACATCTTTGTAAAACTCCTCACGCAAAGCAGCAATTTCTTCGATAGCTTCGTTTAATCCTTTTGCGTTACGAGCCATACCTACTTTGTTCCACATGATTTTTCCTAATTTCTTATGGAAATAATCAACAGAATGAGTTCCGTTATTGTTTATGAATTTTTCAATTTGTTCTTTTACTTTTTTCTCAGCTTCCACAAATTCAGGTAAATCGGTAGAGATAGTTCCTGTTTTGATATCTGGAGCTAAATAATCGCCAATAGTATATGGCAATACAAAATAACCATCAGCTAAACCTTGCATCAATGCCGAAGCACCTAGTCTATTGGCACCGTGATCAGAGAAGTTTGATTCTCCAATAGAGAAACAACCCGGAATTGTAGTTTGTAAGTTATAATCAACCCAAGTTCCACCCATGGTATAATGTACCGCTGGGTAAATCATCATTGGGGTTTTGTATGGATCTTCATCAACAATTTTCTCATACATTTGGAACAAATTACCATATTTATTAGCAACAACTGCTGCTCCTAAATCGATAATTAATTTAGTATCATTCGCATCCAAACCTTTGATGTACGCTTGTTCTTTTCCGTAACGTTGTATTGCTGAAGCAAAATCTAAATAAACGGCTTCACCTGTTTTGTTAACTCCAAAACCAGCATCACATCTTTCTTTTGCAGCACGAGAAGCCACATCTCGAGGCACTAAATTTCCAAAAGAGGGGTATCTTCTTTCCAAATAATAATCTCTTTCTTCTTCTTTTAAATCGGCTGGTTTTTTCTTTCCTTCACGAATTGCTTTCGCGTCTTCCAATCTTGCAGGAACCCAAATACGACCATCATTACGCAATGATTCTGACATCAAAGTTAATTTCGATTGGTGATCTCCTGAAACAGGAATACAAGTTGGGTGAATTTGTGTGTAACAAGGATTAGCAAAAAACGCTCCTTTTTTATGTATTTTCCAAGCTGCAGTTGCATTACTTCCCATAGCGTAAGTAGAAAGGAAGAAAACATTTCCGTAACCCCCTGAAGCAATAACTACTGCGTGAGCTGAATGTCTTTCGATTTCTCCAGTAACTAAATTACGTGCAATAATTCCACGCGCTTTTCCGTCAACCAATACTAAATCTAGCATTTCGTGACGTGTATTTGATTTTATTTTTCCACGACCAATTTGACGGTTCATGGCAGAATAAGCTCCTAATAACAATTGTTGTCCGGTTTGACCTTTAGCATAGAAAGTTCTTGCTACCAAAGTTCCACCAAAAGAACGATTGTCTAATAATCCACCATATTCTCTTGCCAATGGAACCCCTTGCATTACGCATTGGTCAATAATATTAACTGAAACTTCAGCTAAACGGTGAACGTTAGCTTCACGAGAACGATAATCGCCTCCTTTTATAGTATCATAAAACAAACGGAAAGTTGAATCCCCATCGCCTTGATAATTTTTTGCTGCATTAATTCCCCCTTGTGCTGCAATAGAGTGCGCACGACGTGGTGAATCTTGAAAGCAAAATGTTTTTACGTTATACCCTAATTCTGCTAATGTTGCAGCGGCAGAACCTCCAGCAAGTCCAGTTCCAACAACGATAATATCAATATTACGTTTGTTAGCAGGGTTTACTAAATTAATGTGATCTTTATAATTTGTCCATTTGTCCGAAATTGGACCGCTAGGAACTTTTGAATCTAATGCCATTATTAATTGAATTAAATTTGATTAAAATGATGAAATAAAGCAATAATAATGAATCCAAAAGGAACAACTATTGCAAAAGTGTACCCTAGTTTATGTAGCGATTTTGAATATTTATTATTAAAACCTACCGATTGAAACGAAGAGTTAAAACCATGCCACAAGTGAATTGCTAATAATACAAAAGCCAAAGAATACAAACCGGTACGAATTGGACTTTCAAATTTGTGATTCAATTCTGCATAATATCTGGTTGGTTCAATTGAATTTACGTCTACATATTTATAAACAATCTCTTGTACCCAGAAATCATAAAAATGCAATCCGATAAAAGCTAAAACTACTAATCCAGAAATAATCATATTTCTAGAAGCCCAAGAAGCATTTGCAGCTCCATTGTAATTTACATAAGCTATTGGTCTCGCTTTTCGGTTTTGTATTTCCAAAACCATTCCCATTATAAAGTGAAAAATAACACCCGCAACTAAAACAGGTTGCATAACAAATTGGATAATAGGATTGTAACCCATAAAATGAGAAGCCGTATTAAAAGCATCCGCACTAAATACCGAAGTCAAATTAATAATAAAATGCAACGAAAGAAATAGAATCAGAAAAAGCCCTGAAAGCGCCATAGCGACTTTTTTTGCTATTGACGACTTCAACATGGAAGATTTTGCCATAAGAATTTTGAATAAAATTTATAAAAGTTGTGCAAAAATAAAGTAATTAGAGGGGAACTACAACCTTTTCGTAACTATTTATAATAAATCTAAATTTTGGTGTATGAACATCAAGTAGCCCTTTCATAGAGGCGCCTTTTAACATACTATCATTATTAAATAGGTGTTTTTTGAGACATGCATTTATTTGACGTATTAAAAAACATCCTTTATGCTTGTTTGAAAAGTTTTCATTAAACAAACAAAAATTAAAATGTTATTTTTCTTTTTTTGTTTCCAAAGTATTTACTTTTGATTACTCAAAGTAAAAATCCGAATTGTTATGAAGTACCATAAAATCGACCGACAACTTTTCATAAAAAACCGCGCCAAATTTACGGCCCAAATGAAGCCCAAAAGCGTAGCGGTTTTTAACTCTAATGATATTTATCCCGTTTCTGCCGACAGCACTTTGCCCTTTGCACAACACCGCGATATTTTTTACTTATCAGGAGTTGATCAAGAAGAAAGTATTTTGTTGCTGTTTCCAGATGCCCCATACGAAAACCAAAGAGAAATGCTGTTCCTGAAAGAAACCAGCGAACACATTGCGATTTGGGAAGGTGAAAAATTGAACAAAGACCAAGCTTTTGAAGTTTCAGGAATAAAAACCGTGCATTGGTTACAGGATTTCGAGAAGGTATTGTCCGAAATGATGACTTATTGCGACACCATTTACATCAACACCAATGAGCATTATCGAGCCAAGGTGGAAACCGAAACCCGTGAAGCCCGTTTTGTAAAATGGTGGAAATCCAACTACCCAGCACATCAAGTGGCAAAAAGCAATCCTATTTTGCAAAGATTGCGTTCCGTTAAAGAAACTGAAGAATTGGATTTAATTCAAAATGCCTGCAACATTACTGAAAAAGGGTTCAGGAGATTACTTCCTTTTGTAAAACCAAACATAATGGAATACGAAATTGAAGCAGAATTGATACACGAATTTATTCGAAATCGTTCCAAAGGTTTTGCCTACACGCCGATAATTGCTTCGGGTAATAATGCCAATGTTTTACATTACATCGAAAACAACCGGCAATGCAATGCGGGAGATTTAATATTGCTTGACGTTGCCGCTGAATATGCCAATTATTCGAGTGATTTAACTCGGACAATACCCGTTTCAGGACGGTACAACGACAGGCAAAAAGCGGTTTATAA
>CANFHF010000021.1 GCA_947446635.1 Flavobacteriaceae bacterium
GAAAAAACTTGCGTTGGCAATAAAGTTCCGATAAAGTTTAAATTGAAAACGAATTTTATTCCTTCGGCATCCAAATCGAAAAAAGTTTTGAAACCTTCAGTTGTATTTTGTAAATCCTCCTCTAATAAAAATGGATTAGATGTGGTTCCCAATGGGTGATTTCCACCTGCCCCGTTTACCAAAATATCGCAACTTCCCAATTTTTCATTAACTTCTTTTCTGGCTGCTTCCAAGGATTCTTTTTCCAACACATTTGCGGCAACGCCAATTGCTTTACCTCCGGATGCATTAATTTCATTGGCAACTTGATCTGCAGCTTCTTTTTTTAAGTCCAAAAGTGCTATTTGGTAGCCTTGTTTAGCCAATGCTTTTGCCAATGTACCACACAAAACTCCTCCTGCCCCTGTTATAACTACTGTTTTCATCTGTATATTATTTTATAGTTTGAATTAAACTCAAAACCGCTTTAGTTTCCGATTCGATTGTTGCATAATCTTTGTCAGCCATTAATTGTTTGCTGATTAATTTGCTTCCCATACCAACTGCCGAAACTCCGGCTTTAAACCAACCTCCGATATTTTCTTTGGTGGTATCTACACCGCCTGTTGGCATGAACAATAATTTCGGAAAAAGATCTTTGATACCACTCAAGAAATCAGGTCCTAGCATGTTTCCAGGGAACAATTTGATGAAGTGAATCCCGGCATTTTCGGCTGCGATAATTTCGGTTGGCGTCATACAGCCTGGGCTGTATAAAATTCCTTTGCTTTTTAAAAATGCTGCCACTTCAGGAACAAAACCTGGACTGATGAAAAAATCAGCACCTACTTTATAAAAGTCTTCGGCTTGTTGCAAGTTTTTGATGGTTCCGATACCCAATAATAAATCCGGCATTTCGGCATTTCTCACTTCCACCATTTTAGTGAAATTGGACAAGGCAGTTTCTCCACGACTTGTATATTCAACGGCTTTAATTCCAGCCCTGTATATCGCTCTTAATACTTCTATGGTAACATTTTCGTCAGCATTAAAGTACAAAGGAAGCATTCCTTGTTGTACAATAGCATCTGATACTTTTTGAATGGTGCTCATTATTTAGATTTTAACTTTTATTACTACTTTTTTTATTTCGCCATCACCAATCATAGGTGCATGAACATCTTCTGGAAAAAATACCGCAAATTGCCCATCTGTTAATTGAAAGGACATATCGGGTGCATCACTAAAAAAACGTACGTCTTTATCAGGATTGTAGTCCCCGTTTGGTGTTAGGCATTTTTCTCTTGGTTTCCACGCCATAGTTTCTAAACCTTTTACACAAAGTTGAATGTCGATATTTTTATCATGACACTCAAACTTGGCCAGACTTGCTTCAGCAGTCTTTCCAATTCCCGTATTGACAATCACCTTTATACCTTCTGGAGTTTCATAAATTCCATCGGCAAGGGTTGCTACATTATTTTGATTGATATAGTCAAATGCTTTTGCAAAGGATGGATGCAAACTGAAATATTTTGACGCGTTGGCTAATGTATCTATTATCATAATTTCTTAATTATCGTGCAACTCTACCAGAAGCATCGCCTCCCATAAGTTTATTAACCTCATCTACAGTAACTAAATTGGCATCGCCTTTAATCGTGTGTTTTAAACATGATGCGGCAACTGCAAAATCCAATGCGTTTTGATCGTTATCTGGATACGTTAATAATCCGTATATTAAACCTCCCATAAATGAATCACCACCACCTACTCTGTCCACGATATCTGTAATTTGGTATTGACGTGTTTGTAACATTTCTTTACCATCATATAAAACTCCTGCCCAGGTGTTGTGAGATGCAGAAATAGAACCTCTTAGAGTAGTAATTACTTTTTTGGCTCTTGGAAATTTTTTCATCATTTGTTGGCAAACAGATAAAAACGCTTCTGCTTTTACATCATGTCCATGTGTTTGCACTGCTGCACCTGCTGGTTTAATACCAAAGTGCATTTCGGCATCTTCTTCATTTCCTAAAATCACATCGCAATACGAAGTTAATTCGGTCATGATAGCCTCACGGTCTCCACCGTATTTCCAAAGTTTAGCACGGTAATTCAAATCGGTTGAAATAGTAACCCCTAATTTGCTAGCCACTTTAACCGCTTCCAAACAAGCATCGGCAGAACTTTGCGAAATTGCTGGAGTAATACCGGTCCAATGAAACCACTCAACTCCTTGAAAAACTTCTTCCCAATTCACCATTCCTGGTTGGATATCCGACATCGAAGAATGAGATCTATCATAAACTACTTTACTTCCTCTGCTTACTGCTCCAGTTTCTAAAAAGTAAATCCCTAAACGGTCTCCACCCCAAACAATTTTATCAACACCAACACCTCTTTTACGCATTTCCATCATGGCGCATTCTCCAATATCATTTTTTGGCAAACGCGTTACAAAATCAACTGAAATTCCATAATTGGCTAGCGAAACAGCTACATTAGATTCTCCTCCTCCATATACAACATCAAAATTGTCTGCTTGTGAAAATCTTAAAAATCCTTGTGGTGCTAACCTTAACATGATCTCACCAAATGTTACTACTTTTTTTGACATTTTTTTAATTTTTATTAGTGTTTATTTAATTAGTAAAATATTTTTTATTTATCTCGACACTCTTCCTCCGCCTGAACCACTCATAAGGGCAGTTATTTCATTTACAGTTGCTAGATTAATATCTCCAGAAATGGAGTGTTTTAAACAAGTGGCTGCAACGGCAAATTCTAAGGCTGTTTGATAATCCTTTGGCCAAGTAATTAATCCATATATGATTCCGGCCATAAAAGCATCTCCGGCACCTATTCGGTCTATAATATGTGAAACATTGTATTTTTGAGAATGCAATAATTCTTTGCCGTTCCAAAAAGAAGCACTTATACCATTTGAAGAGGCATTGGCATGAATTCTTTGTGTGGTTACTATGTTTTTTAGTTTTGGAAATGCTTTCATCCAATTGGCAAAAACTGCTTCCTCGGCTCCATTTTCATTCACTTCAATTCCCAAAACTTTCTCAGAATCATCAACCCCACCCAATAACAAATCGCAGTGTTTAACCAAATCAGGCATTATTTCATTGGCATTTTTTCCATATTTCCATAACGTAGGTCGATAATTCAAATCTGCCGAAATCATCAATCCCATTCTAGAAGCAACTAGTAATGCTTCTTCGCATAATTCAGCCAAGTCAAGCGAAAGCGAAGGAGTTATTCCTGACCAATGAAACCAATCGGCATCTTTGAAAATAGCTTCCCAATCAATCATTCCTTTTTTTAAATTAGAAAAGGAAGAATCTTCTCGGTCATATACTACTTTTCCCGGTCGTTCCGAAGCACCCTGCTCAAAATAATAAATACCTAGTCTTTTACCTTGAATCAAAGCGATAGGATCTACCCCGAAGGAGCGCAACATACTTAAAGAAGATTCTCCTAGTTCGTTTGAGGGAACCGAAGTGATAAATGTAACAGGAATTCCAAATTTTGAAAGCGAAGCCGCAACATTAGCTTCTGCGCAACCATAATATAAGTCAAATGACGTAGCTTGAGTGAGCCTTAAATGACTCGGAGGCGATAGCCTGAGCAGTATTTCTCCAAAAGTTACGATTTTTTTTGACATATTCTTCCGTTTTCGTGTCCGCACACGTGGAGTGCAAATATAAAAAAAAACTGAAGTTAAACAAGATATTGCAAAAAAAATATAAATTTACGGCTTATTAAAAAAAACTGAGATATCATTACAATTAAAAAAATAGCGCAAATGGCCAATGTTTCTGTTGGCACCGTAGACCGAATCATTCACAATCGTGGACAAGTCACTATGGAAAATATAGAAATCGTAAATGCTATTATTAAAAAATATGGATACAAAAGGAATATTTACGCCAGTAATTTAGCCTTAAATAAAAAATTCAGAATTGCTGTATTCCTTCCAAAAAATGAAGGTCTTGAATATTGGCTAGCACCGCTGAACGGGATTGCTAAAGCAGCTGAAGAATTTGGTAAATTTGGAGTCCTTATCGACTACTATTTTTACAAATACGACACTGAATCGTTTAAAAAAATAGCAGACAAGGTTTTAAAACTGGATTATGAAGGATTGTTATTCGCCCCTGTTTTTTATGAAGAATCGGTGGTCTTTTTAACCGAATGCAAGAAAAAAAACATCCCAATCGTTATGATTGATTCTAATATTCAGGAAATTGAAGGAGTTGCTTATATCGGTCAAGACGCCTATCAAAGTGGCTATCTCGCAGGCAAACTAATCAGTTACGGTATTAAAAGTGAAAGTAATATCCTGATTTTAAAAATTACCCGCGAAACGGAACGCACCTCTAAAACCACTGTTTATTTGCAACGAATTCAGGGATTCTATTCTTATTTTAAAGAAAATGCTTTTCTTCCTGTCTTTAATTTTACCGAAATCAGCACACACGACACTTCCAGAAATCATCTAATGGTCAAAATGTTTTTGGCCATTGATTGTGTCTTTGTGCCTAATTCAAGAGTTCATATTGTAGCGAAATTCATCAAGGAGAATAACCTCCAAGGGATTCGCATTGTGGGTTATGATTTATTGAAACAAAATTTAGATTATCTCAACGATGGGATTATAGACTTTTTAATTCATCAAAAACCAGAAGAACAAGGTTATTTAGGCATTAGCCATCTTTATAAAAAACTAGTACTGAAAGAGGAGGCCGAAAGCATTACCTATATGCCCTTGGAGATTTTGGTAAAGGAAAATTATAGCTACAGCCAGCAAAGCAAGTTATAAAAAATATTTTTTTTGCTTAAAATATGCTAAACCTGCCAAGAATTATTAAGCCATAACAGTAGTAAAATAACTGAAACATATACCCACGTAAGCACAAAAGACTAAAAAAATGAAAAAATTTATGCTTGATATCCAATTAGAAGGATTGGACAACGAAAGAAGAATGAAACTACTCCCAAGAGAACAGGAAGTTGTAAAAGAGTTGGAACAAAATGGGACTATTGTAGATACCTTTATTAAACTTGATATGTCTGGGATTTTTATGGTAATGATAGCGACTGATTCTGAGGATGTGCATTCAAAACTTTCAACTTTGCCATATTACCCGTATATGAAAATTGAAATTATTCCTGTGAGGGTGGTTAACAGCATTAATCAATAACACTAACTATAAAAGCGACTTAACATCAGTTTTTTGAATAAAAAAAACCGAACGCCAAGCCGCAAAACGTTAAGAAAAGTGTTTAGGCCTACTCGTCCCTTAATTATAGAAATCTAAACTATCATTTCAACAGCTCCCCTATTTTCATCGCGCATTGCTCTCCATCAATAGCAGCTGAGATGATACCACCGGCATAACCCGCACCTTCACCACAAGGGTACAAGCCTTTTATTTGAACATGTTCTAAGGTTTCTGGATTTCTAGGAATCCGCACGGGCGAAGAAGTTCGTGATTCTGGAGCATGAAGTACAGCCTCATTCGTCAAAAAACCACGCATCGATTTTCCGAATTCCACGAAACCTTCCCGCAATATTTGGGTAAGAAATCCAGGGAAAACTTGACCCATTTCGACCGATGTAGTCCCAGGAACATAGGACGTTTTTGGGATATTTTTGGATATTTTATTTTGGGTAAAATCGACCATTTTTTGGGCAGGCACTTTTTGGGTCTCTCCTGCCAAATGCCATGCTTTTTGCTCGATACTTTTTTGGAATTCCATACCTGCCAAGGCACCAAATTTAGCAAAAGGCACAAAATCTTCCAATTTTAATTCAACCACAATCCCAGAATTAGCGGTAGCTTGATCTCGTTTGGAAGGCGACCAGCCGTTGGTCACCACCTCTCCAGGACTTGTTGCACAGGGTGCAATCACGCCACCGGGACACATACAAAAAGAATACATCCCCCTTCCTCCTACTTGCTTCACGATAGAATAGGGAGATGGTGGCAAATGTTCCCCGCGATAATCACAACTGTACTGAATGCTATCAATTAAGGATTGTGGGTGTTCGGCTCGAACACCCAAGGCAAAAGCTTTAGCCTCGATGAAAATTTGTTTTCTGTCGAGTAATTCAAAAATGTCTCGGGCAGAATGTCCCGTGGCCAAAATTATTTTGTTAGCCAGAATAGTATCCCCTTTTTGAGTAACCACCCCTTGCACTTCATTGTTTTTGATAATAATATCAGTCAATCGGGTTTCAAAAAGGACTTGACCTCCCATTTCGATAATTTTTTCCCGAATATCCTGGATAATTTGGGGAAGTTTATTCGTGCCAATATGTGGATGTGCCTCAACCAAAATATCTGGCGACGCACCATAAGCGACGAACAATTCCAAGATTCGGGTTACATCACCCCGCTTTTTAGAACGGGTATATAATTTTCCGTCCGAATAGGTTCCCGCTCCACCTTCGCCAAAGCAATAATTGGAATCTTCATCGACAATATGATCGACGTTGATGGCTTTCAAATCCCGACGGCGACCCCGAACATCTTTTCCACGTTCGATTACTATTGGCTTCAAACCCAATTCTATTAATTGCAAGGCCGCAAATAATCCCGCAGGTCCCGCGCCAACAACAATTACTTCTTGCGAATTGGAGACATTTCTGTATGCTGGGAGCTCGATTTTAGTTGACTGAAAAGGTTCTCCAAGCAAATAAATAGACACCTTCAAATTAAATTTTACGGCTTTTTGGCGCGCATCAATCGAGCGTTTTAAGATGGAAATATGCTTGATTTCTTTAGCATCTACCTGAATTAGTTTGGCAATGTGTTGTTTGAGCAACAATTCGTTTGTGGCAGTTTCTGGTATGACTAGTAAGAGTAATTCTTGTGGCATTGTTGGGGTAAAATTTTATGGAAATAATTTATAAATATCTTCCCGTTTGGTAAATCTAACAAGTTCTATAACTTCTCCATCAAAATAAAATCCTAATCTATATTTCCCAATCCTTATCCTATAAGCTTCTGAATGACCTCTAATTTTTTTAATATTTGAAACATTTTGAATACTTTCAGAATTCTCGAGTGATTCGATAGCTTCAACAATATCTTTCTTTAAAGTCGAATCTTTTATTTTTAACAAATCTTTAGAAAATAATTTCCCGAATTCAACTCTCACGATTGTAATATTTTCATGATTTCTTCTCTTGAAACAAATTCTGTTCTATCAGCTTCCTGCATCAATATCATTAAGCCAATATCCTCTTTTTCTTCATCGGATAAATTATTGAATTGACTGGTCTGCTTATTTTTAACATAAGCTTGCACGGCATTTTCTATCAATCCTTTAACACTTATTTTTTCAAATATTGAAATGACTTTCAATTTGGTTAAAGTGGTTTCGTCAATGTCTATTAATTTTCTCATTGGAATATTTTTACACAAATATATATTATATATATAATATATACAATACCAAAATAAACTTTGTAACTTTGTTGTTTAAAATTTTAACATTAAACACTAATGCCAGAAGAAACGAGCAATAACGAACTACCGAAGCAAATAAAACTAATATGGGATTTTAGAGGAGCCGCATCGGCAAAGACCGCCGAACACCATGAAATTCACTTAAAAGAATATATAGACGCTGGAAAATTATCACCAAATATCACTGGGTTTGAAACTTATGGCGAAATGCACGCTATTGCTTTTATGGTTGTTACCGATAAAACCATGATTCAAGTTCGTGAGGCCTTGAAACCGCATCGAGGGGAAGTTTTTGAATCAACAATTGATAAAGAATAACTATCAATTGTTAATTTATCATTGTTAATTAATTCGCCACTTCACTGATAAATTTAATTCGCATCAATCGCAATTCATCAATGTCATAATCCCCATCAAATTCTTTGAGTGCTTTTTCTATATTATCCGAATCGGATTCCATAAAATAGTCATAAATCTCTTCTTGCTGTTCATCGTCTAGCATTTCATCAATCCAATACTTGATATTCAATTTGGTTCCGGAATTGACGATTTGTTCCATTTCGGTAATCAAGGCGTCCATAAGCAACCCTTTTGCAGAGGCAATATCATCGAGTGGCAACTTCCTGTCTACATTTTGAATGATGTATAATTTATTTATAGAATTAGCTCCAGTAGATTTTACTACCAAATCCTCGGGACGTAAAATATCATTTTCCTCAACATATTGCTGAATCAATTCTATAAATTCTTTGCCGTATTTTTTTGCTTTTCCTTCACCAACTCCGTGCGAGTTAATTAACTCGTCCATCTTAATGGGATATTTTAAAGCCATATCTTCAAGTGAAGGATCTTGGAAAACCACAAAAGGAGGAACACCCAACCGCTTTGCTGTTTTTTTGCGCAAGTCACGTAGCATTCCCATCAAAACCTCATCAGCAACCCCTGTCGACTTTGCCGCGATTACAATGGCTAAATCCTCGGTTTGATTGTACTCATGATCTTCTGACATCAGAAATGAATGGGGTTTTTTAATAAAATTCAATCCTTTGGTAGTGATTTTTACCACACCATAGGTTTCTATGTCTTTAGAGAGCATTCCTTCTACGAGTACTTGACGGAGTAAAGCCATCCAATATTTATCATCATGATCAACACCGCAACCAAAAAAAGATTGACTATCGGTTCTATGCGCTTTTATAACCGCATTTACACGACCTATAAGGGTAAAAATAACTTCTTTAGATTTGTATAAATGTTTAGTATCACGAACTACCTCTAGCAATTTAACGACTTGCTCTTTTGCTTCTACTTTTGCTTTTGGATTGCGAATATTATCATCCATATCGGCGCCTTCTCCCGTTTCACTGTCGAATTCCTCTCCAAAATAATGCAACAGAAATTTCCTTCTTGAGATGGACGTTTCAGCATAAGCCACCACTTCCTGTAATAAGGCAAAACCTATTTCCTGCTCGGCAACAGGCTTGCCTGACAAGAATTTTTCCAATTTTTCTACATCTTTATAGGAATAATAAGCCAAGCAATGTCCTTCCCCTCCATCACGGCCTGCACGCCCTGTTTCTTGGTAATAACTTTCCAATGATTTAGGAATATCGTGATGAATAACAAAACGAACATCTGGTTTGTCAATTCCCATCCCAAAGGCTATAGTTGCTACAACAACATCTACATCTTCCATAAGGAACATGTCTTGATGTTTGGCCCGTGTTTTAGCATCCAATCCGGCATGATACGGTACGGCACTGATTCCGTTTACTTGCAGAACTTCGGCAATAGCTTCTACTTTTTTGCGACTCAAGCAATAAATAATACCTGACTTACCTTTATGTTGTTTGATAAAACGAATAATATCCGATTCAATATTTTTGGTTTTGGTACGTACTTCGTAATACAAATTAGGTCTATTGAACGATGCTTTGAAAGTTGTAGCATCCGCCATATCAAGGTTTTTCAGGATATCTTCCTGTACTTTTGGCGTGGCCGTAGCCGTAAGCCCAATTATAGGAACATCGCCTAATTGCTTGATAATATGTTTTAAATTTCTATACTCTGGTCTAAAATCGTGTCCCCATTCTGAGATACAATGGGCTTCATCGATGGCAACAAAAGAAATCGGCACGGTTTGAAGAAAATTAACATACTCTTCCTTGGTCAAGGATTCCGGAGCGACATACAATAGTTTTGTCAAACCAGAAGTAATGTCTTTTTTGACTTGAGTGATTTCGGTTTTGGTAAGCGAGGAATTCAACACGTGAGCAATACCATTTTCTGAAGACAAACTTCTAATAGCATCTACTTGATTTTTCATTAAAGCAATTAAGGGCGAAACAACTATAGCTGTTCCTTCTTGAACCAAAGCTGGCAATTGATAACAAAGTGATTTGCCACCACCAGTAGGCATAATCACAAAAGTATTTTCGTGATTCAGTATGCTTTTTATGACTTGTTCTTGTAAACCTTTGAATTGGCTGAAGCCAAAATACTTCTTTAATTCTTTGTGGATGTCAATTTCGTTTGAATTCATTCTTTAGTAATGGTATTTTATATAAATTTGCGGCACAATAAAGATAGTAATTTCTTTTATACACACAAATTTTATACTAATTCTATTTTGAACACAAAGGAAAATATATTGATTTTAGCAAAAAAGACTATTCTTTCCGAGAGTGAGTCTATAGCAAAACTGATTGATTTTATTGACTTTAACTTTGCCGAAGCTACTCAAATCCTATTCCATTCAAAAGGGAGATTGATTGTTACGGGTATTGGAAAAAGTGCCATTATTGCTCAAAAAATGGTCGCCACATTCAATTCTACGGGAACGCCATCATTATTTTTACATGCTTCTGAAGCGATTCATGGCGATTTAGGGATGCTGCAAGCCGATGATGTAGTCATTTGCATTTCAAAAAGTGGCAATAGCCCCGAAATAAAAATTTTGGTACCTTTATTGAAGCGTTTTGGAAATCAATTAATAGCCATCACCGGAAATATGAATTCTTTTTTGGCAAAAGAATCCCATTATGTTTTGAATACCACCGTTGATGCGGAATCCTGCCCCAACAATTTGGCCCCTACCAATAGTACTACAGCACAACTTGTCATGGGCGATGCCCTTGCCGTATGCCTGATGGAACTTCGAGGTTTTACTAGTGCCGATTTTGCCAAATATCATCCTGGAGGCGCTTTAGGCAAGAAACTATTACTTAGCGTGAAGGACATGCTTGAAAATTCCATGAAACCAATGGTTGCTCCAGATGCGTCTGTAAAAAAAGTAATTTTTGAAATTTCCGAAAAACGACTTGGAGTTGCCGCTGTTGTTGAAAACGAAAAAGTAATTGGGATTATTACCGATGGGGATATTCGAAGAATGTTGAATGAAAACGATTCTTTTACTCATTTGACAGCCAAAGATATTATGACCAAAAATCCTAAAACAATACAATCCACTACGATGGTTACAGACGCATTGAATATTCTAGAAGATTTTGCTATCACCCAACTTATTGTGGTTGACAATGGCGAGTATAAAGGCGTGTTGCATTTGCATGATATTTTAAAAGAAGGAATTGTATAATGGAAAAAAAGCAACTTAAAGAAATGTCTTTTTTAGACCATCTCGAGGAATTAAGATGGCTGTTAGTTAGAAGCTCCGTTGCCGTATTAATATTTGCCACCTTTGCTTTTTTTGTCAGTGACTATATTTTTGACGTCATCATTTTTGGTCCAAAAAGTCCTGATTTTATAACCTATCGCGTGTTTTGTGATTTATCCCACCAATTGGGCTTTGCTGATAGTATTTGCGTAACCGAGATGCCGTTTATTATCCAAAACATAGATGTAGAAGGACAAGTTAATATTTTAGTTTGGGCTTGTATCACAGTTGGATTTATTTTAGCATTTCCCTATATATTGTTGCAATTATGGAACTTTATCAGCCCTGCTTTGTATGAAAAAGAGCGGAAAAACGCAAAACTTTTTATTTTCATCGCCTCCTTTTTATTCTTTCTTGGGGTTTTATTTGGCTACTTTGTCGTCGTCCCTATGTCAGTTAATTTCTTTGCCACTTTTAAAGTCAGTGATGTAGTGCAAAATCAATTCAGTTTCGATTCCTATATTGGCATGATAAAAACATCGGTTATTGCTAGTGGATTGTTTTTTGAATTACCGGTTGTAATATACTTTTTAACAAAATTAGGATTGGTAACGCCTCAATTTTTAAGACAATATTGGAAATATTCCGTTGTAATTATTCTGATTGTAGCCGCAATTGTGACTCCACCAGATGTGGTAAGCCAACTTATTGTTGCCATCCCCATGTTACTAATCTATGAGTTAAGTATCTTTATTTCATCGGTTGTTTATAAAAACCAACAGAAAAAAGAGAGGCAAGTTAGTTAAGTAGTGGTTCTGATTCCACACCAAAAAAATGGTATAAGCCAAAAGTCTGGTGAATTTTTGAAAGACTCAAAAATAGTAATTACAGCATAATGATATAGGAATTTTGAATAACGACTAAGCAAATGAAATTAAGAGCGGAAAATCTAGTTAAAACATATAAAGGACGCCCTGTCGTAAAAGGCATTTCGGTGGAAGTAAACCAAGGTGAAATCGTAGGACTTTTGGGACCAAACGGTGCCGGAAAAACAACTTCTTTTTATATGATAGTTGGATTAGTAAAACCAAATTTGGGAACCATCCACCTCGACAATCTGGACATTACCAATTACCCCATGTACAAAAGAGCACAACAAGGTATTGGATATCTAGCCCAAGAAGCTTCTGTATTTCGGAAATTGAGCGTTGAAGATAATATTCTAAGTGTTTTGCAATTGACAAAACTCTCCAAAGAAGCGCAAAAAGCCAAACTGGAAAGTTTGATAGAGGAGTTTGGGCTACAGCATATCCGAACTAATCGTGGCGATTTACTTTCGGGAGGAGAACGACGCCGTACTGAAATTGCGCGTTGTCTTGCTACCGATCCCAAATTTATATTACTCGATGAACCCTTTGCTGGAGTTGACCCCGTAGCGGTAGAAGACATTCAGCGCATCGTAGCGCAATTAAAAAACAAAAACATCGGTATTCTGATTACGGATCACAATGTGCAAGAAACTTTAGCCATTACTGATAAAACCTATCTTATGTTTGAAGGGGGTATTTTAAAAGAAGGGACTCCTGAAGAATTAGTTCAAGACGAAATGGTTCGACGGGTATATTTAGGACAGAATTTTGAATTGAGAAAGAAGAAATTGGAGTTTTAATATTTATGGCATTACAAGAAGAATTAGAACAACAGGGAATTTGGCTTTTTAAATACAGGGGGAAACTTCCAGCCATTGTATTGTTGATTGGGATGTTCTTGTATTTACAAACTAAACTATTCCCAGGTACTTTTTTCATTGAAGGAACCCCCTATGAAATATATTATGAATCCTTTTGCTTAGTTATAAGTTTAATGGGTTTAGGTATTCGGATGTATACCGTTGGGCATACACCCAAAAACACCTCTGGCAGAAATAGAAATGAACAAATAGCTGAAACACTCAATACCTCCGGAAGCTATTCGGTGGTGAGACACCCCCTCTATCTTGGTAATTTTTTTATGTGGACAGGGCCCGCATTGCTAACAGCTAATTTTTGGTTTCTCGTGGCTTTTTGTCTTTTTTATTGGGTGTATTATGAACGAATTATGTTTGCCGAAGAACAATTCCTTAGGCGAAAATTTGGAACTATTTACACCGATTGGGCCCAAAAAGTTCCCGCTTTTGTACCTAATTTTAGAAAATTTAAAAAACCAGCACTCGCATTCTGTTGGATAAAAATAATTAAAAAAGAAATAAATGGAATAGCGGGAATATTTATAATTTTCTGCTTTTTTGATATTATAGGAAACTTAATTCAAAATAAAAATAATTATAATTACTTCATCATTACTGTCTGCGCTTTAACTATTATGATGAATCTAGTAATGAGGTATATAAAAAAAAGAACTGCTCTTCTCAATGAAATGGGGGATTAAGAAGAAAATTGCTATTCTATAAAAACTTCTTACCGTAAAAAATAATTAATCCTGCTTTGGTAGGATTTTTTTTTGCAATAAATCAAATTTGGAAATTTGGAACTAATTTAGACAAACCCCCAACATTTCTTACATATAAATAGTTAATTAACAATGACTTATATGAATAATATATTTAATTTTATGATGCTCAGAAGGCAAACAATGGGTTTGAAATATATCGAACCTCTTGTAATAACTCAAAAATTAATTATTAAAAAAACTTTATGGAAACCTCAATTAAAAAACAAGAAGCTAGAAAAGGTGTAACTAATGAAGCACAAGATTTAAGAGATTTATTTGAAAATGGGTTGAAAGACATCTATTATGCGGAAAAACTAGTAGAGAAAACTCTGCCAAAAAGGGTTAAAAATGCTTCCTCCCCAGAATTAGTAAACGCATTGAGAAATCAACTAAACGAAACCGAACAAAACATTTCTCGATTAGAACAAGTGTTTAATGCAGCTGGTATGAAGCCTACTGCTAAAAAATGTGAGGCTATGGAGGGTATAATCAAAGAAAACGAAAAAAATATTAAAGAGACCAAGTCAGGAACGGTTCGTGATGCTGGAATAATTGCTTCCGCACAAAAGGTAAAACATTACGAGATTGCCTCCTATGGTACTTTGCATGCTTATGCAAAGACCCTTGGAGAAGATAAAGCGGCAAACCTAATTGCGATGAATCTTGATGATCAGAAAAAATCGGATGCCACATTAACTGGAATTGCAATGTCAGGTGTCAATCCAGAAGCAGCAGTTGCAAAAAATAAATGGTGATTCTAATGAAATTAATGATTGCCTGTTGAATTAGAAGCCTGTTTGTAATACAGGCTTTTTTTTGAGCAATAAATGAAAATTTTTAAGTTGAATTTTAAAAATATCCGTCTTTCAAAATATAAATAGCTCTTGTGTAACTAAAGTTACTTAATGGATTCTATTGTAGCACTAATTTTGGCGTATTAAAAATTAGACACACTTCCCAGGAAAATAAGGAAACGTTTACAAACAAAAAATTATGAACATAGAAAAAATCATTGCAGAAAATCAAGGCACCATTGTGGATGTTCGAACTTATGGAGAATTTATGGGGGGTCATGTTGCTGATGCTATCAATATTCCCTTGAGCGAAATCCCGCAAAAGATAGCAGCGTTGCAACAACTTATAGCGCCTTTAATCCTTTGTTGTGCCTCAGGAAATAGAAGTGGGCAAGCACAGCAGTTGCTATCACAACATGGAATCGAATGCTATAATGGTGGCTCCTGGCTTGACGTTAACTATTGTAAATCAAAAGTAATTTAATAAAATGATACCTACACTCAAAAGATTATTCGGAATTGGACCTGGAGTAAACTATTGCAAATTAATAAAAGAAGGGGCACTAATTTTGGATGTGCGTTACCAAAGCGAATTTACCAGAGGACACATCAAAGGAGCGGTCAATATTTCAGTTGATACATTAGCAAACAATTTATCCAAACTGAAAGACAAAAACAAACCAATTATCACGTGTTGTGCTTCAGGAATGAGAAGCGCATCGGCTAAAAGCATTTTACAATCCAATGGCTATACCCAAGTATACAATGGTGGTGGCTGGAGCAGTTTACAAAATAAAATAGAACAATAAGCATACTATTCAAATTATACATTAAATCTAAATAAAGTAACAAATGGAAGCACATTATTATAACGTAAACCTCAATTGGATTAAAGACCGAAAAGGTAAGATGGCCTCGCCAGAATTAAATGACACCATTGAAGTGGCGACTCCTCCGGAATTCCCAAATGGAATTGAAGGAATATGGTCTCCGGAACATTTATTGACCGCTTCGGTAGTTAGTTGTTTTATGACTACTTTTTTATCCATTGCCGAAAATTCGAAATTAGAATTTACTAGTTTTGATTGTCCTGCAAAAGGAAAACTGGAACAAATAGAAGGTAAATTTCTGATGACTGAAATAATCTTAGAACCGACATTAGTTATCACGAAAGAATCTGACAAAGACCGTGCCGAGAGAATTCTTCAAAAATCGGAGTCGGCTTGTTTAATTTCCAATTCCATAAAATCAAAAGTAACATTGATTACAAATATAAAATTATATTAGATTGCCACCTATAGTACCTTGCATACTGATGCAAGAAATTTAGGGGAAGATATGGTTGTTTTTTATTGATATAATCGTTTTTAGCATACTATAACGCCTGTTTAAAAACAGGCGTTTTTTTGTTGATTTTTGGAAAAAAATTATAATGATATATTTGGAATTACATTAAATACCATTGCGAAATTAAACCTAACTAATGAAAAATACGATTGTTTACAACCAAAAAAAAATGTAAATCCATCAGTTTAAAAACACTAATAACTATTGTGAAAATCATTTGCCTTACGCCAAAATAAAAATTACATTTGCAGCAGTTTAACTTTTACACATCAAATGAATCCCAACACACAACAATTAAACGATTTAACGATCCAAGTCAGAAGAGACATTCTTCGCATGGTACACGCTGTAAATTCAGGTCATCCTGGTGGTTCACTAGGCTGTGCCGAATTTATGATTGTATTATACCAAAACCTAATGGAACGAAAAGAAGGTTTTGATATGGACGGAATGGGTGAAGACCTTTTCTTCCTTTCGAACGGCCATATTTCTCCGCTTTTCTATAGCGTCTTGGCCAGAAGCGGTTATTTTCCGGTTTCGGAATTAGCAACCTTCCGCCTTATTAATTCAAGATTACAAGGACACCCAACAACCCATGATGGTTTACCGGGTGTGCGAATGGCTTCGGGTTCGCTTGGACAGGGATTGTCTGTGGGAATTGGTGCCGCGCAAGCCAAAAAGTTAAACGGCGACAATCATCTTATCTATACTCTTCACGGGGATGGCGAATTGCAAGAAGGTCAAAACTGGGAAGCCATTATGTATGCCTCTGCTAAAAAGGTAGACAATCTGATTGCTACTATCGATTTGAATGGTAAACAAATTGACGGAACCACCGATGAAGTATTATATATGGGAAGTATTCGCGCCAAATTTGAAGCTTTTGATTGGGATGTTCTGGAAATCAAGGCAGGAAACGACATTGAGGCGATAATAGCCGGGATGAACGATGCCAAATCAAGAACCGGCAAGGGAAAACCAGTTTGTGTTTTATTACATACTGAAATGGGTAATGGAGTAGATTACATGATGTACAGTCACGCTTGGCACGGAAAAGCACCTAACGATGCCCAGTTAGAAAACGCGTTGAGTCAAAACTACAATACAGGAGGACAAAGCGACTATTAAATCAGATTGCAGATTTTAAATTGCAGATTTTATATTCAAAACAAAATCTTTCAATTTTGAAATCTTTTAATCTTTCAATTAAGAAAAATGAAAAAATACACAAATACAGGAAGTAAAGATACACGTTCCGGTTTCGGAGCGGGAATGACTGAACTAGGTCAAACCAATGAAAACGTTGTGGCACTTTGTGCTGATTTAATTGGCTCGTTAAAATTTGATGATTTCAAGAAAAATCATCCAGAGCGTTTTTTCCAAATTGGAATTGCTGAGGCCAACATGATTGGAATCGCTGCCGGATTAACCATTGGTGGAAAAATTCCTTTTACAGGAACTTTCGCCAACTTTTCCACCGGAAGGGTGTACGATCAAATTCGCCAATCGGTAGCCTATTCTGAGAAAAACGTAAAAATTTGTGCCTCACACGCCGGATTAACTTTGGGCGAAGATGGAGCAACGCACCAAATATTAGAAGACATTGGACTGATGAAAATGTTGCCTGGAATGACAGTAATCAACACCTGTGATTACAACCAAACCAAAGCAGCCACATTAGCCATTGCCGACCATCACGGTCCTGTTTATTTGCGTTTTGGACGTCCTGTGGTGCCTAACTTTATGCCTGCAGACGAACCGTTCGTAATTGGGAAAGCCATTGTATTAAACGAAGGAACCGATGTTACGATTGTAGCTACCGGACATTTAGTATGGGAAGCGCTAATCGCTGCGGAAGCCTTAGAAGCCAAAGGGATTTCGGCAGAAGTAATCAACATTCATACTATTAAACCCCTGGATGAAGCCGCGATTTTGAAATCATTGGCAAAAACCAAATGTATTGTTACTGCCGAAGAGCACAATATCCTTGGAGGTCTTGGCGAAAGCGTGGCCAGAGTTTTGGCTTTGAATACGCCTGCTCCACAAGAGTTTGTGGCTGTTCAGGATAGTTTTGGCGAAAGCGGAACACCGGCACAACTAATGGAAAAATACAAGCTGAACAACCAAGCGATTTTGGCAGCGGTAGAAAGAGTAATCAAAAGAAAATAAATTTTAGCCTTGTCAAAGTTTAAACCCTTGACAAATTTGGCCATAAAAAAATCCCGTTTCAATAATTTGAAACGGGATTTTTTGTATAAATTAAAACCTTATTAATGACAGGTTTTATCTAAATACTTTCTTACTCTTCCTGAATCGGTGAAGTCTGAGGAACAACTAGGAATACCTTGTCTTTCATCAATATTTGGGGTTAAGGGATCATCAACGGAAGCTCCGGTAAAAGGATAATACCCGTTGCTTACAGCCAAATTATTAACGGTTAAATCTGGCCTTTTTGATTCCAACTTTGTCGTATAATTATCCCCATCATCATCATTGTCTACGAAATCCGGAATACCATCTTTATCTGTATCATCAGGGTTTGTAGCGGGTTTTGTAGGGTAATTAACTGAATTTCTATAATCATAGATATACCCATCCCCATTTAAATCCTCTAGATAATTTAAAATACCGTCCCCATCAGAGTCTAGCCTTTGAATTTCATATAATTTAAAACTAAATACCAGTGGCGCATAGGAAGGAATAGAACCGGAACCGTTTTGAAAATAGGCTAATCCAGAAGGAATAAATAGTACTCCAGCTCCAAAATCGGAATAGGTTACTGTACCATCGTTATTAGAAGTATAACTCCCCGTTTTGAATTGCGGAAAAATCTCCCCCCAACCTTTTATAGTCCCTGACAAACTGAAAAATTGATTTGGGATTTTAGATTCTTCAAATAGGGTGGCAGTAACCGAAGTAACAGTCTCCGCTGTTGTACTCTGCAAATAACTCCCGCTGTAAGATGCCCATACAGCATCTGTATTAGTTGGCGACTCCCCAATCCCTTCTCTTAACACTAAATAATAAATAGTATAGGCTATACCATGAAGATTAACTGGTCGACTTTTAAGCTGGTAAGTGGTTTGATCCCAAATTGATGTTTCTCCAGCAGTGATTTTAGAAATCGTAACGTCTTGGTCATCTGTAAAACCGGGATGATTGGTAACCGTTATATAATTTGACTTTAAGTAGGTTTCTATATCCGCATTATCCGCATCAAATTGTACTTTATAGTCATGGGGAGGAGTAATTGGGGAAAGGGTATCATTATTTGAACAGGAAAATAAAGAGAAGGTTGTAATTAATACAATAAAATAAAACTTAAATTTGTTCATTATAGCTGATTTTTGAGTGCGCAAGATACAATTTTGATTTATTTTTGTAAACTATTTAACTTCGATTTTGGAAAATTTATGAGAATAGATAAATATTTATGGTGCGTGCGGTATTATAAAACGCGAAACATGGTGACCGAAGCTTGTAAAAAAAACCACATCACCGTAAATGGTCAAGTGGCCAAAGCATCAAAGGAAGTTTTTGCCACGGATAAAATCACGTTTCGAAAAGACCAAATTACCCAAATCATCACCGTACTAGACGTTCCGGAAAATCGTGTAGGTGCCAAACTCGTGGATGTGTATCGAAAAAACGAAACTCCGGCAGAAGCCTACGAACATTTAGAACTGTTAAAGTTATCTAAGGAACATTACCGAAAAAATGGGGATGGCCGTCCAACAAAAAAAGACCGTAGAGATATAGATGATTTTGGAAACCAAAAAACGGAATAAAAAGAGGAATCAATCCCAAATAAAACAACTTCAAATCTTAATTTAAAAATTAAAAAAATGAGTAAGAATATCATCTTATCCAACCAAGAAATTGAGCATACTATCAAAAGAATTGCCTATCAAATCTACGAAACCTTTGTAGAAGAAGATGAGATTGTCATTGCTGGGATTACCGCCAACGGATTTATTTTTGCCCAAAAAATCACCGAAGCACTCAAAAACATTTCACCACTGAAAGTGTCACTTTGTGAGGTTAAAATGAACAAACAAAACCCGGAATTACCCATTCACACTTCTTTGACAAAAGAGCAATACACTAATAAAGGACTCGTTCTAGTAGATGATGTTTTAAATTCTGGCACGACATTGATTTATGCCGTAAGACATTTTCTGGATGTTCCCTTGAAAAAATTTAAAACAGCGGTATTGGTAAACCGCAACCATAAAAAATACCCTGTAAAAGCTGATTTCAAAGGCATCTCGCTTTCTACCTCCTCACTCGAACACGTGCAAGTGGTGTTTGACGAAAAAGGAGATAGTTATGCGTATTTAAGCTAGGATTTCCAGAATATCGGTAACGGTCTCGTCTTTAGTTCTGCCCTCGATAGAGAGTATATGTTGGGCTTGATTGTAATAAAAACTTCTTTCGAAAAGATGTTTGGCGACAAATTCTTTGATTTCATCCTCACTTTTATCGGCAATTAAAGGCCGTTTACTATTATTTGAAACCAAACGATCTACTAGTGTTGCAACAGCAGCCTTCAAGTAGATGGAGAAAACACCCTCCCCTTTTAGGAGTTCGTGGTTATTGGCATAACAAGGAGTTCCTCCCCCTAAACCGATAATCAGCGTTTCTGGAGATTGCAACAATTCTAGCAAAACTTCCCGTTCCAATTTTCGGAAATAGAGCTCTCCTTTTTGTTCAAAAATTTCATTTATCGACAAGTTAGTTCGCTCTTCGATACTTTTATCCAAATCCACAAAGGAAATTCCGGTACTTTTTGAGAGTCTATTGGCGATTGTAGACTTGCCACACCCCATATAACCTAATAAAATAATTTTTCTCATTTGAATAAAACCTTATGGATTAAGGCATTAAAGGTGTTTGTTAAAAAAAGACAAATTTATACTAAAATAGCTTTGAATACTTAAAAATAAGACCTTATATTTGCACCCGCATTCAAGAAAGGGAAATGACTCGATAGCTCAGTTGGTAGAGCACATCACTTTTAATGATGGGGTCCTGGGTTCGAGCCCCAGTCGGGTCACTAAAAGGTCGAGCATATTGCTTGACTTTTTTGGTTTATAGGCCACGTGGAGAAACGGTAGACTTGCCAGCTTGAGGGGCTGGTGCTCGCAAGGGCGTGCGGGTTCAAATCCCGCCGTGGTCACAATTATAACCTATTTATAGGGGTTTACGAAGATTCTTCCCGATATGTTCCCGATAATGTCATTTTTTGGGCGTATTTGCGGAAGATTTGGGCATAAAAAAAGCTCAAAATCACTGGCTAGAACCTCGTTTTTTTGAGCATTTGTAATGTAAGACCTCGGGTAGTTTCAGATACCGTATCGAATTATAGTCCAAATATAATGAAATGTTGCAAAATGTGACGCAAATTATTGAAAAAAAATTTAATACCCTGTTAGAACTATTGTTACCACTACAATTGCGGCTAGTATAGCCATGACAGACAACACTTTTTCGGCCCTGTTCAATAAGCTTTCTAACTCTTTTTTATCATAATTTGTCATAAATTTTTTCATGGTTTGTATGTATTAAAAATTAAATTATAATCAGGCAATCGCATTTACTAATTGAATCCAAGCCTTCTTAGTTTAAAACTAAACTATAAAGCGCCATCACAATACCATTTCACCATTAAAAGGGAAAATAATCGACGAACCACGTAAAGATTACAATCTACAAAGCCTTCCTACTTTGAGATCGCCTGAAGCAGTATTTGGCTGGGGTGAAAATTTTAATTTTTGAATTTGGATCCATTATTTTCAAAAAAAAATAGCAATACAAGTATTGCTATTTCGAATTGCTTTATAAAAATATTTTGATGAGTAACTCTTTTATTCCTTTTTTCCTTTGGTGGCTTTCTTCAAATCATCACCACCGGGAATCCTCATTTTGTCCGTGAGAACGGAAATTTCATTCAGATCAAAATCCCCCGTCAAGTACATCAACACCGTTTCTTTTTCTTTGCCTCCCCCTTCAATAAACATCAAAAGTTCTTTGATTTTAGTGTCTGTTGCGCCCAATTTCACCCCTATTTTAATATTCTTGCCTTCCTCATTTACCCGCATCAATTCTTCGAGTCCAGCGGTTTTACTATATTTTTCGGCAGCGGCTTTCATTTCGGCAGTCGCCCTGACACTCGTGGAGGTAAACACTTTCAGGTTGTCGAGTTTTCGAATTAAATTAAGGTATTGCATCGTTTCTTTGTCCGAGGAATCCATTTTTACCTTACTCATCAGGTCAAACATTTTTTTGTTGATTATAACCGAGCTGATGTCGTCCTGCCCTTCGAATTGATCGAAAGCCACTTGGGAGAAAAAGGTATTGGAGACGAATACAAGTAGTAGTGTTAAAATTAATTTTCTCATTGCTGCTATTTTTTTTGGGACTATTGAATACTAATTTAACTTTTTTAATAAATCAAAACTAACTTATTTTTATTACAAAGGGTATAAAATAAAACTAAAGTTACTAATTTTACGTTAGATAAGCTACAAAATCCCCCGAATGAAATCAAAAATACATTTTATAATCGTACTGCTTTTAACCGTTTTCACGTTCCAAAGTTGTCAAGACCAAGATGATGTGGCGGCACCAGCCAACTTAGATATTCAAGATTTTATATGGAAGGGACTCAATTTCTACTATTTATGGCAAGCCGATGTGCCTAATTTATCGGATGATCGGTTTGCAAACCAACAGGAATTAAATGCTTTTCTGGCGGGATATCCCGTTCCCGAAAATTTATTCGATGCCTTGAGAGTCGATAAAACCATCGACAGATTCAGCTGGATGGTGAGCGATTATCTAGAACTAGAAGGCGCACTTCAAGGAACTTCCAAAAATAACGGGGTCGAATTTGGCTTAAGCTATAAGTCACCCGGTTCCACAGAAATAATTGGTTGGGTACGCTATATCATTCCCAATTCAGATGCCGCTACTAAGAATATCAAACGTGGGGATATTTTTACTGAAGTCGATGGAACCGCTTTGACCATTAGTAATTACAAAACATTGCTTTTTGGCTCGAATAGTGACTATGTTTTAAATCTTGCTGATTATAATAATGGTATATTCACGCCAAACGGAAAGTCCATAGCGTTGACAAAAACAGTTTTGGATGAAAACCCCATTTTAATCAATACTGTAATTAATTCGGGCGGGCATAAAATTGGCTATTTACTCTATAATGGATTTTATTCCAATTACGATTCGCAGTTAAACGACGCTTTTGGAATCCTTAAATCGCAAGGCATTACCGATTTAGTTTTGGATTTACGATACAATAGTGGTGGTTCTGTACTTACGGCAACTAGATTGGCCAGTATGATTACAGGCTCATTTACAGATCAGATATTTGCCAAACAACAATGGAATGCAAAAATTCAAGCCTATTATGAAGCTCATAATGCAGATACCTTAAAAAACTTCTTCACTGACAAAATGGGGACCACCAGCATAAACAGTGTGGGCATGACCAAGATTTATATTCTGACTTCGAAAAGTACCGCTTCGGCAAGTGAATTGGTGATCAACGGACTGAAACCCTATATGGATGTTGTTCAGATAGGTGATACAACTGTTGGGAAAAATGTGGGTTCGGTAACATTATATGATTCTCCTACTTTTGGCAAAGAAAACAGAAATCCAAACCATCGCTATGCGATGCAGCCCATTGTTTTGAAAATCGTCAATGCTGATGATTTTGGAGACTATTTCACTGGATTAGTTCCAACAGTGGAACTAAAAGAAAGTTTGTCTAATTTAGATGTGCTAGGCAGCACCACTGAACCTTTATTAAGTAACGCTATTGGCCAAATTACGGGGGTAAGCCGAATGATGAAACAAAGTCCCGCAAAAGAATTTGAACTTTTTAAGGATTCCAAATCTATAACCAGACCTCAAAACCAAATGTATCTTGACAAAGCTCCAGAAGGTTTAAGAAAAGCAATGGAATAGAAATTAAAAATTAAGAGTCAATCCCAATTTGAAGTTTCTACCAAGGGTGCTATACCCAACATTTTCAACGAAATTAGCATTTAAAATATTGGTTGCCGCCCCAAAAACAGACAATCTGTTTTTTACTACTTCATAGCGTAAAGTGGCATTCACCAATTGATACGAACCTAAAGCCACGGTTTTTTTCGTGTATGAATTTCCATCATAGAAGGAGTCATTTCTGCTGCCTACATATTGATAATGTATATTAAAAAAAGCGTTGTTTTTTAGTTGAAAATCCAACGATGAGTTTATTTTGTGTTTCGGAATTAATCGATCTAAGGCTTCATCTACTTGTGTAAACGTGTAATTGGAATTCCACCTGATGTTTTTGCTTAAACTAAAACTGATTTCCGTTTCAATTCCCTTGGCTTTATTTGTTCCGTCGATGTTGGTATATTTATAGGCCGAGGAAAACCCAATAAAATTAGATTGCTCCCGGTAGAATCCCACCGCATTCCATAGTAGTTTATTATTGAATAATCGGGTTTCAAAACCGGCTTCGATAGTACTGTTTTTTTCGGGCGTTAAGGTATTATTTCCATATTCAGAATACAATTGGTACAAACTTGGAGTCACGAAAGCAGTGCTATACGAAGCCAAAACCTTCAATGGAATGGATTTAAAATCAAAAGAAGGATTCAGGTTATAGACCATTTGGCAGCCATACTCGCTGTGTACATTCAAACGTGCCCCGGCATTAAGATTCAGACCGAAACCCGAAGAGAAAACAGCCGTTACATAGGGATCAATCATATTAAATTTAGTGCTTTCTTTTACAATTTTTCCATAAGGCGTGGCGCTGCTCATGTCGAAAAACTGGTATTGGGCTCCCGTTACCAAAAACAAAGATTTAGAAAACTCATATTTATTATACCCGTCAACATTCACACTTCTGGAATCATATTGTAAAAGGCTAACTGTTCCTGAATAACTCTCTAAATCGTTATAAGAACGAGAAATTTTATTGAAACTGGAATTCAGGATAAATTGTCCATTGTTGTACTTGTATTTCGTGATAAACCCAAATCGAAATTGTTCCGTGTCCGAATGATTCAAATTGGTATCATTGGTACCCGTATTATCATAGATTCCATCATAATCATTATTGATTTTGTCATAATTCCCAAAGAAGTCCAATATTAATTTATCAGTGGCTTGATAACCCAACTTGGTCAAATAATTGATCCTCGAAAAACGATCTTCATCATAAAAAACAGTCGAAACTGGGGGAGCAATTTGCGACATGCCATTCGTTTCCGTACTATTGAGTGAAGCAAAATAATTGATTTTTTTTACATTCCCATTTACCGAAAACCCTTGGTTAAAATCCTGTGCATTTGTTTTTTTGGTAGCAGAAGTACTATTGGTTCCCATGTTCAAATAGGCATTTCCTTGAATAATTTTCGAACCCGATTTTTTTAAAGTGATACTAATTACCCCTGTGGCAGCTCCAGTTCCATACAAAGTACTGGAGGCCCCTTTCATAATCTCGATACTCTCCACTTCGTCTGCAGGAAGTAATCGTAAATCGTATTCCAAACTAATTCCCGAAGCATCAGTAACCGGAATTCCATCAACCAAAATAAGGAGTTGATTGTTTTTTCCACCACGGATGTAATACCCTAAGTTTTTTCCAATAACGCTATGACTTCCATTAATTTCAATCCCCACAACGGAATTCAGAATAGCGGCAATACTTTGTCCCGACCTCTTTTTTAAATCTTCCGAGGTGATTTTTACAATTACTTTCCCAGATTTTTCTCTAGGCAAAGCGAATTTGGAATCGGAGATAACCACTTCCTCTAATTTTTCAAGAGGGATAGCCGAGACAAGATTGACTAGGCTGATTTTTTTTTCGATTCCCGAAGTGGAAGAATTCTTTTTTTGTGCAAAAGCACAAACAGTCATTAGTACGAATAACGCACTAATACGAACGATTTTGTTGTTCATTTAATAAAACATTTTTAATACTAAAAATGGGAGAAAAGCACAGAATGACCCATACCCAAACCTTTTTTCCCGAAAGTTTGATACTCGATGTACTAGGCAGGTCTCCTGGCTTGCGTCTTGTTGTCAACCTTCCCATTCCAATTTAGAACAGTGGTTTTGTAGATGACAACAAGCTTTCTAGCTTACAGTTGCGGGTACAGCGTGAGATTTTTGAATTTTGATTTTTGAATAATGATTTCGGATTTAAAATCTGAAATCAAAAATCGTTAACCAGCAATCTTCAATCACTCTCTTCCCTTTTAATGCGGTTTTGAAAAACAAAACAGCAACCTCAATACGGGTGTAAATGTAAGGCAATTGAAATTTAAAATCATTGCAATTTTATTTATATATTTGTAATAAATAATGACATTATGGAAACAATCATCGTCCATCCCAAAAACAATGAAGAACAAAAAGTGATTAAAGCTTTTCTGGAAGCATTGAAAATCAAGTTTGAAAACCTTAAAACCAAATCCGAAGAAAGTGATTATGATCCTGAATTTGTTGAAATGGTGGAACAAAATAGAAAGGATTATAAAGCGGGGAAAGGCATTAAAATCAGTTTAGATGATATATGGAAATAATTTTCCTTCCAAAATCTAAAGAACATCTTGATTTTTTTAAGAAAGTGAATAACCCAATTATTTTAAAAAAAATTCGGCAACTTTTAGAAATAATTCCAGAAACACCTTATTCTGGAATTGGAAAACCTGAACCATTAAAACATCATTTGTCTGGACTTTGGAGTAGAAGAATAAATCAAGAACATCGATTAGTTTACGAAGTTATTGAAACTGATAATGTTATTTTAATACATTCCCTAAAAGGACATTATTAAAAACCTCTAAATTCCTTGACAAACACACTATGAAATCTATTTTCCTGCTAATTATCTTTTCTTTGTTGTTCCTTCCCTTTTTTGGATGCAAACAAAACAATGGTATTTCCAAAGAAAAATTAGCTTCTTCAAAAAATTCCATTGAATATGCCAAAGGACTAGAAATCTACAAACACCGCGGATTTTCAATCGTAAAAATCACCAATCCTTGGCCGGAAGCCAAAAAGAGTTTCACCTACATTCTCCAAGAAAAAAACGGAATTATTCCCGATAGTTTGAGGCAATTCCCAACAATATCAATTCCAATACATTCCATCGTTGTGACCTCGACCACGCATATTCCCGCATTGGAATTATTGGGGGTCGAAAACACTTTGATGGGTTTTCCGAATACAAATTACATTTCTTCAGTTAAAACCAGAAAGCTAATTGATGCCGGAAAAGTTCGGGAAGTAGGAACCAATGAAAGCCTAAATACCGAAGTTTTAATGGATATGAAACCGGACGTTATTATCGGTTTTGGATTAAACAACAGCAATCCTACCTTAGATAATCTTCAGAAAAGTGGTTTAAAAGTACTATTCAACGGCGATTGGACCGAACAATCTCCATTAGGCAAAGCGGAATGGATCAAGTTTTTCGGAGCTTTGTACGGATTGGATTCCAAGGCAAACACTTTGTTTTCCATGATTGAAAAGGGATACAATACAACTTTGGCCTTGGCTAAAAAAGCGACTTCAAAACCGACCGTTCTTAGTGGCGCCATGTACCAAGAACAATGGTACGTGCCTCAAGGCGAAAGTTGGGCATCCCTATTTTTGAAAGACGCACAGTCTAATTATTTATGGGCAAACACCAAAGGAACAGGGAGTTTAGTCCTTCCTTTTGAAGTCATACTTGATAAGGCTAAAAATGCTGATTTTTGGATTGCACCAGGCAATTACTCCTCTTTGAAACAAATGAGCGACAGCAATCCGCACTACGGCCAATTTGCTTCGTTTAAAAATAAAAAAGTATATTCGTATGCGGTAACCAAAGGAGTAAAAGGCGGAATCATTTATTTCGAATGGTCCCCTGCCCGTCCCGACTGGGTTTTGAAAGATTTAATTACAATTTTTCATCCAGAATTATTACCCCAACATAAACTTTTTTTCTTTACCAAATTAGAATAAATTGACCCACACCAATAGAAACATAGCGTTATTCTCCATCTTGACATTGTCATTGGTTTTGCTAGTACTATTGAACATCAGCTTAGGCTCGGTTTCTATTCCAATAAAGGATGTTCTCAAGAATCTTATAGGCGAAAACTCCAGTAAAGAAACCTGGGATTACATCATTATCAATTACCGTCTACCTAAAGCAATTACTGCGATTGTTGTTGGTATAGGGTTGTCAGTAAGTGGTTTACTGATGCAGACTTTGTTTCGAAATCCATTGGCCGGACCCGATGTTTTGGGGCTGAGTTCCGGGGCAAGCTTAGGAGTAGCAACCATAGTCATGGGCGCCACTTTTTTACCAATGGGCTTATCCGCTGTTTTACTTTCATCCTTCGGAATTATTCTCGCTTCAAGCTTGGGCAGTTTCTTGGTTTTACTAGCCGTTTTAGCTGTTTCTCAACGATTGCGCGACACAATGGCTATCTTGATTGTCGGTTTGATGTTTGCGAGTTTAACCAGCGCCATTGTTGGAACACTCACCTATTTCAGCACGGCCGAACAATTACAGAAATTCACTTTTTGGTCCATGGGAAATCTGGGTAATTTGTCGTGGTCGTCGATTGTAATTTTATCCATTTGTGTGACCACCGGTTTGCTTTTAAGCCTTGTCAGTATCAAACCCCTAAACGCCTTACTTTTGGGAGAAAACTATGCCCGAAGTTTGGGAATGAATTACAAAAGAACCCGATTAATTATCATTTTAGCCACTAGTATTTTAGCGGGAAGCATCACGGCTTACGCTGGTCCTATTGCCTTTATCGGTTTGGCCGTTCCACATATTACCAAATTGGTTTTTCAAACAAGCAATCACACTATTTTATTCTGGGCTACTTTGCTTTTCGGCGCCATAATTATGTTGATTTGCGACAGTATTTCACAACTTCCAGGAAGTGATTTGACCTTGCCTATTAATGCCGTGACCTCTATTTTTGGAGCTCCAATCGTGATTTGGTTGTTAATTCGAAAACGTAAAATGATGAACTAATGGAAAGCAAAATCATCTTACAGGCTTCAAAAATCAGCATTGGCTATACTTCTAAAAAAGTAAAGAATATCATTGCATCGAATATTGATTTATCTTTAGAAAAAGGGAAATTAATCGCTTTAATTGGCGCCAATGGCATTGGAAAATCAACTCTTTTAAGGACTATTACAGGAATCCAAAAGCCCATTTCCGGAACGGTAGTGTTGAACGGAAAGAACATTCACGAATTGGATGCTTTGACTTTGGCACAAAACCTCAGTGTCGTTTTGACCGAAAAATTGCCGCCAAGCAACTTGACCGTATGGGAACTCATCGCTTTGGGGAGGCAGCCTTATACGAATTGGATTGGAAAATTGACCGATAACGATATTGAAAAAATTAACGAGGCAATCCAACTGACACAAATAGGTCATTTGACATCCCGAAAACATTACGAAATTAGTGACGGTCAATTACAAATTGTTTTGATTGCAAGGGCTTTGGCGCAGGACACGCCTTTGATTATTTTAGACGAACCCACAACCCACTTAGATTTGCTGCATAAAGTAACACTCTTGAAACTCTTGAAAAAACTCACCCAAGAAACCGGGAAATCTATTCTGTTTTCGACTCACGACATCGATATGGCAATACAATTGAGCGACGAAATAATTATTATGACTCCTGAAAATGTGATTCAAGACCAACCTTGTAATTTGATACTAAAAGGAAGTTTCAACACCTTATTCCAAGACGAACATATCGTTTTTGATAGCGAAAAAGGGAAATTTACCATCAATTGATAGTGAATAATTATCAATTGACAATTATTTATTTTTAATTAAAATCTGTCTTTTCGCCTCACCCACTACAAACGCAACCGAATTGGCTATATTAAAACTGCGGATTAAATTCGACATTGGAATGGTCAAGTGATTTTCAAACCGATTCAAGACTTCTTCGCTCAATCCCATACTTTCTTTACCAAAAACCAACCAATCCCCATCTTGAAATTCGGCTTCATAAATAGATAAAGAAGCGTGGGAACTCATCAGAAAAACTCTAGAATTATCAGGGATTTGGATAATCCATTCTCCGATATTTTGATATTCCGTAACATCTAAATGGACCCAATAATCCAATCCGGAGCGTTTCAGGTTTTTATCATTGATAACAAATCCAAAAGGGTGAATCAGGTGCAAACGGCTTTCGGTACCTACACACAAACGACCAATATTTCCAGTATTATTGGGGATTTCGGGTTCTACAAGAACGATGTTTAACATTTTTATTTTGAATTTTTATATTTCGAAACTTTCAACTTCAACCACTTCTCCGGCTTGCAAATCATTTAAATGGACGTTTCCTATTCGAACGCGTACCAATCGCAAGGTTGGAAAACCTACCGCTGCGGTCATTTTCCGAACTTGGCGAAACTTTCCTTCATTGACCGTGATGGAAGCCCAAGAAGTGGGTCCGTGACGTTCATCTCTTATTTTCTTACCTCTTACTCCAAAACTAGGGATTTCATCAATTATAGAAGACTCGCACGGTTTAGTTATGTATTTTGTGCCATTGAAACCAATCTCCACTCCTCTTTTCATTTTATCGATGGCTTCTTGAATGATGATTCCATCGACTTGAACGTAATATTCTTTATCCACTTTTTTACTACGCACCCTTTCGCTCATTTTTCCATCAGTGGTGAGTAACAACAATCCTTCGGAATCTTCATCCAAACGACCAATAGCCATAGTCCCTATAGGGAAATCGTGTAATTCCCCCAAAAGTTTCTTTTTCCTTTTGAGTTCATAAATAAATTGGCTCAAATAGCCGTAGGGTTTGTGGATGATGAAATGACGATGATGAGACATTTTTTTTTAAATTTATAATTACTGGAATGATTTCAAGTATGCAATTTGAAAGCAATTAGCAATGTAATTCTGCTATTTACTCCGAGATTATTAATTGTATTCCAATGTAATAAATATATCCATTTTAATTGATCCTAAATTCATTTTTATTAAATTAGAGATTTGAAAAAACACTAAAAGCTTGAGTCTAATTAGGATACTTAAATTCCACACTATTAAACGAAAAAAATGTGACGAGTTTTCAAAAAAATAATAAATCAAAAGGCTTTGATTCTATATATTTGCCATTCTATTCCAATAAAAATGAATTATATCAAACGCACAAATATACTACAAATACTACTCTTGACTATAGTTTTAGGTTCTTGTACAAAACAAAATAAAGCAGCGCTTAGCGATGCCGAACTTCCAAAAGATGTTTTGCCTAAAATGAAACCTTTAGTAAACGAAGTGCCTAAACTTTCAGCTGAAACTATCACTTCCAAAAAAAGAGCGATTGAATCTTTTTATATTAAAAATTGGCCTAACCATAGTTTAAATGGTAGTTTTCTTGTGGCTAAAAACGGGCAAATCCTTTTTGAAAAATACGAAGGTTATGCCAATTTTAGAAACAAGACCTTAATTACTGTAGACACACCACTCCACCTGGCGTCCGTTAGCAAAATGGTTACAGCAACCGCAGTTTTAAAATTGATAAACGCAAAAAAATTAGATTTAGACCAAAAAGTAAATACAATTTTGAAAACGTTTCCCTATCCCGAAGTAACAATCAGAATGTTATTAGATCATCGGAGCGGAATGCGAAGTTATTCATATTTTACCGATAAAAAAGAGATCTGGAATAGACACAACATCCTTAGGAATCAAGATATTTTAAATCTAATAGCGACAAAAGATATTGGTTTAGAGTCAAAAACTGGCACTCGATTTGCCTATTGTAATACCAATTATGCTATGTTGGCTTTGGTCATCGAAAAAGTAACCGGTTTGTCGTATAAAAAGGCGATGCAGCAAATCATTTTTGACCCCCTTGGCATGAAAAACACCTTCGTTATGGATTATGATAAAGACCGTAAAAAAGTGGCTCCTTCCTATAAAGGAAATAGAGTTGAAATAGGAATGGATTATTTAGATGCTATTTATGGAGACAAAAATATCTATTCTACACCGCGGGATTTATTAAAATTAGACCGAGCAAGAAGCGCATCGACATTTTTAGAACCAAAATTACTCCAACAAGTCTATACCGGATACAGCAACGAACATAAAGGCAAAAGAAATTATGGACTTGGCATTCGAATGACACAATTGGATAAAAACATAACGTTGTATTATCATAATGGATGGTGGCACGGAAATACTTCATCCTATGTAACCTTACGAAAAGAGAATGTTACCATTATAGCATTGTCCAATAAATTTTCGAGAAATCCCTATAACATTCGAAAATTATCCGCATTATTTGGCGACTACCCCTTTCGGTTGAGTAATGATGAAGAATAATGGTCAAAATTCGGCCAAAAAATGATTATCTTCGCCAACTCAATTTTGGAATAGTTTTTGACCATTGGGTAATAAATAATTGGGGTCGACTGGTTTTGACAGCAAGTCGAATTGAAAAGTAAGCACGCCGAGAACTGGGACAATTCTCGTTAATAAAAGGTTTCAAAACACTTACACGGCGAAGGAAACTACGCTCTTGCTGCATAATCTGAATTATAGTAAGATTAGCCTCGCTCCTATCAGATAGGAGAGCAGGATTTACCTCGAAAGCTCTGGTTTATAGCGTTCGATACAGGTGAATCGTAAATTTAAACCTAGATTTCCATAAGCTTCGGGTGGATTTCGAAATTAAGAAGCTAAGCAATGTGTGGCTGTTTCTGGCCTAGCACAAAGTCGAAAACCCAATCAGAAAATAAACGTGTAGAAAGCCTTTTAGTTGCTTGTTTGGACCCGAGTTCGATTCTCGGCGACTCCACTATAGTGGACAATTCCCTAACCATAGGAATTGTCCATTTTTTTTTCTAGCTCAAAATTAATAAAGCCACAAAACCCCATAAAAACTCTTCCTCTTGAAGATTATTTTATAGGGTTTTGTGATAAGTAGATGAAATTATTTAAAAAAAAAGGCTGTCCTTTCGGACAGCCTCTTTTACAAAAAACAATTATTATGAAATTATTTCTTAATCACTCGTAGTGTTTTCACTTGTGCATCTTGAGTTACAATTACATTGTAAATACCTCGAGCATAGTTAGACCCTATTTGAGAATCAGATTTTAACTGACGTTGTTCGATTGAACGACCCAACATATCATACACCTGTACTCCAAATGATTTTCCATTATTAGATTTAATTGTAAATCCTTCAGTAGATGGGTTTGGATA
>CANFHF010000022.1 GCA_947446635.1 Flavobacteriaceae bacterium
GAACTTGACAAAGAAATTGAAGAATTTGAAAAAGCAGAAGTCAAAGTAAAAACAGTTAGGCTTAAGGAAAACAATTTGCCGAAAGAAGACATTTCATTTCCAAATTTCAAATACGAAGAAATTGTAAATGAAGAATGGGATAATTCAAGCTTTAAAGATATTTTAGAGCATAAATTTTTGTTTGTATTTTTCCAATTTGAAAAAGACCAATTGGTTTTAAGGAAAGTAAAGTTTTGGAATATGCCTTATAATGATATTCTTGAAGCAGAAAAGGTTTGGGCAAAAACAAAAAATATTGTTGAAAATGGTAATATCGTTAAAGAAATAATTGGGACTACACGTCACACTAACTTTCCAAACAAATCTTTTAATTCAGTTTCACATGTTAGACCACACGCAACAAATTCAGAAGATACATATCCTTTACCAACATCCGATATATTGACTAAGGCTAACGAATATACAAAACATTGCTTTTGGCTTAACAACAAATATGTATGGGACGAAATTTATTTAAAGTAGGGAATAATTAGCAGTTATAAGCGACACTATCTTAAGTGCACTTATTGAGTGGCAAAATGACAAAAATTGTTTACTTTTGCAATTATTCGAAATAGCTAAAATACTGTAAGTCAATTATAAGGCACATCACTTTTCACACTGTTAATCAGAGGGTCCTTGGTTCGAGCCCAAGAGAGGGAGCAAGTAAGAGAAAGAGGTCATTATTGACCTCTTTTTTGTTTTTACTATTTTGCAAAGCCTTACTGGCATTGAGAAGAAGTTCTATTGGAGTTGTGAATTTAGGGGTTGCAACTTTTTTTTCTTCAAGATATAACTTTTCTGAAAAGATGCAGCCAAGAATTTTGTTTTTTGTTCTCCCATCTACCGACTTATAGAACCCAACCAAATCTTCTAACATTGGAACTTGTTTGTCCAAATATTCCCTGAATGGAGACAGAACTTCTTGTAGTTTTTGTAGTTTAGTTTTCTCATTAAATAAACGAGTATTGATGTTGTTTTTAAGGTCTTGATACTCCTGTGCCGGAAGTTCTCCATCCATATATTGTTCTTCAATAAATGACTTTCTTTTATTCAATCGTTCAACTTCATCTAATGCCTTTTGGATGTTCTTTTTTCTATTCAAATCATCATTCTCAAACAAGCCTTCCAATGTGGTGCGGTATGTAGCCATCATTTGAGCAGATAATTGAATGTTAGACAAGATTCTCTCCACTTGATTATGGACATCACCAATTGGATATCTTTCACACTTTACATGCGGTTTAGTGCAGATGTAATAGTGAAACTTATTACCACTTCTACCTGTTGAAGCATAAGCAGACAATGTTCTTCCGTGAGTAGGACAGCACAAATGTCCTTTAAGTGGATATATATTTATCTTATCACTCTTAAAGTCCATTTTTCTTTTTCTACCACTCAATACATCATTTGCTTTAGCAAACAATTCCTCTGAAATTAGGGCAGGATGTAATCCTTGAACTATTTGTTCGGGTTCATTTCCAAATGCTCTAACCAAAATTTTTCCGGAGTAAGTCAGATTTCTGATTATGTTGGGAAATTGATTTTTACTCAATTTCATTCCTTGTCCATTTAACCATCTTCTTACTTCATCAGCAGTATATAAACCGGAAGCCATTTTTTCAAAACTCTGACGGATGAGGTCAGCATCCTGACTAAACTCAAGTGAAGAATCTTTACCTATTCTCACACATCTATACCCTTTTGGTGGTGTTCCGGTAAAACAACCATTTTGGCGAGCCTTATGAGAGCCTTCCTTGGAGCGTTTGGATATTTTACGATTTTCTACTTCCGGAAGAGCAAATCCAATAGCTTGGAGTAATAATGATTCCGGATTTGAAACATCAATATCTCCTTCAAGAAATTCAACCTCACATCCGATTTTAGATAATTTAGCTATCTCCAAAAAGGAAAATACCATATTCCGTGAAAATCTGTCAGGTCGGAGAAAAACAATTGTGTCAATGGAGCTGGATTTTCTTCTACTTTCTTGAATTAATGAAATAATTTTTTTCCATTCAGGGCGGTTAAAATCCTTTGCAGAATAGTCCTCTCTGAATGTTTTTAAAATATTATATCCTTTATGAATACAATATCTCGTTATAGTTTCTTCCTGATATTCTATTGAATACCCCTGATTTGCCTGCTCGTCCGTTGAAACACGGGAGTAAATTATTACATTTTTCATATTATTATTTTTGTTGTTTTCATTCAATCTATTAAGAATATTAAGTCGTCTTATTTGATTATCGTAAATAAATCCTTCAACACACTCTACTTCACACCCTAAATTTGAAAGTTCTTTAAGTTCTTTAAAAGACAATATTAAATTACGAGACAACCTATCCGGGCGTATAATAATAATTGAATCAATCGCATTGCTTTTACCTTGTCTTTCAATAATTAGTTTTTTTAAAATATTCCATTGTGTTCCATTAAAATTGTGACCCCCATAAAACTCTTGAAAGTGTTCCACCACCTTATAATTAAAATAACTGCAGTATTCATTAATAGATTCATTTTGATACTCTAGCGGGTCTATTAATTTACCCGTTCTATGATTTATAATTTTCTCATCAGTTGCTGAACGACTATAAGTAATTACATTTTTCATAGTTATGCGATATTAAGATTCAACTCTACCGACTCTTGGCTAAATTCAATAATTTTGTTTGATTGGCAATTCTGAACATTACTTTTCTGTTCTCTATATTGAGAGTATTCAATAGTTGCCAGTTGAACCAATAAAGTTCGGATTAAATTAAGTTGATTGTCGTCCAAATTTATCCCGTCTTTTTTTAGTTGTTTCTTAAGTTCTGTATTTGATATCATAGGTCTTTAGTTTTAGGCACACATTTTTAATTCATACTCCGATAATCTAATCTCTGAAGCTAACATATACTCAGGTGAAGGCTCATACCCGAAATATTCTCTGCCCTCACCTAACTCTATTACTGCCAAACCGGTCATTGCAGTGCCGTTGAAGATATCAAGAATTTTGTCATATGGTTTAGAGGTTAATTTTAGACAAATCATTGGGACATCTATGGGAAATGTGGCTTGGTGGTCTAAAGCCACGCCACGGTCTTCACATTTCTTTTTCAATTCTCTTGTTGAAGCCACTCCTGTTTTTAAAACTCCCCCATTGAAATCTAACGATGATGTTAATTTTGGGCAATCCTGAGTTGTACCAATTGAAAACGAGTTGTTTTGGTCTTCACAATCTTTTAACCATTCTTCATTGTAGTAGAAGTTATTAGATTTCACGAAATGAAAAATTGGCTCATGCCTTCTAATACTTCTTTTCCCTCCTGTTGGTCTTGGATTCTGCTTTAACCATTGGAACTCATCGTTTAGGATAAAACCTATTGATTTCATCATTAAAACAAAGCGTTGGGGAACTAATTGGTATTCTCCGTCCTTACAACAGTCATTAATATTGACCCAAACACTACCATCTTTTTTTAATACTCTGTACGCCTCTAAATAATGCTTTTTTAGATTATTAATGTACTCTTCAACAGTAGCTTCTTGACCCAATTGATTAGCATCTAATTGATACATTTTCATAGCCCAATACGGTGGTGATGAACAAACTACGCTTATTGACTCGTTTTCTAATTCACTTAAAATCTCTGAGGATTTATTATAGATTGTTGAGGAAGCAGTTACAAAGTCACCGCCAGGAACTTCTGATTTACAATTACTTTTAATCTTTAATCGTTTAACTTTCTTATAAACCTTATTTAAACTTGATTTCCCGTTGTCAATTTCATTAAAGAAGCCTTCTAATTTTGTTGGTTCATCAGGGAATAGTTCCTTACACATTAAACCAATAGAGTTCAATTTGTTTTGAGTGTCTTTTGGTATTGAGGATAGTGCAATGTCCCTTTCTTCCTTTAATAATATAAGTTCAGGATACAAATCGTTTCTCTGCCCTTTTGTAGAAGGGAACAAAGATTTATACAACATCATTTCTTTATACTTTTCCATAGAAGATTTATCTCTTTGAACATTAGATGATAATGACACCATTCTCATATCATCCCCCAAATCAATAAAAAATACAGGAATCAAAGGAAGCCTCAATTCAACAGCAATCTTATGTCTTAAGTTACCCGACACAATTGTATTAGATTTTGAATCAACAATGAGGGGAGTAATAATACCCATTGTTGAGATGTTCTGCCGAATCATCTCATAGTTCTTGGGCAATCTATAAAGATTATCCAACTCAATGTTCCTAAAAATTGACTTTGGCGTAACAAATTCAACGCCCGAAAAATTGTTTATATTCATAATTAATGGTTTTTAAAATTAGTTGTATATGATTAAATAATCATATACATTTTGAGCAAAAAAAAATTACAGGGTGTATATTTCTCCTGTTATTTTCATTAATTCAATTGGCGAAACACGATTAAGGTATTCCCATATTTTGTTTTCCGCATCAATAATAAGTGTTGGGTCTTTTAAGTCCAAATTCTCCTTGTCTTTAAAATATTTACTAACTGAACAAATATGCACGCTGGTATATTTTGATTTAGTTAATCGTCCATTTAATTTATAATGCCACTTTACTTTGGCTAATATTGTTGGTGATGATTCTCTATTCTTAACAATAGACAATGTATAAGTAAAATTACTTCTGTATAATATCTCATCAATTTTTGATTTCCAAAATTCATAAAACTCAATAAATTCTTTATTTGAAGATATTGTTATTTCATTAGTAGAAGAAATAAATTGCTTAAAATGGATTTGAACTAACTCAATTAAAAGTTTAAGGTCAGAACGAGTTATACCAGAAAATGATTTTGAATAATCAAATGTTATTAAACGCCCTTTGCTATCTTTAAATGGTTCCATTGTTTTTGTATATGATAATATTTTGCAATGTTACGCACTATAATAATCCTGTGCAAGTTTTTTTTAATATTTTTTTACTTTATTGATTTTTATACCATTAACCCCTACCTATACACTCTATACCCCTACCTGCCCCGTTAGATTTATAGCGGGTATCCTCCCTTGAGCCCCCCCCCTTATATATTTCTGTATGAGGGGGATTGTATAATTTGTAAATCTCAACCTTTATTATTTTCAAACCCAAAACCCTCTTTTTAAATTTTTACAATTTTTTTATAAAAAAAGGGACTTTTTGGTATTACTGATATACTTATAGTAAAAAGAACTATGGAAAAACTACAACCCCTTTTAGGATTTGAATTAACAAGAGAATCCGAAACATCCGGAATAATTGTAATTAATGATTTTTGCAATTATCCCCAACAAAAATTGAATTGCAAGCGAATAATTGCACGAATAGAACGATTAGCAATTTATGATAATAATGTTGAGTTTCCTGCACAGATTAAACATTGGACAGAAACTATACAACCCACAGAACATACCTTAAAAAATTATTACTCATTAGATGGTTTAAAGAAAATTGTAGAGGAAAACAAAGAAAAAATTTTTGGAAAAATTACATTAATAAAGCCCGAGCTGACTTATCCCAAAAAAACGAAATACCCCAAATTAATTCTTCATTTCTACCAAGTTTCCGAAGAAGGAAATTTATTGTTTGAAGATGATGAGTCATTGGTGGAGTATACCTTCATCTATTATGACAACATCAAGCAATTTACCAAGAAGAGAATTGAGGACTTAAATTTAGCAACAAACAACAATTTCCCTGAATTAGAGAACTTTCCCATCCTTCCATTTGAGGTGGTTAAATTTGATAAAGATGGTAATATCCTTGATTTTGAACATCATAAAAGGATTAAACAACACTTTAATCCTGAAAAAATGGGGTAATTAATGTACCATATTGGACATAAATCACTGGAGAAAACACAAAAAAATTAACTAAATAACCCATAAATGGGGATAATATAGGGTTGGGGGATTATCTCCCCTGTTAAACAAGACAATAAAAATATGAACAAGACACGGGCACGCATACAGTATAAACTCAATGAGATTAAAGCAAAAAAAATAATGGAAGATGTGGATGACAATTGGTACTCGATTGAGATTACATTTTCTACTGAAAAGTTTTACCGACGATGTGGGAGTATTAGTATATTTAATAAGTATTTGACCAATTCAAAAATGGGACTAAATGGAGTTTCCAACAGGGAGTGGTACTCAAGGTTGGACGCAAGTGGTTTTTACTTTTTTAATGAGACCAACGAAATACTTGAAATTAGATATCTAATGGATACAAAAAGAAAAATGAGCATGACTGAATTCAAGGCTCGGGTATTTAAAATATGTCCGTTTATTGAGATTGATATTTCGTATAAGGACTATTACAAATATGAAAAGCTGTTTTCAAAGGACATCTTTGCTGTGTATAACTCGGGCATGGTGTTGTTTGGAAACTTAAAAAAACCGAAGGCTGAAATTGATAAAGATGCTGAACTTCCTTTTTAACCTCTTAACATATAATTTTAGGTGGAGTCTTGGTTTGGATAGTTTGAGTGAAGTTATAAGGATGTATTATTATTGTGTCATATATTTGAAGAAAGGCGAACCATAACGGGACGCCTTTATTATTTGAAAAACTATTTATCCAATATATTCATACCTATTAAAAATACACTAATAATAGTAACATAAAACCAAAACTGAACATTTTTTTTAATTGATATAGTGGTTTTTTCTATGTTCCTTAAATAACGAGAGTGTTGTTCCTGAAGCTCTCTATCAGTCAACTGTTCAATAAAATCATAATATTCGTTGTCTTCAGCCGAACCATCTCTTAATTCTTTTCTCATATTTTTTGGTTTTTGTGTCATACCAAATATATACAAATTCGATTACAATTTTGATTAAAAAGGTTTTGTAAAAATTATTTACACCAAATGTGGTAAACCGTAAACTTATTTAATTGCAATAGTTTAGGTTTGCATTTTTAGTAAATGAATTCTTTATAAAATAAGTTTTCCATTGACCTTCGTTGTCAAAACTATTGTATTACTTTGCTGAAAATCAATTAAAAAAACAACTTAAATTAAAAAATATGAATGACATAGGATTAATACAAGTAGTACTGTTTTTTGTTGGTTTATTTATTGTTTTCTTGATTATGCGAGAAGTTAATTTATGGTACTTCAAAATCAATTATAAAATTGAACTACAAGAAGAGACCAATCGTTTATTAAAACAACTTGTTGAGGACGGCAAAAAACCTCAAAGTCCTATTTCATTAACAAATAGCTTATCTGAAGATAATACAAACGTTAATGACCCAGAAGTGTTAAATACTATTTTAGAAAGACTCAACACATTTAAAATTGATAAATAATTATGGCAAACCCTAAAGACATTTTAGTAATAACAACCTCGGCTACCGATGGATTGAAAATAAAAAAACATTTAAAACCAGTTTCGGCTCACGTAGTTGCTGGAACAAACTTGTTTAGCGACTTTTTAGGCGGATTCTCGGATGTTTTTGGAGGTCGCTCAAATTCATATCAAAAGCAATTAACTTCTCTTTATAACGAAGCTATTGAAAGAATAAAATACAATGCACACGAAATTGGTGCGAATTGCGTAATTGGTTTGAGTATTGATATGGATGAAATATCTGGAAAAGGAAAATCAATGTTTATGCTCACCGCAATAGGAACTGCCGTTGTTATTGAAACCGAAGCAAAAACAAAAGTTGCATTAACTACAAATGAAAAATTTGAAAATGTTGGGATTGAAAGAATTAATAATTTAAAACAACGAAAAAATATTTTAAATAAAGCCATCAAAGAAACATTGGCTTATGACGATGAAACTTGGGAATTTATTACTTCAAATCAAGTAGATGAAATATTTCCATATATAATGAAATCAAATGAATCTTTTGACCCTGCATTTAATACTAAATTCATTAATTATATATCTGCACTTGATGAAGACAAAGCAATCGATTTATTATACAATCAAATTTTGAATGAAAAAAGGAATACGATTTCTATCTATTTGTCTACGGTAATCAAAGAATTAAATTTGTTTGATTATAAAAGAACAATGATTTTACTAAAGAGTTTATATTTCGTAAAACAAAAAATTGGCTTAATTATTTCAAATTATGACAAACCCTTTTATGACAAAAATGATGTTGAGAATTTAAACTCTATCAAAGATTTCATACTAAACAACTTTAAAGAGAGAGGAAAAAAATCTATCCGACCAAAATCCTTATTAAAGGAAGAAAAAGAGATTTGGAAGTGCACCGAATGTGGAAGTGATTCAAACAATGATATTGGAGAGCTTTGCAAGAATTGTGATAGAGATATTTATGGCTTTTCAAATACCGAAATAAACCCTAAAAAAGCAGTTAATCTGATTGAACAAAAAATTGAATTAATCAATGAATATTTGGCTTAAAAAAAATTAAAAATTATGAAAAATAATGACCGAATTGTATTATCTATATTAAGTGTATGGACTTTTGTTCACTTTTGTCTTTTAGGATTAAATTATAAGACATCATCATTCCAAACACGAATACCAGGAGCTTGGAAGGGTGATTATTATACATTTGATAGAACTCCAGAAGAAAAGTTTTATCCCTTCACCATTGGGATTGAATCAGCGTTTGATATTAGATATTACGACTTTTCTGAATTTGCAGTTTACGTGCTTGGAGCGTGGTTAATATTTGTTCTTTATAAATTAAATGATAAAAAAAATCATATAAAAAACTGAAAATTAAATTATGAAAAAATACTTTTACTTATTTTTACTATTTGTCACCTCTTTTACTTATTGCCAGACTGCTGAAGAGTATTTCAACAAAGCATATGAAAAAAATGAAATGAAAGATTATCAGGGAGCAATAGAAGATTATACTAAAGCCGTTGAGATTAATCCTAATTATATTGATGCTTTTGTTAGCAGAAGTGATTCTAAATATTATTCACAAGACTATCAAGGAGCAATAGATGATTGTACTGAAGCAATTAAAATAAATCCAGCTTTTAGTGATGCTTATATTAACAGAGGGCTTGCAAAAAGACATTTAAAAGATTACGAAGGAGCTATAGAAGATTATTCGAAAGTAATTGATTTGAAACCTAATGAAGACCAAGCCTATACATTTAGAGCTTCTGTAAAAGAGACGTTAGAAGACTACCAAGGTGCGATAAAAGATTATTCTGAAGCTATTAGATTAAATTCTAATGATTATGTTTACTATTACCGTAGAGGAAATCTTAAGTTCAAATTAGAGGACTATAGAGGGGCAATTATTGATTTTTCCCGAGCCAGTGAATTAAACCCTAATTTCGAATATAATTATTATTATATAGGGTTGGCAAAAAGTAAAATTAAAGAATATAAGGGGTCAATTGCAAGTTTTTCTAAAGCTATTCTTCTAAACTCAAAAGAAAGCTTTTATTATTTTCTTAGAGGTACATCAAAGCATGATTTAAAGGATTATCAAGGGGCTCTAACTGATTATTCTCAGGCTATTAAATTAAATCCTACATCTAATTCTTATTATAATAGAGGATTAATTAAATTAAAGCTTCATCAAAAGAATAGTGCTTGTTTAGATTTTAGTAAGGCAGGGGAATTAGGTGATGAAGATGTTTATGAAACGATTAAAAATTATTGTAATTAAATAAATTATGAAAAAGATAGTATTAGGAATATTGATGGCAATGAGTTTTTTTAATTGCAAACAATCTGAAAAAAAATACACATTCGAAGAGCAACAACAAATTGATAGTATTAAAACATCAATTTTAAAGGAAGTTGAAAATAAAGTCTATAAAGATAGTGTTGGTGGGTGGAAGTATGAAACTGAGATAAACAAGATGACCAGTGCTAAAGATGTATTTTGCAGAGTTCAAAGTAATGAAAGTTTGAAATTAGATTTCCCTTACGACGGGGTTAATTATGGAGGATTAACTGTTCGAAGAATGAACGGGGAAATGGATATAATTATATCAATAATGAAAGGTCAAATATCTGGTGGTTATGAAAATGAATATTTTAAAGCTCGTTTTGATGATGGGAAACAAATGACTTTTTCATATTTGAGTCCAACAGATAATTCAACTGAATCAATTTTTGTAGAAAACAGAAGTAAATTTTTAAAAAAATTACGAACTGCAAAAAAGGTATTAATTCAATTACCACTATATCATAATGGAAATCAAATATTAGAATTTAATACAGAAGGGTTGAAATTTGAATAAAATATAACAATGGAAAGTAATATAAAACATTAGATGTCCAAAAAATTTAACATAATTTTGGACTGTACTATTTGACAAATATGGAGTTAACTGAAAAACTATTATCCGAACTACAAAGGCGTTTAAAAATTGGTAACCGTAGAGGTGTTCATTTAAATGCAATCCCTGCAAATTCAAGGTATAAATTTGACTTAAATAGACTTTCTCATATAGACAAAAATCTTCCCAATAGTTTCATATCTGAACTCTTAACGCAACAACCACTGAAATTTAGAATTAGTTGGAAAGACAATGTGCCTGACTTGAATTCCTTGTTTGAAGAAGACCAAACGCAACTTGTAAAAATTACAAAAGCATTTGAAAACCTGATAAATCAAACAGATGCAATTGAATCTGAAAAAGGAATAAATACATTTGGTTTTGGATTTCCAATTTTAGCAAGACGGGATAAGGCAGATAACAAATTGACTGTTGCACCAATACTTATTTGGTCGCTAAGAATAAAGAGAACAAAAGAATTTAACACTTGGGAAATTTTAAGAAATGAAGAAGACCCAATTTACATAAATGAAGTTTTAATAAATCATTTGCAAAGCGATGCAAATGTAGCTATCGACCAAATTCCAAGCGAAATGCTTGACGATGGACTAATAGAAAGTAGTGAACTAATTGGAATTTGTTCAAATTTAATTAAAACAATTAATACATCAGTACCAGACGATTTAAAACAAACTTTTGAAAAGAAACTAAAAAACATAACATCTATTGGAGATAAAAATCACTACGAAAAGTTACCACTAAATTTTTCCAATTCTCTAATTGATTTTAGTGGCCTATTTTCAATATTTGAAGTTCAAAAACAAAATATTATTACTGACTTTGACGAACTTCTAAAACTTGAAGGTCAGCAAATAAGTCTTGATGATTTAGAAGGAAATTCGTTTCAACCGATTTCATCGATTGAAACCGACCCTTCACAGCAAAGCATTTTGCACTCTTTAGAAAGCAAAAGAAATTTATTAATTCAAGGTCCACCAGGAACAGGAAAAAGTCAAACACTTACGGCTGTATTAATCAATGCACTTGAAAACAACAAAAAGACAATTGTGGTTTGCGAAAAAAGAACTGCACTTGAAGTATTGCATAATGCTCTTATTGAAAAGGGATTAAACAATAATTGTGTTTTAGTTAGAGATATTATAAAAGATAGAAAAACAGTTGTAGATTCTGTTAGAGATAGAGTTGATGATTCTGAATATAAAAAATATCGTTATAATTATTCCAAAGAATCGTTAGACACAATTTTACAAAAAGCGAAAAATTTAATCACAAGCATTAACAAAAAACATCAGAAAATTGGTCAAGAAATTTTAGGTTCCAATAATTGGACTAATATTGTGGGGCAATATTTGAAAGAAAATAAAAGTCAAAACCAAGAAACGAAATTAACTATTGACAAAAACCTTTTTAAATATTCTACTAAAGAACTCAATGACTACCTTGATTTAATACATAAAGGAAATCAATCTTATATTGATTTTTCACCAATTGAATCAGTTTCATTTTTAAATTCTCAAAAATTAGTAGGCGAAAATCCGTATTTGATTAAACAGAACTTAAGCAATGATTTTGAAAGTTATTTTACACAACTTGAAAGTATAAAGAAACTTTTACAAGTAAATAGAAATGAATATTTTGATTTGAGAAATATAGATTTTTCAAACCATATAAAATCAATAACTGAATTGATTTCAGAAATTATTTCTTATGAAAGTAAATTAGAAAAATTAATTCAAACAACAAAAATTGAATTCTCTAATTTCCGCAGTTTAGAATTAAATAACCAAGAAAGTAAAATCACTAACATTATTTCAGAAATTGATGTCCTTTTTGATAAGAACAGAAATAATGAAGATTTAAAAGACCAAAATAAAATCAATAGTTTTAGCTTTAAACTTTTATCAGTTTTCTCAAAAGCAAAAAAGGAAACTATTGCCGACCATAATTCGCTCAAAAAACATTTTGAGAAATTAGAGACAACAATTAAAAATGCAAAAGATTTTCCAAATGCAGATTTTCCAATTACATTATCTGAAAAACAAAATATTTTAAAGTATTACAAATCAGAATTAAATGAAGTAAAGAATTATTTCAATCAAAAAATTGAAAGCGAATTTGATTCTTTTAATTTTCATTTAATTTTAAACATCAACGATGCGTCAAATCAATTTCAATCATTAAATAAGGAAATCAATAATCATCTAAATTCTTCAGAATTTCAAAATCATCTACTTGAAATTAAAAACACTTTTTCAAATCTTCAAAGTGAATTAATTTCTCATTTCGAAAATCTAAAAAATAATTTAAACTCACATAAAGACTTAAATTACAGCTATTCTTTTACAAAAAGCCACATTGAAAACAAAACTACTTTTGATGAAGTATTTGCAAAAATAGAATCAACAAAAAATGAATTTGATTCTAAAATTCAAACTGAATTCCAGAATTTAAGTTTGCTAAAAACAAGTCCTAATCAATTGGATTTAAAAAATTTACCAATTCTACAAGAAAAAGTGAACGATTTAAACAATAAGATACAAACTGATAATTGGATTACCGAAAAACTTAAATTTAACGACCTTAATAAATTAATTGAAGAAGTAGAAAAAATTATAACCAAAAAGAATAATTACTTTAATGCAGACCAAGACTATTTCTCTATTGAATTTAGATGGTTTCAATTTTTCAATTTACTAAACGCAGAAGAAAAAGACATCGTAAACGAATTAATTGGTAAACAAAATTGGCGTAAAACATTTTTAATTCATTATTTACATTCATTGTTACTCTCATCCGCAAATATGGATTTACCAACAAATAGCGATGAACATACTGAATTAAACATAGCCCTTAAAAGCATAGAGAAAGAACAACTTAAATACATTAAAGATTTTTGGTTCTCAAAACAAATTGACAAAACAAGAGAATTTGAACAACGCAATAACAATTTATCCGTAGAAAATTTATACAACAAAAGAAGCAGTCCAAAATTCAAACGTCTTTCATTACGCCAAATTGTACAATATGATTCAGATTTATTTACAAGTTTCTTTCCAATAATTTTGACTTCGCCAGATGTTGCAAGTAATTTATTTAAAGGAATGAATGGATATTTTGATATCGTAATGTTTGACGAAGCCAGTCAATTAAGACTTGAAGATAATTTACCAGCAATTCTAAAAGGCAAACAAATAATTATTGCAGGCGATGAGCATCAAATGCCACCGTCTAATTATTTTAGCAAAGTTTTTGATGGAGAAGTTGAAGACGAAGACGATGTAGAAGAAGAAAAAATTGTTGTTGATAGAGATAATTTATTGCTTTCTTGTGAGTCATTACTTGAATTTGGAATGGAGTTGAAATTTGAAAAACAACATTTAGATTTTCATTACAGGTCAAGGCATCCCTATTTAATTGACTTTTCTAACTATGCTTTTTACAACCAAAGATTAAAACCTTTACCTACAACATTTGAGTATGTACCAATTAAATATATTCAAGTGAATGGTACATTTACTGAACATACAAACGAGGCAGAAGCCGAAATGGTACTTTCGATAATTGACAAAAATATTAACCGTTTACCAAATGGAGAATACCCATCACTTGGCATAGCGACATTCAACATTGCTCAACGAAATTTAATAAAAAGCAAAATATTAGAACGACAAAAGTTTTCAAAATTTGAAGAATTCAATAGCAAAATTCAAGAGTTAGAAGAGAAAGGGATGTTCATTAAAAACTTGGAAAATATACAAGGAGATGAACGTGATGTAATCATTTTATCTACAACTTATGGAATAGGAAAAGATAGAAAATTTGCTCAAAGATTTGGACCAATAAACCATACAAAAGGGTATAAATTATTGAATGTAATTATTACCAGAGCAAAATACAAAGTATATGTATGCACCTCAATTCCAGAGCAGGTTTTTATGAACTACAAGGAATATTTGATAACTGAAGGTTCAAATAATAAAAGAGCCGTTTTGTATGCTTATTTAGCCTATTCAAAGGCTGTCAGCGATAGTAATAATGAATCAAGAGTTTCAGTTTTAACAACACTTGCCGAGAATACACCAAACTCTGCAAGTTATGATTCGTTTTTAGGGGCTGATTTAGAATCACCATTTGAAGAAGAAGTTTACCAAAGACTTGTTGACGAATTAGGGCATAAAAATTTAATTCCACAATTAAAAGTTTCTGAATTTAGAATTGATTTAGTTTACGACCCAAAAATAGTTGGAGTTCCAAAAATAGCTATTGAATGTGACGGAGCAAAATATCATTCAAGTAGAGAAGCATATTTATACGACAGACACAGACAAAAAATATTAGAAGACCACGGTTTTGTTTTCCATCGAATTTGGAGTACAAATTGGTGGGATAATCCAAGTAGAGAAACAGCGAAACTTGTTGCATTTATTAAACGTATTGAAGTGTCAAATCATAATTTAAAAAATCATTCAAATTTAGCTTCTGCATTTACTGACGACATAGAAATTTTGGAAGAATATGTTTTACAAAATTCGTTTATAAACATTGAAAAAGACAATGAAATTATACAAGCAATTGAACAAAAAAAACCAGAGCAGACAAAGGTTTTAACTGCACAAGTAAATGTAAATAGTAAGGTCAAATTGAAATATAATAACGGTAAGGATATGACAGTTTTGATAATGGAAACTGAAAAAGACAAAAACCAAATTAACAATGGAGTTCAAAATATTTATTGCAAATCACCATTAGCTATTTCACTTATTGGAAACACAATCGGCGACATTGTAAAAATCGGAAACCTTGACAACTTTGTAGAAATATTAGAAATAAAAAATTAAATTTAATATTGACAAAAGGGTTTCGTTATGGTTCGCCTTCCTTCAAATATAGTATTACAAAAACAACTCAATAAGATTGATTTCTAATTAAAGAATACACATTTTAACTTCACGCACTTCATTATAAAAATCCAATTCTGTACAGATTAAAATGGTATTTAGCTTTGATAACAAGAACTTTTGAACCTGTTGTAGTTCTTCAAAACACATAGGTTTTAATGATTTTATAGAGACTTGTTCAACATATTTGGAGTTTAATATTGTCAGTCGGTTTGAAAAAAAAATTATTGAGTTCAACCTGACAGAATACTGACTTCCAAATTTATTTTTAAGCATCTTGCTCAATATCATATTTGATATTCGGTAAACCTCATTTATGGTAGCGGGTTCGGTTGTCATATCATTTGAAGTTTTTTTGCCGTTAATTTTACTTTCAAGATGGTGTTCGTTGACTTATTCGTCAATCCGGATATTTGTCGGATTGTCAATTTTTTTTTCAATAATTTCAAAACATCCGAATGTTTTTGGATTGTTTCGTCTTCAGTTTCAATTGAACCTGATTTTCTACCCACTTTACCCCCATTCTTGATATGATTCCGATATCCGGAAACCATTCTAATTTTTGTTAGTTGTGCTTCCATATTGGCTACACTAAATAAAATCTGAACCATAAACATTGACAATGAATTGGGTGTCTTATCATCGTTCAATGTTTCCAAGTTGAAATTCTTGATGTAGATGGATACTTTCTTATCGGATAGCAATTGGATATTTTGAAGGGATTGTATAACGGAACGCCCTATGCGACTTAGCTCCCAAGTCAATAATTTTTCAATCTCACCTTTTTCAATCTCTTCTAACATCTTTGAAAATATTGGTCGGTCTTCATTTTTTTTGAACCCACTTACTTTTTCTTCATATACCCCTACGAGTTCATACCCCATTTTGTTGGCATACTCAATAAGTTCATTTGTTTGTCGTTCGGTGTCCTGACGATTGCCTTCAGAACTCACTCTTGAATAGATTACTGCTTTTGTCATAATGTCTCAATTTTATCCTTTGAATTTCGTTGAGGCTAACATACAGCGGAAAACCTATATCTCGGCGCGGGATTTTACTATTTTTTTGAGACAGAAATTAAATTGAGACACTTATTAAGATATGTGATGAGGTTAAATAAAAAAACCTCCTAATGGAGGTTGATTATTATTTATATCGTAAGACAGGGTATTTATAATTCTATTTGAATTTTTACTTTACCTCCTAAACCTTTTTCTACAATATCATACAAATTTTTTAATGTTAGATTACTACCATTATTTTCAATTCTTGATATATATTCTCTTTTTTTATCTACAAGTTCTCCAAGTTCTGTTTGAGTTAAATGTTTTTCCTCCCTGGCTTTTTTTAGTTGAAGCCCAATTTTAAAACCTTCAAAATCTCTTTCAAGTGCATCTCGTCTATCAGTACCTTTAGCACCATAAACATTATCTTTAATATCTTTCCAGCTTTTAGTTTCCATAATTATTTAGTTTTCTAAAGTATTTATCCTTTTTTGCAATTCTTTAATTCTAAAAATCAATTTTTCAAACTTCAAGAATTCTCCATAAATCATAAATTTAGTCATCTCACGATAGTCCATTTCATAATCTTTTATAACGCTTTCAGGAGGAGTAATATTGATTTTATTTGGAATGTGATTAGCATAATCAAGTCCTCGTAATGCATTAAACTTTTCTCTATGAGCTACAATACTATTATACAATTTAGAATTTTTCAATGCATCAACCCCATGTGAAGTGTCCATTAATTTTTCTATATCATACAAATGTCTTGAAAGTCTCTCAATTCTTATTTTCTCTTTTTTTTGAGAGAACTCTTCGTGAAGTAAAAATACTTTTTCTAAAAATGTTCTTTGAGGAAGAACCGTAGCAACTGGAAATGGTACTGTTGCAAAACTTTGATTAGAAAAAGTATCACTTAAAATAGAATTGATTTCTATTATTTCAGTAGGTTCCATTAAGGAACGAGAACTTACTTCTATCAAAACTCTTTGTGGTAAATAGTCAGATTTATCAACTACGGAATTATAATAAATCTCTATTACCTGTGGGTCTTTATCAGAATCGTTCGCCGGCTGAGCAATCAATTTACATTCACTTATCGCTCCCCACTCTGTTAAAGTTTTCTTTAATTCTTCAAGGAATGTAGTAGATATGAATTCGCAAGATAATTTTCTTAAATTTTTTATTTGAGTCTTACTTATATCTCCTTCAAAACCAAAAAATTTCCTGTCAATTGCTAAATCAACATCTTCTGAAAATCTATCTATAAGATTCCATCCTTTACTTAAAGATGTTCCTCCTTTGAAAACTATATATTTACTATAAGACAGAGAAAATGAAGCGTTTAATGCTAATGTAACCCACCAATCCTTTTCGATGGCAATAGATGGCAAACCAGTTAATTCCGTAGCCTGGTTGAGTATTTCAATTTTCCTTTCTTTAGATAATTTTAACCAATTCGTATTCATCATATTGTTTGTATTAAAATTTTATTTATCCACGCAGGAGCAAGTTTGGCATCATTTATAATATTTTCTTTTTTCTCTTTTTTGAGAATATCTTGAATTTTTAGTAATGTAGAATCGTCCAATTTAGAATTACCAATCGTTTTTAGTGCCTGAATTACCAAACTACTTATTTCACCTTTCATAAATAAGTTTTTAGGACTCGTGTTCCTGAAGCTTATGGTACGCTTCCCAACTTTAATATTACGGGTTCCTCCATCAGTTAAATATACTACCTTCATAGGAACTTGAGTAGATAATCCCAATTTATTCAATGCTTGAACACCTGTTGGAATAATTCTTACTTTATCTCTTCTCGCAATTGCTATAGCTATATCCTCTGTTGAAGGAAATAAGATGCCTAACTCTTTATCAACTTTTGGATACAAATAAATGCCGTGTGCTAAACGAACAATTGTTTCCTTCTCGTTTAATCTTAAAAGAGCTTTTTTAACACTTTCAGAATTACCGTAATCTAAAAAATCACTTACAAAAATCACAATGCCTTTTTGTCGTGATTTAAGTGATTCAAAAATCTTATTTTCTACAATTGGTCTTTCCATTATGATTTGTTTTTTACCATTTTTATTTCATTGTCAAAAACACACACTTAAATTTCGTCCCAAATTTAATGAATATTTGGGACGAAAAAGAAAGTTTAAAACAATATTTTTCATTTCAATGTGATTTTAAAAAACTATCCAATTTATTAAGATATTTTGAAATCAACCTAATTATTTTTCTGATTAGGTTATTTATCATTACTCAATCTATGTATAAAAAATCCATTTTTTACATTATCTCTGAAATATATTCACTCATTATTTCTTCGTACTCTTCTCTATCCTCATCATCCCATTCTATTTCTCCGTGTTCAACTTCAACACAATCGTCAAAATAGGAATCCTCTAAATCATAAAAATCAATTTCTCTGTCTTCATCCTCAAAGAACTCTTCACAACTTTCTTTAAATTTTTCTTCATCTTTAATTATAATTTTGATTTCCTTCCACGCATCAAATCTCATTTTGAATTTCATTTCTTTTACTGTTTTCATTTCTTTTACTGTTTTCATTTCTTTTACTGTTTTTACTTTTTTCATTTTTAGTTAATATTAATTCGAGCACAAAACTAGAGCCGATATTTTGATTGCGCGCTATATAAAGTGCTAATTTTAGGCAATTTAAGCTCATTCTAGATAATGATGTTTATTATGACGTTTTTTCATTTTCTATTTACTCTTAATTACTTCAAAATATTAATTGAAAATAAATTAAGAGTCAAATCGGAAATGAAAATTTTTTGTAAAATATTTTGAAGAATCTGTTTTAAATAAAAAAATCCCCACTAATGGTGGGGAAATTGTAATAATAAAATTTTTTACCCTGAATAAATAACTTATAGTTCCGCTTCAAATGAACAAAATCCATTTTGAATAATACAATCCCTTATTTTAAATCCAAGTAGTAAATCAGCATAATCTTTAAACTCATCATTCGTAACTCCTAATTTTAAAATATCATCACTATTATATCCCCAATTATTTTCAAAAAAAACATCAAGTGTTTTTTTCTTTTCTCCAAGTTGTGTTTCTATCATATTAATTTCTTCATTTACTTTGCCTAAATGCTTCTCTTTAAAATGATATTCTAAGGAGTTATCGTCTAAATAACTACCAAATACACCAAATCTATTTGCGGCGCATGACGATTGCAGCCCAAACCAAAATTTACCTCTTATACTTCCCGAGTAATACCTTCCCATAATTTCTTTTTTTTAATTTAATTTATATATGAGAAAGAATAATTAAATAAAAATTAAGAGTCAAATCGTAAATGAAACTTTTTTTAAAATATTTTGAAGAAACTGTTTTAAATAAAAAAATCCCCACTAATGGTGGGGAAATTGTAATAATGAATGATGTGATATTAATTTTTATTTAGCCCAAATGCTCTTGAACCAAACTTTAATTTGTAAAGAGTTTCAATATCGGATACTTCTTTTTGGGACATATTACTTGGTAGGCTTTGTAATATTGTGAATTGAAAATTTAAATGATAATCGTCAGATATATTACAAAGTTTTTCCAATTCAACATTACCGCAATGTTTGGATTTGGAGTAATACTCCCATCTTCCCCAAATACCATTTACACCATAGGCTGAACCAATATAATGATTTCCTGTTTTTTTATCTAAAATCAAATAAACACCATTTACTGAAGATAGATGGTTCTGCCATATTCTATTTGCCGATGAATTTTTAAATAGTTTTTCTAATTCTTGAAAATCTAAGATAAAATTGGTTAAGCCCGGAAAATCCCCAATATAACCTTTTGGAAGAATTTCAACCACCTCTTTTATCTGCTTAGCAAACCACTGATGCCAGGTTATGGTAGCCTTTCCCCAATCAATCACAACTCTATCAATTAAATCTTCACAAATATCAAGTTCAATTAAATCATAGTAATATTGATTGTTTATTATTTCAACACCACCAACTTTAAAAAAACCGAATAAAATTGCTTTGGTTCCTTCTATACCTTCAAATGCGATAATGTAATCAACACCGTTGAAAACAGGTTTAGATTGTTCCTTTTGATATTCAATAAGTGATGCCTTGTTTTTTATAAACTCTCGGTATTCAACTCTACTATCCTTATGCCGAACTAATTTAACTTTTTTTGAGTTAAACAATTCTGTTTTTAAATTAATAAGTTCTTGAAATGTAATCATAACCCGTTGGGTGTAATTATTTAAAGTGAAAAATGTTGGTCAAATGTTGGTCAAGATACTGAAATTCAGTATCTTGAAGTCGCTAAACAAACCAACATTTATGACAAATATAGTAAAAAATTATTTTAGAGTTTTGGAAGTTATAAGTTCTTTGAATTGTGAATTGGAATATAAATCTGGCGTTGGTCGAATTCAAAAGATGTCTGATTTAGAGGTAGTTGCTCTTAGTTTGACAGCTGAATTTATGTCGATTGATAGTGAAAACTCATTATTTAAATCGGTTGATGCTAGTCAAATTCCAAATTTAATTGAGCGAAGTCAATTCAATAAAAGAAGACGAAAATTGTTTTTATTTTTAGAAGAAGTAAGAACAAAATTAGCGTCTCGGTTTTTAGAATTTGAAGATTATTTTATTGTGGATAGTATGCCGTTGGAGATATGCAAATTTGCTCGCCATAGGAGAATTAAAATCTGTAAAAACGAGTTTGAAACCGCTCCTTCAAAAGGATTTTGTGCTTCTCAAAACAACTGGTTTTACGGATATAAATTACATGGTGTTTGTTCAATAGATGGCGTTTTTCATTCATTAGATATTACAAAAGCAGAAGTTCATGATGTTCAATTTTTGAAAAATATAAAACAGCAAATGTCTGATTGTGTGTTGCTTGGAGACAGAGGTTATTTATCACAAAGCATTCAATTAGATTTATTTCAAACGGTAAATATCAAATTAGAAACGCCAAAAAGAGCTAATCAAAAAGATTATAAACCACAACCTTATATTTTTAGGAAATCAAGAAAAAGAATTGAAACATTATTTTCACAATTATGTGACCAGTTCAGAATTAGAAACAATTATGCTAAAACTTTTGAAGGTTTTAAAACAAGAATTTTAGCAAAAATAACTGCATTAACTTTGGTTCAATATATCAATAAATTTATATTTGATAGACCAATAAATAATATTAAAAATCAAAAAATTTAATTACACCCAACGGGTTAATCATAATATTGTTTTACCTTTTTGATTTGATTTATAGGGTATAAACTACTTAATGAAATTCCTACTATTAAAATGTTTGGTTTTACATTTAATTATTTGTTTAACAATATAAACATCTCAAAAGTGTGAAATAATACATCTAAGAAATCCAAAATAGTTCGGGTTGATTTTTTTGATGGTCAATCCAAGCAAATAATATTCTCAAATCATCATTATTTGATTTTTTTAGTGATTGAATCCTTTTTCTCTCAGCTGTTTTAAGTATTGCTAAATTTCTTTTTTTTGGTGTTGGGGCGACAACAACTGCAGCTAAATTAAAAAATAACTTTCCTTTATTTGGATTTATATATTCCCTACATTTAACAATGTCTTTTGTAGCCCAATCAGTAATTTTTAATTCAATCACAAGTGGATTAATATTTTCTACGTTACCTGTATCATCAACTTTAAGAGATGCTATATCTGGTCTATAAGTACCAATTGACCTTTTGTTTTTTGAATATGCATATTCAAAAACCAATTTACAGGATGAACTATTATCATTTGGAAATGAACCAAATATTTTTTCTTTTGAAAGTTCATTCATAACTAAATACCTTAAGGATTCTTCAGAAAATAGTTCCCCACAAATTGCGATTTCCTCAATCGCATTCTTTAATGCATTATCAATTATTTTTTCTAATATTTTTTTTTGCTTATTGATTGTCATAAGTATATTAACAAAATTTAAATTTAATAATTATTTTTTTCTAATTGTTTCACTCTGTAAATGATATATGTAATTTACTATTTCGCCCTGAAGTATTAAATCAACCACTCTGTCAATAATGTGAATTGGGGCTATGAACCATTCTTGCGGGATGTGTCTTTTCCCCTTTGAATCATAAACATCAACATTCAAACAAGCCGACCCGAAGAAGTTATGAAGTAATTGTTCAAACTTTTGGGTGTTCATATTGTATGTTTCATATTCAGATTCAACCTTTACGGGTGCCATTAAATAAGTTGGTTCTTTCTCCGCATTCTTAATTCTCTCGTGAACAGGGATGGTTGAATAACCAATTTTATAAAGGTGTTGAATTTCTTTTATTTTCGGGTCATTAGATAAGGAAGACAAAACATAAACAAATCCGGTAGGTTTATCTTCATCTGTAATTCCTGAAAAATGTTCAATAAAGTTTTTCTTTAAGTTTTCGTTTTCTTCAGTGACTGCCTTTCCATTCATTATAAGAGCCTTCCCCAAAGACCTAAACAACATATTTGACTCTGTTCCATTTTCAAAAATAGTTTTGGTTCTTCCATCTTTGAATTCACGAATTCTATAATTTTCTGACTCACCACGACTCCATTCTCTTCCTTCAAAATCAACGGAAGCCAAATAAAGTAATATTCCATTATTCACATAGAAGTTTCCCGGCTTTAATAAAGTTTCTTTAAATGGAATTAACTTTCTTTTTTTATTTACTAAATCCTTGTGGACAGATTTAAAAATTTCTTCATATTCTGAAAAGTTCTTACAAGGTTTTCTTCTGGCAACAAAGTCAGTTGCCATACGTTCTTCCATTTCTTCTTTATTTGGAACATTTTTAAAGTCAAACAATCCTTCGTCACTAGCACCAAGTATTCCAAATGGGTCAGATGAAAATATATCATCTATTGACTCCAATTCTTTTGATTCAGTAACATCAAGTAGATTATTAACATCATACTTTTTTAGAGATTCCATTTTTTCAGAATTGTTACGGATACCCTGTAACCTTGAATACAAAACTCTTTCATTAATGTCGTTAACCTGTTGAGGTTCTCTATTATTTTGAACATAGAACTGATTAACTTCCTCAAAAGTTTGAACCAGCCGTTGGTCTTCTGTTTTAGAAGGTGATGTTGCTTTTACATTCAACAATCCGAACGGGTCGTTGGAAAAAATATCGTCTAAAATACTTTTCTTATCCATTTAGGTCTTGTTTTCTTTTTTCTTCTTTCAGGTAAACAATACATTCCGCCATTCTCTTTTCAATTGGGTCTAATGCTGTGAATGATGGTTGACGACTATTCGTTTTTACAAACTCAAGAACTTTGGGCCATAATATTTTGGCTTCCTCAAAATCCATTTGAATTCTTGTTGCTTCAATTGTTTCTTGAATGATACGAAGAACATTTGTAGTAACCGATTTAGATAATATCTCAAACGCTTTTTGGAATGGGTTCACCCTATCAATTAAATCAATGTGAATATCGTCAATGTTAACAAATTTACCCGCCATTCTGATGAATCTTTTATCACCTTCTTCCTTGATTTCACCATTTTTAATGACCGAGTCAACCACCACAAATTGGCGAACTTCTTCCACTTCATTTTCCGTTAGTTCAGGATATTTTACTCGTATGATTTTTGGAATCAAAACTTTATTTATTACTTCAGCATCAATGTTACCGGGCATCGCCTTTAACATTTGAGGGTCTTGTAAAATAGTTGCTTTCAAGTCGTTCAAATCATCTTCAACAATCTGTCTTACTCTGTTGGATGATGGTTCTTTTAATCCTCTAATTTTTATAACTCCCGGCGATGATTTATCCTCATCGTTAATTTTTGTTTTGAATGTAAAGTTTGGAGCAAGAACTTGTTCCATCAATAAAGATGCAGTAATTGCTTTCAACATATTATTCACAGACAACCGAACTTCATCATCGGCAGCATCAGGTTGAGCAATCAAATTGGTAAATTGTGCGTGTGTTTTATTATCACTATCCCTTGTACATCTTCCAATAATTTGAATAACTTCGGTTAGAGAACCACGATATCCAACAGTTAGTGCGTGTTCACAATACGGCCAGTCAAATCCTTCCTTTGCCATACCCAATGCAATAATCAAATCCATATCATCAACAGATTTCATACTACGAAGGTAATTTTGAATTTTGTCTCTATCTTTAGAGGTGTCGTTAACCAAATCAGCAACCTTGAGTATCTTTCCGTCAGTGTGTCTTTTAACTGAAATTACCCCTGTTTCTTCATCTACTTTAATTACGTCACCTATTGAATCTAAAATAGTATCTACTTCTTTGTGTTTATCCTTTGTAGATTCACCGGAGTTAACATTAGGAATGTGAAGAATTGTTTTCTTATCAGTGTCTAAAACCTCATTGATGGCTGACGTATATCTTCCTTGATAAAAGTGATAGCCAATCCCTAATGATTTAAGATAGGTATACCCATTTAATTGTTCATAGTAGTTATAGGTAACTTTAGCAAACTTCGCTTCATCATCAGGCATCAATACAGGTTTACTATCACCCCGAAAATAAGAACCTGTCATTGCAACAATATGTGCGGTTGACTTGTTCATCATTGAACGAAGTAGTTCTCCCAAACGATTATCTCCATCGGCAGAAACGTGGTGAAACTCATCAATAGCAACTAAAACATTATTGAATGATTCTGTTGGAAGTTGTTCAAAGGCAAAACGTAAAGTTGCGTGGGTACAAATAAGGATTTTCTCCTCATTTTCCATAAACTTCTTGAATGCCTCCACCTTACTTTTACTCTCGTCCATTCCTGGCGTACAGAGGTTATATAAATCGTTAGGAATCCAATCAGCATAGAAACCATATTTAGAAAGTTCTGTTTTTTCAAATGACCCACCAATGGAACGTTCCGGCACAGCAACAATGACTTTCTTAATTCCTTGATTAATTAATTTATCTAAAGCGATAAACATTAAGGCACGTGATTTACCGGATGCCGGTGGGGCTTTCAACAAAAGATATTGGTCATTTCTTGCTTGAAATGCTTTTGCCTGCATTTCACGCATTCCATATTCATTAGTTTTGGAACTCTGACCCGTTTGGGCATAGGTAACATCTACAAGATTTGGCATATTATATTGAGTTATGTAATTGTTAGAAAATAGGAGTATACGATTATACAAAGAATTGATGATATCAATAACCCAAAAGAGATAACCTCAAAAACACTTCTAAAACCTTTTGGAACTTGTTTAATTTGAAATTTATTATCGCTTGGATTATCTATATAATCAATAATAAACTGACGACGAACTTTCATTTCTATTCTTGCATTTTTTGTTTCATAAAAAATACAAATAGATAAAAAAAGTATTCCAAGTGATAACGAACTGATTGTTACAAAAAATAGTAACTCTGAATAATGATTCGGTAATTTTTCAGGTTTTAAACCGATTAGCAACCCTAAAAAACCAATACACAAAGTAGTTAAATGCCGGAGAAATGAAAAATAAACTTCTTCACTTTTTTGCTGTGACCCAATAAATTCAAGTGTGCTTTTTTTAATATCATCTATCATTTTCTCTTCTTTTTTGTAGATTCAAACAAAGTTCCCTGTTCTTTTTCTTTGGCTATCATTTGTTCGTATAACTTAAACAAATACTCCAAACGTTCCTCATCACTTTCAAATGGTTTTAAACGATAACAACGTTCTACTGCTAAATCATTTTGACGATGTGCTTCACGTAAACCTTCCGGCATTTTATCGGGGTCATATAGTTGTGCTAAAGTTTTTTCGGAGTATTTTTCCCTTTCTTCTAAAATTTTAAAAGCACAATTTTCAAGTTCAATTTTTTGTTGTTCTGAAATTTTTGGAAATGGAAAAGTATTATAACATAAAACAGAAGAATATCTATAATCTGTTTTTAAATAACCTGCTACAGACCTTACCCAACCTAAATGTATTAATGAAGATAAAATAGAAAAAACAAATATTTCAGAGGAGTAAATAGCTTGAGCAGAATTACTAATAATAGAATTATTATCCAAGATACCACAAGGTAAATACTTCCTTCTTGAAGAAGAAACACTCGGAATTATTATTGACATTGTTACATCTAAATGTCTATCTTCAATAAAACGATATGGTCGGTCGGAAAAATCTCTTGTTGCTTTTTTAGGACTTGCATTACGCATTATTGTAACGTTGTTAAACCTGTCAATTAATCCAATATGATTTTTGAAATTTATATAATCAGTTTCTTTAATCCAAAGACAATATCTATCGGCTCCATTGATAAATTCATAAGCTCCAACATATTTTTTTATAAAATTTTGAGGGACATTTTTATTAATAAGTTCAATTTTTTCTTCCGTTGAAATTAATAAATTACCCCCATCTTTTGGAGCATTTCCTAAAACCATCTCTGGCAGATTAGATAAATTTTTATTTCTCTTTTCAATAATTATGTTATCTGCATTTGCTAAATAAGCGTTTATATTATCAACTATATATTTTCTGTTTTCAGTAAATAACACTTTTGTCTTTTTAATTGTTCCATTTCTTAATCCAATTATTATTACTGAAACTCCTGCGTTTGATTTTGCATTATTATTCCATTTAAATGACGTGTGAGCAAATCCTATTTCTATATTATTACAAAAAATTAGAGGCCATAAAGCTGATACTTGTTCCCCTTGACAAATAGAATTTGTTGAGACAAATGAAAATTGGGAGTTATTATTTTTAATATAATACGACCCTTTAATAAACCAAGCTGAAATATAATCAAGATTTTTGTAGTTATTAATTCCTTTAAATACTACTGACATATCCTCCTTTTGAGAAGTATTTTGCATACTACTTCCAAGATATGGTGGATTTCCTAAAATATATATTTCATCAACTTCATTTTTAGGACAAACCACTTCCCAATCTACACGACAAGCATTTCCTTGAACAATATTACCGGTTTGTTTTAATGGCAATGAGGGTTGTGAACGTCCAAATTGTTTGGTAAACTCTACATTCATTTGGTGTTCGGCTAACCATAAAGATAAAATAGCAACCTCGTGGGCAAAGTCGTCCAACTCAATACCAAAGAAGTTATTTAATGTAATGCCGGTAAATTGGTTGGTGTAGGTTCCACTAACTTTATCAATCTCTTGAAAGATTAACATCTCTAATTTACGGAGTTCTTTGTAGGATATAATTAAGAAGTTACCACTACCGCAAGCAGGGTCAAATATTTTGATATTCCATAGTCGTCTTAACAGGTCGTTGAGTTTCTTGATGTTTCCTTTACAATCATCAAATGTCTCATACAAATCATTCAAGAACAAAGGTTCAATCACCTTCATAATGTTAGGAACACTCGTGTAGTGCATCCCCATTCCACCACGATGTTCAGGAGTAATCACCGCCTGAATCATAGAACCAAAAATATCAGGGTTTATAGCACTCCAACTTAATTCTCCACATTCAAGTATTACCTGACGGCTTCGTCTTGTAAATTGGGGTGCTTTATGAAAATCTTTGAACAATCCTCCGTTTACGTAGGGAAAGTCATTTAAAAATTGAGGAATACTTCCACGTGAACCAAAAGGAGTATTCATTACCTCAAACATTCTATCAAGACAAGTGTCTAAATCAGTACCATCAACTTGAGTATGATTACTTATGGAATGTGTAAATTGACTTTGAGCAAAAATACCGGTGTCTTCGGCAAAGAAACAAAACAACAAACGAGATAAGAACACATTAAGTCCGTGAACTTCTTCTTCAGTATCAAAGTCATTATCTTTTCTAATTTCATCATACAACTTCGCCATTTTTTCAGATGCCTTAACATCCGCAGGATTCTCCACCTGATGTTGTGCCTTCTCCATACCAGCCAAAGGGAGGAAAAATGAAAAGTGTTTAGTTAAATCTTGGAGTTCACAATCTAATGTGTCGGCAGTTTTAGAGTCGTATGAAACCAATGACTTATCATTGATTACAATAATAAAACGAGGTTGTTGTTTGTTGATGGTTTCATCTTTTCTAATCTCGTCAATGAAACTATGAAGGGAATCTGAATCAATATGGGTGAAATATATCTTTTTCTTCCACAATATCTCGTTATTATTCTTTGATAGATTGAGTGAACCTATTTGTAATTTCTTGATTGTTGCGTTGGGAGTACCGAAGGCAGTAAGAAATTCGTAGATGAATGTTTCAACGTTTAAAGTTGAAACGATAGATTGTATATTTTGTTCTATTTGAGTAATATTCATCTAAATGTGGTGGATTTCTAAAATGTAACTTCAAACACAAATTTGCGAAAAAAAACCATACAAATAGGAGGTTTTTAATTCAAGAAACAAACTACTAAAAAAAATTTGACAATTAAGGTCAAATATATTTAACAATTTGACTTTTCATTTTGTTTCAAGTATATATTATTAGTGAGAATACTTTAAGTGAAGTAGTAAAAACAAAGTGGTTACTTAATTTCATTACAATTATCCAAATTATTGATTCTATTATATCAGAGAGTGAATTTTCATCAATAAAACTTAACATTAATAAGATAGATTAACTATGCAAACAAAAGAATGGAATACCAAAAAAGATATATTAGATACATACCCAATATCTTCAGCAACCTACAAAAAAAGAATAAAGAACATTGACCCCACCAAGACAAAATTCATTCCATCAAAAGTTGGTTCACCAACAAGATTAATTCATCACTCTATTTTGGATGAACTATTTCGTAAAAGGAGAAGATTGAGTTCTAAAGAATTTGAATTAACTATTAAATGGGTAAGGAATCATTATTGGAACTATTTTGGAGATGTAGTCCCCGGCAGTTCAAATGTAGAAGACCTAATACACAAGATGAGATATTTTTATAATAAACTCAAGGAATTACAGATGGAAAAGAATCAATTAACTCTGTTCTATGCAATTGAAAAGAATACGGAAGACAAATACTACCACGCACATTTTTTAATTGATTGTGCAAGGGATATGCTCGTTGCAGAGGATATTGAAGATAAACTTGAACTTATTTGCGACCCGAATACAAATAAAGAAAAACGAATTTATATCAAAGAGTATGACTTGAGATATGAAAAGGGTGGGGCAATCTACAACTCAAAGGAGAAGAGATATTTTTATGAAGTGTTGGGGTAACATAATCAGTTATTTGAAGATGTTAGATAATTCTGTTTTTTTAATATCGTTAATTTTTGATGTATAATTTTTATATTAAAATCTATATCCTTGATTTTAAGATAATTGAATACTTAACCATTGAGTCAAAACTGCAACTTTCTCCAATAGGGGGAGCAAAACAAAACCCGATACGAAAGTGTCGGGTTTTTTTAATTATTTCAAAAAACAAATTGGGAAATATAATTATTATTACCTTTGATGATTATGAAATTATTTTTGCTCACATTCTGTTTTTATCTTATTTCACTTTCTGCATTTCCCTGTAGCGATAATGAAGAATGTAATACTATTTCTAAAACTGAAATAACAAAAATTTCACAAAGTATTAACCACGACGAACACAGTCACCAAAATGAACAATGTACCCCATTTTGCACTTGTAATTGTTGTGGGGTTCATTCTTTTAAATTGGAAAACCCTTATTTTTCATCAAATGAAAATAGGGTTGTAAAAAACAAAAGTAAGTTAATAAACACTTACGCTTTTGTTTATTCTAACGGATTTTTCTCCACTATTTGGCAACCACCAAAATTAAGTTAACAAATTATTTAAATGGCGCATCAATGCCAAAAAAACATATTACTGGAATTACCCAATAGATGTTTTTACATAATACTTATAACTTAATTTACTCAAAAATGACAAAATATATTTTTGTTTTGACTTTGTTTACGTGCTCGTTTGCAATTGGTCAAAACAGTTTTAAAGCTATCATTAAAAATGGCGAAACAAAGGAAATTTTAGTTGGTGCATCTGCTCAGCTCATCAATTCCTCAAATGAAAAAACTTCTAACGAAAAAGGCTTTTTAGAACTAAACAATATTCCAAACGGAATTCAAAAAATTAAATTTTCTAAAATTGGTTATGAACCAAAAACTGAAACTTATACTTTTCCTGTGAACGATACAATTCAAATAGTATTAACTGAAAAAGGCGAAACAATATTAGAAGAAGTGGTAATTGAATCCACTAGAACTAGTAGGTCTATTAAAAATACACCCACAAGAGTTGAAACCATTGAAGCTGAAGAATTAGAAGAAAAAGGCAATATGAAACCTGCAAATATAAGTATGGTATTACACGAAAGTACTGGCTTGCAAGTGCAACAAACTTCTGCTACTAGTGGAAATGCAAGTATTCGTGTACAGGGATTGGATGGTCGTTATACACAATTACTGAAAGATGGTTATCCAAACTTTGGCAACTTTGCAAGTGGGTTATCTATTTTAGAAATTCCACCTATGGATTTAAAACAAGTAGAAGTTATTAAAGGACCGGCTTCAACTTTATATGGAGGCGGAGCTATTGCTGGAGTAGTCAATTTCATTTCAAAAAACCCCAAAGAAAAAGGCGAATATAATTTTATGTTCAACCAAAGTAACATTGGGCAAACCAATATTGGAGCTTATGCATCAAAAAGAAAGGGCAAATTTGGATATGCTGTTTTGGGTTTAGTAAATTTTCAAAAAAGTTATGACGTGGATAAAGATGAATTTTCTGAAGTACCAAAATCAAATAATTTTACCTTTAATCCAAGATTGTTTTTTTATCCAAACGAAAATACTAGTTTGATGATTGGTAATAGCTTCACAAAAGGAAATATGAAAGGAGGAGATATGAACGTAATTGCTGGAAATGTAGACGCGAATCATACTTATTTTGAGCAAAATGAAACAATGCGGAACACCACCATAATTGAGTTTAACAAGAAATTTAACAATAAAAATAACTTTAAAATAAAACAGAGTTTAAGTTATTATGACAGAAAAATATCGCTTCCAAATTATAGTTTTTCGGGGTTGAATACAAATGCCTTTTCAGATATTTCCTATTTATGGAACAAAGAAAAACAAACCATTATAACGGGTATAAATTTGTTATACGACAATTTTAAACAAAGGAACACAGATGCTTTAAACTCCGCTTCATTTACTTCAGGTGTATATATTCAACACACGTGGGACATAAGTGAAAAAATAAAGTTAGAAAATGGCTTGCGATTAGATAATGTAAATTATTCAAATAATAATTTTTTTAAAAATCAAACATTTATATTACCTAGAATATCTGCCTTGTATAAAATTAGTACCCATTGGAGTAGTAGAATTGGGGGAGGTTTTGGATATAAAATCCCAACTATATTTACCGAAAAAACCGAAACAATGCAATATCAAAATATATTATCACTAAATAATGTGGAAGCAGAAAAAAGCATTGGGGGAACTTTGGATGTAAATTTCAAAAGCTTAATTTTCAATGATTTATTATTTTCGGTAAATCAATTATTTTTCTTGACTGATATTAACAAACCATTGATTTTACAAAATAATAATGCTGATTATTTTTTCACAAACAGCGCTAAAAATGTTGTTAGTAAAGGATTTGAAACTAATTTAAAATTTATTTTCAAAGAAGAGTTAAAGTTTTTTGCTGGCTATACTTTTACAGATGCTAAAGCCAATTATTTGCAAGGCAATCAATTTTTACCTTTGTTGCCAAAAAACAAAGTAAATTTAGCTTTGATTTATGAAAAAGAAAACAATTTTAAATTTGGGTTAGAAGGTTATTTTACTGACCACCAATATTTGTATAATGGGACAGAAACGCCTACTTTTTGGGAATTTGGTTTTATGGCAGAAAAGACAGTTAATAATAAATTATCTGTCTTTGTTAATTTTGAAAATTTTACTGACACTCGCCAAAGCAATTACAAAACGATTGTAAACCCACCAAGAAATAACCCAACTTTTGATGATATTTGGACTCATACTGAAGGGTTTACTATTAATGGAGGTATTAAAATAAAATTGTAATAATAGGTGCTTGAATAAACTAATTCCTTAACTAATGTTACAAAAAGTAAATAATAAATTTAATAATTATATTATTTATAAAACCTTGATTTCAAGAGAATTGAATAAGCAATCATCGCATCAAAATTGTAACTTTTTCCAATAGGGGGAGCAAATGAAAAAGAGGTCTTAAAAGACCTCTTTTTTTATGGAATAAACAATACTTAATTTGTTATTGTCTTCTAAATCTTTTGAAAAAAGACCAAATTACTTCACAAGCATTCATATCCTGACTCGTCTTGCCAATAATTAATTCATTTAGATACTGATAGCCTTGTGGCCAAGTATGTCCACCATTTGTTATAACATAACTTACAACCTCGCTTCCGTTTGTGGAATTTGAATATACTCTTTGTTTTATTGTTGTGCCATCGTTTGCAATATCAGGTAAATTTGTTA
>CANFHF010000023.1 GCA_947446635.1 Flavobacteriaceae bacterium
GTTTCATTATCGTACCAACCGACCACTTTAACCATTTTATCAATAACCGAAGTGAGTTGCGCATCAAAAACACAAGAGTTTTTATTGCCAATAATATCCACAGAAACAATCGGGTCTTCGGTATAATCCAGAATCCCTTTTAAATCGGTTTGAGCTGCCAACTTGAAAGCAGCATTGATTTCGTTTATGGTAACTACCCTTTTCACATTGAAAGTTATATCGGTCAAGGAGCCATCAGGAACAGGAACCCGAATCCCGCAACCTCCAATTTTACCATCGAATTCTGGAAATATTTTTGTCAATGCTTTGGCAGCACCTGTTGTCGTGGGGACTATGGATTGGCTTGCGCCTCGCGCCCTCCTCAAATCTTTATGAGGCTGATCGTGTAAACTTTGGTCGGTTGTATAAGAATGTATAGTTGTAATATACGCTTGTTCAATACCACAAAGTTTGTTAATGACTTTTATCATTGGAGCCGCATTATTGGTAGTGCAACTTGCATTGGAAATAATGGTTTCGGTTCCGTCAAGAATATTTTCATTCACACCAAGAACAACTGTTTTTATGGAATCCACTTCAGAAGGGGCAGAAAGAATTACTTTTTTGGCTCCAGCCAAAATATGCGCATTGATTTCCTCAAAAGTGTTGTATTTCCCTGACGATTCAATGACACAATCAATATTGATGTTTTTCCAATTTAAATTGGATATGTTTTTTTCGTGGAAAAATAAAATATGTTTTCCATCTATAATGATTCCATCCTCGTCATAGGAAACCCCAAAAGGTAAAACCCCATGAATACTGTCGTATTTCATCAAATGCGCCATTGTTTTTGTATCGGCAATATCGTTGATGGCCACGATCTCAATGGTGGGGTGGTTGATTAACAGTCGAAATACATTTCGCCCAATCCTTCCAAAACCATTTATGGCAATTCGTGTTTTTGTCATTTTATAAAGTCATTGTTTTCCCTCTGAGGGTTAGAAGGCTTATAAAATATGTTTTTGAGCTTTGTAGGACGAACGCACCAATGGTCCGCTTTCTACATGACGGAAACCTAATTCCAAACCAAATTTTTCGTATTTGGCAAATTGGTTAGGTGTTATAAATTCCTTAACGGGTAAATGTTTTTTACTAGGTTGTAAATACTGTCCTATGGTTATCACATCTACTTTGGCCTCATACAAATCTTGCATGGTTTGAAGTACCTCTTCTTCGGTTTCACCAAGGCCTAGCATAATTCCAGATTTGGTTCTGTTGATTCCTTGTTCTTTCAAGTATTTCAAAACGGCTAAACTTCGGTCATATTTGGCTTGGATGCGGACTTCGCGAGTCAATCGACGTACGGTTTCCACGTTATGTGAAACTACTTCGGGATTAGCCTCCACGATTCGGTCAATGTTTCTTTCGATACCTTGAAAATCGGGAATAAGGGTTTCTAGAGTTGTGTTTGGGTTCATTCTACGAATAGCTTTTATGGTTTCTATCCAAATAATAGAACCGCCATCTTTCAAATCGTCTCGATCCACACTCGTGATTACGGCATGTTTGATGTTCATGATTTTAATGGAACGCGCCACTTTTTCAGGTTCGTCCCAATCGACGGTCTCTGGTCTTCCGGTTTTTACGCCACAAAATCCACAAGAACGCGTGCAGGTATTTCCCAAAATCATAAAAGTAGCTGTTCCTTCACCCCAACATTCACCCATATTAGGGCAACTTCCAGAGGTGCAAATGGTGTTCAGGCTATATTTGTCTACCAAGCCACGAAGTTCAGTATATTTCTGTCCAATGGGGAGTTTTACTCTCAACCATTTTGGTTTAGCCTCCCTCAGTTCGGTTTTTCCTTGGGTTTCTCCTGGTAAAATAGTATCTAAAACAGTTTCCATAAATCAATTTTTGAAAGGGCAAAGATAGTGAAAGTTGATTTAGAAATTGGGATTTGAAATGAAGAATCAAAATTGAAACCTAAACCAAATTATCGGTTGAATTGAATGATTTCTGCTAATAATTTTTTAGCGCGAAGTAGTTTTATTTTCACGTTACTCAAGGGTTCATCAATTTTATTGGCAATTTCCTGATAACTCATTTCCTGAAAATAACGCAACTGGATTACTTCTTGATAATGCGGTTTAAGCTCTTTGATAAATTGCAACAACTGCGAAAGGTTTTGCTCTGTAATCAGTTCATCTTCTGCCGATGGGGTAGTGTCGGCAATATTATAGGCTTGCTGGTTTTCATTCTCGGTGATTTCGACAAAAAGACTCGATTTCTTTTTCCGTAATACATCAATATGTACATTTTTAGCAATGGCAATCAACCAAGTGTTAAACTGGAATTCAGAATTGTAACTGGCTATTTTGTCAAAGGCTTTCGAGAAGGTTTCAATGGTAATGTCTTCAGCATTGGTTTCGTTTTCGGTGCGTTTCAGCATAAAACCGTATACTTCATTCCAATAAAAATCCAATAGAAAAGTGAAGGCAGCTTGGTCACCTTTTTTTGCTTTTTCTATTTGTAGATTTATTTCCAATGTACTGGTTTTGAGAATATATTTGTGATAAAGATATTGAATTGGGTGAAGATAAGCACTATTTCAATAATTGGAAACCAATACATCACATCCTTTTCTTTTAGTTTTCCAGAGGTAAATCCGAGTGTAATCCAGGTGAATAGATAACGAAATCCAATCAAACTTAAAACTAGAATCCATTGGTATTGGATAGCCAACAAAAAGATGGCTAAAAGTACAAATAATAACTGTGAAACATAAAAAAGAGTCAATTGAATCCTGTCAAACGGCTTGTATAAGCGCGCTGTAGAAAGGTGTCTTCGTTTTTGATTGAACCAATCCTTGAAGGATTTTTTTGGTTCAGAATAGGTAAAACTTTCAGGTAAATAGCAAATGGAAGTGTTGTTGCTTTTAGCTACTTGATTGATGAATAAATCGTCATCTCCAGAGCGAATTTGCATATGATCGATAAAGCCTTTTACATTGTAAAACTCCTCTTTTTTGTAAGCTAAATTCCGGCCAACACCCATATAAGGGATTCCCATTTTTGCCCAAGAAAAATATTGAATCGCCGTGAGCATTGTTTCAAAACGGATGATTTTATTTAGAAAAGAATGGGCTACTTTTTCGTAAGCGCCATAGCCCAAAACAATCGTTTTTTGCATGGTAAATTGTGAACTCATATTTGTAATCCAATCCTTTGAAGCGGGATAACAATCGGCATCCGTAAACAATAAATAGTCTTTATTGGACGCTTTTATTCCTAGTGTTAAAGCATATTTTTTATTACCCCAAAAGGCTTCGTTGTTTTCTACTTTTACTAGCCTGATATTGGAATATTTTTTTTCAAATGCTTCAAAAATTTCCAAAGTTGCATCACTAGAAGCGTCGTCAATCAATATAATTTCGTAATCAGGATAGTCTTGTTCGGCAAGTATCGGAATAAACCGAGTTACGTTTTCGGCCTCATTTTTAGCACAAACGATTACGGATACCGAGATTTTTTTTGGAGTTAATTTTTGTGATTTAGCAAAAGCAAATTTCCCAAAAACAAATAAATAATATACAAGTTGAAGGACAACTATGACAATAAAAAAGTAAAGTACAAGTAGTAGCATCGGAGTTTTATTTGTTTTTAAGTGGGTGCAAAGGTAATTATCAATATTCAATTTTGCATTGTTTAATTGCAATTACTTTGAGTATTTTATAAAGCTGAAGTCATCAATTTGAATTCGAAAATAAATATACTAAATCACATTCACTTCGGCTTCTATATGAATGCCAAAAGTCTTAAAAATGTCATCTTGAATAGTCATAGAAACAGCTAGAATTTCCTGCCCAGTCGCGTTCCCATAATTTACTAAAACCAAAGCTTGGTTTTTATGAATTCCTGCATCGCCAAAGCGTTTCCCTTTAAATCCAGCTTGTTCAATGAGCCAGCCTGCAGGAACTTTAACTTCAGTATCGGAAACTTCGTAATATTTCATTTCGGGAAATTGCTGGTGAATTTTCTCGAAATCGGTTTTTAATAGGATTGGATTTTTAAAGAAACTTCCGCTATTTCCCAGTTCTTTTGGGTCTGGCAATTTACTCTGACGAATCACAATTACGGCATCGCTCACGTCTTTTAAACTAGGATTTGAAATGTTTTTTTTTGCCAATTCTGCAGTAATGTCACCATAGGAAGTGTTGATTTTATGATGGCGTTTGGTCAATTTATAAACAACTGAGGTAATCACGTATTTGTCTTTTGCTTCATTTTTGAAAATGCTTTCTCTGTATCCAAAATGGCATTCTTCTTGAATGAAAGTTTTTATTTCCTGATTTTCTATTTTCATGGCTTCACAGGAGTCGAAAGTGTCTTTAATTTCTGTGCCATAAGCTCCAATATTCTGAACGGGAGTTGTGCCTACATTTCCTGGAATAAGAGACATATTTTCTAGTCCGCCAAAGTTCTGGTCGATGGTCCAAAGCACAAATTCGTGCCAGTTTTCACCAGATTGGCATTCGACCCATACAAAATCATCGGTTTCCTGGATAATTTTTTTACCCTTCAGATCAATGTGAATAACTAGTGCTTCAATGTCTTTGGTTAAAAGCATGTTACTGCCGCCTCCAAGAATAAACTTTTTAGAGGCTTTATTTTCTTTCAAAATGGTTCTTAATTCAACTATATTGTGAACTGCGACAAACTGCCTTGCCTTGGCTTCGATGCCAAAAGTATTGTAGTTTTTCAAAGAAAAATCAGTTAGTATTTCCATAATCTAAGTAGTAGAAAGAATGTTTGTAATTAAGATTTCAAAATTACACTAATAATTAACAAATTAGTATTATGATTAATTGACTTTTTTAGTGTTAATTAATGCATGATATTTATCGGCAATGATTTTCATATTGGTAGTATAATCTGCATTTTCCTCCACAAATTTTCTGTTTTTTAAAACCGCATCCTTTCGGTATTCGTAATTTTCAAATGCCCATAATATTTCATCAGCAAGCATTCTATAATCATCAATGGCAATTAATTGTCCATTTTCGCGATGTTTTATCCAGCTTTGATTCCCAACAATATTAGTTACAATAGGGTAGCAATTGGAAGCCATCGCCTCAAATAAAGAAGCTGAAACTCCTTCGGTTATAGGCATACTAATATAAAAATTAGATTCTTGCAAAAGCGCTGGTAAGTTGGTGTTTGGAATCCGACCTGTGAAATTGACTTTGTTTTCAATATTGAATTTTTCCGCTAAGTCTTTCAACATTGGCAGTTGTTTTCCATTACCCACAATGGTTAGTTCAAAATCCATCCCTTTTTGGTTTAAAATACCAAAAGCTTTTATGATGATGTCGTGACGGTATTCTGGCATCAGTGAGCGAGTTACAATAGCCTTAATTTTCGAATATTTTTCTGTTTTTTTATTTCCAAATTGCAGTAAATCGATCCCTTTTGGCATAACCAAAACTTTAGTCATATCAACATTGGATGCTTTCATGGAAATCGTCATTATGGGGCCCCAAGCGTGAATTAAATCGGCTTTTTTATAAGCATATTGCTGTATTATTTTTTTTAATGGTAGTAAAATCGAATTTTCTGGCCATAGATCCGTTCGGCCTTGTTGGGCAATTGCCAAGGGTTTTACCACTGATAAGGCAGCAAGAAAACCATAACTCGTGCTGCGTTCGGCAATAATCATATTGGGTTGGTGTCGTTTAATTAATTTTCGAATTTTGAAAATAGCGGTGCTGAACTCTAAAATCCGTAGCAATCGACTCAGAAAATGGTTATTTGGTGTTGTTAATTCCCAAGTGATAATTTCAAAATCGCCAAATTCTTCAAGACCTCTAATCCAGGTAATTGCATCAGCCCTGAAGGTTTCTCCTAAAAAAAGTATTTTTCTTTTTTCCATTTTTAAGAATTAGTCTTCAGAAGTTAAGGCTCGATTAATGAAATCGTTCAAAGGTTTCAAGACGATTAATCTTTTTGTCATTTTTGCTACAAAATCTTTTTTTGTCACTTCTTCAATTTCAAATTTTTGGGAAGTTTCAAAACTTTTTAACTTCAGGAATTCAATGGCGGGATGTTCTTTTTCGTAGCCTCTCGGAGGGTTTTTGAGTAAATTTCTCTCATTTCTGTCAAAACCTCCAAATTCTTTTTTGAAGTTTCCAGCAGCTATAATTTCTTCTAAATCATCATGAAAATAAGCAATTTCCTTGCGCATTTTTTTTAAATCTTCGGCTTCGGGACAATATAATCCGCCTGCAATAAAACTACCAGATTTTGCAATGTGAACATAATAACCTGAACGATTCATTCCTTTGGAGCCACTTGACAACCAAATGCCTAAATGATCTTTGTAGGGTGATTTGTCTTTTGAAAATCGAACATCACGATTGATTCTAAAAGTGCAATTTTTCACCTCGAGCATTTCTAACGAAGGATCGTGCGGTTTCATAGCGTCAAGAAAATCAGAAACTAATTGTTGATAGTCTTTTTTGAAAATTTCATAACGTTTTTTGCTTTCTAAAAACCAATCTCGATTGTTATTGGCTTTTAAGTCTTCTAGAAATTCCAAACTATCTTTTGTGAGCATATTTGTTTAAATTTTGTAAATGGTTTTTTATTTTTTAAATTATATTTTCAGATGAGATCTCAATATAATTTGTTTTAAATTGTAAAAGCTAAAATAAGGAATTTTTCCATTTTCATTCCGAAAAGAATAAATAAATCGGGAAAAAGTCATTAATTTTTCTAATAGCAAAAATCCATTAAAAAAGGCTTAATAGGTATGGATTTACAAATTAAATATTTTGTAGGTCTGATGGGTAGATTTTACAATGTTTTCAGTTCGTTCGGAATGGGTGTCCGAAATAAAAAGCTGTCCAAAAGCATCGCTGTTGACCATTTCGATTATTTTAGCTACCCGATTTTCGTCTAATTTGTCAAAAATGTCGTCAAAAAGCAAAATGGGTTTTGTGCCACATTGGTTTTTTAAAAACTCAAATTGAGCCAGTTTAAGGGCAATCAGAAACGATTTTTGTTGGCCTTGTGATCCAAATTTCTTTATAGGATAATTATCAATTTCAAAGGATAAATCATCTTTGTGAATTCCTACACTAGTATAATGTAATGCCCTATCTTTATTAATGTTTTCCTTTAAAAGTGTCAATAAATTATTTTCTGACAAGTGGCTTTCGTAAACCAATTGCACCGTCTCCTGCGAACCCGTTATGGCTTGATGATGCGTATTGAAAATAGGGATAAATTGTTCGATAAATTTTTTTCGCTTCTCGAAAATGTAGTTCCCAAAAGAGTCAAGTTGTTCGTCGTATATAGAAAGAGTATCATTTTCGAAAACGAAATTCAATGCAAAATATTTCAACAAAGCATTGCGCTGACTCATTACTTTTTGATATTGAATGAGTTGTTTTAGGTATTGGGAATCCAATTGCGATATTACACTGTCCATAAATTTCCTACGGGTATCACTGCCCTCCACAATCAAATCCCTGTCGGCAGGGGAGATAATAACTAAGGGGATAAAGCCTATATGTTCTGAAAATTTATCATATATTTTTCCGTTGCGTTTTAATATTTTTTTTTGCCCTTTTTTTAGGCTGCAAATTATTTGTTCGTTTCTTTCGTTGATTTCAAATTCGCCGTCAATGACAAAAAAATCTTCCCCATGTTTGATGTTTTGAACTGCTAGTGGGTTGAAATAACTCTTCCCATATGCTAAATGGTAGATTGCATCCAGTACATTAGTCTTTCCAATTCCGTTTTTGCCAACGAAACAATTTATTTTGCCCACAAATTCAAAATTTGCTTCGGAAAAGTTCTTATAATTGAATAGCGAAATTTTTTTTAAATACATTTCTACGGCTTGCGGGTATTGGAATTATGGATATTATTAATCCGTTTTCATTAAGTAGGCGCAAATTATTGAAAATTATCCATAAAAGAGGTTTTAGATTTGAATAAATATTATATTTTTGCCGTTCACTAAATTAAAATGAAATGGCTACTTACAATAAAAGAGGATATAAAGCACCAAAAGAAAAAGAAGTTACTGAAGTAACAGAAGACATAAAAGTTCTTGAAAAAAATAGCGCTACAGCAGGTGTTTTTTCAGCCTTAGACGAAACCGCTTCAAAAACAGAGGATTTTGTAGCTAAAAACCAAAAAATAATCATTGGAATAGTGAGTGCAATTGCATTAATTACAGTTGGTTATTTGGTATATGAAAAATTTGTTTCCGCTCCAAAACAAGAGGAAGCGGCAAGTGAAATGTTTCAAGCACAACAGTATTTTCAAAAAGCAACCGATGGCGTTTCTAGCGATTCACTATATAAATTATCATTAAAAGGTGCTGAAGGTAAATATGGCTTTGTTGACATTGCCGATAAATACTCTGGAACAGATGCTGGAAATTTAGCGAACTATTATGCAGGTATTGCCTACTTGAATACTGGAAAATATACGGAAGCTATTGACTATTTACAGAAATTTAAGTCTGAGGATATTGTTTTAAGTGCTTTAGCAAAAGGAGCGATAGGGGACGCTTATTCTCAAAATAAGCAACTAAATGAGGCTCTTGAAAATTATTTGAAAGCGGCTGAATCAGACAAAAATGATTTTACTACGCCACGTTTTTTGTTGAAAGCCGGAAAAACGGCTTTGGCATTAGGAAATAAAACAGATGCTTTGAAATATTTCACTGATATTAAAGATAATTTTGATGCAACTCCAGAAGCGGCTTCAATTGATGTCTTTATTGGATTAGCTCAGTAATATTAATTTAGGATTTTTCATTTAGATTCGGTATTTTTATATTTTAAAAGTCTTAATTTTTATTCCAAATTAAAATGGCAACCATAAATAAAAACTTATCTGAATACGATAAAAACACAATCCCAAACGCGAAAAATTTTCGGTTTGGGATTGTTGTTTCAGAGTGGAATGATACCATAACCGAAGGTCTTTGTTTTGGAGCAGTCACTGGGCTTTTAGATAATGAAGTGCCATCAGGACACATCATTCGTTGGAATGTACCAGGGAGTTTTGAATTAATTTATGGTGCCAAAAAAATGTTACAAACCCAAAATGTGGATGCTGTAATTGCTATTGGCTGTGTAATTCAAGGACAAACCAAACATTTTGATTTTGTTTGCGAAGCCGTTTCACAAGGAATAAAAGACTTGAATATAGAGACCGATATTCCCGTTATTTTTTGTGTCCTAACGGATAATACCATGCAACAATCTATTGATAGAAGCGGTGGAAAATACGGCAATAAAGGCACCGAAGCCGCTATCGCTGCCATAAAAATGGCTTATTTAAGACACCAAGCGTCCTTTAGTCATCAATTTAAAAACGAACAATTATTATCGACTGGACCTTTGCAAATAGAAGGTTTGCCCTTGTTAGATCAATAAAAATAAAAATATACATTTATAAAGCCTATACTTTTTCAAAAATAGTATAGGTTTTTTTATTTATGATTGATTAAGTAATAAATCCGAAAAGAAATTTCCTAAATTTGCTCACTATTGGTTTTAGAAAATTTAAATTCTAAACCTTAAATAATTTTTTTTAATGTCGAGTATTATTCAATTGCTTCCTGATCACGTTGCCAATCAAATTGCTGCTGGCGAAGTCGTTCAGCGACCTGCTTCGGTGGTCAAGGAATTGCTTGAAAATGCAGTTGATGCTAGGGCAACCGATGTGAAGTTGATAATTAAAGATGCTGGAAAATCATTAGTTCAGGTTATTGATAATGGATTAGGAATGAGTGTAACCGATGCTCGTTTGTGTTTTGAGCGCCATGCCACTTCTAAAATCCGTCAGGCCGAAGATCTATTTTCTTTGCATACCAAAGGGTTTCGGGGTGAAGCATTGGCTTCTATTGCCGCAATTGCCCATGTAGAAATGAAAACCAAACAAGACCAGGAAGAACTGGGAACACATATTGTTATTGAAGGTAGCAAGTTTGTGTCACAGGACGTGGCGGTTTCGCCAAAGGGAACTTCGTTTGGTGTCAAAAATTTATTTTTCAATATCCCCGCTCGACGTAATTTCTTAAAGTCGGATACAGTGGAATATCGTCATATTATTGACGAGTTTCAACGTGTAGCTTTGGCCCATCCCAAAATATATTTTACGTTTTACCACAATGGCAGTGAAATGTTCAATTTGCAACCTTCGAGTTTGAGACAACGAATTGTAAATATTTTTTCTGGTAAAACCAATGAAAAATTGGTTCCTGTGAACGAAGAAACGGAGATTGTAAGCATCCAAGGTTTTGCATGCAAACCTGAGTTTGCTAAGAAAAATCGCGGTGAACAGTTTTTCTTTGTCAATGATCGTTTTATAAAAAGTGGGTATTTGCACCATGCCGTGATGGCGGCTTATGATGGTTTGCTTAAAGATGGCGCACAGCCGAGTTATTTTTTATATTTGACAGTGCCTCCCAATACGATTGACATCAATATTCATCCCACAAAAACCGAAATCAAGTTTGATGATGAATCTACTTTATATGCTATTTTACGTGCTTCAATAAAACATAGTTTGGGACAATTTAATGTGGCCCCGATTTTAGATTTTGAGCGCGATTCTAATTTAGACACACCCTATCATTACAAAAATTTGGAAGGTGCTACACCAACAATTCAAGTGGATGGCAGTTTTAATCCTTTTTCGGAAGAAGATAAACCTAATAAACATTTCACCAGTTACAGAAAACCCGAGACTACCACAAACTGGGAAAGTTTATATGTAGGTTTAGCGCCCGATTCCGAAGAAGTTGAAACGATTACTTTCGAAAATGAGGAAGTGACATCATCATTGTTTCATCATGAAGACGTAGAACAAGCAGTTCATAAAACGCACCAAATTCATAAAAAATACATCGTAAACCCCATAAAATCAGGGATGATAATTGTAGACCAACAACGGGCGCATCAAAGGATTTTGTACGAACAGTTTCTCACCAATATCACAGTTCACTTAGGGTCTAGCCAACAGTTGTTGTTTCCGCTGCATTTGTATTTTTCTAATGTAGAAATGCAATTAATAACTGAATTAAAGCCCTCGTTGACCAATACGGGTTTTGTTTTTGAAGAAACCAACGAAGATAGTGTTGTGATTTCTGGATTGCCGGTCAATGTCTCGGAAAGTGAAGCCTCACTAGTTTTAGAGGAGCTTTTAAGCGATTTGCAGGACGGAATTCCGGAAAGTAGTTTCAGCCAAAACGATACGATTGCCAAATCTATGGCACGAAGTTTGGCGGTTAAAACGGGAACCTATTTGACACAAAAAGAACAGGAAAACTTGGTTAATGGGCTTTTTGCTTGCAAAGACCCCAATGTTTCCCCATTTCAAAAACCTACTTTCATCACCATGCGTGTGGAAGATTTAGACAAAAAATTTGCACTATGAGAAACGTCACCGAAACGGTAAAGCAGTTAATTATTGTTAATATCTTATTTTTTATTGGAACACTTGCGCTGGGCGATCCAGCCTATAAAATATTAGCATTGTATTTTCCTGAAAATCAAAATTTTCAGTATTGGCAACCTATCACCCATATGTTTATGCACGGGGGCTATATGCACATTTTCTTTAATATGTTTGCTTTGTATTCCTTTGGATCTGCCTTGGAACATTTCTGGGGGGCAAAAAAATTCTTGTTTTTCTATATTTCTTGTGGATTGGGAGCGACATTATTGCACACCGGGGTTAATTATTACTATTTTCAGGAAGGCTTGAATACGCTCACAGCAAATGGCTTTCATAAATCAGAAATCTTACAAATTTTGAATCAAGGTAAAATTGATACTAAATGGCAGGAATTTTTATCGTCATCTGAATTGCAGAATTTTACTGAAGCATATCTAGGTTCAGCTGTTGGTGCTTCTGGTGCAATTTATGGTATAATTGTAGCGTTTGCTTTTATGTTTCCTAATGCTGAATTGGCCTTGATGTTTATTCCAGTTCCAATAAAAGCGAAGTATTTTGTACCAGGATTAGTTTTGGTGGATTTGTATTTAGGCGTTTCAGGTCAATCCATTTTTGGTGGTGGGGGAATAGCCCATTTTGCACACGTGGGTGGTGCCGTTTTTGGCTTCCTTATTATGTGGTATTGGAAGAAAAACCAATTCAACGATAATCGTTGGAATTAAAAATCATATAAAAATGAGTAGCATCATAGATGATCTAAAAAGCCATTATAAATTTGGTGGAATAGCCCAAAGGCTTATCTACTGGAATGTGGCTTGCTTTGTTGTTTCCTACGTGATTTTTGGTTTGTTGAGATTAATAGATATTAATATTGATTTTATTCAATATGTGAGTTTGTCCTCGAATCCTGTAGATTTACTTTGGAAGCCTTGGTCGATAATTACGTATGCTTTTTTTCATTCTGATATTTTTCATATTTTTTCCAATTTAATAGTTCTTAATTTTTCAAGTCAATTGTTTTTGACTTTTTTCAATCAGAAACAGTTATTAGGGTTGTATCTATTGTCGGCTTTATTTTCTGGGTTTGTTTTTGTTTTGTCCTTTTATTTAATGCATATCGTGTCTCCAATAGTTGGTGCATCCGCAGCAATTATGGCTATTTTGGTCGCCACAACTACATATAGTCCTTTGATGAATGTTCGTTTGTTACTCATTGGTAACGTAAAATTGTGGCATATAACCATTTTTACCATTATAATCTTTGATTTGCTGCAAATTCGTGGTGGAAATATGGGCGGACATATTGCCCATTTGGCAGGTGCTTTTTTTGGCTTTATATTTATCAAATTGCTAGTAAACGGAACCGATTTGAGTAAAATAGTTTCGAACATAATCAATTTTTTCGTTAATTTGTTTTCTAAATCGTCTTCAACCTCTTTCAAAAAGGTGCATAAAAACTATAAAAAACCAACACAGAAGCCGGTTTCAAAAATTGTAACGAAGGACAAGACGCAACAGCAAGTCGATGAAATTTTGGATAAAATCAGTCGTTCAGGCTATGATTGTTTGACAAAAGAAGAAAAAGAATTTTTGTTTAAAGCAGGAAAGTAATTGTGTTTGAAGTGTAAGGTTGAGCAACTTTATACTTTATACTTTAAATTAATGAAAAATGAAAAACCTTTCTTGGTTTAATAAGCTCATGTTTCTTTTGAATATAGTGCTAACTGTATCAACATTCATTGCTTATATTTTGCCGTTCTTGGCTCCGAAAGTTTTTCCTATTTTATCGGTCCTAACCTTATTTATGCCCTTGTTTTTTATTTTCAATGGCTTGTTTTTTGTTTATTGGGCTGTTCAATTCAAGAAACGCATGATTTTGTCAGGCTTGGTGCTTTTAATGGGCATTACATTCATCAATAAATTTTATAAATTCTCAACTAAAGACTACCCAGAAGCCGACAAAGATTTTAGTGTAATGAGTTACAATGTGCGTCTTTTTAACGTTTTTAAATGGTTGGATCGAGACGATGTGCCAGAGCATATCTTGGCGTTTATCAATGACAAAAATCCAGATATAGTTTGTATTCAAGAATTCTCTAATTCTGCCAATCTAGATTTGAAAGTGTATCGGCATCGGTACATCTTTATGGGAGGCAATAAAATCAAAACAGGCCAGGCTATTTTTTCTAAATTCCCCATTATTGACCAAGGAAATATTGCATTTCCAAATTCCAACAACAATGTCGTTTTTGCCGACATCAAAAAAGGGAAAGATATTATTAGGGTGTATAATATGCACTTGCAGTCGATAAAAATATCACCCGATGTCAATGAAATAAATGAAAACATCGATGCCATTAATCAGGGAAAATCACAAAAGCTTTTCAATAGAATTAGCATAGCTTTCAAACAACAACAACAGCAAGCCGAGATAATCAAAGAGCATAAAAAAGACTGCCCTTATCCGATTATCATCTGTGGAGACCTTAATAACAGTGCGTTTTCCTATGTTTACAGGAATATAAAAGGAAAATTAAAAGACGCATTTGAAGAAGCCGGTAAGGGATTTGGACCAACGTATAAGTTTCGCTATTATCCAGCCCGTATCGATTATATTTTTGCAGATGATAACATGACGGTCAAAAAATTTGAAAGCTTTCCCGAATTCGAGAATTCCGATCATTATCCCATTATGGCAAAATTGTCAATGGAATAGTAGTACTCTATTTCAGATTCAATTTTTGGTTTTCCAAATAATCCATCGCATATTTTCCTTCATTGAACACTAAATCTAAAATGCTTAGATTATTCAAAAATCCGTGTTTATCATCAAAAACCTGTGTGTAGGGTTCAAATCGGGATTCGTCTTTTTTTCCGTTTGCCAATTGTCTAAAATCCATTATGGTGTTTGAATCTAATTCTTGGAAGTATTCGGTTGTGGTATTGTATGCTAATTTCATCCGCAAACATTTAGAGACTAGTGATATTGTTTCGAAATTCAAATCCGTCAAATAAGTGTGTTTCTTTTCGAATAGGGGACGAATATCATCTTCAAAAAACTCAAAAAATGGGGAGCTTCTATACGCTGCTTCCATTGATTTGAAATGTTGTTTTTGCCAGTCAAATTCATTTTCTATTTTGACCTCTTTTGTTTTTTGATGTATTTGTTTAGAATGTTTTACAGGAATGTTCAGCAACTGAATGCCGTTTGGACTGTAAATATAAGTTCTGTTTCGATTGGTTTGCTTCTGGAAATTATCCTCCATTTCAAAAGTGATGGCATCAGCTTTTGCCATTGCCGCAAAATGACTAATTGAAGGAAAGTAAGTGGGATGAATAAGAACGGTCATTCGGTTATTCGTGAATTTGGTTATTTGAAGTTTTCTATTGACTTGTCTACTTGATAATTTCGAAGCCCATTTAATTTATTGGTAATACTTTCAATATCTAGTCGTAATTTTAAATAGTCTTTTTCCTTTATAAAGTCCAACTCAAAAGATAATATCAATTGGTTTAAAACTTCAACAGTTGAGCTAAATGCCATTGTTGTAAAATGTGCTTTGTCTTTAAAGCTTTTTCTTGCTGATCCTTCAGCAATATTTGAACAGATTGAAACAGATGCTCTTCTTAATTGCGAAACCAATCCAAATCTTTCTGAATCAGGAAATGTTGAAGTTAGTTTGTAAATTGATTTAGTAAATTCTTTGGATTCATTCCAAACCTCTAATTTTTCAAATGAATAAATGTACATTTTTATTTAGTTATTTAAAATTATTAGGATATTTCACAAACAATTATATTTTATTTGGATGTGCAAATATTTTACTTTTGGTGATCAAATAACCGTAAGACCAAATCAACAAATTAACCTTTTCTCTCTTTTCTTCTTTTCCATAAATATTCCCCACCAAAAAAGACTGCCAAAGCGACTAGGAATAATTTAAAATAGGATTGTGGCTGTCCGTCCCCACTTACGGTGGTGAACAATCGTTCCCATCGAATTTTACCCAATCCGTTGCCGTTCGTATCCCAGCTCATCCAAATAAATATTGGTTTTCCCACGATATGATTCTCAGGAACAAAGCCCCAATAACGGCTATCTTCAGAGTTATGGCGATTGTCTCCCATCATCCAATAGTAATTTTGTTTGAAAGTATATTCTTTAGCAACTTGGCCATTGATTCTAATTTCGCTGCCTATTATTTTCAAATCGTTTTCTTCATATTCGCCAATAATTTTTTTGTAAAAAGGCAAATTTTCGAGGTTCAATGCCACGGTTTTACCCTTTTGTGGAATATAAATAGGACCATAATTATCACGGTTCCATTTGTTGTTTTGCGGAAAAACACCTGGTTCTACTTCTTTAGCAATATTCCTAACAATACTTTTTACGATAGGATTGTTTTTCAATCGACCTGCCGACTCTTCCGTTAAAGCATTAAAGTAAAACGAATTTTGTGCCGTTTGATATACACCATCCGTAATGTTTAATTCTTTTAGAAGATAGGTTGGGTCAAAACTCGAGCCGTCAGTAGTTACAGTGTAGGAAAATTGTGGTTTTGCCCGTTCCGGTAATACTAAAACGGATCCATTGATATAAACAATCCCATCTTTGATTGCTAATGTATCGCCTGAAATACCAACACATCGTTTTACGTAATTCGATTTTTTGTCAATTGGTTTTCGCAACCCAATGGTTTTGGTGTCTCCAAAATAATGTACGGTATCTGCGGGCCAGTTAAAAACCACAATGTCGGTTCGCTCTATAGTTTGCAAAGCAGGTAATCTAAAATACGGTAATTGAGGAAAATTCAAGTAGGATTTTGTGTGCAGTATTGGAATTGAATCATGAACCATAGGCAAAGCTACTGTCGTCATAGGAACTCTCGCACCATAATTGTATTTGCTTACAAACAAAAAGTCACCCACTAACAATGATTTTTCCAACGATGAAGTTGGAATTGTATAGGGTTGTAAGAAGTAGGTGTGGACAAAAGTTGCCACAATGATAGCAAAAAGCAGCGAACTGATGGTGTCGGATGTTTTGTTTTCAGAATTTAAATTTCTGTCTGTTACATGATTTAATTCCTGGGTATAATTGACATAAAACAAATATGAGCCAAAGGTGGCTATTCCTAAAAAGGTGTCCAAAGAAGATCTCTTTCCAAAACTTCTTAAGGTTTCGACCCAAATAACGGGAAACATAATCAGGTTAATGATAGGGATGAAAAGCAACAATGTCCACCACGATGGGCGACCGATTATTTTCATCAATACAATCGCATTGTAAACGGGAATTGCAGCTTGCCAGGGTTTTCTGCCAGCCGCTTCATACAATTTCCAAGTTCCCAAAAAGTGAATTACTTGAACCATCAAGAAAAACACAAACCACTGATATAAAGTCATATTATTTTTGTTTAAAGTTTAAAGTTTAAGGGTGTTCCTCTTGGAATCTTAAACTTGAAATAAGTTTATTTTAATTCCAAAACATCTTTCATGGAAAAAACACCTTGTTTTCCCACAATCCATTCGGCGGCAATCACTGCGCCAAGGGCGAAACCATCCCGATTGTGTGCCGTGTGTTTTATCTCGATAGAATCTACCACCGAATTATAGGTTACCGTATGCGTTCCAGGAATATTTTCGATTCTTTTGGCTTCGATGTGAATTTGGTTTTCTTCCGCCTTTTCTAATGTCCAATTTGTATAGACACTGTTTTCAATGACCCCTTTTGCTAATGAAATTGCGGTGCCGCTTGGCGCGTCTAGTTTTTGGGTATGGTGTATTTCCTCCATTTCGACCTGATAGGAGTCGAATTTCGACATCATTCTAGCCAGATATTCATTGAGTTCAAAGAAAAGATTTACCCCTAAACTAAAATTGGAACTGGAAATAAAAGCCCCTTTTTTTGATTCGCAAAGTACTACCATTTCATCATATTGTGCTAACCATCCCGTAGTTCCTGAAATCACAGGTATATTCGCGTGAAAACAACTGGAGATATTACTCACAGCAACCGTTGGAATGCTAAAGTCGATAGCGACATCAGCGTTGGAAAGTCCTTCGTAAGTGTTGAATTCGTCTTTTTTCAAAACAATTTCATGGCCTCTTTCCAGCGCAATCCTTTCGATGGTTTGCCCCATTTTTCCGTATCCTAAAAGTGCAATTTTCATTTTTTTTAGATCTAAAAATTATAATTAAATGTGAGTCCCACATTAGTTCTTGATGTTACATCATTCGGGTAAATAGTGGGATTAACAGATAAGTTTTCATTCACGTTAAATTGTATTAAAGCAGCGTCAACATTAGCGTCAATTATGTTTAAAACATAAAAACCTAAGATAAATAAAGCTGATAAATCCCTATTTCGTTGATAGAATTTTTGACCCTCAATTAGTCTGCTATTGTCTAAATAGAAAAATTTATCATCGGTATATCCTTCCAATCTACGTTTATAGGCATCCCTGTATTGATGGTATTTTTTACTGCTATCAGAAAAGAAATAAATACTTGCTCCAATGGCGCCATAAACTAGTGGAATTTTCCAGTATTTTTTATTGTAGGCTTGCCCCAATCCCGGTAAAACTGCCGAATAAAAGGCTGCTTTTGCTGGCGTCAATGGGTCTATGTCATTTGATTTCAAGGTGTCTTTGGCAACCAAAACTTCAACTGTTTTCTCTTGCGAAAAAACGTTGGTATTTCCTAATATAATAAAAAGTAGTCCTATGAAAATTTTTTTATGCACTAGCCTTTTATTAATTTAACAATTCGGTTGAAGTCCTCTTCGGAGTGGAAGGGGATGGTGATTTTTCCCTTACCGTTTCCGGCTACTTTAACGTCGACTTTGGTGCCAAAATAAGTGTTGAACGTATTTTTTTGAGTGTCTGCAATCTGAAATGACTCCGATTTTACCTTTGTCGCTGGCTTGGGTTTCAAGCTTTCCTGATGGTTTTTTACCAAGGCCTCAGTATCTCGAACGGAAAGATTCTGGCTTACAATTTTCTGATAAATAGCAGTTTGAATGTCTTGGTTTTCGATGTTGATTATCGCTCGACCGTGTCCCATACTGATAAAACCATCACGAATTCCCGTTTGGATAATAGGATCTAATTTTAAAAGTCTCAAATAATTGGCAATTGTAGAGCGTTTTTTTCCCACGCGTTCGCTCATTTGCTCTTGGGTGAGTTGAATTTCATCTATCAATCGTTGGTACGAAAGTGCAATTTCGATGGGGTCTAAATCGTGGCGCTGGATGTTTTCAACCAAAGCCATGACTAAGGATTCGTTGTCGTTTGCAATTCGGATATAAGCGGGAACAGTTGTTAATCCTACTAGCTTGGAAGCCCTAAGTCGTCGCTCTCCAGATATTAATTGGTATTTATTGAAGGCTAATTTGCGAACGGTAATTGGTTGAATAACGCCTAATTCTTTGATGGAAGAAGCCAATTCACGTAAAGAGTCTTCATTGAAATTACTTCTGGGCTGAAACGGATTGATTTCGATAGCATCAATTTCAAGCTCAATAATATTACCAACCACTTTATCGGCATTTTTATCGCTTACAGATTTTATGTCGTTTTCTGGATCTTTCAGTAGAGCTGATAACCCCCTTCCAAGGACTTGTTTTTTTAGTGCTTTTGCCATAAACCTATTTACTGTTTTTTGTTATAACTTCCTGAGCTAATTGGAGGTAATTGTTAGCTCCCTTACTCGTGGCGTCATAGTTTATTATGCTTTCGCCAAAACTAGGAGCCTCGCTCAACTTCACGTTTCTTTGAATAATAGTTTCAAAAACCATATCGTTAAAATGTTTTTGAACCTCTTCAACCACTTGATTAGACAAGCGCAATCGAGAGTCAAACATAGTCAATAATAAGCCTTCAATATCTAAATTAGGATTGTGAATTTTTTGGATACTTTTTATGGTATTCAATAATTTTCCCAACCCCTCTAATGCAAAATATTCACATTGAATAGGAATGATTACAGAATCAGCGGCTGTCAATGCATTTAAGGTAAGTAAGCCAAGGGATGGGGCGCAATCTATAATGATATAGTCGTATTCGTCCTTGATGCTTTCCAATGCTTGTTTCAGCATATATTCTCTGTTTTCCTTGTCGACCAATTCGATTTCGATAGCAACAAGGTCTATATGGGATGGGATCACGTCTACATTTGGAGCCGAACTTTTAACTATTGCCTCCTTTGGTGTATTGCTGTGTTCTAAAACTTGGTACGTTCCTATTTCGGCAGTTTCAACATCTATGCCTAATCCAGAAGTGGCGTTTGCCTGAGGATCAGCGTCAATAAGTAACACTTTTTTTTCTAAAACACCTAATGATGCGGCGAGGTTTATTGACGTTGTCGTCTTTCCAACTCCTCCTTTTTGATTAGCAATCGCAATGATTTTGCCCATTTATTTTTTTGAATTTTGAACGGTAAAAATACAATTAATTATCGTTTCTGAAAATCTATTTTGTTAACATTTGATCGCGATGGCAAAGCACAGTATTTCTGGGAAATTGTTATTACAATTTCTATTATTTTTTAAAAGCTTCGTCCTACTGTACATTTTATCTTTTTTTGCTTTTACTTCGTATTTCAAAATTTAACAAAAGTTAAGGATGTTACTTCCATCTGAATACTGCTAATTATTCTTCTTCGCCTTAATCATAAGCTCTAATTGATCCCAAAGTTCTTCCGGAATAGCTTCTAGTAGATTAAATTCCCCAGCACCTTTAAGCCATTCTCCACCATCAATAACGATAACTTCACCATTGATGTAGGCCGAGAAATCAGAAACCAAATAGGCGGCTAAATTTGCTAATTCCTGATGATTGCCCACTCGTTTTAACGGTACTTTTTTTGAAAGATCAAATTTATCGGCTAAGTCACCCGGCAGCAATCGGTCCCATGCCCCCTTCGTTGGAAAAGGTCCTGGAGCAATAGCATTGGTTCGGATACCATATTTAGCCCATTCTACAGCAAGGCTTCGGGTCATAGCTAACACTCCTGCTTTTGCGGCAGCGCTAGGCACTACATAAGCCGATCCTGTGAAAGCATAAGTAGTTACTATATTTAACACCGTCGCTGCGGATTGTTTTGTGTCAATCCAATGTTTTCCAAAAGCGAGGGTGCAGTTCTTAGAACCTTTCAAAACGATATCGATAACGGTATCAAAGGCGTTAGCCGACAATCTTTCGGTTGGAGAAATGAAATTTCCCGCGGCGTTGTTCAGTAATACATCTACTTTTCCATAAGTTTTCAAAACCTCTTGTAACATCGCTTCGACTTGTTCATAATGCCGCACGTCACATTGCACTGCTAAGCAGGTTCCGCCAGTTTCGGTCTCGAGTTCCTTGGCTGTATTTTGTAGTTTTTCTATATCTCGAGAGGTGATGGCTACTTTTGCCCCCAACTCCATAAAATAATGGGTCATGGCTTTGCCTAATCCACTGCCGCCACCTGTAACTACAATCACTTTACCTTTTAAGGCGTCATCACGGAGCATTTTCGCTGAGAAATCCATAGTCTGGGTTTTTTATAAATGTAAATATAAACAAATTGTAAGGCATTCAAGGTGAAATTTTAAAGCTAAGTATTTTTCATGCCAGATTCATGTTTCTGGATTATATAACTAACAAGTATGATAAAATTACTCCTCAACTAAAATCTCCAAAATACGGATTGCGGTTTCGCTAATCTTCGTGCCGGGGCCAAAAACAGCAGCTACCCCCGAGTTAAATAAATACGGATAATCTTGGGCTGGAATCACCCCGCCCACAATCACTATAATATCTTCACGATTGTATTTTTTTAGTTCAGCAATGACTTCTGGAACGAGGGTTTTATGTCCTGCCGTGAGTGAGGAAATACCCAAAATATGCACATTGTTTTCCACGGCTTGTTTGGCAACTTCAGCAGGCGTTTGAAAAAGAGCTCCTATGACTACATCAAAACCAAGGTCGGTATATCCGGTAGCCACTACTTTGGCACCACGATCATGTCCGTCTTGCCCCATTTTAGCAATCATGATTTTAGGACGACAGCCTTCTTTTTTAGCGAATTTGTCAGTTAGTTGTTTCGCTTTTTCAAAGTTTTTGTCGTCTTTCATTTCGTTACAATACACACCACTAAATGATTTAATTTGTGCTTTGTATCTTCCGAAAACGGTTTCAAGAGCATTACTGATTTCGCCAAGAGTCGCGCGATTTCTTGCCGCTTCAACAGCTATTTCGAGTAAATTACCCACACCAGTTTGGGCGCAAAGAGTTAATTTTTCGAGCGAAAGACTTACTTTTTCGGTATTTCGGTTGGCTTTAATTCGCTCTAATTGTTCCAATTGTTGCTTCCGCACCATTTGGTTATCGATGTCTAAAATTGACAATGGAGCTTCTGTTTCCAATTGGTATTTGTTGACGCCAACAATGATATCCTGACCGCTATCGATTCGGCCTTGTTTTCTAGCTGCGGCTTCTTCGATGCGCAATTTTGGAATCCCGTCTTCTATAGCTTTGGTCATACCTCCCAATGCTTCAATTTCTTCGATGAGTTTCCAAGCACTTTGTGTTATTTCATGAGTCAATTGTTCTACATAATAACTACCTCCCCAGGGATCTACGGTTTTGGTAATCTTGGTTTCTTCCTGTAAATAAAGTTGGGTGTTTCGGGCAATTCGGGCTGAAAAATCAGTAGGTAAAGCGATGGCTTCGTCTAAGGCATTGGTGTGCAAGGATTGAGTTCCACCAAAGACAGCTGCTGTCGCTTCAATACAGGTTCGCGCCACATTATTAAAAGGATCTTGCAGGGTTAAACTCCAACCCGAGGTTTGACAATGGGTTCGCAAAATCAATGATTTATCGTTTTTGGGGTTGAATTGTTTAACTAGTTTTGCCCAAATCATTCTTGCTGCACGCAATTTGGCAATTTCCATGAAATGATTCGTCCCAATACCCCAGAAAAACGAAAGGCGAGGGGCAAAGTCATCAATTTTCATTCCCGTTGCCAGTCCGGTTCTGATGTACTCCAAGCCATCGGCTAGGGTATAAGCCAACTCAATATCGGCTGTGGCTCCTGCTTCTTGCATGTGATAACCCGAGATGGAAATTGAGTGAAACTTCGGCATTTTTTGGCTAGTGAATTCGAAAATAGCAGCACTAATTTTCATCGAAGGCGCAGGCGGATAAATGTAGGTATTACGGACCATAAACTCTTTCAAAATGTCATTTTGTATGGTTCCTGAAAGTTGTTCCAGTGGAACTCCTTGCTCTTCGGCAGCGACAATATAGAATGCCATAATAGGTAAAACAGCGCCATTCATGGTCATGGAAACCGACATTTCGTCGAGTGGAATTTGATCAAATAACATTTTCATATCTTCCACGGTATCTATGGCGACTCCCGCTTTCCCTACGTCACCCGTCACGCGTTCGTGATCCGAATCATAGCCCCGATGCGTGGGTAGATCAAAGGCTACGGAAAGTCCTTTTTGACCTGCCGCTAGATTTCTCCTGTAAAAAGCATTACTGTCTTTAGCGGTTGAATAACCAGCATATTGTCGAATCGTCCAGGGACGACGTACGTACATTGTGGTATGAGGTCCCCGTAAATAAGGAGCAAAGCCAGCTCCAAAATCAAGATGTTCTAGATTTTCGATGTCCTTTTCTGAATAGTTGGAATCTAAGGCAATGCCTTCGGTAGTTAAAAAGCTGTTGGGTGCTGGATGTTGCGATTCGGACAGAGGCTTTTGACCTTCGACTTTTGAGATTGAACTATTCAACTGAATATGTCGTAGATTTTTACGCATTATTTTCTGCTTTGAGTCTTTCTTGCTCTATTTCTTCGGCCAATCGCCTTTCGATTAGGGGTGTAATCAAGGTTTTTCGGGGTTTTATTTTTACGAAAGGGAATAGTTCCAATTCGTTTGTCATGTGATCGTTTGTATTGCGGTGTTTGTTAGTTCCCAGAAGAATTTCCGTGCCTGTATCAAACAATTCCTGTTCTTTATTAGCACTTTCCTGGATTTTTCTTTTGATGATACCTGCGTTCAATTGTTTCAAAAATCCCCCCTGCGCTTCGATATCGTGAAATAAAGTCAAGGCTTTCTCGGCGAGCTGCTGCGTGAGGCTTTCGATGTAATAACTGCCGTCAGCGGGGTTGTTGACCTTGTCAAAATAGCTTTCGTGTTTAAGAATCAGCAATTGATTTCGGGCAATGCGGTCGCTAAATTCATTGTCTTTGTGGTAAAGCGCATCGTAAGGCAAGTTCGCAATAGCATCGGCTCCACCCAGAATGGCGCTCATGCATTCGGTGGTGGTGCGCAATAGGTTGACGTTGTAATCGTATACCGTTTTGTTGCGCTTTGTGGGAGAAACGAGTATATGACAATCGATATTATGGCCGTATTCTTTAGCGATGAGGTTAAAAAGCAAGCGCAAAGCACGGAGTTTGGCTATTTCGAAAAAGTAATTGGTTCCTACTGATACCTGAAAAACGATGGGGGTATTTATTTTTTCAATTCGATTAAAATACTCATTGACGTGACCTAAGCTATAGGCAATTTGTTGCGCCATCGTAGCGCCGGCATTTTGATACAAGCCACTATTAATGCTAATTAGTGAAACCTTTGCTGTTGCTGCTGCAAGTGCATTTAGTGTCTCAAAGTTGTTTTTTTCGGGGGTGGTAAACCAGTTACCTTGTTTAGCTAATTCCCCAATAGGATCAAGGTTGCAGTAGATGTTTGCGTTTTTGTGCTGGGCAATTCCCTCTATTTTTCGAATGAAATCGATGGAGAGAAAACTCAAATTGAAATAAATCGTTAGCTTTTCTAAGGGAAGGTTTTCCAATAGTTTTTCGACATCGGTTTGCGCATCGGCAAGGGTAAAACGAAGGCTTTCGGCGCCACGAGCGATACTATCTAGGGCTCGAAGGTTTGATTTTGCAAGGTCGTAAACAAAAATATTCTGACAAATTTTAAATTCACTGGCCTTGGTGTTCGAAGCAAAACTTCCTTTGTATTCGTCCTTGTGGTAAAAAGGTTTTACCTGAATGTCTTCGGGAGAATTCCAGATTAGGGTAGTAGCATAGTCAGCACCATCGAGTTCAAATTGGATTCGTTGTTTCCACTGTTTGGAGGAAATAGGGTCAAAATCGTCGAATAGCTTTTTCACTTTTGGGCTTCGGATTTTATTTTTTTATATCTTTTTCTAGACTGTCGCCTTCAAACTCGATGAGATAAATATCCTCGTTCTGCTTTTTCATATAGTATTTTTCGCGAGCGTATTTTTCGATCTGATAGGGATTTTTCAGCAGTTTGATGTTTTCCTTATCGTTTTTGATTTCTTGTTGATAATAGGTTTTGTTGTCCTCGAGTTCGTCAATTTGTTTGTCTAGAAAGCGATGATCAAAATAGGAATAGTTGTCTAGGAATAGCATCCAGGTCGAAAAAAACAACAAAACCCAAACGTATTTGTTGCTTAAAAATGGAAACCAAGGTTTGTATTTATGAGATTTTTTCATTTTATATACGGTCTTTTAGCCTCAATAACAACTTCCTAGCTTAAGTTTTTAGAGGAGGTCAATGGGTGATTTTGTTCGTCTCAAAATTAATCAAAAAATAGTTGTTTTTAGTTGTAGCTTCCTATTTTTTTTGAGGCGAATATACTTCGTCTATTCGAATTGATTATGTCCTAATTTGTTGAAATAACAAAAAAAATATTTTTTAGTAAAAACTAAAAACTTATTGTTTTTTAGCTTCATTATAGGTCAATTCTTCACTATATTTATCCTGCTCCTTTTTTAAACTTCTGTAGTTGTTTTTTATTGTAGTGTTGCGTAAAATCATCAAAGTTGATTAAAATTAGGATGTTGGCGTAAATTATTACGAAAAAGGTTTTTGCAGTGCCTTAAACGGCTACTGATTAAGCATAAGTAATTGATAAATAGATTCATATGTGTATATATAAGAAATTTAGAACCCTTCTATTTCATATAAACCCCTTCTGATTTGCTTTTTTTGTACAATTTAACCCCTAATTAAGTACTTTTATTTACTGATACATGCGTTAATTTGCATTGTTAGTTGTTTGTTTTTAATAGTACTATTTCGATTTCGTTATAAATTAGGTATTCAAGAAATCAAGACTGTAGGTTTTATAAGCAATCCACTAATAAAAAACTATTTACAATTAATTATTGTTTTATTTAATCAAACCAAATTATTATGAAAAAAAAATTATTTAGTCAAAAAGGGCTAAAACATCTTTTTTACAGTGTGTGTTTACTACTGTTGGGTGTTAATGCGAGTTGGGGGCAATCGACAGTTACTTATACTGCCAATGTCGCTGGAGTTACCAAATGGACTTGTCCTGCTGGTGTAACCTCTGTTCAGGTAGAAACTTGGAGCGGTGGTGGTGGTGGTGCTGGTGCATCAAGCTCTACTAATTTGTATGCTGGTGGTGGTGGTGCCGGAGGGAACTATGCTAAAAATAAAGCAGTTACCGTGGTGCCAGGTCAAGTATACAACGTGACTGTTGGAGCCGGAGGTACAGGAGGAAGTACTAGTTCTAGTGCTGGTTACGGAGGTTGTGGTGGAGCCACTTCCTTAGCTGTTGATGGCGGAGCTACTTTATTTTCTGTGACCGGAGGAACCGGAGGACATGGTGGTGGAGCTAGTTATAAAAATGGTTTTGGTGGAGCTAATGGTGGTTCTTTATGGTATACCACTGTTGGTACTGCAGGTGCCTATACTCTTGCGCCAACAGCAGTTGTTATTGGAACAGCGTGGACGGCTTCAGCTACTGTTAGCTTAAATGATCAAGTTTTTAATGCGGGAAATTTATATACTGTAACTACTGCAGGTACTTTAGGTACCGATGCTCCAATACATACTTCTGGATTAGTAGCTAATGGTTCAGCAACTCTTGCTTATGCCGGAGTCGCTGCTACTGCCTCTTGCAGTTTGTCAACTACATCTCCTTTTGGTATTTCATATGTTAATATGACTAATGCTGGTAGTGGTTATTTAACTGCTCCAACCATTACCTTTGTAGGAGGAACATATACAGCAGCTGCTTTAGCAACTGCTACAATTAATCCTTTTACTGTTGTTAACACTACGGGCACTTTTACTTCTTATTTAGGAGGAAATGGTGGCGTGGGTTCTGAGTATATAGCCTTGAGTACAACTAATACAAGTGGAGGCGGAGGTGGTTCTGCAGGAACAGCTAGTAATGGTAATCGTGGAGGTGCTGGAGTTTATGGAGGTGCTTTAGCCGTTACAGGCGGTGGAGCCGGTGCTGCTGGTTTAGGTGGTGGTGGCGCTATTGGTACTACAGGTATTACAGCCACTGAATTAGCTGGTGGTGGTAGTGGTGCTACTGCTATGTCAAAAACGGGTGGAGCAGGTGCTGCTGGAAAAATAGTGATTACTATTCTTGATGCAGTTGCGCCTAATGCTGTGGCTTCGGCTACTATATCGAATCCTTTAAATACTACTTTACAAGTAAATTGGGTAGCTTCAACAAGTCCTGATGTTACAGGATATGTGGTTGTGGCTTACGCTAACACGAATCCAGCTGTTGCTAGTCTTGTTGCTGGTACAACTTATGCTCAGGGAGATACTTTTGGCGATGGAACGGTATTATATATTGGAACTGGAATCTCCACTTTAAGTGCTGGATTGATTTTAGGGAATACCTATTACTATAAAGTATACGCTTATGATGCGGCTCTTAATTATTCAGCCGAAGTAGAAACTTCAGGAACGACAATTGATGCGGTAGATGATACCCCTCCTGGAAATCCAGGAGTAGCTTCTATCTCAAACCAAACCCTAACTACATTAACTACAAGCTGGTTGCCAGCTGCAAGTACTGATGGTGGTGGGTATATGGTGGTTCGCTATTCTGGTGATCCATCTGTTGAAACAGGTGGAAATCCAGTACAAAAAACGACATATTTGATTGGAAATGTAATCGCTACAGGAACTCCTCCAGAAGGTGTTCTGGTTCCACTTAATGGAAAAGTGGTTTATGTAGGTACTGGTTTATCTTGTGTTACAACAGGTTTAAACCCTTCGGACAACACTTATTTTAAGGTATATACTTTTGACCAAGATCATAACTATTCTCAAGCGTCTACCGTTACAGGGAAAACAGCAACGCAAATAGTCACTCCAGTTGCTTTGGCTGCAACTAGTCCTACTGCTAACGGTTTTACTGCTAACTGGGAAACTCTTAATGCTGGTGGCTATAGTATTAATATCTATAAGGATTCAGGTGCTGCTCCATCAACTATTGTAGGTTGGAATGTTACCGATGGTACTCAAACTGCTGCAGATTTTGTAAGTCCAGATATGGGAAATTCTAACAATAGGTCAAATAAATTGACTCAAAATGGAGGAGCTTCTTTTAACACAACGGTATCTGGAAGTACAGGTACTGGTTTTGCCGCTAGAGGGGCTACTTACTATTCTACTTACTTAGTGTCTGGTACAGAGGAAGTTTCAGATGATGATATCCCTGCTAATGTAGCTGTTTATGCTAATGCAAAAACTGCTCCGGATCGTTATTTTCAAATAGAGGCCAATACGTTAGGTTATAAAAATGTAACCCTATCTTCTGCTCAATATTCTGCGTACACTGCTTACAAAGCTGCTGTTATTGAAGATTTAACTGCAGTACCCCCAATTGCTGGTTCCCCTGAAGTTCTGGCCTCTGTAGGTTCAGGTCCAAGAGATTGGAAATTACAATATAGTAGTACGGGTACAACAGGTACATTTAAAGATCTAGGAACTTCGGTTCAATTAGCTTCTGCTTTATGGGATACAAGTGTAAACAACTTGACTTTACCTGCCGAATGTGATAATAATCCGAACGTAGTTATACGTTGGGTTCAGTCTTCATTTTACAATACATTGGGTAATGAAATGACTACTCCTTCTACTGGAGGAACCTCTCGTATTGACAATATCCTAGTTAAAGGAACTCAACTTACTTTGGTAAAAACACAAAATAATGGCGCTAATGCCGCTATTTCAGAAGTTGTTACAAATTTAGATACAGGGTCTTATTACTATGACATAGTAGCTAATAAAGACAATTCTACTTCTCTTCTTACTAATGTTGTTTCTACCTATGTAACTTCAGCACATTCTGCTTTAATTGCGGCGGCTACACTTGCACAATTAGATGCACCGGTTGCTACGGATATGAGTAATTCTACTGAATTTGGCTTTACTGCAAATTGGGGTGCCGTTGCTGGCGCCACTGATTATGCTTTGTATTTGTATGTTTCAAATGCATCATCCAATATCGTGGGTTGGTCTTTTTCACCAATTTCTGTTTTATCTTCAACTACTTCTGGTTTAACAGGTGTTACTTTAGGAACTGCCAATGCTGGTATTGTCGTTGGGCAAAGTGTTTCGGGTACTGGGATTGCTTCTGGTACAACGGTGTCTTCAGTTAATGGCACTAATGTTGTATTGTCTTTAGCTGCAACTGCAACTACAGCAAGCACTAGCTTGATCTTTACTCCAACATCACTTGCTGCAGATGTTAAATCTACAAATAACACTACGAATACCATTGTACAATCAAAAAGTACTGCCGGGCTTACACAGGTTCAATTCCCAACAGGTACATATACTACTTGTGTTACCGCAACAACCTCAACTTGGCTACCTATTACAGATCCTATTACTTCTGTTGTTTCTGCTTCGGGTTCTAACTGGGAAATTCAGGTAAATACTCTTGGATACAAAAACACAACCGTGTCTTCTAAACAATATGCTTCTCAAGCTATAACTGCTGCTCGTGATTTTAAAGTGCAGTATAAAATTGGAGTTGACGGAACGTATGCTGATGTCCCATTAGCTACTATTACCGTTGCAAAAGACTGGACCACAGGGGTGTTAAACAATGTAGCGCTCCCTGCTGAATGTGATAACCAACCTTTGGTTTACCTTCGTTGGATTAATTACACCACCACAAATACAGGTGGTACGGGTGTCGTAACGGCAGGAGGAATTTCCTTAGATGATGTTTATGTAAAAGGAACTACTTTAAGTCTTGTGACTAACTATCCAGTTACTGTTGCAACAACATCTAATGTTATTACTGGATTAACTCCAGGTAGTACTTATTATTATAAGGTAAAGGCTAATGGAGATTCTATTACATATGCTACATCCGTAATGTCAAATACAATTACCGGTTTTGTATATAATAACGATCCTACAAATGCTGATTACAGAACTTCAGGTTCTGGAAGCTTAACTACTACCAGTATATGGGAATATTTTAATGGAGGTTTTTGGGTTCCAACTACTAGACTTCCTTTAGGAACTACTAATAACATCACCGTCTCTGCAGGTCATACTATAACTTTAGCAACTAACTTTTCTATAGCTACTGGAAAAACATTCACTGTAAACGGAACGCTTAATTTAGCAGGTTTTGCAGTTACGGGTGGCGGTACTTTTGCTTTAGCAACGGTTGCACCAATCTCTCCATCATCGGCTGCAGATTATGCTACTTTGCAATTAGGAAACAATGTTTCTATAGCAACAGGTATTGCAACTACTAATAAAAACCTTGCTTCAGCGACTAATTATGTTTACAATGGGGTAGGTGTTTTTCAAAACTTTACCGCTTTGCCAGCAACAATCTCTGGAAATATTACTATAAGTAATACTACAGGTGTTTCTTTAGTAAATCATACCGCTATTAATAATCCAGGTCAAGTTAGTGTGGCTGCGGGTTCTAAATTATGGTTTGGTGACGGAAATGTAGGTGTGGCTGGAACTACTGCAGGAACTTATAATCTTACTGGATCTGGTAAGTTTACTATAGGCAATGGCGCTACCTTAGTGGTTACCGGAAGTAAAGGATTATCTTATAATTCTGGAAACATGGCCATGATAGGAACTAGAACTTGGGGATCAGACATCAATTTCTATTTTTACAAGAATGATGGTTTTACGGTAATGCAAATGGGAGACCTTTTTGCTGCCAATGGTAATCCCTTAAATCTACAAAGCCCATCAGCTCCTGAAATCACGAGTATTAATCATCTTGTGGTGAATAATCCTTTTGGAGTTTATTTAGGATGTGCTATGTTACCAGCTAATACAAATAATGTAACCAATACAATGGTTACGGATTTTGCCCCTGTTACGGATATCACTATCAAAGGGAATTTGATATTTACATCTGGTAAATTAATTGCCAATAATGGGACGTTAGAATTAGCCGAAGATGGAACTAACAAAACTTATGTAGCTTTTGACACTACCAACCGTGTTACTTCTGTTCCTTTAACTACAGGAACCGCTTCAGTAATCGTTGGAGGTTCTATTACAGGAGCTGGTACAGGAACGGCATTGCTTAATGGGTATACTAATGGAAAATGGGTTGTGGGTAATTTGAAAAAATTAACCGCTTCAGGAGTTAGTCCATCATTAACCTATCCTATAGGAGATGCTACTACTTATATGCCTTTAGCATTGACTTTTTCAGGCACTACATCTGCTGCTGGTGGATTGACTGCTAGAACTAATCCTGGTGATCATGCTGCTATTGCTAGCTCTGATCTTAAAAGTACCAAAAGCGTAAACAGAACTTGGACCTTAACTAATGATGCTTTAGCAGGTTTTGGTACTTACGGCGCTACTTTTAACTATGCGAGTACGGATAATGATGCTGGTGTTACATCGGCTAATTATGGAGCTCGTTTGTATAACGGTGCTGCTTGGTCAGCTATTGCAACTTCTGGTACTTCAGGTGCTGCTGCAACAGCTACTGGTATTTCAGGTTTTGGTGATTTTGCTATTGGAGAATTTGTTAGCGCGCCGGCTGCTGAATCAGCTTCTTATTGTGTTTTAGCTAACGCTACTGTTGCGAGTTTAGTAGCAACCGGAACAAACTTAAAATGGTACGCTGATGCAACAGGAGGAACGGCTTTAACTTCAAATGTTGCTTTGGCTTCACGAACGTATTATGTTTCTCAGACTATTGATAATGTGGAGAGTTTAAGAACAGCAGTAAGTGTAACAATACAAGCTGCTCCTAATGCAGGAACAAATGGAACACTTACCCTTTGTGCAGGAACAACCCCAAGCAATTCGGTATTATTTGCACAATTAGGAGGAAGCCCTGCTGCAGGAGGAACTTGGGCTAATTCAGGCTTAGTGTATACTTATACTGTAGGCGCTACTTCACCTTGTACAACAGCAGCAACAGCTACTGTAACTGTAACATTCCAACCAGCGCCTAAAGCAGGAACTAACGGAATATTAAGTTTAAGTGCTTCGCCTTCAGATGCAGCTTTGTTTGTTGCTTTAACAGGTGCAGATGCTGGTGGATCATGGAGTAGACCTGCTTCAGGTTATGTAGGAGTATATACATACACTGTTGCGGCTACCTCTCCTTGTACTGTAGCTGCTACCGCTACTGTAACGGTAACAGCAAGTACTCAAATCCCTGCAACTTTTCCATCTTTCTGTAAAGGTGCGACTATTGCTACAGCTACAGGATCAACGACTCTAAAGTTCTACAAAGCTTTAACAGGAGCTGCTGTTCCGGCAACTACTGCTTTGGCTACTGGAACATATTATGTTACTGAAATGAAAGGTACTGCTGAAAGCACTAGAGTTCCTAAATCAATAGTGGTAGATGCAGCATCTACTGTTGGTAAAATTACAGGATTTGCGCCTATTTGTAAAGGAACAAGTAAAACACTTCTCTTGGGAACATCTGTTGGTTCAATCCAATGGCAATCTTCAACTACATCTGCTA